>DAOULA010000077.1:0-63370 GCA_034420735.1 Dehalococcoidia bacterium
GAGGGCGCGGGCGTCGTGGAGGCGACCGGGCCGGGCGTGACCAACGTCAAGCCAGGCGACCACGTCATCCTCTCGTGGAAGGCGAACTGCGGGCTATGCGAGGCGTGCCAGAAGGGCTGGCCGAACGTCTGCTACAGCCCTATGGAGAGCCCGAGATACCGGCGACGAAACGACGGCGCTACCGTCAACCGCCTGGCCCATCTCGGCACCTTCGCCGGGTACGCGACGGTCCCGGAGATCGCGGCGGTGCCCATCGACGGGGACGTGCCCTTCGCCCAGGCCGCGCTGGTGGGCTGCGGGGTCACGACCGGCGTCGGCGCGGCCATCAACACGGCCCGCGTGCAACCGGGCACGACGGTGGCCGTGTTCGGCGCGGGCGGCGTCGGGCTGAACTGCATGCAGGGCGCGGAGATCGCCGGGGCGACGACCATCATCGCCGTCGACATCCTCGACAACAAACTGGACATGGCGATGGAGTTCGGCGCGACCCACGCGGTCAACGCATCGAGGGACGACCCGGTCGAGCGGATCATGGAGCTGACGGGCGGCCTCGGCGCTCACTACGCCTTCGAGGCGATAGGCCTGGTCGAGGCGCCCTTCGTGCAGAGCATCCAGTGCACGCGCAGGCGCGGCGTCACCGTGTGGGTCGGGCACGCGCCCGAGGAGACGCCGGTGACCATAGACGCCCGCGAGCTGATGCAGGAGAAGACGGTGATCGGCTCGATGTACGGGACCGCGAGGCCGCAGATCGAGTTCCCGCGGCTCCTGGCACTCTACAAGGCGGGCAGGCTGCGGCTGGACGAGCTGATCACGCGCAGCTACCCGCTCGAGGAGGCGGACGCCGCATTCGAGGCACTCGGCAAGGGCGAGGTCGCCCGGAGCGTCCTGACCTTCGACTAGCGGCGGTCAGGACGCCCCAATCCACCCTCACCCCAACCCTCTCCCGTCAAGGGAGAGGGGGTTTTCGCCCTCACCCAGGCCAAGCCCTCTCCCGTCGAGGGAGAGGGGGTTTTCGCCCTCACCCAGGCCAAGCCCTCTCCCGTCGAGGGAGAGGGCTCAGGGAGAGCTAGCCGCCTACCTTGGCGCGGACCGACGACTCGAAGGCCGTCATCTGCGAGAGGGTCTGGCGCGGCCACGTGCGCTTCCAGTCGTCCTTGACGTTGACCGTGAGCCTCGGTCCGAAGCCCTCGATCTCCATCTCGATCTTGTCGCCGTCCTGGATCGGGCCCAGGCCCTGGTGGTTCGTGCCGGCCGAGATCACGTCGCCCGGCTTAACGGTCGTGACCCATGAGACGAACTCGACCACCTCGTAGACCGACCTAGCCATGTCCGACGTGTTGAGATCCTGCCGGATGTCGCCGCTGACCCAGAGCTTCACGTCCAGGTTCTGGGGGTCCCCCACCTCGTCGGCGGTGACGATGGCGGGCCCGATGGGCGCGAAGGTGTCCCACGACTTGCCCCAGAAGAAGCTGCTGTTGCCGTTGGGGTCGATCCCCCTGGCCGACACGTCTATGAACTGCACGAATCCGAAGATGTTGTCCGCGGCGGTGTCCGCCGAGACGTGATCGGCCGTCTTGCCGATGACGATGCCCAACTCGCCCTCGTGGTGGAAGTGGGGCGCGGGGCAGTCCGGCAGGACGACGGTGTCGCCGTCGCCGATGATCGCGGACGGCGACTTGAGAAAGGCGTCCCGGTCGCCGTAGGGGCCCGACGGCTTGCCCTCCTTGTAGTTGCCCGCCATGCAGACTAGGCGGCCCGGCTCGGGCAGCGGGGCCCGCAGGCGCACGCTGTCCAGGGGAACGCCGTCGGACGCCGCAACGGCGCTCTCGATGCCGCCGCGGAGGCTGTCGAAGTTCCCGATGATGCCGTTCATCCACGTCTGCGCGTCGATGTGGGGAACGTCTGACACAGCGCCGGATATGTCTACCACCGAGTCGCCTTTCAGGACGCCGGGTGTGAAGTCGTTGAACAGAACCAGTTTCATCTTTGCACTTCCTCTTTTCTGCGGGCCCGCCTAGCTGGCGACCCGGTTTGATAGCGTTCCGACACCCTCCACGACGCCCTCTACCAGGTCGCCCGGCTGGATGAAGATCTCGTCATCCGTGCCCGGCGCGAGGGGAACGACGCCGGTGGCGATCATGTCGCCGGGCTCGATGGTGGTGAGCTTGGATATGTAGGCGATCTGGTGCGGTATGTCGAAGAGCATCCGGCTGGTGTTGCCGTCCACGCGCACGTCGCCGTTGACCACCGTGGTCACCTGCAGGTTGGTGGGGTCTGCCACGTCCTCGGCCAGCCTGATCCAGGGGCCGACGGGGCAGAAGCCGTCCAGCCACTTGCCGTTCAGCCACTCGAACCAGTCCTCGCCATGGGGGTCCTGCGCAGCCTGCCTGTCCGGGCTCAGGTTCAGGTCGCGCCCGGAGAAGTCGTTGATGATCGTGTAGCCGAAGACGTGGTCCATCGCGTCTTCCAGCGAAACGTCCTTGCCGGGCTTGCCGATGACCACGCCCAGCTCGATCTCCTCGACCGTGTTGATCGTCGCGCTGCCCTGCGTGTTGGGGATATCGTCCCCGTGACCTATCAGGGCCGTGATGGGCTTGATGAAGAACTTGGGGATCTCCACGTCCACGTTGACGTCGCGCAGGGAGTCGTGCGGGTGGTAGTTGCCGGCCAGGGCGAATATCTTGCCCGGGTTGCCGACCGGCGGCAGCAGGCGCACGTCGTCGAGCTTGTGCGTCCTGAGGGAGGTGCAGGCAACCTTGCCAAGCGCCTCCTTGTCCAGCAGGAGCAGGGTGCCCACGTCTCCGCCGGAGCCGTGGACCTCACTCACATTGTCGTCGTCGTCGATTACACCTACAGCGGGGCTCGAATATCCGGGCGCAAGAAAGCGAGCAAGTCGCATTGATTCTCCTCCTCGAGATCGTGTGTGAGCCGCCTGTCACAGGATGCCGCAGGACATTCGGAACGCCCCTTGGCTGCCTCCCGCAACGGCGGCCCAATTCTATGACGCGCGGCCCATTAGCGTCAACAGACGCGGGGCTGCCCCGGAACTCCGCCAGCCCGGAGGCACAAGACTGCCCGGCCCGGCCGGCGGCAAGTCCGGCAGGCTACCAGGGCATAGTGCGGCCGTACTTCCTCCGGACGAAGTCCGCTACCTCCGCGTTGGGTGCGGGGACGATCTTCGATCCCTCGTTCTCAATCAGGTAGAGGACGATCTCCTCGTCCGTCATGGAATCGTCCTTCCACGAGCAGTAGAAGGCCGCCCCTGCCTTGTCCAGCGCCGACTTGACGGTTGCGCGCGCCTGGTCCATGTGGGGCGGATAGGGCGCGTCGTGGCCGTCGGGGTCGCCGAAGGACATGCCCATGTCGCCCGGCCCCCACTCTGCCCACGATATGCCCGGTACGCCGGCGATGTTGTCGGCGTCCGGCAGGCAGTGCCTGTCCTCGATCTTGAGCCCCAGGAACAGCTCGCCCTCCGGGTTGAGAGGCCACGGATCGGCGATCCTGACATAGCGCGAGGGCTCCACGTTCCAGATCTCGGCCGGCTGCCCCTGCCCGCCCCCGCCGCGCAGGCCCTCGGGTATCCCCTGGTCCATGCCGATGGTCTGGAACGGGTACCTGGCCGTGGCCACGAACCACTTCACGGCCTCGGCGCTGCGGGTGTGCGTGTGCAGGATGCCATGCACGCCTGCCGCGAGCACATGTCGCGTCTGCCATGCGTTGTACCGCACCTCCTCCGGGCTGATGCAGTTGGACGGCAGCGTGCAGATCACAGTCGGCGTCGGGTGGCCGCTCTTCGTCGGGCCGCCCGCGTGCAGCCCCCTCATGTACTGGTACAGGCCCACCGTGTCGAACGCGTGATGCTCGAACTCCACCTGTATCATGTCCGACCACGTCTGCGCCTGGGCCAGCCCGGCCTCGTACGTCAGCGCAGTGGCTCCTGTCGAAATTACGGGCTGGCCCTGCTCCAGCAGTTCTATTACCTTGTTAACTCTACCCATCGGGTTGACCTCCGTGGTGCGCCGTCACCCTTGATATTGGGCCGTAGTCTAGCACAGCCCGGGGCGACGACCCTGGTCCGAACCGGCTGCCCGTTGCACTCCGCAATTTGCTGGAATAAACTCCGGCTTGAAGAGAGCATTGAAGCGCCCCCAAGTGGCCCGCCATGAATGAAGGAGGCTGCCATGAATGCCGACCCGGCGGCGACGGCTGACCGCGTTATCGACTTCTACAGTACCGAAGGACAGGCGGAGTACCACGGCGAAAGAGTCTCGCAGCTCGAACATGCCCTGCAGGCGGCCCACAACGCCCGCCAGGACGACGGGACCGACCAGGAGATCATCGCCGCCCTGCTGCACGACATCGGCCACATCTGGCCCGTCGAAGGGAGGAAGATGACCAGCGTCGGCGTCGTCGCACACGACCGCCTTGGGGGCCAGGCCCTCAGGGAGCTGGGCTTCTCAGATGACGTCGCCGACATCGTCAGCGGCCACGTCGCCGCCAAGCGCTATCTCGTCGCCACGGACGGCGACTACGCGGCGACGCTGTCCGACGTCAGCGTCGAATCCCTCCGGCGCCAGGGCGGCCCCATGTCCCCCGAGGAGCTGGAGGAATTCACGAGGTCGCCCAACTGGAAGTCCCAGGTACGAGTCCGCACCTGGGACGACCGCGCCAAGACCCCCGGCGCCGATGTCCCCGACCTCGAATCGTACCGCGAGCTTCTCACGGACCATCTCTCGCGCCAGCAGACATCTGAATATCCGTCATCCAGGCGAAAGCCGGATTCCTGGCCCAGGAACGTCCCCCATTCAGGGGTGGTGGGCCAGCCTCGGTGATGGCGCGCCCAGCGGGCGAACACATGGGTCCGCCCCTACCGGCGAGGGGTTACGCAAAGGTCTCCGCGACAGCGGGGAAGTCCTTCATCAAGTCTTATGGTCATGAGATAGGGTCTAGGGAGGCCAATTGTGCGTGCTAGGTGGAGCGTGCCCACTGGCTCGGCTGCATGGCTTCGAGCGGCGCTAGCCGGGTTTGCCATTACACTTGTAATGACCGCCTGTGGCGACGATCCAACGCCAACGCCCACATCCGAGCCTGTAACGCCTACAACCGCTGCCGCATCGTCGACTCCTGGGCCTGCTTCCCAACCGTCGCGAGACTTTCCCACTACCTTGCATGATTATGTTCTCCTGATTGAGCCGAATCCCGCCGGTCGTGAGGCCTTTATCGAAGCGGCAATTGAGACGTTGAGCGAGGACATTCGAAGTGACCCAACCAACGTCGACGCATACGTGAAGCGGGGAGCCGCCTACACGGCCATGTACCACTATGGTCCCCCCCGCCTGCGTAGAGGCGAAGGTGAAGCCCTGCTCGAACAAGCCGTTGAGGACTGCACCAGGGCCATCGACCTCGATCCAGGTAGTGCTGACGCCTACATAGGTCGAGGATCGGTCTACAACCGCTGGAGGCAGACAGACAGAGCCGACCAGGATTTCGATATGGCGATTGAGCGTCTCAGTGAGGCTATTCGCCTGGGGTCCAATAATGCGGAGACGTACTTCGTTCGGGGGGGTGTCTATCGATTCAGACGTGACTTCGACAAAGCGATCCAGGACTTCGACACGGCGATTGGCCTCGATCCCGGCAACCCTGAAGTCTATTACGCCCGCGGGCTTGCCCACTCCCAGAAAGACGAGCACGACAAGGCAATTCAAGACTATGAAATGGTCATCCTCCTAGACCCAAACTATGTTCATGCCTACAACGGCCGGGGAAACGTATATCGTCTAAAGGGCGAACTGGACAGGGCAATTCAAGACTACGACAAGGTCATTAGTCTGAGTCCGGACTTTCGGTGGGCGTATGGCAATCGTGGAGGGGTCTACAACGCGCTGGGCGAATACGACAGGGCAATTCAAGACTTCGACAGGGCCATCGCGATCATTCCATACGTTAATGCTTATATAGACCGGGCATCGGCCCATTACAGCAAGGGTGAATACGACAAGGCGATTGAAGACTATAGCACCGCCATCCATCACAACCCCAATCAGTCCCAGACTCATGCTGACCGGGGGCACGCCTACTTCGGAAAGGGCGACTATGACAGGGCGATTCAAGACTACGATGCCGCAATCCGCCTCAACGAGGACGATCCTTATGCCTACAACGGCAGAGGCGACGCCTACCATGAAAAGGGCGAATACGACAGGGCAATTCAAGACTACGATGCCGCAATCCGCCTCGACGAAAACGACCCCATTTTCTATTACAACCGGGGATGGGCTTACTATGCGAAGAGAGAGTACGGCAGGGCGATTCAAGACTACGATACCGCCATCGGCCTTGATGAAGACGACCATGATTTCTACTACATCAGGGGGAAAGCCTACTTCGAAAAGGGCGACTATGACAGGGCGATTCAAGACTACGATGCCGCAATCCGCCTCAACGAGGACGATCCCTATGCCTACAACGGCAGAGGCGACGCCTACCATGAAAAGGGCGAATACGACAGGGCAATTCAAGACTACGATGCCGCAATCCGCCTCGACGAGAATGACCCCTATCCCTACAACGACAGAGGCAACGCCTACTACATGAAGGGCGAATATGACAGGGCAATTCAAGACTACGATGCCGCAATCCGCCTGGACGAGAATCATCCCTATCCCTACAACGGCAGAGGCAGCGCCTACTACATGAAGGGCGAATATGACAGAGCGATTCAAGACTACGATGCCGCCATCGCCCTCGACGAAAGCGACCCTAATTCGTACTACGGGCGGGGTTTGGCCTACTACAGGAAGGGCGAATATGACAGGGCGATTCAAGACTACGATGCCGCCATCGCCCTCGACGAGAGCGACCCTAATTCGTACTACGGGCGGGGTTTGGCCCATTCGCGGCATGGCGACCCGTCAAAGGCAAGAGTCGATTTGAACAAGGCGCTTGAGCTGGGGTACGATCCAAACGAAATCGAGGACGCGCTTGCCGAGGTCAAGAAGCTGGAAGGGGACCGTTGATGGAAGCGGCCCAATGGGGCCGATTATGCTTGCTAAGTGGAGCGTGACATCTCGGTGACGCCGACCGGATTGCCGTCCGGGTCCAGGTAGTCGGCGCTGAACCCCCATGAACGTTGACTAGGCGCTCGTTCGACTGGCACACCTGCCGCGACCGCCTTGGCGTGGACCGCCTCGAGGTCATTGGTGCTGAACGAGAGCTCCACCCGCGTGGGCTCCTGGTCGGGCGCACACTTGAAGATCGCGAAGTGTAGGTACGAGTTGTGCCAGGAATACTCGCTGTGGACGCCATCAGGCGGATGGTCCTCCTCCAAGAGCGGGACACCGATGATGTCTCGGTAGAACCGGACCACCTCGTCGTAGTTTCGTGATCTCAGCGCCGTGAACACCAGCCGTTCTTCGCGCATCCCTTCCTCCTCGTGCACTCAGCGGTGGGGGAATGATATATGATGTCCTGGGGCTTCAAGCAGCATGGATAGTACAGGAGTAGAGAAGGTCACGATACGACTATCGGAGGACTCACTCGCCTTCGCCGACCGTCTGGCGGAGGAATGGTCGACGACCCGCAGCGGCGTGGTCGCAAGACTCCTGGACCAAGCGGCGGAGTCACATGTGCGAGACCTAATGGAAGAGGGCTATCGGGCAATGGCTCCCGAGAACAGGCGCGACGCCGAGGAGGCCATGGGCCTTGCACGCGAGGTAATGCTCCGCGACAGACCTTAGGTGGGCCAGCTTGCGACCCATCGTCACGAAGCCACGGCGAAGACGTCGATCTCGAAGTCGACCTCCGGGCGCCCGAATCCCTCCACCACCACACCCGTCGATACCGGCCTCACCCCGCGCATGTGCTCGGCCAGCACCGGGTATACGGCCTGCCGGACGGACGCGTCCTTAACGTAGGTGATCACCTTGCAGATGTCCTCCATGCGCGATCCCGCCTCCTCAAGCAGCGCCCTGACGCACCGCATCGCGTTGTCCGCCTGGGCCGCCGGGTCTCCCAGCCCTACGAAGTCTCCGTCGAAGGTCCAGCCCGTCTGGCCCTGCAGATAGACGAGGTCGTTGGCGCGCACGGCCCTTGCCAGGCCGTAGTCGAGGCCGTTGAACATAGGGTCCTTCGTGCTGGTGTTCAACAGGCGGAACCGCCGGTGCTCGCCGCCGTCCCTGGGCACCACTGCGAAGACGTCGATCTCGAAGTCTAGCTCGGGCCGCGCCAGGCCGGATATGACCAGCCCGGTCGAGACAGGGTTGACGCCGCGCAGGTGCTCGGCGAGCACA
This sequence comes from Dehalococcoidia bacterium, assembly GCA_034420735.1. Taxonomy (GTDB): domain Bacteria; phylum Chloroflexota; class Dehalococcoidia; order Lucifugimonadales; family CAJWER01. Next base: position 8,292 of record DAOULA010000077.1, read on the forward strand.
GGGTAGACCTTCCAGCGGTGCGCAATGTCGGTGACGTACGTCGTCACCTTGCAGATGTCCTCCATGTGCGCGCCCGCCTCCTCCAGCAGGGTGCGCACCACCCTCATGGCGTTGTCCGCCTGGGCGGCTGGGTCGCCCTCCCCGACGAACCCGCCGTCCATCGTCAGGCCGGTCGCGCCTACCAGGAAGACCTGGTCGCCGGCCCGCACCGCCTTGCACCCCCGGTAGTCGAGCTCCGGCAGCAGGTACCCGCCCCTGCTGGAGCCCTTTCCTATGCGAATGTGTGACATAGCGAGCCTCCTAATGGCCTCCTCTCCCTTGACGGGAGAGGATTGAGAGCCTGCCCTGAGCCTGTCGAAGGGTGAGGGTGACTCCCGAATTCCCCCTCATCCTAACCTTCTCCCACCAGGGGAGAAGGAACTGGCGATCCCCGCCCTTCCACGCCACCGCGCCCGGATGTAGAATCCTACACCATGGAGCACCGCTTAGCTCGAATGCGCGTACCCGTCCTGTTGACTCTCGCAGCCGCGATTGCAATGGCCGCCCTGGCCTGCGGCGGCGGCGCGGAGCCTACAGCCGTGCCCACGGCTGTCCCGACGGTCGAGCCTACCCCGGCGCTCAAGACCTCTACCCCGAACCCGACCCGGCAGCGCAGGACGGCAAGCGGCGAGCGCCAGACCATCTTCGTCGACGTGACCGACTCTGCGGGCGTCCGCTTCAGGCACCACGAGGTCGAGACCGAGGTGCAGCCCATAGGCGCGGGCGTCGTCGTGTTCGACTTCGACAACGACGACCTGGAGGACATCTACGTCACAGACTCCATCGGCCCCAATGCCCTATTCCGCAACAACGGCGACGGCACGTTCACCGACGTGGCCGTGGCCGCCGGAGTCGACGACATCGACGGCCACTCCAACGGCGGGTGCGCGGCGGATTACGACAACGACGGCGACAAGGACCTGTTCCTCACCAACTACGGCACCAGCAAGCTCTTCAGCAACGACGGCGACGGCACGTTCACCGACGTGACGGACCAGGCCGAGGTGGGCGACGACGACCGGAGCCTCCGCTCGTCCGGGTGCGCCTGGGGCGACTACGACCGCGACGGCTTCCTCGACCTGATGGTGGTGCGCCACCTGAAGGAGCTGGACCCCGATACGCTGGTCAGCGGCGACTTCTACCTCGCTGTCGGCATCGTCGCCCTCTACCACGCGAACGGCGACGGCTCGTTCACCGACGTAACCCCGATGCTCGGCGACACCGGCCCGCGCAAGAAGAACCTCTACGGCGAGGCGATAGGCAGCCTCTGGGGCGCGGGATTCCAGCCCGGCTGGCTCGACTACGACTCGGACGGCGACCCCGACCTCTACGTCGTTAACGACTGGGGGCCTAACGTGCAGCCCAACGTGCTCTGGCGCAACGACGGGCCCTCGGACGACGGCGGCTGGACCTTCACCGACGTGTCCGGCGAGTCCAACGCGGGCGTGCCCATCTACGGCATGAGCATGACCGTCGGCGACTACGACAACGACGGCCACTTCGACATCTTCATGACCAACATCGGCGCAACGGTGCTGCTCAGGAACAACGGCGACGGCATGTCCTTCACCGACATGGCCGGCCCGGCGGGCGTCGAGGTGGCGAAGATAGGCACGGAGGACCGGGTGACCTGGGGCTCGGTCTTCTTCGACTACGACAACGACGGCTTCGAGGACATATACATGGTCAGTGGCTACCTCAGGCTGCCCGGCGTCGACGACGTGCCGTCGTACCTGCGCGAGCAGCACAACGTCCTGCTGCGAAACAAGGGCGACGGGACCTTCAACAACCTGTCGGTGGTCAGCGGCGCGGACGACCCGGGCGTGGGCCGCGGCCTGGGCTACCTGGACATCGAGAACGACGGGTGCCTGGACCTGTACATCGGCAACCTCGGCGGCGAGACGACCCTGTACAGGAACCGCTGCGAGTACGGACGCAGCTGGCTCGTCGTCGAGACCGTCGGCACGGCCAGCAACCGGGACGGCATCGGCGCGCGTATTACGGTAAAGGCCGGAGGGTTGACCCAGGTCCGCGAGGTGGCCAGCGGGCGCAGCTTCATGGGCCACCCGATGGTCCCGCCCCACTTCGGCCTGGGCGACGCGGACATCGTCGACGAGATCGTTGTCCGGTGGCCCAGCGGCGCGGTACAGACCGTCTCGTCGGTCGAGCCGAACCGGAGGATCACGATAACCGAGCCGAACTGACGCCCGAACGTTGGGGCGGATTCCGCGCGCTGGTGGTATCTTGGAGCCATGATCGACCGTGCAAAGCGCAGCATAATCGCCGCGGCGCTCCTACCGGCCGCAGCCGTCGTCCTGGCCGCGTGCGGGGCCGCGGAGGGGGCCGAGCCGCCCACGATCGGCGAAGCGCCCGCCATCGCCGAGCACACCGACCAGAAGGCGATCAGCAGCGGCGACATGTCCATCGACGAGATCATCCGGCGCGGCGAGCTGCTGTTCAGCGCGCCCTTCAACACCCTGGACGGCGCGGGCAGGCCGGAGACCGCCGACGTGGAGCGCAGGAACAACGTGAGCATCGGCAACCCGCGCCCGAGGCACGAGTTCCCCGACAACTTCAACCGCATCTCCGCCCCCGACGCCAACACGTGCCTGGAGTGCCATACGACGCCGCGCGCCGGCGGCGGGGCCGGCAACGCCGCCAACGTCTTCGTCCTGGCCGACCGGCTGCCCTTCGCCACCTTCGACGGCGGGCCGGGCGACAACAACGAGACCCACACCCTCATGAGCATCGGCAGCGAGAGGGGCTCCCTGGGTCTGTTCGGGTCGGGCTGGATCGAGCTGCTGGCGCGCGAGATGACCGTAGAGCTCAAGGCCACCGCTGAAAAGGCCATCGAGGAGGCGCGGCGCACCGGCAACGACGTCACGGTCGACCTGGTGACCAAGGGCGTCAGCTTCGGGCGCATCACCGCCCACCGCGACGCCACCATCGACTTCAGCGAGCTGGAGGGCGTCGACAACGACCTGGTGATACGGCCCTTCCAGCAGAAGGGCGTCGTCGTCTCGCTCCGCGAGTTCGGCGTGAAAGCCATGAACTCCCACTTCGGGATGCAGGCCTCGGAGCAGTTCCGCGACGGCGTGGACTTCGACCGCGACGGCTACGTCGACGAGCTGACGCGCGGCGACATGACGGCCCTCGTGGTGTTCCAGGCGACACTGCCGGTGCCCGGCCGGGTCCTCCCCGCCGACCCTGAGGCGAGGGCCGCGGTCGAGAAGGGCCGCGAGCTCTTCTCGTCCATCGACTGCGTCTCGTGCCACATCCCCGAGCTGCGGGTCGACAACCCCGTATTCGCCGAGCCCAGCCCCTTCAACCCGCGCGGCAAGCTCCAGCCCACCGACGTCAACTCACCCCTGCTGGTCGACCTCACGTCAGCCGGGCCCGGCCCGCACCTGCAGCGCCAGCCGGACGGCAGCGTGCTCGTGCCCGCCTTCACCGACCTCAAGCGCCACAGGATGGGCGACCTGCTCGACAACGAGGTGCTGATCCAGGACGGCGTGCCCACCGACGAGTGGCTGACCCGCAAGCTGTGGGGCTTCGCCAGCGAGCCGCCATTCCTCCACCACGGCAGGGCCACCCTCATCTCCGAGGCCATCCTCGCCCACGGCGGCGAGGCCCAGGAAGCCCGCGACAGCTTCGCCGCCCTCTCCCAGGACGACCAGGCGGCCGTGATCGAGTTCCTCAAGACCCTGCAGATCCTCCCCGAAGGCGCAAACGGCCTGGTAATCACCGAGGGCAGCAGCGCCTCCACCGGCGGCGTAGGTCTCCTCCCCATCATAGGCGGCGCCGCAGGCATCGTCGTCCTACTCCTGGCCACAGGCGCCCTACTATGGGCTAGGCGGCGCTAGATCCGCTCCTTCATGACATTCACCTCACCTATCGTGGCTAGGACAGCACGTCTAGATGGAGCATGCATGAATCAAGCCTCTACCGCCCAATGACCCGCAGGTACTCGTCGTGGAGACCGATCCAGAACCAGATGAAGTCTCCGCCATCTTGGATAGCCACCGCTCGGTGGGAAGCGCCGACGCGGGCGGACCAATAGCGTCCAACACTTCTGAAACGCAAAGAAGGATGTCTAGGATTCGCTTGTAAGAGCTCGAAGTTGCGCCGGGCCGTCTGTTGCACGGGCGCGGGCAACTCCTGGAAACGCCGCCAGAAGTGTGGACCCGTCCTGTGCACCTAAAGGTCCTGCAGGTCCCTAAGATCGCCGTTGGCCTTGGCCTCCAACGCCTCAGCCGCGAGAGCGTCGAGCTTGCCAGCCCTCACATCCTCGTCGAACTCCCGCTCCCATCGCTCCCAGTCCTCGTCCAGCAGCCAGCCGCGCAGTTCAGCGTATTCTGCCTCGGACAGGCCCAGGATGACCTTCTGTAGCTCCGACACGGTCGTCATAGTCTCCTCCTCCTGTCATTCTAACCTGAGCCAGACGCCGCTAGAAGTCTGAGGGCTCCTCCTCCACGTCCTCTTCGCGGCTAGCCTTCCCGAACCTCGCCACCAGCACTCCGGCTATCAGCCCCGTCAGGTGGCCCTCCCATGAGACGCGGCCGTCCGTTGGCAGCACGCCGAATAGCAGGCTGCCGTACACCACGATCACGACGACCGCTATGAGTATCGACACGATGCGCCTGTCGTACCAGCCCCTCGCTACCAGGTAGCCGAAGTACCCGAACACGAGGCCGCTGGCGCCGATGTGGGAGCCGCCGCGCGCGACCAGCCAGACGCCAGCCCCGCCGAGCAGCACCACGAACAGGGTCACGCCGAGGAGGGTCTGCCAGCCCCGCGTCGCCACGAGCCCGCCCAGCATCAGCAGCGGGACCGTGTTGGACAGGACGTGGCCGAAGCCGCCGTGCAGGAACGGCGCGAGTGGTATGCCCCACAGGCCGTCCATGGTGCGGGGGACGATGCCGTACTCGGCCAGCCGGTTGTCCATCAGGGAGTCGACCCCGGCCAGCACCCATATGGCCGCCACGAACACGCCCAGCAGCACGAACCCCGGCTTCACGGCGTTGTCCTGCCCACGCCCCACCCCTCTGGATTCCCGCCTTCGCGGGAATGACGGCTGTGCAAGGTCTCGCCTCCTCAGGAGGAAGGGACTGGCTCGTCGCCGTTGCGGAGCCAGCGGTCGAGCCAGTCGTAGGCCTTGCGCCCGCTCCATTGGTGGCCGCCGTCGAACTCGTCCACGTCGAATCGCTCGGGCACGCCCGCCACCTCGTAGGCCCGCCTGACCGCCGCGGATGCCTCCCGGCTGGCCTCGATCGGGAAGCCGTCGTCCTGCGCTCCCGACTCGATGAGCAGCGGGCGCGGCGCGATCAGGCACCCTACGTCCGACGACTCGCCGTACTCCAGCAGGCCGTGGGGGGTCTGCGCGCCGCAGGTGTTGCCCATCCCCACCGCGTACGCCTCGAAGGAGTTGAGGTACCCGCTCACCACGGCGCACTTGACGCGCTCGTCGAGGGCCGCCGTGTAAAGGGTCATGGTCCCGCCATACGAAAGTCCCACACAGCCGATCCGCCCGGGGTCCACCTCGGGCCTGAGCTGCAGGTACTCGACGCTGCGGAGGGCGTCCCACACGTTCAGCGCCAGCAGATTCACGCCCATCAGCATCCCCTTGATGAAGAAGACGTTGCACGCGTCCCTCTGCCCGAAGTTGCCCCCCAGGCCCCGCTCCCCGAAGGCCCGCCAGTCCGGCGCGACCACCACGTACCCCCGCAGAGCAAGCTGGTGGGCGTAGTCGTAGTTCAGGTCGGCGATGCGGGCCTGCCTGACCCGTTCGCCGTGATCGATGTTCGCCAGGTCGTCCTTGCCGTGGCCGTGCCCGTGGCATGCGAGGATCCCGGGCCGCCGCTCCCCCGGCACGATGTCGTTGGGCACGAAGACGTAGGCGACGACGGCCATGTCGGGCTCCGAGTTGTACAGCACCTTCTCCCGACGGTACGGGCCGGTGTCGACCGACTCGATCACCTCCGGGTCCAGGAAGCAGGACTCGGGGAAAGGGCCCAGGCACTCCCTCACCCTGGCGGAAAACGCCCTTCGCCACTCCTCCATCTCCTCCGCCGATGTCGCGTTGAAAGACAGCGACTTCGACGCCTTATCGTACCGGCGCTTCAGGTATTCGCCCACCGACAGGTTGCGGTCGCGCTCCGGGGCCGTCGACGTCGCGCTCCCCCAGGCCAGGTTGTACCGGACACGGTCCCGTTGCTCCATTTCGCCGCCTCCACCGGTTGCTGTGAGTGCCGTAAGCATACCGCAACCGCCCCAAGGGTGTGGGAGCCCCGCGCATCTCTTACAATGGTCGCCATAATCGATGGACCGGAGGTCCCGGCGATGATCGAGATATACACGGATGGCGCGTGCTCAGGGAACCCTGGCAAGGGGGGCTGGGGCGCCGTAATCCTCAGGGACGGGCAGACGCGAGAGATCAGCGGGGATGAACCCCAAACGACCAACAACAGGATGGAGATGACCGCCGTCATAGAGGGTCTGGCATCCGTACCCAGCGGGGCCCAGGTGACCGTCTACAGCGACAGCCAGTACGTCGTCAACACCATGACAAAGAACTGGAAGCGGCGAAAGAACCAGGACCTGTGGGCGAAGCTGGACCGGGAGACGGCCGTCCGCGACGTGTCCTGGCAGTGGATTCGCGGACATGCCGGCCACCCCATGAACGAAAGGGCCGACAGGCTTGCGACCCAGCAGTCAAATCCCAGGGCGGCTGTCGGCGGGGGCTCCCAGCTCTCCCACGTCGACGACGAGGGCAGGGCCAGCATGGTCGACGTCGGCGCAAAGGCCGTCACCCAGCGGGTTGCCGTGGCCAGGGGCGCCGTCGTGATGGAGCCCGAGACGCTGCGACTCGTCGGCAAGAACGCCATGGAGAAGGGCGACGTGCTCGGCGTGGCCCGGGTCGCCGGGATCATGGCCGCCAAGAAGACGTCCGAGCTCATCCCGCTATGCCACCCCCTGCCGCTGGACAAGGTCTCGGTGGACCTGCGGATCGACGAGGCCCGGTCGGCGGTCGAGATCGAGGCGACCGCCGCGACCACCGCAAAGACCGGCGTGGAGATGGAGGCGCTGACGGCCGTCAGCGTCGCCGCGCTCACCGTCTACGACATGGTCAAGGCCGTCGACAGGGGCACGACCATCCAGTCCGTCAGGCTGGTCCGCAAGACAGGCGGCGCAAGCGGCGACGTCGACCTGGAGTAGGCCCGGCCGGCCAGATCCGCCGACCGCTACCTGCTCACGACCTGTTGAGACGGGAACCCGTCGCATGTAGGTAGGGACGGACCCACGTGTCCGCCCGCAGAGTGCTGCGCCCCCCGCGATCCTCCCTTCCGGCCGGTCGGCGGTTGATTTCGGATGGGCGGTGTCGTAAAGTACATGCCAGCCGGGTAGCCTGCCGGCGAACTAGGGAAGATCTGAATGGTCGACGACTACTTTCGCCAATACGGCCTGCTCGCCATATTCATGGCGGTCGCACTCGCAATCCCCGCGGGGATGCTCCTAGGTTCCTGGCTCCTCTCCTTCATCCGGGTCAGGCCCAGCAAGCCCGACGCCATCAAGCTCAGCATCTACGAGTGCGGCTTCGAGACCATGTCGGGCACCTGGAACCGCTTCAACTTCCGTTTCTACTCCATCGCCCTCATATTCGTGATCTTCGACGTGGAGGTAGTCTTCCTGTTCCCCTGGGCCGCCAGCTTCGGCGTGCTCTCGCGGGAGTTCGGCATCTTCATCCTCCTCGAAATGGCCGTGTTCATCGGCATCCTCCTTGTGGGCTGGCTCTACGCTTGGCGCAAGGGCGCACTGGAGTGGGCCTGAGCATGACGCCTGAACCCGGAGGACCCGGCATCGGCGCCGGCATTCCCCTCTTCACGACCACCCTCGAGGTCGACCAGGCCGAGGGCGACTACATCAACAACCTCAAGGCGACCAACACGTCGCCGCTGGCCGAGCCCCTCGTGCAAGTCCCCGACGACCTCCAGCGCAACCTCGCCGTCACGTCGGTGGACGCGCTGCTCAACTGGGGCCGCAAGTCGTCCGTATTCCCCCTCTCGTTCGGCCTCGCCTGCTGCGCCTTCGAGATGATGGCCAGCGCCATGTCGCGCTTCGACCTGGCAAGGTTCGGCATGGAGGCATTCCGCGCGTCGCCCCGCCAGGCCGACCTGATGATCGTCGCGGGCACCGTCACGTGGAAGATGGCCCCCGCCATCGAGCGCGTCTACAAGCAGATGGCAGAGCCCAAGTGGGTCATCTCAATGGGCGTATGCGCCACGAGCGGCGGCCCATACTACGAGTCGTACAGCGTCGTCCCCGGTGTGAACCACATCGTGCCGGTGGACGTGTACGTGCCCGGCTGCCCGCCGCGGCCCGACGCCCTTCTCTACGGCATCATGCAGCTCCACGAGAAGATCAAGCGGTACCGGCTCCAGGGCCAGGCCGCCGGCCAATAGGCTATGAGGCAGCTCGACGGCGCTGAAGTCGCGCGGCGCATCAACGAGGCCCACCCCGGCGCCGCCGTAAGCTGGAACGGCACCGACGTCTGGATCGAGCCCGAGGACCTGCTCACCGTGGGCGGCTTCCTGCACGACGACCCCGAGCTGGACTTCGCCACGCTGAGGGCGATCACCGCCGTCGACTACGTCGAGTACTTCGAGCTCATATACCACCTCCTCTCCATGAGGAAGAACCACTGCGCCGTCATCAAGATGAAGCGGTACGGCAGGGACGAGCCCGCTATCGACTCGGCCGTGGGCATCTGGAAGGGGGCGGAGCTGCAGGAGCGCGAGATCTGGGACCTGATGGGCATCCACTTCGAGGGGCACCCGAACATGAAGCGCGTCCTGCTCTGGGAGGGGTTCCCCGGCCATCCCCTGCGAAAGGACTTTATACGGTAGCGGCGCGGGCCGACTGAAGCCAGCCATGACCATACAGACCGAACCGGTAACCATAAACCTGGGCCCGCAGCACCCAAGCACGCACGGCGTGTTCCGACTCCGCGTCACCTTCGACGGCGAGGAAGTGCTGGACATCGAGCCGATCTTCGGCTACCTGCACCGCGGCACCGAGAAGCTGGCCGAGGAGCGCACCTACGTCCAGATCGTGACGCTCACGGACAGGCTCGACTACGTGGCCAGCATGACGAACAACCAGGCCTACGTCCGCAGCGTCGAGAAGCTGGCGGGCATAGAAGTGCCGGAGCGCGCCCAGTACCTCCGCGTCATATCCGCCGAGCTGCAGCGAATAGCCAGCCACCTCATCTCGACCGGGTTCTTCATGATGGAGCTGGGCACGTTTGCCGGCACGCCCCTCATGTACTGCTTCCGCGAGCGGGAGCGCATACTCGACATGTTCGAGATGCTGTGCGGCGCGCGCATCACCCTCAGCTACATGCGACCGGGCGGGGTGACGCAGGACGCGCCGCCCGAGTTCTGGGACTCGCTGGCCGTCTTCACCCGCGACATGCCCGGGTACATCGACGACCTGGAGGGGCTGATCACCGGCAACGAGGTCGTGCTCGCCAGGACGCGCGACGTGGGCATACTCACCGACGAGTCGGCCGTGGCCAACTCGGTGACCGGCCCCATGCTCAGGGCGAGCGGCGTGAAGTGGGACCTCCGCAAGGCCGACCCATACGAAATATACGACCGCCTCGAGTTCGAGGTGCCGATCGGCGCAGTCGGGGACACCTTCGACCGGTACCTCGTGAGGATCCAGGAGATGCGCGAGAGCGTGCGCATCATCAGGCAGTGCGTCGAGCAGATCCCGGACGGGCCTGTCAGGACAGAGGCGCCCTTCTTCATCAGGCCCCCGGCTGGCGACGCCTACGCCTCGGTCGAGGCCCCCAAGGGCGAGCTGGGCTTCTATCTCGTCAGCGACGGCGGCATCTCCCCCTACCGCTGCAAGATACGCGCCCCGTCCTTCATCAACATGAACGTCCTGAAGGAGCTGCTGATCGGATGGAAGATGGGCGACCTCATCATCATCTTCGGCAGCACCGACATCGTCATGGGCGAGGTCGACCGCTAGTGACCCAGCCCTTGCGTAGTACAATGGCGAACATTCGGGCAGGTATCGGAGGCGTCGGGGCCGCATGAGCTTCCAGAACCTATACGACATCGTGGTCGGCCTGGCGCCGGGCGGGCTGGAGTGGATGGCCTTCCTGGTGGCCGGAGGCATACTCGCCTTCGCGGTCATCAACGCCGTCGTAATGTCCGGCGCGATCTACGTCTGGTTCGAGCGGCGGGCGCTGGGCAGGTTCCAGTCGCGCCTCGGCCCGAACCGCTGGGGGCCCTTCGGCCTCTTCCAGCCCTTCGCCGACGTCCTCAAGCTGCTCACGAAAGAGGACGTGGTGCCCGAGCCGGCCGACCGCGTCGTGTTCCACATCGCCCCGCTCTTCCTCGCCATACCGGTGCTGCTGGTCTTCGCGGTCATCCCATTGGGCGAGAACAGCTTCCTGGGCCAGCTCAACGTCGGCGTGCTGTTCATCATCGGTGTAACGGGAATCAACACGTTCGGCGTCTTCATGGGCGGCTACTCATCCAGGAACAAGTACGCGCTGTTCGGCGCGATGAGGGGCGTCGCCATGCTCATAAGCTATGAGGTGCCCATGGCCCTCGCGCTGGTGGGCGTCGCGCTGGCGGCGGGCTCCCTCGCCCTGACGGACATAGTGGGCAGCCAGAGCCTGTTCTTCGCGGTGACACAGCCGCTGGGCTTCCTGGTCTTCATGACCGCCGCGTCGGCCGAGATGAGCAGGGCGCCCTTCGACATGATAGAGGCCGAGTCCGAGCTGGGGTCCGGGTATCACACGGAGTACAGCGGCATCAAGTTCGCCGTCTTCCAGCTCGCCGAGTTCCTCGCGCCCATCGCCACCGCCGTCATCGCGACCGCCCTGTTCCTGGGCGGCACGAAGGGCTTCGATCCCATCCCCGGGCAGGTCTGGTTCGTCGCCAAGACGATAGCGGTCGTCTGCTTCCTCGTCTGGTTCAGGGCGACCTGGCCCAGGCTGCGCGTGGACCAGATCATGGCCTTCGCGTGGAAGGGCCTCTTCCCCATGTCCCTGGTCAACATGTTCCTGATCGCCATCGAGATGCAGGTCTTCCAGGACGACGCCGGAGTCATCTCGAACGACTCGCTGATAATCATGGCGGTCATCAACTGGGCCGTCACCGCTGCGACCATCGTCGTATTCGCGCACCTACTGGGCCAGGGGAGGCTGCGCAGGCCCGAGCCTGTGCCATCCCCGCTGGCGAACATGGCCGAGGGGGGCTGACCATGTACGGCATTGGACTGGTCAAGGGTATGCTCGTGACCCTCAAGAACCTGGTGCTGCCGAGCCGGCGCTTCACGCTGCACCAGTACCCCGACAGGAAGGTCGGCCCGCTGGGGCTGGCGAAGCACAACGGGACCAACGTCGTCAGCCTCGCCCTCGGCAGCCCCGGCCAGTTCTTCAGGTCCCTCGTCGGCCTCGTCAGCATTCCGGACAGGTACCCGCAGCACGCGCGCTTCCGCGGCGAGGAGTTCACCTGGTACGAGGAGCGCTGCACGGGCTGCGCCAGCTGCGCGAAGTACTGCCCCCTGGGCATCATCGAGATCGTCACCGATCCCAGCGGCGAGGCCATGCAGGAGGGCCAGAAGTACGGCCTGGAGGTCTTCGACATCGACATAGGCCGCTGCATGTTCTGCGGCCTGTGCGTCGAGGCCTGCCCCTACGACGCGCTGCACATGGGCAGCGGTTTCGAGGAGGGCCGGTACGTCAGGAACGACCTCGTCATAGACAAGGCCCGGCTGGTCTCCTCGTCCAAGCGGCCGAGCAACTGGTTCCGCCCGCAGCTCGAGGGCCGCGATAACGACCCGCGAGGGGACTCCGACGTGGCCTGGCAGGATGCCGGGCGGCACGAGAAGCCAAGCGTTCACGACCAGGAGGAACGGTGGGCCAAGAGATAGCCGCCGGCATGTCGACCGACACGCCACTGATCATCGACATCGCTTTCTGGATAATAGCGCTGTCGGCCATAGGATCGTCCGTCGCCGTCGTGCAGACGCGCGACCTGTTCAGGGCCGCCCTGTTCCTGGCCGCGGCGTTCCTCAGCATCGCCGGGCTGTTCGTGCTGCTGAGGGCCGAGTTCCTCGCGGTCGTGCAGGTGCTCATATACGTCGGGGCGATCTCCGTGCTGATCATCTTTGCCGTCCTGACTACCAGGGACGTGGAGCACGGCAACCCGTCCAACATGCTCCGCATACCCGCGGCCATACTCGCCATCCTCTTCCTCGTCGTGGCCTCGATCACCATGCTCAACACCGACTGGAACCTGCTGTCCAACTCCGAGGCCGCTTCGGCGGCGGTGGCCGGTGTCGAGGGAGAGTCCGGCGGCGACGTGCCCGACCTGATACCCACGATTGCCGAGCTGCTGTTGCAGGACTACGTCCTCGTATTCGAGGTCGCCTCGGTGCTGCTGCTGGCGACGATCGTCGGCGCACTCGTACTGGTGCGGAGGGGCAGCGGGTGAGCCTCGAAAACGTCCTGCTCGTAGGCGCGGTCATATTCGCCATCGGCCTGTACGGCGCTCTCTCCAAGCGCAACGCCATCACCGTGCTCATGTCGCTTGAGCTGATGTTCAACGCCGTCAACATCACCGCCGTGGCCCTGTCCCACTACGTCGTGCCGGCGGGCCTGGCCTCGGACCCCGGAATGGCAGCCGGCAAGATAGCCGGGGCGCTGTTGACGGGGCAGATATTCGCCATCTTCATCATCACGGTGGCCGCTGCGGAGGTCGCCCTCGGCGTGGCCATAGTCATTGCGGTCTACCGGAGCCGCCAGACCGCCTTCGTGACCGACGCGAACCAGATGAGGCACTGATGTATACCGACTACCGGAAGGCGCCCAACCTGATGACCGCTGAGATGTGGAAGAACGTCCTCGAGTGGGAGGGCCTCCCCACCAAGATTCTGCCCGAGGGGGACATCACCACCTGGGGCGAGCGCGTCCCCTACCGGATCATGGTACCGAAGGGGCGCGAGCACGTGGCCGACGAGATACTGAGGAAGCTCTAGCAGATGATGAACGAGCTGGCCGTCTGGCTGATTTTCCTGCTGCCCCTGGGCTGCTTTGCGCTCGTCGCGCTCGTCATACGGCCGTTCTTCAACAGGGACCCGTCCATCGCAGGATACCTGGCGGTCCTCACCGTAGGTGCGAGCTTCGCCCTGTCCCTCCTGGCGCTGGTATCCGTCATCAACGACCCTGAAGCCCTCGCCTTCGAGCCCCACAAGTGGCTGGAAGTCGGCAGCGTTGTCATCAACATCACCGCGCTGGTGGACCCCCTGACCGCGATCATGCTGGTCGTCGTGACCGGCGTCAGCCTCATGGTCCAGGTCTACTCGATCGGCTACATGCACGGCGACCCGGGCTACGCCCGCTACTTCGCCTACATGGCCCTCTTCACGGCCAGCATGATCGGGCTCGTGCTCGCGGGGAACATAGTCCAGCTCTACGTGTTCTGGGAGCTGGTCGGCCTCTGCTCGTATCTGCTCATCGGCTTCTGGTACCACAAGCCGTCAGCGGCGGCCGCCGCCAAGAAGGCATTCATCATCACCCGCATCGGGGACTTCGGGCTCCTGCTGGCCATCCTCTACCTCGTGTTCAACGTCGACGCCTTCGCCTCCCACGGCCTCAACCCGCTGGACATCGCGGACATCCACCAGGCCGTGGCGATTCCCGGGCTGCTGACCTCGGGCGTCGTCACCTGGATTGCCATAGGCATATTCACCGGCGCGGTCGGCAAGTCCGGCCAGTTCCCCCTTCACACCTGGCTGCCCGACGCGATGGAGGGCCCGACTCCGGTCAGCGCCCTAATCCACGCGGCCACGATGGTGACGGCGGGCGTGTTCCTCGTCGCCCGGTTCTTCCCCCTCTTCGAGAGCTCGGAGACGGCGATGACCGTGGTGGCAATCGTCGGCGGCTTCACCGCCGTCTTCGCGGCCTCCATGGGGCTGGTCGCCAACGACATCAAGCGGGTGCTGGCCTACTCGACCGTGAGCCAGCTCGGCTACATGATGCTGGCCCTGGGCGTCGGCGCGTACGGCCCGGCCATATTCCACCTCTTCACCCACGCCTTCTTCAAGGCGCTGCTGTTCCTGGGCTCGGGCAGCGTCAACCACGCCACGGGCACCTTCGACATGCGCTACATGGGCGGACTGCGAAAAACGATGCCCTGGACGTACAGGACCTTCCTCATTGGGGCCCTGAGCCTCGCCGGGATATTCCCGCTGGCGGGGTTCTGGAGCAAGGACGAGATACTACTCGGCGCGTTCCACTCGGGCGACGCGGTCGGGCAACTGGTCTTCTGGTTGGCCCTCGCCGCGGTGTTCATGACGGCCTTCTACATGTTCAGGGCCCTGTTCATGACCTTCGGGGGCGAGTTCAGGGGCGGCTCCGACGCCGACCCCGAAGCCGACGCCCACGGCGAGGTACACCTGGGAGAGTCCCCATCCGTGATGGTCTTCCCACTGATTGTGCTGGGCATCGCGTCCATCGTGACCGGATTCTTCGTCAACCCGATTGTCGACTTGGGGATAGTGCCCATACACTGGCTCTCTTACTTCCTCCACGCCAAGACCGAGGACCCTTCGATCCTGATCGCCCTGGGGTCCACCGTCGTAGCCGTCGCTGGCATAGCCCTGGCCTACCTGATGTACTCGGCCGGGAGACTCTCACCGGAGCGGATTGGGAAGAGAGCGGGCCCCGCGTACGACGTGCTGCTGCGCAAGTACTACTTCGATGAGCTCTACGAGACCTACCTGACAGGCCGCGTCTTCTACGGCGCCGTCGCAAAGTTCCTGGACTGGGCCGACAAATCCATAGTCGACGGCGTCGTCCGGCTGGTCGCCGATCTTGGGCGCAACGTGGGACGGGCGATGGCCCACGCGCAGACGGGACAGCTGCAGGGCTACGGGATCGTCGTCTCGATGGGCGTCATCGCAATCTTCGCTGTCGTGCTTCTGCTGAGGTAGCGGTTGAGCAACGATTTCACAGGACTGCTGTCCACAGTCGTATTCCTACCCCTTGCGGTGGCGGTCGTTATCGCCGTCTTCGTGAGGGGCGACCGGATGGTCCGCATCTTCGCCGGAGCCGCGGTACTGGTGGAGCTTGCTCTCAGCGCCGTGGTGCTGTTCCGCTACGACTCTGCCAAGGGCGGCGTCCAGCTGATCGACCGCATCGAGGACTGGATTCCGATAGAGTCGCTGGAAGTCCAGTACTTCCTCGGCGTCGACGGGCTCAGCGCACCGCTGGTGCTGCTCACCGGCTTGCTCGGCATGGCGGCGGTGTTCGCGTCGTGGAGCATCAAGCACAGGGTGCGCGAGTACTTCGTCTGGCTGCTCATTCTCCAGACGGCGGTCATGGGCGTATTCACGGCCCTCGACTTCCTGCTCTTCTTCCTGCTGTGGGAGCTTGAGCTGGTCCCGATGTTCTTCCTCATATCCATCTGGGGGAGCGGGCGCAAAGAGTACTCGGCGATGAAGTTCCTCATCTACACCTTCCTGGGCTCGGCGTTCATGCTGGTAGGCATACTGGCCGTCTTCTTCATGACCGGGACCTTCGACATGACCCGGCTGCCGGCGGAGATCGCCGCGGCCGCGCCGATAATCCCCATGGGTGTCCTCTTCACGCTGCTCTTCATCGCGTTCGCCGTCAAGCTGCCCATCTTCCCGCTCCACACCTGGCTGCCCGACGCGCACACCGACGCCCCAACGGCCGTCAGCGTCATGCTGGCGGGAGTGCTGCTGAAGATGGGCGGCTACGGGATGATCAGGGTGTCCGTGACGATGTTCCCGGACACGATCTCCGACGCCGCCCAGGCCCTAGCCATATTGGGCGTGATAAACGTGCTCTACGGCGCTGTCGTCACCCTGAGGCAGACCGACCTGAAGCGGCTCATAGCGTTCAGCAGCATCAGCCACATGGGGTACGTGCTCATCGGCATCTCCGCGGTCTCCGGGTCCGAGGCTTCCACGGGACTCACGGGAGCCGCCATGCAGATGTTCACCCACGGGACCATAACGGGCCTGATGTTCCTCCTCGTGGGGCTCGTGTACGAGAAGGCCCATACCAGGTACATCCCGGACTTGGGAGGCCTGGCGACTCGGATGCCCGTGCTGGCCAGCGCGTTCCTACTGGCCGGCCTCGCGTCCCTGGGCCTGCCGGGCACCAGCGGGTTCGTCGCCGAGATCCTGGTCTTCCTGGGCGCATTCCCGGCCTGGAGCTGGGCGACTGCCCTGGCAGCCTTCGGCATAGTCATCACCGCCGGCTACATCCTGTGGATGGTCCAGCGGACCATGTTCGGCCCCGCCAAGGAGAGGTTCGGCAACGCCAGGGACGCGACCGTCGCCGAGATGGTGCCCATATTCGTGCTGGTGGCGGCGGTGATAGGTGTCGGCGTCTACCCGTCGATCATATCGGACACGTTCGCCGCAGAGATGACCAAGGTCGCTGAAGCGCTGGCCGGACAGGGACTCCTCGCCCTCAACAACTAGGCAGACATGACAGCACACGACATATACCTGCTCTCGCCGGAGATAGCCATGGCCTCGCTGGCAGGCCTGCTGCTTCTCCTAGACCTGGTGGTGCGCCGCAAGGACTACCTGGCCCCGCTGGCGTTCGTGGGGCTGATCGTGCCGCTGGCCCTCTGCCTGATGCTCTGGCTCGACCTCGACGGCCGCGACGCCATTGCCAACGAAGGACTCTTCTCGAGCTCCCTAGTGGTCGACCGGTTCAGCCTCTTCTTCAAGCTCCTGTTGGTGCCGGTCGCGGCGGGCGTCGTCCTGATATCTGGCGCATACGCGAGGAGGGGCGGCAGGTTCGAGGCGGAGTTCTACGCCCTGGTCCTCTTTTCCACGTCGGGCATGATGCTCCTGGCATCTTCCGTCGAGCTCATCACCATATACGTGGCGCTAGAGCTGACAGCCCTGCCCATCGCCGCCCTCGCCGCCTTCATGCCCGAGGGCCGCTCGTCCGAGTCCGGCCTGAAGTTCCTCATCCTCAGCGGCGTGAGCTCCGCCCTCCTGCTGTACGGGATGGTCCTCGTGTACGGCTTCACCGGCAGCACCGTCCTTCCCGAAATCGCGGCCAGGATAGCCGGAGCGGGGCTCGACGTGGATCTGCCGTTCGGCAGCTACGCCCTCCTCCTCGGAGCGGTGCTCATAATCGCCGGTTTCGGGTTCAAGATCACCGCCTTCCCCTTCCAGATGTGGGCGCCGGACGTGTACGAGGGCGCCCCAACCTCGGTCACCGCCTTCCTGTCCGTGGCGAGCAAGGCCGCGGGATTCGCCGTGATACTCCGGGTCTTCTACATAGCCTTCCCGCTCGAGTCGCTCTCCCTCGAGTGGAGCGCGATATTCGCAGTCCTGGCCGCTCTTTCGATGACGGTCGGCAACCTCATCGCCATCGCGCAGTCCAACATCAAGCGCATGCTGGCCTACAGCACAATCGCCCACGCCGGGTACATCATGATCGGACTGGCTGCGGTCGCCGCTCGTGTCGACTCGGGCGAGGCCGACGCCGGGCCCTCCGGCGTCCTCTTCTACCTCGCCGGGTACGCGGTCACGAATCTCGCGGCCTTCGCCGCCGTTATCGCAGTCTCGGCCAGGACGGGCACCGACGAGATCGCGGGGTTCGCGGGGCTGTACAAGCGCGCGCCCCTCCTGGCGGCAGTCATGGCGTTCTCGATGATCTCCCTTACGGGCGTGCCTCCCACCGTGGGCTTCATGGCGAAGATCTACATATTCGGCGCAGCCGTAAACGCCGGGCTCATCTGGCTGGCTGTCGTCGGAGTCCTGAACAGCGTCATCTCGGCCTACTACTACCTGAGAGTCATAAAGGTCATGGTGCTGTCCGCCCCCAGGGACGAGACACCCGTAGCGGCCTCGCTGCCCGTGGGCGCGGCGCTGGCCGTGACGACGGCTGGCATCCTGGCATTCGGCCTCTACCCCGCGCCGCTGATCGAGTTCGCCCGCTCGGCCGTCTCAGTGCTGCTGTAGCGGCCCGGTCTGAGAGCCGCAACCAGAGCAGAGCAATGACGGCAGCCCTCTCAAAGGACCTCGTCGGTTTCGCATACAATCCCATGATTTCCCGCACCGCGGGATTCCTCGATTCGCTGGTCGACGAGCTCGGACTCAGGCATAGGTCCTGGGTGTCGGCCGCCTCGGACGTCGCCCTCGACCTGGAGCGGCTCCGGAGGACCTCGGTCCTCATAACCGCCGGCGGCGACGGCACCATACTCAGGGCCGCACGCCGCGTTGCCCAGTACCAGGTCCCCATCCTTGCCATCAACATGGGCAGAGTGGGCTTCATAACCGAGCTCTCCGTCGAGGACGCGGCCGGGAAGATTCCCGAATACCTGGACGGCTCGGCCCGCGTCGAGCACCGCATGATGCTCAAGGCTTCCCTGAAGCAGGCGGACGGTTCCAGCGACGGCATAGAGCTGCACGCCCTAAACGACGTGGTCGTCACCCGGGGGTCGCCGCCACGGCTCCTCGACGTCGAGACCAGGATCGACGGCGTCATGCTCTCGACATACCGGGCGGACGGCGTCATAGTGTCCACCCCCACGGGCAGCACCAGCTACTCGCTCTCGGCCGGCGGTCCGATCCTCTACCCGGAGGCAAAGGAGATCGTCATTCAACCCCTCGCTGCCCACATGAGCTTCCAGACCGGCCTGGTCGTCTCCCAGGAGTCGGTCGTCGAGCTCACCCTCAAGAGGGGCAAGGACGCCATCCTGAGCGTGGACGGTTCCACCGACGCTATCGAGCCCGGCCAGACCATCGTCATCGAACGGAGCCCGTACGTCGCCAGCTTCCTCAGGAAGGACCCCCCGGAGTCCTTCTATGCCACGCTGACCCAGCGTCTCGGCGTAAGCGGCCGAGTGGTCCCGCCGCCCAGGACGCCGTGAGCACGCCCCCCGAACGGCAGCTCTCCAGCAGGTCGCTCTTCGAAGGCCGCGTCGTGTCCGTCAGGGTGGACGAGGTGCGTCTCGCAAGCGGCGGCTCTGCGGTCCGCGAGGTCGTCGACCACCGGCCTGCCGTCGTGATAGTGCCGATCGATGACCTCGGCCGGGTACTCATGGTCAGGCAGTACCGATATGCCGTGGGCGAGACACTTCTCGAGGCCCCCGCAGGCATCATGGAAGACGGCGAGGAGCCCTCCGAGACCGCCCAGCGCGAGCTGCAAGAGGAGGTGGGCCGTATAGCAGGCGACCTGCGAAAGCTGGGGGAGTTCTGGGCCACTCCGGGCTTCTGCAACGAGCTCATGCACGCCTACGTCGCCCGCGACCTGCGCCACAGCGACCTGCCCGCCGATGAGGACGAGGACATCACGGTCGTCCCAGTTCCCAT
Source organism: Dehalococcoidia bacterium (assembly GCA_034420735.1). Classification (GTDB taxonomy): domain Bacteria; phylum Chloroflexota; class Dehalococcoidia; order Lucifugimonadales; family CAJWER01. Next base: position 27,723 of record DAOULA010000077.1, read on the forward strand.
GGCCGAGGCGCTGGACATGGTCCGCACCGGGCACATCAGGGACGCCAAGACCATAGCGGCGCTCCTGCTGGCCGAGCAGAACGACTAGGAACTGGGCAACATACGCAACTTTGGACGCCGCTTCTCCCAGTTCATAACAATTTCCTTGAATTCCCTTCTCAGATGCTCAATACTGTTCGGCTCTCCTGGACACAGACCTTGAATTGCTTCTTCTATATCCCACCGGAGGAAAATGCCCTGTCGAGCCATGTACAAACCTATGCCATTGATTCGATGATGATCTGAGTAGTCAAGCAAGACATAACCAAGTAGTTGCCAGAGCCAATCAGGCCTGATTCTTTGTTCTTTGGTGGTCTTGATGTCGATCAGTGTACCGTCGATTATCAAATCAGCGTCCGCACCACCAATGCCAAGTGATCCGTCAAAAGTTGGATTGAGTGAATAGGGAAGTAATAAGAAGTGGTTGAAGTTATCGTAGAACCTCCAGGCAATATCTCGCATATCAACCAGCCAATGAGTATCGGGGATACCGAGAAAGTCTCCTACAGACTTATCATCTTTCTCCAAGAGAGGCCCAAAACTAGGATGGTCAATGCTTCTCCGTACTTCTTCAAGTAGAGCCAAGACAATGCAATAGCGGTTCATATCATCTTCTTCTGCTTCGCTCAGTCGTCTGGCGACTGGATTGCGGTAGACTATCAATTCGTCAAGATTCTTGAAGAAATCCTGATACACACGACCTTGCGAAATGACGGGCATCGACCACACATCTATCTTGAATTCTTTGAGATGCTCTTCCATCAGGGAGATCGTTCCACGCATTCTGTGGTGGTAACGACCGTTAGAACAATAGAAATACCCATCGCTCGTATCTACATTGTATTTCCCAAGCCACTCGCCATTTCTCCCATCAAAAAAAGCAATCCAATTGCAATCTTGGTCCGTGCCATCGTCAACCCTGCCGAAGACTATACCATCGCCGATCCGCTGAAAGTCTTGGATATCTTCTGGGTCTACGGACTCTACACCAGCAAGTAGCTTCGCCCCACTGTAGGCGACTAGCTTGTCACGAGGCGTGACACCGAAGTAGTATCGGATCCTATAGTCCACCGCCAACCCTATCGTGCTCCACGGATAGCGAGTCTTCCCATCTTCTCTGAAACCGGGCTCATGTAGTGTTGGTAGGATTAGTTCTGCACTTCTTACTTGCTTTCGAGCTTCCCTCAGAAACGATCTAGTGTTAGGGAAGCGGGCTCGCAGGAACTGGCCAATAGGACTACTTCTATCCTTCACATGCCTTGACAGAGACATTCTCTACCTCAACGTTGCGAGGATTCTGAAGCCTCAGCGGTGCGCCGTCAACTCTGGTCTGCTAACAAGATAGACTCAACCCGTCATCTAGACCAGCCTCTGCATTCCTCCCGCCAGGGCTTCGGCGTGTCCGTTGACCGCCACCGGCCCGTTGACCGCATGAGACTCGGCGTCGTGCGTCAGGATGGTCGGCACACCGACCTCCTCCTCCAGCGAGTTCTCCCCAACCCCCGTCGCCACGAGCGTAACGGTAACCCTGTCCTTCATCTTCGGGTCGCTCACGACGCCAAAGATGACCTGGGTCTGGGGACCTCCCGCGTGCCTGATCAGGCCGGCGGCGTCATCCACCTGCTCGAGGCTCATGCCCCTCCCGCCGCGCACGTTCATGATCACCCCTGAGCACCCTGCCATCGGGCTGTCGAACAGGGGGCTGGCGAGGGCGTCCCGGACGGCGTCGTGCGCCGCCGATGCTCCCCTGCCGTTCCCCATGGCCATGAATGCCGGGCCGCCCTTGTACATCACCGACCGGACGTCCGCGAAGTCCACGTTTATCAGGCCTGGGACCGCAATCAGGTCCCATATGCCCCTGACTCCATCGCGCAGCACTGCGTCCGCCGTGTGAAAGGCCGACTCCAGCGACACCCTGCCGTCCAGTCCCGCCAGGAGGCGGTCGTTGTCGATCGTGATGAGGGTGTCGACCTTCTGGCGGAGCGCCTCGACCCCCCGCTCAGCGACCTCCCTGCGCCTGTCGCCCTCGAACGAAAACGGAGTTGTGACTACACCCACGGTGAGGGCCCCCCGCTTACGCGCCATGTCGGCAATCGTCGGAGCGGCGCCTGTGCCGGTGCCGCCTCCCATGCCGGCCGTAAGAAACACCATGTCCACGCCTGAGAAGAGCTGGCTGATCTGGTCCTGGTTCTCGCGGACCGCCTTCCGGCCCACGTCGGGATTGCCCCCGGAGCCCATGCCGCCCGTTACCGCCGGTCCGATTGCGAAGGTGGCCGCGCGGTCGATGGCCCTCAGCGCCTGCATGTCCGTGTTCACCGCGAGCAGGTCCAGGTCGGAGACGCCTGATGCCGCCATCCTCACCACGGCGTTACAGCCCGCGCCTCCCACGCCCACGACCTTTACCTTTACATCGGGCAGCCCTGCAGCCGCGGCATGGCGGCCGTCGTCCGCCGGGGTAAAGAGGTCCGTCAGTCGGCGAGTCAGGAAGTTCATAGGAGTGCTCCTTGCTGGGTGCGGGGCGGACTAAGCCGCGGAAGTCTGAGACCTGTTAGCCGACCTGAGGAAGTAGTACGGGATATGCCACTTGCCCGAACGCCCCATGTCCACGAGGACGCGGCGGCTGTCCGACCGCGTCACCACACCCCGCTCTCCCCACTTCGGACCGCCCAGGACATTGCCCATGTAGAGCACTACCGTCCCGGGCGCCACGCTGCCCCCCATCACCTTGTCGCCCGCCCGATTCCTGGCGGGCATCCCAGGCATCTCGATCTGCTCTCTGGCCATCTTCTGTGTGGTCATGGCTCACCTCATCACTGGTGATTAGAACAAGCATAGAACAGAACGAGAGTTCGTGTCAATACCTTGTAGGGCGAAAATCGCCCAGATGTTCGCCGTAGGCCTTGCTAGAAGAAGAGGGAACGCGGGATACGGCCGGATCTTGGCTAGCGGCGACCCCAGAGGGGATGGCGGAAGGTCGGCTGCGGGCCTTCAGGCGGCTCGTCCATCTTGTCGGAACGAGCGTCCGGTGGACTCGGAGGCTCCGGCGTAGCGACTTCCTCCCGCAAGGCTGGAGGGCGCTGGCGCCTGGCGGGCCGGTGCTGTGGGATCCGGTTCAGGCGGTCGGCAAGGTCTTCCAGGCTCGCCAAGTTGTGCACCGGCAGGTGGTCGTCTACGAACGGCAGCGCCGCCTGCATGCCTCTCGTCAGGGGCGCGTACGTCTCCGAGCCCAGGAGCGGGTTGAGCCAGATCAGCCGGTGACAGCTCCTCTGCAACCTGGCAGTCTCCTGGCCCAGCAGCTCAGGCTCGCCCCGGTCCCACCCGTCCGAGATGATGAGCACGACCGAGCCCCATCCCAGCACGCGCCGGCTCCACTGGTAGTTGAAGGCCTTGATCGCGTCGCCGATGCGCGTGCCGCCCGCCCAGTCCGGCACGGCCCGCGACACCTCGCCGACCGCGTCATCCACGCCCCTGTGGGCCAGCCTGTCGGTGACGCGGGTCAGCCTCGTCGCGAACAGGAACGCCTCGACGCCACCCCAGTTGTCGGCCAGCGAGTGGATGAAGTGAAGCAGCATCCGGGTGTACCGCTCCATCGACCCGCTCACGTCGCAGATCAGCGTGAGCCGCCTGGGCTTCTCGCGCCGTTCGAGCCGTGGAAGGTCCAGCATCTCGCCGCCGTACTGCAGGCTCTGCCGCACCGCCCTGCGCAGATCGATGGAGGCCCCCGCGCCCGGCGTCCAACGCCTCGACTTGCGGCTGCCCACCTCCCACTCCAGGTCGTCCATCATGCGCCGGGCCGAGTCCACCTCCTGCATGGTGAACTCGGCAAAGTCCTTTTGGCGCAGCACCTCGCGGGCGCTGTACGTGCGCGTCAGGTCGACGTGCTGACCGCTGCCGTCCCCTGCGTCCGCGTCGTCCCCGCCAACCCCCCCGGCGGACGGCGGCGCGACCTGGGGCTGCCTGAACTTGCGCTGCTCGCCGATGGAGCGCAGGTCCAGCGTCGTGAGCCTGTCCTTGGGCGCCCTCCAGAATGTGTCGAACGCCTCCTCGAACAGCTCCAGGTCCCTCTTCCGGTGGACCAGGACCGTCCGCAGCGTACTGCGAAAATCGCGCTTCCTGCGCACGCCCACCAGCTCCAGGGCGGCCACAGCGTCCAGCATCCGCCCCGAGTGGACGTCCAGCCCAAGCTCCTTCAGCACTCGCCCGAAAAGCAGCAGGTTATGGAGAAAGTGCCCGCCGGGGTCGGTCATCGGTCCTTCTTCCAGGTCAACCCCTGCGGCCGCCCCTGCGCGTACCGCGGTTGGCCGACCGGTTCAGCAGCGCCCGCACCTGCTCGCCCCGCACTGACTGGATGTCCTCGTGGTACTTCAGCAGGATGCCCAGCGTGTCGTCGATCACCGACGGGTCCAGCTTCCTCTCGTTCAGCGCCACCAGGGCCGCCGTCCAGTCCAGCGTCTCGGCGACGCCCGGCACCTTGTACAGCTCGCCCTCGCGCAGCTCCTGCACGAACGCCGTGATCTCCCCCGCCAGCTTGCGCGGCGCGTCCGGCATCTTCGACACCACGATCTGCTGCTCCTTCTGGAAGTCCGGGTAGTCGATCCAAAAGTACAGGCAGCGCCGCTTCAACGCGTCGTGCACCTCCCGCGTCCTGTTCGACGTGATCACGACGATGGGCGGCGAGTCGCCCCTGAACGTCCCTAGTTCCGGGATGGTGATCTGGAAGTCCGACAGCAGCTCCAGCAAGAACCCCTCGAACTCCTCGTCGGCCCGGTCGATCTCGTCGATCAGCAGCACCGGCGGGTTGTCCCGGCTCGCCTCGATGGCCTGCAGCAGCGGCCGCTTGATCAGGAACTCCTCGGTGAACAGCTCCTTCGACATCGCGCCCCTGTCCACCTCTCCGACCGCCTCCAGCACGCGGATCTCGAGCAGCTGCCGCGCGTAGTTCCACTCGTACACGGCGTTGTTGACATCCAGCCCCTCGTAGCACTGGAGACGGATCAGGTCGCGCCCAAGCCCGGACGCCAGCACCTTCGCCACCTCAGTCTTGCCGACACCCGCCTCGCCCTCCAGGAATAGCGGCCTCCCCAGCTTCAACGCCAGGAAGATCGAGATCGCCAGCCCCCGGTCCGTGATATATAGCTGCTCCGCAAGAAGCTCCTGCAGCTCGTCAATCGTAGACGGAGCCGCCACATTCTGTTCCATGCTAATCTCCGGTGTCTTCGTCCCTGCCAGGTATCCTAAGGTCGCCCAGCCGTCAAATCAACTTGTGCGAACGCAAGCGCAACTGGACGTGCCTTAATATTCTGGCGTCTGCTTCACAAACAGCACGAGCCGGGGCTTGGCCCGGCTCGTGCTGCTTAGCTCCCTTGTGTCTGTAGGTCTGGCGCCGCTATCCTGCCCGTTCCGCGGCGCACGTGAGGGCGCGCCTCACGTATACCTCGGCCATGGCCCGCCTGTACTCGCCTGTCGCAAACACGTCGTCCATGGCGTCGCCCGTCAGGTCGTCCGCGACCGCCTTGGCCGCACTCTCGATCGAGCACGCGTCCAGCGAGTTGCCGACCAGGGCCGCCTCGACGCTGCACGCCTTCGCCGGCTTCGCCTCGACGCCGCCGACAGCGACGCTTGCGCCCGTGCACTTCCCGTCGCTGGCCGTCACCACTGCCGCGGCGCTGACCACAGCATAGCGAGAGGCGGGATGCAGCATCTTGGCGTACGCCGTCCCCTGGCCATCCTGTATTTCCGGTACCTCGACGGAGGTCATCACCTCGTCGTCGCCAAGGGCCGTCGTCATCAGGTCCTCGAAGAAGTCGCCGGCGGCTATGCAACGGTCGCCGTTCGACCCGGTCGCCTGGATCGTTGCGCCAAGGGCGACGGCCACGGTGGGCAGGTCGGACGCCGGGTCCGCGTGGGCCAGGTTACCGCCGATAGTGCCCCGGTTCCGGACCGCCGGGTCGCCGATGAGCGCCGCGGCCTGCGGTACCAGCGGGCAGCACGACTGCAGGTCCGAGCAGGAAGCCAGCGTCGCGTGGGTGGTCAGCGCGCCTATGCGCACAGTGCCGTCCCCGCAGCTGGTGCCCCTCAGCGAGTCTATGCCGCCTATGTCTATGAGCGCCGTCGGCGTGGCGAGCCTCAGCTTCATCAGCGGGATCAGGCTGTGCCCGCCGGCAATGAGCTTCGAGTCCTCGTTGTCAGCCAGGAGCTCTAATGCCTCGGCGACAGAGCTCGCGCGGTGATAGGCTACGTTTGCCGGATACATGGGCTACTCCTTTCCGTTCGAGTGGATCGCCCGCCAGACCTTCTCCGGCGTCAGAGGCATGTCGACCTTGTCGACGCCAAACGGCCTCAGGGCGTCCATCACGGCGTTGTAGACGGTAATCGTCGAGGCGATGGTGCCGGTCTCCCCGACGCCCTTCACGCCAAGCGGGTGATGCGGCGATGGGGTGACGGTGCTCATCGTCTCGATCTCGGGGAACATGTCGGCCCTCGGGAGCGCGTAGTCGAGCATCGAGCCCGTCAGCAGCTGGCCGTCGTCGCCGTACACTGCCCCCTCGCAGAGGACAGGGCCGATGCCCTGGACGACTCCGCCCAGCACCTGGCCCTCCACGATCATCGGGTTGATCTGCGGCCCGCAGTCGTCGCACGCGACGTATCGCTTCAGCTCGACGGCGCCCGTCTCCTTCTCCACCTCCACCACGGCGATGTGCGTGCCGAAGGGGTACGTGAAGTTGGGCGGGTCATAGAAGGTCGACGCCTCCAGCCCTGGCTCCATGCCCTCGGGCATGTCCCAGGCAACGTTCGCCATCAGGGCGATGTCCTGGATCGTCTTGGCCTGGTCCGGCGACCCTCGGACGAAGAAACTGCCGTCCTCGTAGTCGATGTCCTCCACCGCGGCCTCCAGCAGGTGCGCCGCGAGCTGGGTCGCCTTGTCCTTAATCTTTCGCGTCGCGAGAGCCAGCGCGGCTCCGGTCACCGCCGTCGTGCGGCTTCCGTATGTGCCCCAGCCCATCGGCGTCTGGTCCGTGTCGCCGTGGAGCACCTCCACGTCGTCCACCTCGACGCCAAGCGCGTCCGAAACCACCTGCGCGAACGTTGTCTCCTCGCCCTGTCCGTGCGGCGAGGTGCCGACGGCCACCGTGACCTTGCCGGTCGGGTGGAACCGCACTATCGCGCCTTCCCATAGGCCGCCCTGGAACCCGATGGCTCCCGCGACCTGGGACGGACCGAGTCCGCAGATCTCCGCGTACGACGTTACGCCGATTCCGATGTACTTGCCCTCGCCGCGCAGGCGCTCCTGCTCCTGGCGAAGGTCGTCGTAGCCGACCCTGTCCGTTGCCATGTCGAGGGTCGTGCCGAAATCGCCGCTGTCGTAGGTCAGTCCCGTCGAGACGTCGTGCCCGTCCTCGAACGCCGGTATCAGGTTCGCTCGGCGGACGGCGACCGGGTCCATGTCCAGCGCGTTGGCCAGCTTGTCGACCATCCGCTCGACCAGGAATATCGCCTCGGGCCGCCCTGCGCCCCTGTAGGCGTCGACCGGCACGGCGTTGTTGAAGACGCCGTACACGTTGGCCTTCACGCTGGGGATCTCGTACGTCCCGGCGTACATCAGGCCGTGGAGGATCGTCGGGATGCCGGGCGCTGCCGTCGACAGGTACGCGCCCATGCCGGCGTAGACCGTCGAGCGGATGCCCTTGATCTTGCCCGAGCTGTCCGCGGCAAGCTCCACGTCCTCTACGTGGTCCCTGCCGTGAATCGTCGACTGGTACCCCTCGCTGCGCGTCGCCGTCCACTTCACCGGCCGGCCGGTCTGCATCGAGCAGAACACGGTGATCGCTTCGTCGGCGTAGTACGGGATCTTGCTGCCGAACCCGCCCCCCACCTCGGGGGCGATGACCCGCACCTTGTGCTCCGGCACGCCGGATACGACCGACGTGAGGAATCGCACGATGTGTGGGTTCTGGGTAGTCGACCAGAGAGTCAGCTCTCCGGCAGCCTGCGAGTACTGGGCCACCGCGGAGCGGGGCTCCATGGCGTTCGGGATCAGCCGCTGGTGAAGGATCCTCTCCTTGACCACCACGTCCGCGCCGGCGAACGCCTCGTCGGAGTCCTCGCCGCCCGTCATCACCCAGTTGAACGCCTGGTTGTTGGGGGCGTCCTCGTGGAGCTGCGGGGCGTCCGCGCCCATGGCCTCCTCGGGGTCGACGACCGCCGGAAGCGGCTCGTAATCGACCTCGATGAGCTCGAGCGCGTCCTCGGCAGCGTACCGGTTCTCGGCAACCACCACCGCCACGGCATCGCCCTGGTATCGCACGGTGTCGTTTGCAACGGGGAGATGATCGACCGTCTTGAGGTCGGAGTCCGGGAGCAGCCACGCGCAGGGAACGGGGGCGAGCGCGGCGTTCACGTCGGCGCCCGTGTACACGGCCACTACGCCGTCCGCAGCGGCGGCCGCGCTTGTGTCCAGGCTCGTGATCTTCGCGTGTGCGTGGGGGCTGCGCAGGATAGCCGCGTGGGCCATGCCCGGCAGCACAACGTCGTCGGTGTAGGTCGCCCGGCCCGTGATGAGCCTCGGGTCCTCTCTCCTGCGTATTCCTGAGCTGAATATCCTGGTTGTCACTGCGCCACCTCCCCTGCCTTGGCGGCCTCACCTACAGCCAGCACGATGTTCTGGTATCCCGTGCACCTGCAGAAGTTGCCCTCCAGGCCGTGCCGTATCTCCTCTTCACTGGGGCTCGGGTTGGACTCGAGCAGCTTGGACGTAGCCATGATCATGCCCGGCGTGCAGAAGCCGCACTGCAGGCCGTGCTTGGCCCAGAATGCGTCCTGCAGCGGGTGCAGGTTCCCGTCGTCAGCCAGGCCCTCGATGGTCGTCACGCACGAGCCGTCAGCCTGGGCCGCCAGCACCGTGCACGCCTTGACCGCAACTCCGTCCATGTGGATCGTGCACGAACCGCACTGGCTCGTGTCGCATCCGACCTTGGTGCCGGTCAGGCCTGCTACATCCCTGATGAAGTGCACCAAGAGCGTACGGGCTTCGATCTCGGCCTCGTAGTCCTGCCCGTTGATGTTGATCTTCGTTAAGACATTCACGGGACTTGCCTCCTTTCGCGCTCCTCCAAGTGAAATTCACAAATCCGCAGCGAGCCAGCTACGGAAAACCACCAGCGCCCACACGCCGGTGGATATGCGGCACACTATATCTGTGACCCCAACCCCGGTCAAGTGCCGGGAGACCCCCCTGTCTCTTCGAGTGGCCCCTACCGAACCTGGGACAGGCTCGTTAGCGGATAGCAGTGTGCCCGGGCTGGAGAAACGGGTACGATGTGCCGTATCGAACGGAGGAGACCGCCATGAAGGTAGAGGGCACGTACCACATCGACGCCGACCCCGAAAGGGTCTGGCAGGGGCTCATGAGCCCCGACCTGCTGGCCCGCTGCATCCCCGGCTGCCAGCAGATGGAGGAGACCGGCGACGGCGCCTACGCCGTCAAGTTGAAGACGGGAATCGGAGCCGTGTCAGGCACCTACACGGGCACCGTCAGGATATACGACATCGACGAGCCCCGCTCGTTCAGGATGTCAGGCGAGGGGAAGCGTGCAGGCTCGTCGGCCTCGGGCACGGGACTCATCACCTTCACCCCGGAAAACGGCGGCACGCGCCTGGACGTGGAGGGCGAGGCGAAAGTGACGGGGATCATCGCCAGGGTGGGTCAGAGACTGATCGGCAGCGCCGCCCGCGTGCTGATGGACCAGTTCTTCAAAGCGGCGAAGTCCGCCCTCGAGTCGAAAGACTGACCGCTAGGGTGTTGTGAAGTCCCTTCTCCCTGGCGGGAGAGGGTGTTGTGCAGTCCCTTCTCCCCTGGCGGGAGAAGGTTAGGATGAGGGGGAGGCGCCGGCCTTGTGCAGCCTGCTCATGAGCCGCGACTTGCGCCGGGCCGCGTTCTTCGGGTGCAGTGCGCCCTTCTGCGCGGCCTTGTCCAGGGCCACCACGGCCTCCTGGACTACCGACTCCGCCGGCTCGATCTCGTCGTCAGCGATGTGGCGCCGGGCCTTGGTGACTAGCGTCTTGGCCTTCGAGCGAAGGGGCGCCTTCATCCTGCGCCTGTTCTCGGATACTCTTGCTGAACGGTCTGCTGGCAACTTTCTCTGGTCCTCCCTGGCTGTTCCCTTATAGTCTACTACGTCCGCCTACCGGGATGCAGCCGCCGGTGACAGCGACTTTGCGCGAATCACGCGGATTACGCCCTCGACGCCCTCCAGCTTGGAGAAGAGGCGGCTGAGCTGGTTGATACCATCAGTGTACACCGTTAGAGAGATTACGCTGATGTCGTCGAACTCATCGGAGACGCACGCGGCGATGTTCACCCTCTCCTCCGATACCAACGCGGTCACGTCCCTTAGCAGACCTACCCTGTCCCACGCCTCTATCGAAATTCGAACCGGGTACAGTGTCTGCGTCTGGCCCCAGGTGACCTCCACCAGCCGTTCCCTCTCGCTCTCGTTCACGATGTTCGGGCACGTCTCGCGGTGTACGGTCACTCCCCTGTTTCGCGTGATGTAGCCGGTTATCTTGTCGCCGCGTATCGGGCTGCAGCACTGCGCCATACGCGTCAGCAGGTCGCCCACACCGAGCACCTGGATGCCGGACGCTGGACCGGTGGCAGGCAGCGAGACCAGGTGGTCCTGCTGAGGCGTCACCTCCTGGGTCGAGAGCTTGTTCACCACGTCCGATATGGTTATGACGCCGCCGCCCAGGGCAGCGAAGAAGTCGTCGGTCGAGTCCAGCCCCATCGCCTGGGCGACCTCGCCGTCGTCCAGGTCCGTGCTCAACCTCCTGAGCTGCTTTACGAACAGGTCGCGCCCGCGCTGGATGCTGGCCCGCCGTGCCTGGCGGTTGAACCACTGCCGTACCTTCACGCGGGCCGACGTGGTGTTGATGTAGCCGAGATTCGGGTTCAGCCAGTCCATGCTCGGCCCGCGCACGGTCTTGCTGGTCATGATGTCCACGGTGTCGCCGTTCTGGAGCTGGGAATTGAGCGAGACCAGCTTCCCGTTCACCTTCGCCCCTATGCACCTGTGGCCGACCTCGGTGTGTATGCGGTAGGCGAAGTCGAGTGGCGTCGAGCCCGTCGGCAGCTCTTTCAGGTCTCCCTTTGGCGTGTAGACGAACACCTGGTTCTGGAACACGTCCGTCTTCAGGGACTCGACGAACTCCTCCGCCCCGCTCACGTCCCTCTGCCACTCCAGGAGCTGCCTGAGCCAGGTCATCTTCTCCTCGAACTGCTCGTCGGCCGGCTCGCCCTCCTTGTATAGCCAGTGCGCTGCCACCCCGTACTCCGCGAGCCGGTGCATCTCGTACGTGCGGATCTGTATCTCGACGGGCGAGGCATCCTCGCACAGCACCGCGGTGTGCAGCGACTGGTACAAGTTGTCCTTGGGATTGGCTATGTAGTCGTCGAACTGCCCGGGAAGTGGACGCCACATCGCGTGGACCACACCCAGCGCCGTGTAGCAGTCCTTCACGTCTTCGACGAGGATGCGAAGGGCAAAGAGGTCGTAGATCTCGTCGACCTCCTTGTTCTGGGCCTGGTACGCCGCCATCTTGTTGGCGATGCTGTGGAAGTGCTTGGGCCTCCCCTTCACTTCCGCGGCCAGCCCGTTCTCCACCAGGGCGGTCTCGAGCGTGGACTTGACCCGCTCTATGTACGCCTCCCGCTCCTTGCGTTTCGAGCTGACCAGCTCCGCAATCTGCACGTACTTCTCGGGCTCCAGGTGCTGGAATGAGAGGTCCTCGAGAAGCCACTTGATCTCCCATATGCCCAGCCTGTGGGCGAGGGGCGCGTATATGTCGAGCGTCTCCTGGGCGATTGCCTTCCTGCGGTCCTCGGCCAGGGCCTTCAGGGTCCGCATGTTGTGCAGCCTGTCGGCCAGCTTGATCAGGACGACCCTGACGTCCTCCGCCATGGCCATCAGCATCTTGCGCACCGTGGCGGCCCTCGCCTGGTTGTCCTGCGAGCCCTCGGGGCGCTCCAGCTCCGGCATCTCGGAGAGCAGATCGGCGTTGTTCAGCTTGGTTACGCCGTCCACGAGCTTGGCAATCTCGCCGCCGAACTTGCTGTCCAGCTCCTCGTATGCCACGCCGCAGTCCTCGATCACGTCGTGCAGGAGTGCGGCCGACAGCGTGTCCGCGTCCATCTTCATGTCGGCCAGGTACAGGGCAGTCTGGAGGGGGTGGCTGATGAAGGAATCGCCGGACTTGCGCACCTGCCCAGCGTGGCACCTCTCCGCGAAAGCATACGCCCGGCGCACGTCGCTGACGCGCTCTTCCGGCAGATACTCGGAGGCCCGTGTCATCAGGCTCTCAACCAGGTCCAAGGCCCTCTCCCCTTCGTACGGTGTCTCCAAGTATAGCCGATGCCAGACCGCGATTTCATCAAGACGTGGTTCGTTCGCGGCTGAACCATGGCTGTACGGGTGATATGATTGCAGTGTGCCAATTCCGCTGTAACTGCACCCAAGCGTACGTGGAGACGAACTGGACTCCCCTTCGCCATCCGCAAGTTGCAGTGGGCGTGAGCGACTAGCAACGGTGGTGATATGACTGCCGGCAGTGAACAGGGAAAGACGTCTCCAGAAGAGGCGTTGCAGGGGCTCATTCTCGACAGTGACCTAGAGCGTCTGGAAGATCTTCTGGCAGAATTCAACCTGTTCGACGTTCTTGGCATCGCGAGGCAAGAGACCCAACATTCCGCTTTCCTCGCGTGGCTCCTCGATCCGCGCGGCTCACATGGCTTGCGAGACTACTTCCTTCGCGGCTTCCTTACACAGGCGACCGATGAGGCGCGCAAGAATGGCACTCTAGCCCTGACACCACTCGACGTGGACAGTTGGAAGCTCAGTGACATCAAGGTAGCGACCGAGCGCCATAGAATAGACACCCTGCTGATAGACGAGAATGATGGTTTCGTCTGCTTGATAGAGAACAAGATCGGGAGCGGCGAGCACTCCGACCAGCTCAGACGCTACCTGAGAACAGTCGAGCGCGAGTACAAAGGACTCACACCGTTCCCAATATACCTGACGCCGGAGGGAACCGACCCAACGATGGAAGAAGACGCAAGACGCTACGTTCCTATGGACTATGGGGTCGTAGCCGTTCTCATCGACCGGGCGCTCAAAACACGGGGTTCGACCATCAGCGCGACCGTCGCCAGCTTCTTGGCGCAGTACGTACGTAGTCTACGGAGGCGTGTATTGAACAACGTCGACAACATTGATGAGTTAGCCTACCAGCTGTACAACAACCATAGGGAGGCGATTGACCGCATCATCAGGGCGAAAGATCTTCCCTCTGCGATTACCTTGGACATCGTTGATTCGGTGATGGAGGGATATGTCCCATACCTGCAGCGGGACTTCCACTTCCGCGATGGTCGCCGATTCTTCTCCCCCGATCTCGAAGAAATACCCGAGCTCAAGGACGGTAAGGGGTGGACCAAATCGGGACGCCTTGTGCTCTTTGAGTTCTGGCACGGAGAGGAGTTGCTGAGGTTGGCCGTCGTGGTGGGCCCAGGTCCGCAGGAAACACGCGAACGTCTGCACGAACTCTCACAGAGAGGTGACGGACCTTGGACCCACGGAAGCAGGATGAAGAAGACACAATTCCAAATGTATCGACAGCCCATCTTGAGCCAACAAGACTACGACCCGTTTGACCTTGACATGGCAAGACCAAAGATCGAGAAAGCCATCGCCGACTTCTTCTCTAACGACTACTGGTCGATAGTGAGCGCCATACGCGAAGAGTTCGGGTTGTCTCCAGTAGAAGCAGGCTGATTTGGCAGCGTATACAGGCCAGCAGCAGGATCAGGGGAGACTTCCGTATGCAAGCATTCCTGCACCCATATGCTACTCTAGTTGCCTGAACAATCCCGCTCCGGAGCACCCGGCACGATGACTAACCGGACATTCCAGGCGCCCCGCGGCACCACAGACCTGCTCCCGGAGGCCCAGCCGTACTGGCGCTTCGTCGAAGGCGCAGCATCGCGCGCCGCCGAGACCTTCGGCTACGACAGGATCGACACCCCGACCTTCGAGGACGCCGCCCTCTTCGTCAGGGGCGTGGGCGAGACGACCGACATAGTCGAGAAGGAGACCTACACCTTCGAGGACCGGGGCGGCGACCTCCTCTCCCTGCGCCCCGAGGGTACCGCGCCGGTCTGCCGCGCCTACCTAGAGCACGGCATGCACAACAGGTCCCAGCCGGTCAGGCTCTACTACATCTGCCCCATGTACCGGTACGACCGCCCCCAGGCGGGCAGGTACCGCGAACTGCACCAGTTCGGTGCCGAGGCCATCGGAGACGCCGACCCGGCCATCGACGCCGAGATAATCGAGCTTGGTTGGAACCTGCTTAAGGGCGCCGGCCTGACGGGCCTGACCCTGCTGCTCAACAGCATCGGCGACCCCTCCTGCCGTCCCGGGTACATCGATGCCCTCCGCACCTACTTCGAATCGCAGGGCGAAGGCCTCGTGCACGAGGACTGCAGGCGGCGCCTCCAGTCCAACCCGCTGAGGCTGCTCGACTGCAAGGAAGAGCCGTGCCAGCCCGCCATCGACTCCGCGCCACGCAGCGTCGACTACCTCTGCGGGGACTGCGCCGGCCACTGGCAGGACCTCCTGGGATGGCTCGGCAGGCTCAACATTCCCTACAGGCTGGACAGCCGGCTCGTCCGGGGAATCGACTACTACACCAGGACCGTGTTCGAGATAGTCCCAGAAGGTGGGGGAAGCCAGGGGACCATCCTGGCCGGGGGAAGATACGATGGGCTAATAGAGCAGCTAGGCGGCAGCCCTACGCCCGGCATCGGGTTCGCCACGGGCATCGAGCGGATCATCCTGAACCTCGAGGCCCAGGCCGTCGCGGCCCCCGGGTCCGCCGCTACCAAGATCCTCGTGGCCCACGTCGGCGACGAGGCCAAGGAGGCCGCGTTCGAACTCAGCTCGGAGATGCGAACCCGAGGCCTCCCAGCCGTGCTCGCCCCCTCCGGAAGGGGCCTCAGGGCCCAGATGCGCTACGCATCCTCCATAAGGGCAACCCACGCCGTCATCATAGGCGAGCGGGAGCTCGAATCGGGCAAGCTCGCCCTGCGGGACCTGGCGCGGAGCGAGCAGCAGGAGCTGGGCCGGGACGAGCTGCTCCAGGCCCTGGCCGCACCCTAGTTCCTTAGCAACTATCTCGTAACGCTTCCAGCGAGCATCGCCCGGAGAAGACCGTTCGGCCTGAGCCTGTCGAAGGCCAGTGCTCACCAGCACAACCGTGATGTGGAGCAGTCACTTGAAAGCTCGTCGAAGGGTAGTTCTCCGCGATTGCTGGTAGTCTTGAGGTAGTTCCAATCCCCTCCGCCGTTCTTCGGAACGGCCGCCTACCCGACCAGCACCGGCACGCCGTACACCTCAGGCCTCGCCGTGTCCACCGTGCAGGACATCGACGCCCGTGCCTTTCGAATCGCCTCCCGCGACACATCCACCACGATCATGCCCTCGTCCGGCAGGTGCTCGGCAATCAGCTCGCCCTCAGGGTCCAACGCCATCGCCAGGCCCGGGAACCACGCGTTGCCGCTCTTGCCCGACTGGTTCGCCTTGATGATGTACATGCCGTTGTCCACCGACCGCGATGGCATGTACTTCATCGACAGGTCCCTGTGGCACTTCGCCTGCTCGGTCTGGTCGCCGCCCGGGCCTATCAGCTCGTCTATGCCGCTCGATCCCACCGCCAGCAGGAAGAAATCGGCCCCGTGGCCCGCCGCCGTCCGGAACAGCTCCGGGAACCGCGCGTCGAAGCAGATGCCGACCGAGAACGTCCAGCCCTGCGACTTCACCACCGGCAGGGTGTCGCCGGGGATGAACCAGTCGTTCTCCCTGCCCGGCAGGTGAACCTTCGAGAAGGTCGCCAGGAGCCCCTCCGGCCCCACGATATAGGCGCTGTTCTTCAGCCCGCCGTCCACGGACTCGATCGTCCCCACGACCAGCGTCATCTCCAGCTCGGCGCACAGGCGCTCCAGGAACGGCACCGCCATCCGCTCCGCCCGCCGCGCGATCTCGTGGACCTCCTCCACCGTCAGGTCCGACTTGTTCATCGAACCCGTGATGCACTCCTCGGTGAACAGCGCGAACGCCGCGCCCTCCCCGTGGGCCTTCCTCGTCCACTCCTCCACCCGCGACAGGTTCACCTCCGGATCCCCCATCTCGCTGTGCATCGCCACCGCCGCAACTCTCACCGTATCATTCGTCATCACCGATGCTCCTAGCCGTTCTGCTAGCACGGATTCTATTTGCCGTCCAACCGCCCGGTCAACGGGCCGCTCACGCCCAAATCCCCACCGTCGTCATACCGGCGAAAGCCGGTATCCAGGGGGCTGGGGGGTTCAAGGTGGTAGATTTGGGCCCTGCTGCTATACTTGACCTCAACTTCTCACCCATTTCCACGAGCAACCGCAAATGCTAGACAGGCTCGCTTCCGTAGAGCAACGCTACGACGAAATCGAGAGGCTCATGGCCGACCCCGAGATCTCGACCGACTACGCGCGCGTCCAGAACCTCGCAAAGGAGCACGCCTCCCTCAAGCAGGTCGCCGGTCTCGCCTCCCAGTACAGGGAGGTGGCCGAGGCCATTGAGGAGACGACAGCCCTCGCACGCGACGAGTCCGACCGCGACATGGCGGCCCTAGCACGCGAGGAGGTGGCCGAACTCAGGGAGCGCAGGACGGCCCTGGAGGACGAGCTGCGCGTCGCCCTCCTGCCACAGGACCCGAACGACGAGAAAAACGTCATAGTCGAGGTCCGGGCCGGCACGGGAGGCGACGAGGCCGGCCTATTCGCCGCGGACCTGTACCGGATGTACAACCGCTACGCCCAGCGCCAGGGATGGGGCATCGACGTTATAAACAGCAACGAGTCCGGACTGGGCAGCATCAAGGAGATCGTCTTCAAGATAGAGGGCGGCGGCGCATACAGCCGCCTGAAGCACGAGAGCGGCGTGCACAGGGTCCAGCGCGTCCCGGTCACCGAGTCCAGCGGCCGCGTACACACCTCGGCGGCCACCGTTGCAGTGCTGCCTGAGGCCGAGGAAGTCGATGTCGAGATCGACGCCGACGACCTCCAGATCGACGTATTCCATTCCAGCGGCCACGGCGGCCAAAACGTCCAGAAGGTCGCCACCGCCATCAGGATCACCCACGTGCCGACTGGCATCGTGGCCGTGTGCCAGGACGAGCGCTCCCAGTTCAAGAACAAGCAGAAGGCGATGTCGGTGCTTAGGTCGCGACTCCTGGCTATGGAGATCGAGAAGCAGCAGATGGAGATCACCGACGCCCGCCGCTCACAGGTGGGCACGGGCGACCGCTCGGCCAAGATCCGCACCTACAACTTCCCCCAGAACAGGGTCACCGACCACCGCATCTCGCTCACCAGCCACAACCTAGACCTCGTTTGCGACGGCGACATCGACGACTTCATCGACGCCCTCATCGCCGACGAGCAGAGCCGCAAGCTGAGCGAGTCCAGCCTGTGACCCCTGTGCCCGATGCGCCACGCCGTTCGTAGGGGCGGGTTTGAAACCCGCCCTCCCCGGCTCCTGCCGTAACCCCAATGACCCTGCGGTCAGCCTGGATGCAGGCCCGCTCCCGCCTCGAGCGCGCGGGCATAGATGACCCGGCCCTCGAAGCCGAGGTGATACTGCGCCACGCGCTCGACATCGACCGTGCGGCCTTCTTCGCGTCGCTCGAGGAAAAACAGGACGCCGACGCCCTCAACCTCGCCGACTCCCTTGCGGCACGCCGGGAGAAGGGCGAGCCCCTCGCCTACATGCTGGGACACCGCGAGTTCTACGGCATCGACATCCTAGTCACCCCCGCCGTACTCATACCCCGCCAGGAGACCGAGCTGATCGTCGACGCCATCCTCGAGCTCGGCCGCGGGCGGCCCGCCCTCACCATCGCCGACGTGGGAACCGGCAGCGGCGCAATCGCCGTCGCAGCCGCAGTCAACCTGCCGGGAAGCCGCGTCTACGCCACCGACTCCTCGCGGGCGGCCCTCCGCGTCGCGGGGGACAACTGCCGTGAGCACAACATCGACGACCGCGTCGAGCTGCGGCACGGCGATCTGCTCGAGTCCCTCGACGGGCCGGTCGACGTCATCGCGTCGAACCCGCCCTACGTCATGACCGGCGAGATAGCCGGACTGGCACGCGAGGTCGGCCATGAACCCGTAGCGGCCCTCGACGGAGGCCCCGACGGACTCGACGTAATCCGCCGCCTCTTCGAACAGGCGCCCGCGGCGCTCCAACCCGGAGGCACGATGATCGTGGAGATCGACCCCCGCCAGCTCCAGGCGGTCACGGCCCTCGCCGCCGCAGCCTTCCCCAACGGCCGCGTCTCACATCGCCGCGACCTGTCGGACAGGCCCAGACTCGTCATCGTCACCACCTGAATTGGGCCAACCGTGACGTCGATTATCGTTGCGCCGCTATCCATTCGGGGCTAGGCTGGAATTGGACGCAATTCTCAGGGTGGAGGCGGTGAGCATGTTTCGTGAACACGGTGGAGGCCTGACTTCTTACGGACCACGCGCGGCTCTGCTCGTTGCCGCCACGCTCGCCGTTATCCTGCTCGCGGCATGCGGCGGCGACGGTGGCTCGGAAGCCTCGCCTGCTGTCGCCCCAACCTCGACTCCGACAGTCCCGCCAACCGCAACGCCGGTCCCGCCGACGCCAACCCCGGTCCCCAGCCCGACGCCCGAGCCGACGGCAACGCCGGTCCCCGCGCCCCAACCCGCCGCGACGCCCGCCGGTACGTCCGCGACCGACCTCTACGGCGCTGAGGAGCTGCTGGACATTGCCGTGACGTCCACCTCCGCCCTCGAGGCCTTCCACTTCGAGATGGAAGTCGTGCTCTCGGTGGAAGCAGAGGGCACCGAAATCGAGCTCCCCATCAAGATCTCCGGCGACCTGAAGACCCCGAACATGGTCCAGGCCAAGATGAGCATGAACCTCGGCTTCCTCGCCTTCGAGACCGAGATCATCGACACCGGCGACAAGATGTACCTCAAGGACCCGGCCACCGGCGAGTGGACGATCGACGAGAGCTCCAGCTCCCTCGTGGCCGATCCCACAGAATTCATCGACCTGGACACCGAGGAGCTGACCAGCGTAACCCTCGCTAGGAGGGAGACGATTGACGGGGTCGAGCACTACGTCATCGAGGCCACGGCCGACGTCGAAGGAGCAGAGGTGGGCTACCTGTTCTGGGTGAGGGTGCCGGACAACCTGATCGCCAGGATCGAGGTCGAGGGCCGGATCACCCCGCCGGAGGGCCAGATCACCCAGGGGCTCGGCGACATCGGCGACATGAAGCTCGAAATGACCCTGTCCGACTACGGCAAGGACATCGAGATAGTCGCTCCCGTCCAGTCGTCCCTCCAGGCCCCGTCCCTGCCGTCCAACGCGCCGTCGACGAAGCCCGCGCAGGCCATCGGCGAGCCCCTCACCGACGGCAGCGTGCTCACCGCGTACGCCCAGGCTATGACCGCCGCGGGGTCCGCCCACGTCGTCGGCGAGGTCACCATCAAGGACAGCCCCGACGCCGGGACAAGCATCATGCGCCAGACCTTCGAGGGCGACGGTGTGCTGGGCGGCGACAACCGGACCGCCGGCGACATCGAGATCAACGACTCCGGCTTCTCCGCAACCATACCGTTCGAGACCCGCAGGATCGAGAACGTCGAATACGAGAAGGACCCCCAGTCGGGCCAGTGGCTCCAGAACCCAACCGGCGAACCCGGCATCCTCACCACGCTCTTCGACTTCTCCGTCATCGGCCCTGAGAACCTGTCGGACCCCACCGTGTCCAACCAGGCCCTCGACGGCGTCCCCGTACTGCTAATCCAGGCCGCGGTCGACACGGATCTACCCATCGACACCGTCTACCTGTGGATAGGCGAGGACGACAACCTGCTACGCCGGGTCAGGCTCGAGTCCGTCCAGACGGGAGCCCAGTTCGACCTCCCGCCCGACGTGACCCTCTACATCGCCATCACCGCCGACTACTCCAACCACGGCCAGCCGGTCACCATAGAGCGCCCCTAGCCCCGGCTCCGCAGTGGACGCCGCACCCACAGGGCGCCAGAATGTAGGGGGCCGGTTCGAAACCAGCCCTCGCTGTGCCATAGTGCAGCGTTGCCTACTGCCGTCGTTCCCGCGGAGGCGGGAACCCAGAGGGGCGGCGGGGTCGGCAGCGACGCAGCCAAAGTCGAGCCCACTCCATCCGCCGTTCCCGACCCTACTGCCGTCGTTCCCGCACACAGTCTCCGGACTGTTATGCCCGCTCAGGTGGACCGTGGACTCAACCCAACCCTTAATTCTTCACCGCCGACGATTTGGCTGGGGTCGCTAGAATACTGCGTCATCTACCCCCCGATGTGGTACATCTCCACCTTGTCCCGGGGCGCAGTCATCGCCGTCCTGATCTCCGAGTACCGGTCGCCCCGCACCCGCCATACGCCGGTGACGATCTCCGCCAGCTCCTCGTCCGTAGCGCCGCTCCTCAGCGGCCCCCGAAGGTCCGTGCCCTTGCCCGAGAACAGGCAGGTGTAGATCGAGCCCTCGGGTGACAGCCTCAGGCGCGTGCAGTCCCCGCAGAACGGCTGCGTCACCGACGCGATCACCCCAATCTCGCCGCCCCCGTCCCGGTAGCGGTAACGCGCGGCCACCTCGCCCCGGTAGGCGCTCTCTACCGGCTCCAACCCCATCTCGGCGTCGATCGCCGACACGATCTCCCCGGCCGGGACCACCTCATCCATCTTCCAGCCGTTCAGGGTCCCCACGTCCATGTACTCGATGAAGCGCATGATGTGGCCGCGCTCCCTCGCATACCGCGCCAGCTCGACGATGCTGTGTTCGTTCATCCCCCGCCGTACGACCGCGTTGATCTTGATGGGGCTGAACCCGGCCCTTTCAGCGGCCTCTATCCCCTGCAGCACCTTCGCCGTTCCGAAGCCGCGGCCGTTCATCACCCGGAACACCTCGTCGTCCAGGCTGTCCAGGCTGACCGTCACGCGCATCAGCCCGGCCTCCTTCAGCGCCTCGGCCTTCTTGGGAAGCAGGTAGCCGTTGGTTGTCATCGTCAGGTCGTCCAGGCCGGCTATGGCCGACAGCCTGGCGATCAGCTTCTCCACGTCGTTGCGTACAAGCGGCTCGCCGCCTGTTATTCGGACCTTCTGAGCGCCCAGTCCCACCAGTATGCGGGCGACTCTCTCCATCTCCTCGAAGGTCAGCAGCTCAGCCTTGGGTAGGAATTCGTAACGCTCTCCGAAAATCTCCGCCGGCATGCAGTATGGGCAGCGGAAATTGCACCGGTCGGTTACCGAAATTCGTAGGTCGCGGAACGGCCTGCCGAGCGTGTCTGCGATCACGCCGTCGCACGCTCCTCGCTCATCGCCTTCAGGGCCTCCACCGCCCTTCGTGCGGCGATACCGCGGTGGCTGACCCGGCTCTTCTGGTCCGGCGTGAGCTCCGCCATCGTCCGGCCCAGCTCCGGCACGAAGAAGATAGGGTCGTATCCGAACCCGCCGTCGCCCCGCTGTTCACGCACGATCCGGCCCTCGCAGGCCCCCTCGTGGAAACTGGGGTCCCCTCCGGGCGCGACTATCGCTATGACGCATCTGAATCGGGCGGTCAGCTCCTCCGGGTCCACCCCGTCCAGGTTGCGAAGCAGGAGGTCGATACGGTCCTGGGACGAGCCGGGCGCGTACCTGGCTGACCTGACCCCCGGATCGCCGCCCAGCGCGTCGACCTCCAGGCCGGAATCGTCCGCCAGCGTCAGCATCCCGCTGAGCTGCGCATAGCCAGATGCCTTCAGGGCCGCGTTCTCCTCGAAAGTGGAGCCGGTTTCTCGCACTTCCTCGCTGATACCCACCTCGCGAAGAGACACGCACTGGTAGGGCACGCCGTCGAGCAGCGAGTCCAGCTCACGCAGCTTGCCCTCGCTGTGAGTAGCTATCAGCAGTCTCTCACGCCCGTAGTCCACTCGGAGTTTCCACCTCACCCCAACGCGTCCATAATACCCCACACAACTCACCCCACGCGAGACAGCGCCGGGAACACCGCCTCGTCTGTCTCAATGAGTCACCCCAGCCCCACAAATGTCATTGAGTCGCACGACCCCACGAATGTCATTAAGCCGCGCATCCCCACGAATGTCATTGAGTCGCGCGACCCCGCGAATGGTCATTAGCTGCGCATCCCCACGAATGTCATCAGCCGCGCGACCCCCGCGAATGTCACTAGCCGCGCGACCCCCACGAATGTCACTAGCCGCGCGACCCCCACGAATGTCATTCCGAACGCAGCGCCAGCGGAGTGAGGAATCTACGCGCCTCATCGGCAACATCCTGGCATGAGTCCAAGAAAACCCTCTCCCTCTCCTCCTCTGTGCCCTCTGTGTCCTCTGTGGTACAAATTCCCCCCTTTTGGTGGTTGACGAAATTCGTCACGATGGGTTACACTGGAACCGGTGGAGGAATTCGTAACGACTCCATACTGCTAGAAGGAGGTTGCTGGGTAGTCATGATTCAGTTCAAGGCGTGTGAGAGATGCGAGGGCGATTTGATTCGAGTGCGCGACATGTACGGCGACTACGTGCAGTGCCTCCAGTGTGGCTCCGTGCAAAACGTCCAGAGCGTGAGGGCCCACTTCGAGGTCCCGCGAGGCCGGCAGAAGCCTGGCCGCCCGAGGAAGCAGAAGGCCAAGCGCCCGGCAGCCTAGCCGCGTGAAGATAACTCACGTCACGAGCGAGGTCTTCAAGTGGGACAGGCCGGCCATCTGGAACGGCAACCACCTCTACGGCCCCGGTAGGCTTCACAAGGTCACCGTATACACCGACGAGGGCGTCACCGGCGTGGGCTGGAACGGCGGCACTGCCGCGGAGAGGCCCCTCGGCCTGATGCCAGGGTACGTCGACTACTTCAGGCCGCTGCTCGTCGGACGCAACCCGCTTGACACGGCGGGAATCGTCGACGCCCTCGGCAAGAACCTGATCAAGATCCTGGGGCCGGCCGGCCTCAACACCCAGGTCCTGGCGGCCATCAACATCGCCTGCTGGGACATCAAGGGCAAGGTCGAGGGCCGGTCGGTCCACAGCCTGCTGGGCGGCGCGCAGAAGCGGATCAGGACCTACATCGCCGGCGGCTACTACGCCGAGGGCAAGGGCCTGTCCGAGCTCCAGGACGAGCTACGGTACAACGTCGAGGAGCTCCACTCCACCGCCGTCAAGATCAAGATCGGCGACCCCGTCGCGGGCTTCGACCTGGACATGAAGCGCGTCGAGGCCTCCCGCGACGCCATCGGCCCCGACGTGGTCCTCATGGTAGACGCCAACTGCGCCCTGGACCTCGATACCTCCCTCCGGTTCGCAAGCGCCCTCGAAGAGTACGACGTCTACTGGTTCGAAGAGCCGATGCCGATCCACGACTACGAAGGCCACCGGAAACTTGCGGAGGCCACCAGCATCAAGGTCGCCACGGGTGAGAACGGCTACACCACCGCCCACTTCCGCTCCCTCCTGGACAACAGGGGCGCATCCATCCTGAACGTGGACGTGACCATCTGCCCGGGCTACGACGTCGGCCTTGAGATCGCCAACATGGCGCAAGACAGCGGAGTGACGATAGCCCCCCACGGCTGCCAGGAGCTGCAGCTCCCCCTCGCCGCAGGCGTCGCGCACGGCGAGTTCCTCGAGTACTACCCCACCGAGGTCGACCCCCTGCGGGCCGAGATGTTCCAGCCCCGGCTCGAGCCCGACGAGGACGGCTACGTAACCGTCCCCGACCGCCCCGGCGTAGGCTTCGAGCTAAACATGGACCTGTTAGACCGCTTCAGAGTCTCCTGACCCCCGTCAAAGCCGCCAAACGTTTGCCCTGAGCCCGTCGAAGAGCCTGTCCTGAGCTTGCCGAAGGGGCGGTGCCCCGCCGTTCACGCCGTAGGGGCGGGATTGAAACAGTTTGAAACCCGCCCTCCCCATACCAACCGACAGGGTCGGACACATCCTCAAGGCATCCCGGAAGCCCCCGGGCGTTCGGCCTGAGCCTGTCGAAGGCCAGTGCTCAGCCAGAGCGACTCAGCGAAGGGCGACTCCCACTATCCCCTAGACTGCGCCAGACCCACGAAGAAATCCAGCGCCTCCGGGTTGCTCATAGCATCTGTGCTGATGACCTGCGCAGGAGGCTCGCCGGACAGGATCCTCTTCGCCGGCACCTCCAGCTTCTTGTTGTTCAGCGTCTTGGGTACGGACTCGATGCTGTAGATCTCGTCGGGCGCGTGTCGAGGCGAAAGCTGCGCCCGGAGGCGCCGCACAATCGCCGCGCGCAGCCCGTCGTCGAGCTCGGCGCCTCCGCGCAGCACCACGAAGAGGAGCAGCCTCCCGCCGCCCTCGACCCCGCCCGTGTCGACCACCAGGCTGTCGAGCACCTCGTCCATCCCCTCGACCACCCTGTAGAACTCGCTCGTCCCCATCCGAACCCCGCCCCGGTTCAGTGTCGAGTCCGACCGCCCATATATAACGCACGTTCCGCGCTCCGTGACCCTCACCCAGTCGCCGTGCCTCCATACGCCGGGGAACAGGCTGAAATAGCTCTCGTGGTACCGCCGTCTCCCAACGTCGTTCCAGAAGTAGATGGGCATGGACGGCATGGGCTGGGTGATAACCAGCTCGCCCACCTCGTCTACCACTGGCTGCCCGTCCTCGTCGAACGCCTCCACCTTGGCGCCCAGGCAGAGGCACTGTATCTCGCCCGCATATACGGACAGCAGGTCGCACGAGCCGACGAACCCCGTGCACAGGTCCGTGCCGCCGCTGAACGACCCCAGCAGCAGGTCGCCGCCAACCTTGTCATACACCCACTCGAACCCCTCGGGCGACAGCGGCGAGCCCGTCGACCCTACGCTCTTGATCTTCGAGATGTCGAAGTCGCGGCCAGGCTCCACGCCGGCCTTCATGCAGGCGTATATGAAGGGCGCGGCCGTGCCGAAGTACGTCACTCCCGCCTCCTCCGCAAACCTCCAGAGCGCGTTCATGTCCGGATACGATGGATCGCCGTCGTACAACACGGCCGTCGCCCCGTGCAGCAGCCCGCCGACCAGGAAGTTCCACATCATCCATCCAGTCGTCGTAAACCAGAAGAAGCGGTCTCCCTCCCCTATCTCGATGTGCAGCGAAAGCACCTTCAGGTGTTCGAGCAGGATGCCGCCGTGCCCTTGGACTATCGGCTTGGGCAAGCCCGTCGTCCCGGACGAGTAGAGCACCCACAGGGGGTGATCGAACGGCACGCGCTCGAAGGTTACCTCACCCGGATCCGACTCCAGCTCGCCCCACAGCATCATCGATTCGAGCCCGCCCAGGTGAGGGGAGTCCGAGAGGTGTGGGAGGACCACCGTCCGTTCCAGCCCCGGCAGACGAGCCTGGATCTCCGCGATGGCGTCGAGCCGCGGGAAGTCCCGCCCGCCATACCTGTAGCCATCCACGGCCAGCAGTACCCTGGGCTCGATCTGGCGGAAACGGTCGACTATGCTCGTCACTCCGAATTCCGGTGAGCAGGCGGACCAGATGGCGCCCAGGCTTGATACGGCGAGGAACGCGACCACAGTCTCGGGGATGTTCGGCATGAGCGCGGCCACGCTGTCGCCCCTGCCCACTCCCAGCCGTCTCAAGCCCGCGGCCACCGCCCCTACCCTCTCGTGCAGCTCGCGGTACGACACTGTCGAGAACTGGCCCGACTCGGACCCGGCGATTAGCGCAGGATGATCGTCCCGCCTGCGCAGCGAGTGCTCGGCATAGTTCAGGGTCGCTCCAGGAAACCAGTGGGCGCCCGGCATTTCCCTGTCTACGAGCACCCTCTCATATGGCGAGCCGGGAACGACGCCGAAGTAGTCCCAGATCGACGCCCAGAACCCCTCAAGGTCGTCGACGGACCACTGCCACAGGTCGTCATAGCCATCGAAGCGCAGGCCCTTCTCGGCGGCTAGCCAGGCCATGTACCGGCTGATGTTGGAACCGGCCATGCGCTCGGCCGACGGCTCCCAAAGCAGGTCGCCGTCCCGCACCGGCCCGGAGGCTCTTGAGTACGCCATCTACGGCTATTCCCGACTGGCTCTAGTCTGCACGTCGACGAACTCACGTAGAGCAGCGTTCAGTCTGGTCTGCCAGCCCCTTCCCGTCCCCCTGAAATGGGCCGCTATGTCCGCATCCAGCCTTATGGTAATCTGTTCTTTCAGCGGGGCCTTCTGCTTGCCGCGCGTCCGGCGATACCTCTCGACGATGTGCGGCACGACCTCTGCGGCCGGACGGAAGCGGGCGAGCTCTTCGCTCGAATACTCCCGGGTATCTGGGTCAGAGGCGATGCCGGCACGGATCACCTCATCCTCCTCCGGTGTCGGGACAATTATGCTATTGGGGATGTTCCTCGACATAGTCCAAGGCCTCCTTCCGCGTGGCCTTCCGAAGGCTAATGACTCGAATGCTACTACCGCGCTCAGTGGCCAGGTGTTCCTCTAACAATCCTTAGGGGTCAGGACGCCGCGTTGAATTCGGCGCGGTAGTCCTCCGCATTGTCCTGCGGCTCGTAACCTATGCGCTCGCGGGCGTGCTCGATGTCCCAGAACCGCCAGGTGTTGCCGGACACGCCGTAGAAGATCTCGAACCCCAGTGACTCGGCGTCCAGCGACTTCTGGACGAGCTGTGCTAGGTCCCCGTAGGAGCACCATGTCGCGAACGCGCGGATGCTGCCGAGAGGGCTGTTGCCCCTGGCGAAGGTCCCGATTCTCAGGCACGCGAACTCGATCCCGTACTCCTCGAAGTAGTAGCGCCCCAGCGACTCCCCGTACTGCTTGGCCACGCCGTAGTACCCGTCGGGGCGTATCGGCATCCGGTGATCGATCCTCTGGAAGCCGCCCGGCTCCAGCCCCTCGTAGCGGCCCGCTACTATGGCCGAGTAGGGATGGTCCCGCTCATACATTCCGGTGGCGTGGTTCGAGCTGGCGAACACGACCCGGCCCACGCCCGCCTGTCTTGCCGCCTCGAACACGTTGTAGGTCCCTATGATGTTATTACTGATCACGGTGTCCCACGGCGCGCTCGAAGAGGGGTTCGCCGCCAGGTGAATCACGGCGTCCGCGCCATCGAATGAGGGGCGTATCGACGAGAGATCGGAGACGTCGCCGATCGCCGACTCGAACCCGTCCACCGGGCGCACGTCGATTCCACAGAGCTCGTGCCCGGTGAGCGACTCTCGCAGCACACCCCCGATCAGTCCGGCTGCCCCTGTTATCAGCACTCTCATCGCATCCGTCTCCACCGCAAGTTTGTTTCGCGGCGCCATTGTAATCACGCTCTGCTACACGGGCAAGACGAACATCCTGCGCGTCCGGGCGCGCCCGGCTGATTGAACATGTGCCGTGCTCCCGCTACAATACTTGTGGTCGAAATTCGCATTTTCCCGTGGAGGTCCTCCTTGGCAAGGCCCGTCAAGATCCTGACCCGCAAAGCTGCCCTTCCACTTATCGCAGCGGTCTCGTTGATCATACTGGCCGGCTGCGGAGCATCCTCCGTCTCCAGCCCCATGTTCCCGGACTCTCCTGCTCCCCCCGGGCCTGCTCCGGCCAACCTCGTGGCCCTCAGCATGGCCTCCTACGTCACGGGCGACGCGGAGCCAATACTAGAGACCACGCTGGCCCCCCCTGACCCGGAGGGCACCCGGTTCGATGTCGGGCTCAGGGATGAGGCTGGCAGCGGGGCCTACGCCTTCGAGCCGGACGCGCTGACCTTCAACGTCGGCGACTCCATCAACTTCGTCATCGAGTCCGAGACCGAGTTCCACACCTTCACCGTCGAGGACCTGGGAATCGACGCCGCGGCCGACGCCGGCGAGTCCGTCGAGTTCAACTTCAAGTTCGACCGCGCCGGCACCTTCCAGCTCGTCTGTATCCCGCACGAGACCCAGGGCATGGTCGGCACCATCACCGTCCAGTAGTGGCCTTGACGAGAGCCACATATAGGAACTTCGGCGAAAACACGTTCCCAACCCTGGTAGTCGGCAGCCTCCCGCGGCCCCTATGGGTGCGCGACCTGGTCGAGGACCGCAAGGCCGGCCGCGTCACGCCCGAAGATGCCGGCGCGATGCTCGACCACGCCATCCCGTCCGCCATCAGGATGCAGGAGCGGGCCGGCCTCGACTACGTCTCCGACGGCGAGTGGCGGCGCGAGAGCTACGTCAAGGTCTTCGCCGAGGCCGTCGATGGCTTCGAGCACGACCTGCTCATGGCCGGCACAGGCGGCAGGACGCCCACCCTCACCTACCCGGCCGTCGTGCGCAGGATGGAGCAGAGGCGCCCCCTCGCAGCCGGCGAGGCCGAGTTCCTGCGCAGCCACACCTCCTCCAGGACCATCGTCGCCATCCCCTCCCCCTACACCGTAGGCTGCAGGCTCTGGAGCAAACAGCACTCGACCGGCGCATACGCGACCCGCGACGAGTTCATGGACGCCTGCATCCCCATCATCCGGGAGGAGGCCCGGCTCCTGGCCGGCCTCGGCGTCGACGCCATACAGATCGACGAGCCTTGGCTCGCGCTCCTCGTCGACCCCGACTTCCGCAAGCGTGACGGCGTGACCGACATCGACCGTGAGATCGAGCTCTCCGTCAGGTGCGTGAACGAGGTTGCAGACGCCGTCGACGGCGTGCCCCTCAGCGTCCACCTCTGCCACGCCCACTTCGCCCGCAAGCACGGCACCTCAGGCCCATACGACATCATCATGGGCGCACTGGGCGAGATGCGCGTCGAGCGATTCGCCATGGAGTTCGCCACCCCGGACGCCGGCGGTATCGTCTCGCTGAGAGACTTCCCCGACGACAAGGTCCTCGGCCTCGGCGTCATCGACCACACCGACACCCACGTCGAGACGCCCGAGGAGGTCGTGCAGCGCGCCGAGGCCGCCATGAGGTACGTCGCCGCCGACCGCATATCCCTGAACCCCGACTGCGGCTTCGCGCCATCCAGCATCAACCCCATGGACTTCGACGAGGCCTACCTGAAGCTCTCCGCCATGTGCAAGGGCGCCGCCGCACTCCGCGAAAAGCACGGCTAGGAGGTCGCCATGGAACTCCTGAATCGAATCTCCGCTGATCCCCAGGTATGCCACGGAAAGGCATGCATTAGCGGCACTCGTATCATGGTGTCCGTGGTCCTCGATAACCTCGCAGCCTCGGTCCCTGTCGAAGAGATACTCGCCAGCTACCCGGGCTTGGAGCGCGAGGACATCCACGCGGCAATCGCCTACGCAGCCGAACTCGCCCGGGAAAGGGTTGTGACAACCACCTCGTGAGCCGGGTGCCTGGCTTCAAGATCGACGAGAACCTGCCAGAGGAAATCGCTGTCCTGTTGAGGGAGGCTGGGTACGAGGCTGTGAGCGTACGAGACCAGGGTCTGGTAGGCGAGCCAGACAGCACGATAGCGGACGTCTGCAAGGCGGAGGGCCTTGTTCTCGTCACGCTGGACCTGGACTTCGCAAACATACAGGTCTATCCGCCTGATCGCACGTCGGGCATCATGGTGTTCAGAGTCTTCGACCAGAGCAAGCCGCGGCTGCTGGAAGTGCTGAAACAGACATTGCCGTTGCTTGCTTCCGAGAAGATCGAACAGCGTCTATGGATCGTCGAAGACAGCAGGGTGAGGATTCGCGGCGATGAATAGATCGCGCCGGCCTGAGCCGCGGTTCGACTGGTTCATTCCCATCGACGGCGACGGCGCGCACATCGGCACGCGCAGGGCCGAGCGGCCGCCTACCTTCGAGTACCTGCGCTCCGTCGTCGAGACCGCCGAGGACTGCGGATTCCACTCCCTGCTCATCCCCACGCGGTTCGCCAACGGCCTGTTCGAGGAGACCGCGCCCCTCGCCGAGACCTGGACCACCGCCACCGCCCTTGCCGCCGTCACGAGCCGCAGCCGGTTCCTCGTCGCCGTCAGGCCCGGCTTCATATCGCCCGGCCTGTTCGCGCAGATGGCCGCGACCCTGGACCGGATCAGCGGCGGCCGGCTCGACATAAACGTCGTGCCCGGCGGCATACAGGGCGACCTCGAGCGGCTCGGCGAGACCATCGACCACGCCACGCGGTACGAGCGCGCCGCCGAGTTCATCGCCGCTTGCCGCGCCCTCTGGCGCAAGCCTGAGCCCGTCGTGTTCGACGGCGACTTCGTGAAGCTCGACGGCGCCCTGGCGTCGCCCGGGCCCGTGGGCGATGGGCCGCGATTCTACCTTGGCGGCGCGTCGCCCGCGGCGTTGCGGCTGGCGGGCACGCACTCCGACGTCTTCCTGGCGTGGATACAGCCGCGCGACGCCATCGCGAAGCTGCTTGGCGCTGCGGACGGCGAGTTCGACGGGGCTGGGCGCGCGCCCTCGTATGGGCTCAGGACGCACCTCGTCGTGCGCGGCACCGAGGCTGAGGCGTGGGACGCCGCGGCCGGGCTCATATCCCGCGCCGACGCCGTCGTGAAGGACCAGCGCCAGGCCGTATTCGCCGGCACCCCCATGGCCGGCCAGGCCGCGCAGTTGCGGGAGGCCGACGGGCACCGGATCGGCGAGCGGCTCTGGAACGGCATATCCACCGTGCGGGTCAACTGCGGCACGGCCCTCGTCGGGACGCCCGCGCAGGTCGCCGCCGAGCTGCTCGAGTACTGGCGGCTCGGCATCGACGAGTTCATACTATCGGGGTTCCCGCACGTCGAGGAGTGCCGGAGGGCGGCGGACGAGCTGCTGCCCCTCGCGCGGGACCTGATCGACAGGGAGAGGCAGGACTGACATGCCCAGCGCGGAGATCGTATCCATCGGCTCGGAGCTGCTGCTCGGCCAGATCGTCGACACCAACGGCGCGTGGATGGCCCAGCGGCTCACCAACGTCGGCGTCGACCTCTACTTCAAGACCACCGTCGGCGACAACCCCGCGCGGATGAAGGCCGTCCTCGGGCGGGCGCTCGAGAGGTCCGACATCGTCATCACAGGCGGCGGGCTTGGGCCGACACGGGACGACCTGACGCGCGAGACCGTCGCCGCCGTCACGGGCCGGGACCTCGTGCTCGACCGCGACCTGCTCGACCAGATCGAGCAGCGCTTCCAGCGGCGCGGGCTCGTCATGACCGCCAACAACTCGCGCCAGGCCTACATCCCCGACGGCGCGATTCCCGTCGAGAACCCGAACGGCACCGCGCCGTCCTTCATCGTCGAGGACCCCAGGGGCGTGGTCATCGCGCTGCCGGGCGTGCCGTTCGAGATGAAGTGGCTGTTCGACAACGAGGTCATCCCGTACCTGCGCGGCGCATTCCAGCTCGACGAGATGATCGCCTACCGCGTGCTGAAGGTGGCCGACCTGGGCGAGAGCTCGGTGGACGACCGGATAGGGCACCTGATCGCCGAGTCGCGCAACCCCACCGTGGGGGTGCTGGCGCACCCCGGGCAGGTGGACGTGCGGATCGCCGCCAAGGCCCGCGACGAGGACGAGGCCGCGGCGCTGATCGACCCCGTCGAGGCGGAGGTGCGGGCACTGCTGGGGCGGCACGTGTTCGCGGTCGACGACGAGACGATGGAGGACGCGGTGGGCCGGGAGCTGGCCGGGGCGGGCGCGACCATCGCCGTGTACGAGGACCTGACGAGCGGGCTGGTCGCCGAGCGGCTGCTCGAGGCGGGGCCCGACCGCTTCGTGGAGGGCGTGACGGCCAATGGGCCGGATGTGGTGCGGCGCCTGCTGGCGGACTCGCGGCGGCCGGACGAGGCCGAGGCGCTGATGTGGGATGCGGAGTCGCTGGCGGACGAGCTCGCGTGGGCGGTGCGGGCGCGCTCGGGGGCGGGGCTGGGGCTGGCGGTGCACGGCGTGCAGGACCCGGCCGACACGGCCGAGAACCTCGCGCGGGGCCGCACGGTCATGTCGATCACGGACGGGCGCGGGTTCAGGCGGCGGTCCTACAACATGGCCGGCCGAGGACGCCCCGACCGCACGAGGATGAGCCTGAACGCCATCGAGCTGGTGCGGGCGGCGCTGGTCGAGGGTCTTTCGTAAAACCCCTCTCCCTTGACGGGAGAGGGCTGGGCCTGTCCTGTGCTTGTCGAAGGGGTGAGGGTGAAAGGGGCCGAGGCCTTTTCGTAAACCCCTTCTCCCTTGACGGGAGAGGGATGGGGTGAGGGTGAAGGGGCCGAGGGGCTGGTCCCCTTGCACACCGGGGCCGGGGAATGCCCCCTCATCCTAACCTTCTCCCGCCAGGGGAGAAGGGACACGACCCCTCATCCTAGCCTCCCGCGAGGGTCTTACCCCCTCTCCCTTGACGGGAGAGGGCTGGGCCTGTCCTGAGCTTGTCGAAGGGGTGAGGGTGAAAGGGGCGGAAGGGCTGGGCCTCCTGCACACCGGGGCCGGGGAATGCCCCCTCATCCTAACCTTCTCCCGCCAGGGGAGAAGGGACACGACCCCTCGTCCTAGCCTCCCGCGAGGGTCTTACCCCCTCTCCCTTGACGGGAGAGGGCTGGGGTGAGGGTGAAAGGGGCCGAAGGGCTGGGCCTCCTGCACACCGGGGCCGGGGAGTGCCCCCTCATCCTAACCTTCTCCCGCCAGGGGAGAAGGGACACGACCCCTCATCCTAGCCTTCTCCCGCCAGGGGAGAAGGGACACGACCCCTCATCCTAACCTTCTCCCGCGGGGGGAGAAGGGACCGGCCAGGGGAGAAGGGACCAGACGGGGTCACTCCAGCTCTTTCAGGATGGCCTGTGCCACCCCTTCCATCTGCCCCAACACCTCATTGTTCCAGAACCTCAGGACCCGAAACCCCTGGGACTCCAGCCACTTCGTGCGTTCATCGTCGTAGACAGCCTGCCCCTGGTGGTGCCCACCATCGATCTCCACTATGAGCCTGCGCTCGAAGCATACGAAGTCTACTACGTACTGGCCCAGGGGCACCTGTCGGCGGAACTTGTAGCCGTCCAGCTGGCGGGCGCGAAGGTGCTTCCACAGAGCCGATTCGGCTTCGGTCGAGTGTCTTCTGAGCTGCCTAGCCCTGGCGGTAGGGCCCATCGCCCCTCATCCCCGCTCACCCTCACCCCAGCCCTCTCCCGTCGAGGGAGAGGGGGAAAGCTGGTCGGGGTGACTGGACTCGAACCAGCGACCCCCTGCACCCCATGCAGGTGCGCTCCCAAACTGCGCCACACCCCG
Organism: Dehalococcoidia bacterium; assembly: GCA_034420735.1. Lineage (GTDB taxonomy): Bacteria > Chloroflexota > Dehalococcoidia > Lucifugimonadales > CAJWER01. Next base: position 61,045 of record DAOULA010000077.1, read on the forward strand.
ACCTGGGTTCCAGCATAGCATGATGGGGGCGGAGGACTCAACCGCCGAGGGCGCAGAGGGGGATGGATTCCGGCTTTCGCCGGAATGACGGGAGGGGGGTTAGAAGCCGGAGAGGATTTCGGTGTCTATGGCGAGGACCTGGTATTCGCCCTGGGTGGTTTCGATGTGGGCGATGGCCTTGTCGATGGACTGGGCGGCGTGGCGCTGGGAGTTGGACACGGCGGCGATGCCGACGGCGGCGGACTGCAGCAGGTCGTTGTCGCCCACTTCGGCGATGGCGACGTCGAACCGGTTCCGGACCCTGGCGCACAGGGACTTGAGGACCCGGCGCTTCCCCTTCAGGTCTCGGTTTGCCGGCAGGTGGAGGTCGAGCTTCGCTACGGCGACGTGCATGGGGGGATTTAACCATAGAGTGGTGGGGGATGACAGGGGGTGGGGTTGTTCGACCCTCACCGCCCCGGGGACTTCCCCCTCACCCTAACCCTCTCCCGCAAGGGGAGAGGGGAGGAGCCCCGTGCCCCGCCCCTCTGGGTGGGGGACGGTTCCTGGGGCAGGAATCCCGCCTGCGCGGGAACGACGATTGGGAGCGGGAACGACGGAGGGGGAAAAGAGGGAGCGCCGCCGGTTTTTGGTTCCGGCGGCGCTCTTTTGTTTTGGGTCTCGGTTGTGTTGTCCGCGGCGGGGGGTTTTCCCCCTCACCCTGGCCCTCTCCCGCGAGGGGAGAGGGTAGGGAGCCCCCGCGAGGGGGGCCGCGGTCTATGTTTGGCTAGGAGCCGTCTGGGCAGACCTCCAGGCCGGTCTCGTCGATGTCGTCGTTGTCCGTGTCCAGTGCGGCCGGTACGCAACCCGTGAAGCCGTTGTCGCTGATCCGGACCCTCTCCAGGTTGGTGAGGTTGTTCAACTCGTTGGGCAGACCGCCGCTCAGGTTGTTGTGCTCCAGCCACAGGTTCGTCAGCGCGGACAGGTCACCGATCTCCGCCGGCACCGTCCCGCCCAGGCTGTTGCGATGCAGGTACAGCCGCTCAAGGTTGCTCAGCATGCCCAGCGAAGCCGGGATACTGCCGCTCAGATCGTTGCTGTACAGGCCCAGCCAGACCAGGCTCGTCATGCCGCTCAGCTCGGAGGGAATCTCGCCCGTCAACTCGTTCTGCTGCAACAGGATATGGGTCAGCGTCGTCAGGTTGCCCAGCTCTGCCGGGATCGATTCGCTCAGCTTGTTCCGGTGCAGGTAAAGCCTCTGGATGCTATCCATGCCGCCCAGCGTAGCCGGGATCGCGCCGCTCAAGCCATCGCCCGGGCGGTCAGCGTGGGTCTGCGAGTCCAGCCTCAGCCAGGTCAGGCTGTCCAGGTCGCCGAAGTCGGACGGTATCGACCCTTTCAGGTGGTTGTTGTGCGCCCAGAACCGGGTAAGGCTGCTTGCGCCGCCTATGCCCATCTCGATTCCACTCAACTCGTTGCGGTGGACCCTGAGGTCCTCAAGGTTCGTCAACTGTCCGATGGAACCCGGGATCATACCGCTCAGCTCGTTCACGTTCAGGTACAGGTTGACCAGTGCGTCCAGGTCGCCGATCGAGGCCGGTATCGAGCCCGTCAGTCCTTTGTTGGTCAGCCGCAGCTGGGTGACGCGCATCGCGCCCTCCTCGCCGCTAACCACCACGCCGGTCCAGTCGCCCGAGTCGATCATCACGTCTTGCGACCAGTTCAGCTCGCCGTCGCCTTCCAGATCACCCTTCAAGCCCAGCAGCGTCTCGCAGTCGTTCGTCAGGGCGTGCTCGCCCTCCATCGTGCAATCCGGGTACATGTCGTCGACCGTGATGGTCACCGCGATGGTGTCCGTGCTGTTCTCGTCCTGGCCGTCGCTGGCCGTAACCGTGACCAAGTAGCCCGAGCTCGGCGCGGCCTCGTAGTCCAGGGACCCTGTCGTCGTTATCTGGCCGGTTGCCGAGTCGATCATGAAGTTATCGCCGCCGCCGTTCAGGCTGTAGGTGAGCGTCTGGCCGGCGTCCTCATCGGTCGCCATAACCGGGGCGCCCACGTTCGTGCCCATCGGCATGTTCTCGTCGACCATCCTGTCGGCAGTATCTCCCTCGTCGAATGCCGGTGCGGTGTTAACCGCGGGACCCAGAGCGACCACCGTCTTGTCGTCCTCGTCCGTGACGGTGATGTTCACGTTGATCGTGTCCGTAGCGCCCGACGGGTCGGTCGCCGTCACAACCACCATGTACATGTCCTTCGTCTCGTAGTCCAGCTTCACAGCCGTCTTGATCTGACCAGCCGTGTCCCCAGACTTCAGCCCGCTGTCGATCGTGAACGATGCCGCATCGTC
>DAOULA010000078.1:0-2019 GCA_034420735.1 Dehalococcoidia bacterium
CGCGTTCACTATCAGGGAGAACATCGCAACCGAGTCGTGTGCCTCGGACGCTCCCCTGCCAACCGCCAGGATCCCAAATATCCCCGTCACTATCACCAGTGGGATGCTCACCAGGCCGGCTATAAGGAAGCTGCGGCGCAGTGTGGTGTCGTCCCGTACCGCGTACACCCTCTGCCAGTAGCCCTGGTGAAACATGTTGGCGGCCAGGACCGCGATGATGAGGGTGATCCCAAACTCTATGCCGCCCCTGTACGATGCCGACAGCAGCTCAGGGTTGTCCTTGGATACCGCGCTGAAGTCGCTTCCGAACCCATCCAGAGCGGACACGGCGGCGGCCAGCACCAGGAACAGCAACGGGATTATCACGTAGAACTGGACCCTGTCAGTGAACAGGGACGCCCTCATGCCCCCATAGGCCGTGTAGGCCACCGTGAGCAGGCCCACGATCGCGGCCGTCACCCACAGTTCGGTATCCGCAATCAGGTCGAAGGCCAGCGATATGCCCGTAAGCTCCGCGGACAGGAACACCAACATGTAGAAGACGACTACGCACAGGATGAACACGTACATGACGGGCCCGAACCTGTGCCACACGTACTCCGTGAGCGAGTGTCCCTCCGGCATGAGCTTCCTCATGCGCGGTCCGAGCAGTATGAAGGCGACGAATGGGGCCGCCGCGCCTATCGCGTATCCAACTATCCCAGCCATGCCGGCCCACGTACCGGTCTCGGCTGGGCTGAAGAGGATCCACGCCCCCATGCCGGAGGCGACGAGGGTGGCGGTGGCAAGACTAAGCCCCGCAGTGTTGCGCGACACCAGGTAGTCTTCGACGCTCAGGGCCCGCCTACGGACGTACATCACCCCCGCAGCCACGAACACCGCCGCAGTACCAAGAGCAATCAACGCGGCCAATACGCTGTCTACCATTACCGCACCCCCCTGGACAAAGCGCAAAACAAAAGGCCACCCGAGTTGTGGGTGGCCTGCGATTGCGCCCGTGCGCGTCGTTCCCTTCGCTGGCATTACCCAGATCAGGTCGAGGGGTCGTCCCGCCTACGGGACCTCTCAGCCTGGAAACCCAAGCTCCCCCAGAGTCTATGTCTTGCTGGGCGGCAGTATATCAGACGCTGGAAGACCTTGCCAGCGCGCGAATTCTCTCCGTTGAATCAGACCTGGAACCCCAGCGCTTGTGCCACCTCGCGCTGCCGGCCGTCAAGCGTGACGAACGATATGTCGCCCGGCTCTGTGACGGCGTAGAGTGCGGTGGCTATGTGCCAGAGGTCGGCGCCTCTCAGGTAACCTGCCTCCAGGGCGGCTGCAAATTCCCAGACCAGCGGCCGGTCAGGCAATATCCAATCGATGCCCGAAATCAGGCTCGCGTCGAATCGCTGTTCTTCACGCGCAAAGGCCGCACGGAACTCTGCCTCGAGAAGGTTCGAGGACAGGAGACGAGAGAAATCTGCCAAGCGCACTTCAATATCTTCGGAGCCATAGTGGTCCCCGAACGCGACCGCAACCAGGGCGGACGTGTCTACGTACGCGATGCTCACCGGTTGCGCTCGGCGAGAAAGCGGGCAACGGCGCCCGGCCGCTTCGCTACTGCCGCAAGCGGTTTACTGCGCTCGCCCGAGTTGACGAGTATACCCCGCCGCTCGAGGTCCTCCAACCGCTCCTCGATCGTTGAGTTGTTACTGCTGATCGCACGAATCTCTGCCACGGGCTCCCCCCTATAGGACACGGTAACCGTAGCGCCCTCGCGCACACGGCGGAGGACTTCGGAAAACCGCGCCTTGGCCTCGTAGGTCGAATAGGTAATGCTCATGTCTATGGACTATAACTGGTCAGACTAGTCTTGTAAAGTCCTTGCTGCCAACAACAGTGCGCTGCCGGTGCAAGACACTAGGGTTGGTCTGAATAAGAGGCCCCAGAGGATCGTTCGCCCTGAGGCTCTCCTGAGCTTGACGAAGGGCTTGTCGAAGGGCAGAGCCCAGCCAATTCGGTTAATCAGAGGTTCCCTAG
>DAOULA010000079.1:0-54264 GCA_034420735.1 Dehalococcoidia bacterium
GAGAGAACTTCCGTCAGCAGCGAATGCAGCGTGACATCCTGGTGCTGCAGGACGCCGTCCGCGTCGAACAGGACCGCTTCGATATTCATCTCAGTCCTCCGAGCCTCCCGCGGTACATGCGCGACATTGTATCGCGCGCCGGGGCCCCCTGTCCCAGAGTGGTGCGCGCTACCTGACGATCATGTCAATACCATGAGGATAGCGCCCGGCCACCGCTCATGTCGTGCCGAGGAGTCACCGACGAGGGACCTGGGCGGTGTCGGCCCGACCATGCTAAGAGGCGACGCCATCTTCATACCCTTATGCGGCCTGACAAGGCCATAGTGATTCCGACCGCAGCGAGGAATCTAAAGGCGTCTGTCTGCAATACGAGGTTCCTTGCGGCCGGTGGACTCTTGAAGCCTGCCGACGCCTCGCACCGAATCGGGTACAATCCCGCACGTTCGCTGCGAGGAGAAGATGGACACGCCCCTGGTATACCTGTTGTGGGCATGCGCGGCCTACCTGCTGGGCTCGGTGTCTTTCGGCGACATCGTGGCTCGCCTGGCCGGATTCCCTATAAGGGACACGGGCACCGGCAACCCCGGCGCGGCCAATGTCTACAGGGAGATGGGGGCCAGGTACGCGGCTACCGTCTTTGTGCTCGATCTCGCAAAAGGCGCTATCGCAACGATGCCCACCCTGTTGCTGGACCTGCCATCGTGGTCCGGCATAGTTGGCACCGCTGGAGTCCTGGCCGGACATTTTTTCCCTCTCTTCTGGGGATTCCGAGGCGGCACAGGCATGGTGGTAGCAATGGGAGCAGTCCTGGGCCTGGTTCCTCTTGGCGCCCTGGTCGCGGCGCCCGTCGCGCTCGTCTTCGTGAAGCTAACGAAGAACGCGGGCTACTCTGGGCTGCTCTACTTTCTCATCGCCGTCCCTGCCGGCTGGTGGATACACCAAGAGCCAATTGGCGCCATGATCGCCCTGGTGGGAGCGGGCGCCGTGCTCATCAAGAGCAGAATCCAGTATCGCCGTAAGCCGGACGGGCCAGACAGAAGTGAAGCTGGCGGAAACTAGTCTTGGTAGAAATGAGGTCGCAGGGCTTCTTCCGGGACGAATCTGCTGGATTGGCGGAAAACGGCTCGCAGAGTTCCTCTATCGATTTCAGTGTGGAGTGGAACCGTGAGGCTCTGCGTCCTGCCTGACTCTGTAGTGCGCCTGAGCTTCATGTGGCTCCCTCTCTGGGAGTGAGGGTAGAACCCGAAGTTCCTCATTATCGAGACGACATCGTCGCCTGACAGATTCCTAAGCCGGGACATTCACCGGTCCCAGCTCCAGTGTGACCGAGAGTGTCGGGCTGGGTACGAGTCCAAGCTCCGCAAGATCCTCGTCTTCCAGATGCAGAGCCATGGCCTCCCGTAGGTTAGTCAGGGTTTCGTCGACAGTCAGACCTTGCGTCACAACGGGAATCTCCATGCACTCCGCAACGAAATAGCGGTCTCCCTGCGAAATGACTGCGTGAACCGTATTGCGCAAGTTCATCGCGAATAGCCCTCCATTTGCCAGCACTCACTATGTCTAGCCTTGTGCTTACCCCAACATTCTACAGCGCCCTCACCGCCCGTTCGAGTAAGGCGGTCGCCTCCTCATAGGTGGTGCCGCGCTCGAAGGTCATCGGAGAACCGAAGCGCACCTCCACGCTCCCTCTGCTGAACAGCGGAAAGCCCGTGGGAGAGCCGATCTTCAGGATGTCCAGCTTGACGGGCACGACGGGTATGCCCGACTCGAGCGCCACGAGCCCCGTACCTCCCCTGAAGGGCAGCATCGGCCCGCCGACGGTCAGCTCTCCCTCGGGATAGATGAGCACGGACCAGCCATCGTCCAGAATGCGCCCCATGTTCTCCAGGCTTGCCCGCACCGCGCCCTCCTTCGAGAAGGGGAAGCCGTTGCCAATGAGCGGGTGGGTAATTCTGTAGGCAGGGTTCTGCCACAACTCCTCCCAGGCCGCGATGGCTAGCCGACGCCTATGCCGCAGCGGCATGGCCCTGATGAGAAGGCCGTTGTCGAGCCGCAAACAGTGGTTGGCAGCGAATAACACCGGTCCTTGCAGCCCCGCTATCTCCGAGTCTCCCACCACCCTGAAGCCATACAGCACCCTGAGAAGTGGGAATACCGCGACGCGCTGGATCGCGCCCCGGAGCGGCCTGCACCACCAGCTCATCCCCCACCGCACGAACTTCTTGTCCTCGGGCGTCCGGGAGCCCTCGTCGACCATCCTTGCCAGGGCCGCAACAGTGGTGCCCTGCTCCATCGCCGATTCGTCCAGGTAGACGCCAAGCTCCTCCTCGATGGCCGACAGCAGCTCCACCCGCTTCAGGGAGTCCATATCCAGGTCGTCGTCGAGTGTCTTGTCGCCGGCAACCTGGCCAACGGGCACCTCCGCGATCTCGGCGATCACTCCCTCCAGCGACGGTCCCTCCTGCGACGAGGGCTGGCGCGCTGCACCATCGGACTCCGCTCCATCCTCGCTGAGCAGCATTTCGGCAAGCAGGACCTTCTTGACCTTGAGGGTATGAGTACGCGGAAAGTCCTCTTCAGGCCAGACAGTGAAACCACGAATCCGCTGGTGCTCCGCGAGAAGTCCGTTGGCCCAGACGACCGCGTCCGACGCCCGCTCGCCGTCCGGCAGGATTAGTGCGGCATGTATTTCAGGGCCGGACTTTCGGGGCAGGCCGACGACCGCCGCGTCTTCCACCGCCTCGTGCCTGACCAGCGTGGCCTCTATGTCCTCCGGGTAGACGTTCAGACCGCTGCCGAGGACGATCATGTCCTTCTTACGACCCTTCAGGTGCAGGTACCCCTCGTCGTCGAACTCGCCCTGGTCCCCCGTCTTGTACCAGCCGTCCTGGAAGGAAGACGCAGTCGCCTCGGGCGCGTTCCAGTAGCCCTGCGTGACGTTCTCGCCGCGCACGAGCACCTCCCCGTCCTCGGCGATCTTCACCTCCACACCGGGCACCGGCGGCCCCGGCGAGTCGTAGCGGGGCCTGGCCTGGTGGTGGCACGTGATCACCGGCGAAGTCTCGGTTGCGCCGTAGCCCTGCACCACGTCGACGCCGAGCAGGTTCCACTTCGCGCCGAGCTCAGGGTCCAGGGGCGCGCCCCCCGCGAAGATGAACGACAGCTTGCCCCCCAGCTTCTTGTGCACCTGCCGAAACATGACACGGCGCACCGGAAACGGCGCTAGCGCCGCAACCTTCATCAGCTTGGCCCAGAGCGCCTCCTTGCCCTGCCTCCTGACCTCCCTCTCGATTCCCTTCATGAACAGGTCGAGCAGCTGCGGGACGAGCACCATCATCGTGACCCGGCGCTCCTTCATGGTCCTGAAGAGCACAGTGGCCTGCCTCGCCGTCGGATATGTGATGTTTGCCCCGGCGTTCATCGGCACCAGCAGGCCGCCCATCTGCTCCAGCATGTGGCTCAGCGGCAGGATCGACATCATGCGGTCGGCCTTCTTGCCGGGAGCGACCTGGATCACCGAGTCCATGTTCGCCGTGATATTGCGGTGGGTGAGCATGACACCCTTCGGATCGCCCGTAGTCCCGGACGTGAACATCACCTCGGCAAGGTCGTCGGGCCCCACGTCGACCGGGGTTGGCGCGTCCATGCCCTCCGACAGCGGCTCCAGGTCCTCGAAGTCGATCTCCGGAACGCCGAGCTCGTCGTGGTAGCCCGGCGTCACGCGCGACACGAACGAGAGCTTCGCATCCACCCGTGAGCTCACGTTCTCGACGAACTCGCGTGGACTCCGCAGGTCGATCGGCACTACGATCACGCCGGCGCGCAGGCATCCGAACATGGCCAGCACCCACTGAGGGCAATTCGGCCCCCATATCAGGGCCCGGTCGCCCTTCGAGATCCCCCGCGCCTGCAGCAACCCAGCGATGCGCCCGGCCCCTTCCCAGAGGTCCGCATACGACCAGCGCTGGTACCGGAAGCCCGGCCTGAAGAGCAGTGCGTCGCGATCGCCGAATTGCTCTGCGCGCCCTCTCAGGAACTCGACCAGGGTCGCTTCTATCGCACCGTCCTCTGTCATTCAGTCCTCCCGACCGGCGGAGCAAGACTGCTCACGTCAGGCCGGATAATATAGGGATGGCTCGGACCATAGCAAGCAAGGCGGGTTGGACAGAGTAGGAGGACACCATGATCCGAAATCCGGCACTGATAGACGGAGATGAGGGAGCCTACGGGGTGGTCTTCCCGGACATACCTGGGGTTGGCGCCATGGGCCACACAGTGGACGAGGCCCTTGTGAATGCTGAGGATGCGCTTCGCGACTATGCCATAGAGACTGAGCGGGACGGCGAAGACCCGGCGACGCCCAGTCCCTTCCAGTCTATCGAAACACCTTCGGGAAACCAGCTGGTGTCCATACCGCTAATTCGTCCGTCGGGAAAGAGCGTCCGGGCGGGCCTGACCCTGGAGGAAGACGTCGCCGAGTTCATCGACAGCGAGGCCCGGCGGCGCGGGATGACGCGTAAGACGTATATCACCTGGGTGGTCCGGCGGATCGCCGCTATGGGAGGTTAGGCTCGGTCGCGGCCATCCTCTCGACCAGGAGCTCCAGCTCGCTGTGCGCGTTCTCCGTGAGCGGCGGGTAGTGGCTGAAGCAGATCGTGTGGAAGTCCAGGGGAAGCAGTCGCGCCAGCGACTCGCACGCCATCTGGTAGTCCGCCGTGACATTCTCAGCAGGAGGACCCAGCCTGCCGAAGCGGCGTTGCATGGCATCCCCCACCACCACTGCACCCATCGACGGTATGTAGTAGCAGGTGCTGCCTGGAGTGTGCCCGGGCGTGTGGACTGCGCGCACTTCCTCTTCGAACGGCAGCACGTCCTTATCCTCCAGGGGCGCATTCACCTCTACGCCGTCGCCATACAGGGCCCTCACGATGGGGCGTGTCACTCCGGCGACGAACTCGTTCTGGTAAGGGTCGGGCCTTGGCTCGGTGCCGGCGATGACCCCGGCGTCCAGCCGGTGGGCCGCAATCTTGGCGCCGGTCGCCCGGGAGAGTCTTGGGAGTCCCCCAATGTGATCGGGGTGATGATGCGTGACCGCTATGACAGCCACCTGCTCCGGCGCGATTCCCAGCGCCTCCAGCCCCCACAATACGATTGGGGTGCTGCCCTTCGCCCCCGCGTCGATGACCAGGGCACTCTCCCCCGCCGTTATGACCGTAACCCGCGACGCGACGGCTCGGAACTGCTGCAAGCCGGGCGCTACCCTTATCGGGCTGCCGAACCTCAACACCGGCTGAAGTCCACGGGCAAAGTCCGGCGCATCCTACTGCAGCGGTGAGAACGACGCCGGCAGAAGTATCTTGGACTCCTGCGTCACGAGCCTCGCGGTGGTCGGCGGCGGCCAGATGTCCCTCTCGCGGGCCTCCTGCCGGACTCGCATCCGCTCCTCGAACGTCCGGTAGGCCCACATATGGGCGAAGTTGCCTGTCCCGCCCGACTCCCGGTACCAGCAGCCGATCAGGGGCGACAAGCCCTCCCTGGCCTCTATCCTGTCGCCCCAGGCCCGCAGTATCTCGGGGATGTCCTCCGGCGGATAGGTGTATGTGCGCAGCTCGTAGATGGGCCCCAGGCTCCCCGGACTCAGCGGCCTCATGAAGGGCGCCGGAGTGTACAGGTCCGAGACCATCGAAACGACCAGGTCGCCTGTGTCCGGCGGCCACACTCCGGCGTCCTCGGCCTCAGCCCTGATTCGCCTCCGTTCATCGATGCTGTCATAGGGCCAGATGGCCACGACCTGGTTGATCGGCCCGATCTCCGTGTACAGGTGAGCTGCCAGCGGCGAAAAGCCCAGCCTGCCCTTCAGCTTCTCTGCAAAGCGCTCCTGGTAGTCCGGCACCATGGCCGGCTTGATGTTGTACGTCCTAATCTCGTAGATCATTCCCTCACCCCATGTTCCTCTAGGTTGTGAATCCCTCACGCTCGAAGTCCGCGTCATAGGCTAGTGCCGTGGTGACGCCATGTTCCATCATTACCACAAAGCTAACGCAGTCTACGAGGCTCAGATTTCGTCTGCCTCGCTGTTCCAGCATCTCCACTGCACTTCGATGTTCGTCCTGTGTCACCCAGTGCACATTGATTAGCTGCATCCCCTTGAGGAACACTAATGCTGCTTGCAGCCCGAGCCTGCGCTGCATAAGAGCGACGCTCTCCAGCACGACGTAGTTGTGAGTGAAAAGCGTCTCCCCTCGTCCCAGTGCGACCTGGATCTGCGATGAGGCGTGCTGATGGTTGGGGTCCGCTGCGTCGGCGATCGCGTAGGCCGCCGATGTGTCCAGGAAGATCAATACCTGGACGCCTCTTCCAAGGCTTCGTCATGGCGCTCCGACACGGGACTCAACCCTGTCTGGTCCGACTTTCCTATTCCCATGAAACCCAGGTCCTCGATTGTCGGGGCTTGGGAGTGACTAGGCACAAGGTACTGACCAAGGGCCTCCCTGATGACGGAGGCCATCGAGACACCGTCATCGAACGCCTTCTGCCGGGCCAGCTTGTAGGTATGATCGTCGAGCTGTATTTGGGTACGCTTCATTGCCTGTCCTTCCCCATGTACTCATTACATCATACTATCATAGTTTAGCCCGTCAACGCTGCGTCGTTTGCGCAGCCCCAAGGCGTCTGCTAGAGTGCTGCCCAATCCAGCTCATGGGGAAACACGAACATGTCAGCCAGGTACAAGGTAGCGATTATAGGTACGGGTCGCATGGGCGGCCTCATCGAAGACGAGATTCCCAGTAACGCATTCTCGAGCCCATACGGGCACTTCAGCTCCTACGCCTCCATCGACGATACGGAAGTCGTGGCCGTCGCCAACAGGGGCGAGGAGCGGCTGCAGCGGTTCAGCAAGCGCTTCGGCGTGAGCAGCACCTACCTCGACTACCGCGAGATGATCGAGAAGGAGCAGCCCGACATCGTTAGCGTGACCACGGCCTCGGTCCATCGCGCCGCCCCGATCATCTTTGCGGCCGAGAACGGGGTGAAGGGCATATACGCCGAGAAGGGGCTTTGCGCCTCGCTCGAGGAAGCCGACAACATCCGCGACGCCGTCACGTCAAACGGCGTCGCCTTCAATTGGGGCGCAATGCGGCGCCACCACGACGGTTTCGTTCGCATGGCAGCGGCCATCGCCGGCGGCGCAATCGGCGAGCCCAGGTTCGTCGTAATGCCCACCTACACCGACATCATCAAGCACCACCCGCACACCATCGACCTGGTACAGATGCAGATAGGGGACCCGGCGCCTCTGTGGGTCGAGGGTACCCTCGTCCAGAAGGGCGACCTGCTGGAGGGCGGGCAGTCCGCCACACGCCCGCGCTCCTATCCGGACTACGACGAAGCCAGCCACAGCTTCGTCCCGCCGCCCGGCGAAGAGATCGCGGACCCGATGGTCGGACACTTCCGCGTGGGCTACGAGGGCGGCGTCGAGGCCACCTACCTGCCCATTGGCAGCCTGGACATCGAGGTCTACGGCACCGAAGGAAAGGCCTATGCCTGGGAGAACGGCTCGTTCTTCAAGATCCGGCGCGCGGGAAAGGGCGCCTCGGCCGTCGAGGAGACGGAGATCATCCCCACCGGCGATAGCCCGACCGTCGCGACCATTCGCAACATCATCAACGAGCTGGAGACCGGCGAGCGTACGACAGGCAACATCGACGTCACGATGCAGGCCGTCGAGACCCAGTTCGGCATCGCCCACTCCCACCTGCAGGGCGGCGCGCGGGTCACCCTGCCCGTCAAGGACCGCAGCCTCTACATCCCCGGCGGCTGATACCTACTTGAACCCTAACTCCGTCATACCGGCGAAAGCCGGTATCCATCCCCGGCGTCCCTGTCTTCAAAAAACGGGGAACAGCCCCCATAGCTTCTGACTGGGCGATGAGATACCGCCTACTTGAACTGGAAGGCGTACAGCTTCGCGTCGTAGGTCTCGATCCTCAGCCGGACCGGCCTGCCCGCTAGCGCGCTCACGTCCGCGTTCCCGCGATACGTCACCGGCATGCGGACCGAGTTGCCGTTGATGATGTCGCAGTCATCCCGCGAGAACCCCTCTATGGGCGACCCCTCCGGAGTCTGCACTTCCACGGACGCCGTCCCACCCGCGCTCGTATCGACATTGAGCTCCAGTCTGCCCCCCTCGAACACGACGGGAGGCGTGACCAGCCATCCGCCCTCATACGGCGTGTCTGCCGAGATGAAGCCGTCCATCCGCGACTCGTTCACGTAGATGCCGTACTCGATGCCGTCTGATTCCGGGTCGTGCTGGTGCGAATGGTTCCGGTTCGAGCCGGAGCAGTAATTCCAGAGCGCGTCCCCTACCCTCACGAAGCCGGGGGCCGTATATAGCTGTCTGGACCTCGAGCCGCCCCTCAGTCCTACCCGCAGGAATGGCCTGCGCCCAGGGGCCTGCTCCCAGGAAACCCCGTCGCGGCTTGTCAGGAGCCGAATGTCCGACGTGTCCGGGAAGTTCACGTGCATGTCGCCCGCCTCGTCCCCCTCGGCCTGGACGACCTCGACGCACTCCCAGTGGTACAGGAAGCTGGGCAGCATCAGGTACACGTCCTCGGCATACGGGTACTTGGAGGCCGCATTCGTATAGACGTCCACGTAGCCACCCAGTCGCTCGGCGCACTCCGCGGGCGGCGCAAACCGCCACTCGGGAGCCTCCGCGCGGTAGACCTCCACCATCTCAGACCAGTCATGGAAGTCCGTCGACTCGATCCTCCCTATGCCGCGCACACGGAAGCCCATGTACGGCCTCCGGGTCCGCCCATAGCCCACATACTTGCCCAGGCGGTCGTCCCAGAACGGCACGTTCTGCGTATCGCACTGGGGCACTTGTATCTGGTCGGGGTAGACGTTCCAGTAGATGCCGTCGGGCGAGTACATCTGCCAGAACGGGTCCTTCATTCCCCGTGCCTGGTCTTCCGGCGGGATGTCGCGGACTTTCGTCCAGAACTTGTACCGCTCCTCGTCCGGGCAGTCCGGGTTGGTGTCGAGCATGACCGTGCCGCCTTCCGTCTCACCTCGCGGGGCGTCCGGAAGCCGCGGTATGACCACGTTGTTCGCGAGGCTCCCGCAGATCTCGACGAGCCCAATCTCGGGCTTCTCCCAGTGAATCCCGTCGGTAGACTCCGCATAGGCAACCCCGCGCGTAATCCCGGATGGATCGCCGTCCGGCGGCGTGAAGTCGTACCACATGCGGAAGCGGTCGCCCTCCCTGATCACCGTGTTGTACCCGCCGATTCGCTCCTCCCAAGGCCTGTCAGGAACGAGGACCGGCTCCTCGCTCATGTACGGCGCGTTCATCGTCAGCTCGACATCCTGGCTCTGCTCGATGAACCGGTCGTCGATGAAAAGCTGCTTCCGATTCCCGACATCGATGGGCCCGTTCGGATCCGCATACTCTTTGGTCACCGCAATCACCTCCATGGAGATGGATATAGTACCCTAAGCTGGCTCCCTAAAGCGGATGTATCATGGCCATGTCACAGACCGACAGGAGGCCCCGATGACATTCAACCCATACCAGCACAAGCAGCTCTTCATCGACGACAGCGCGATCTCCGAGATGTGCTGCGTCGCCAAGACCCTCAACCGGCCGGTCAAGTACGCCGGCAACCCGATCCTGCGGCCGTCCATGCCGTGGGAGAGGGACGCGGGTTTCGTCGGCACCGTCATGCGCGACGACGACGGCTCGTTCCGGGCCTGGTACCAGGGCTGGTACGAGGACCGCTACCCGGCGTGCTACGCGACCTCGATGGACGGCATCTTCTGGCACAAGCCCGACCTGGGGCTGATAGAGGTGGCCGGGAGCACGGCAAACAACCGGATCATGGAGGAGGCGTGCGTCCCCAACGTGATCCACGATACGAGAGACCCAGACCCGGACCGGCGCTACAAGATGCTCTACTGGGACTTCTCCATACCGCGTCCGAAGAGGAACGCGTCGGTCTCCGTCGCATTCTCACCAGACGGCGTTCGCTGGACGGAGTTCGAGGGCAACCCCATCCTGACCGGCACCGGCGACACCCACTCGCTGCTCGGCTGGGACGAAAATGTCGGCAAGTACGTGGCGTACGTCAGGCCGGGACGCAACGCCGACAAGGGCATCAACAGGCGGCTGGTAGGCCGCTCGGTCAGCGACGACTTCACCAGCTGGAGTGAACCGGAGGTCGTCCTGGAGCCTGACGAGGACGAGCCGGACCTCGAGTTCTACAACATGCCGGTCTTCAGGTACGAGGGCCTGTACCTGGGCCTGCCCTGGGGCTACTACACCTACCCCGAGGAGCCTCACGGCAGGATGGGCGGCACGATGGACGTCCAGCTCGCGGTCAGCCATGACGGCATCGATTGGTCACGCGCCGGCGACCGCCAGTCCTTCATACCAATCGGGCCGCGCGGAAGCCTGGACCAGGGCATGGTCGCGTGCGCCAGGGAGCCTGTCCGCGTGGGCGACGAGCTCTGGTTCTACGGCTCGGGGTCCGACGGCGACCACGGCAGCAGGCACAGGAACGGACGGGGCTTCCTGAGCAAGTTGCGTCTCGACGGCTTCGTCTCGCTCGATGCCGGCCCTGAGACTGGATGGGTGATAACCCAGCCGTTCGTCTGCCAGGGAGGAGAGCTGCAGGTGAACGCGGACGCCCGGGGTGGCGCGCTGGAAGTCACAGTGCTCGGCGAGGACGGCATGCAGATCGACAAGATGCGGCACATCGACTCCGCACTGTTCGACGGCGACTCGGTACGCCAGCGGGTCACTTGGGAAGACTACGTCTCCTTCGATCACCTCAAGGGCCGGACCTTGCGGCTCAAGTTCTACCTCACTTCGACCAAACTCTACTCCTTCGGCTTCTGCAATACGACTGGAGAGTAGCCCACCTACCCGGATGGCTCGATAACGACGATGCGCTGGCTGGCCGAAATGTCGGTCAGGGTTTGGATCGTGCCGCTCGGCCACCTGATGATCAGCCGCTCGGCGGTCTGAGCCGAGCCGAGCCCAAAGTGGGCCGGCCTCATGTGCTGGCTCATGAAGCTGCCTCCTCCCGACACCTCCCGTATCTGCGTCCTCCCATCCGTCTCCAGTGTGACCCTCGCCCCGATCCCGTCCCTGTTGCTGCGAGTGCCTACCAGGCTGACCACGAGCCAGTTGTTTCCGCTGCTGCAAGTGTTTCTGAACAGCTTGGCGTTGCCGCCCAGGTTCCCCACGAGCAGGTCCAGGCACCCGTCCCCGTCCAGGTCCAGGTACGCCAGCCCCCGGCCCACGCCATCGTCGTCAGCGCCGCTGCCTTCGGAAACATCCTCGAAGGTCGCGTCCCCCCTGTTGCGCAGCAACTTGTTGTGCTGCCGCTTCATATAGGAGGGGGCATTCTGAGGATTGACGGTCGGCTTCAGAAAGCCGCTGGCTATGTACAGGTCCTCGAGCCCGTCGTTGTCATAATCGAGAAACGCCGAGCCCCACGTCACGCGCTTCTCCACTCCGATCATCGCGACCTCCGTCCCTGCGTCGGCGGAGACGTTCGCGAACCTCTCGCCGTCGCCCTTGAGGAGCACGCTCGCCCCCACGTTCGTCACGAACACGTCGAGCCGGCCGTCCACGTTGTAGTCCCCCACCGTGACGCTCATGGCCTCGATGGCTACGTCGGCGCCTGACTCCTCGGATACGTCGGCGAAGAGCCAGCTCCCGTCATCTGCAGGACCGTCGTTCCGCCACAGGACGTTGGGGTTGGTGAAGGTACCCCAGTCGTTGGCCACGTACAGGTCGGGGTCGCCATCGTTGTCGTAGTCCAGCCAGCCCGGCTGAAATCCCGCCCCCCAGAGATTGCCCAGTGGCTCGCCATACCTGCTGCGGGGAGGCGAGAGCGTGTGGCCGAGCAGTTCTGTCTCGTCGGTGAACACTCCCTCACCTGCGTTCCGGTACAGAGCTAGGCTCCGTACCTCCTCGTGAAACGTGCCCTCCACCAGCGTCCGCGAGGTCAGCTCGCGAAAGTGGCGCACGACGACCAGGTCAAGCAGCCCGTCCCGGTCGTAGTCGCCCCAGGCGCAGCCGGTCGACTTGAACGATGGATCGGGATCGACTGCGCCGCTCGAAGCGGAAGCATCAGCGAACGTCCCATCACCCTCGTTCCTGAAGAGCCGGCTGGGACCGTGATTGGTCACGTATAGGTCCTGGTCGCCGTCGTTGTCGTAGTCGGCGGCGCATCCGCCGTTCGAATGGCCATCCGGATCGGCCACCCCGGCCCGGCCTGCTACGTCGGTGAAGGTGCCATCCCCATTGTTCCGGAAAAGAGCGTTCGGGCCCAGCGAGTCGGTGAGATAGACGTCGTCCAGTCCGTCACCGTTGTAGTCGAACGCCAGGACGCCGCCGCCGACCGGCTGCATCTCGGTCAGGTCCTCATGGTGAAGAAAGGCGAGGCCGGCAGCCTCGGTCACGTCCTCGAAGAAGGGACCGGCATCCGCCGCCGCCGGCACAGTTGCCGAGGGTACCGGAGCTGTCGGCGAAACGGTCTCGCCGGCGCAGGATATGCCGGTCAGCAGAAAGACCGTCGCGTAGGCTATGCACGACTTCATACCGGTGCGAGTCCATGCGGGTTGAACGTGTGGCCTGAATCCGTATAATACCGGACACTAGGCTGTGGTAGTCCTGCGGATCGACCGGGCTGGACTCGTGGAAGGCCCAAGCGGAGGTGATGTCGTGATTGCCTACATTGCGCGCAGAGTGATCCTGTCGGCGTTCACCATCTGGATGATCTCCGTGCTGGCCTTCGTGATCATCGAGCTGCCTGAGGGCGACCTTGCCACCAAGCGCTACGCCCGAACCGTCCACGTCGTGGGAGAGTCGGAGTCGATGGCCCAGGACCTCATGGAGAAGTTCAGGGACTACCTCAACCTCGACAAGCCTCTCTGGTACAGGTACGGAAACTGGGTATGGAGAATGATCCGCTACGGCGACTTGGGCCTGGCGTTCGGCGCGCAGGGAGGAGGACTGGCCTACCAGGAGCCCGTTAAGAAGATCGTAGGTGAGAGATTATGGACTACCATAGCCCTCACCGGGTTCACCATCATTGTAACGTGGACCTTCGCCATACCCGTTGGCATATACTCGGCCGTAAGACAGCACTCAGTGGGCGACTACCTCTTCACCTTCATAGGGTTCAGCGGGCTGGCGGTGCCCGACTTTCTGCTCGGTCTCGTCCTGATGTACATCTTCTTCGCCTACTTCGGCATGAACGTCGGAGGGCTCTTCTCGGCCGATTATGTGAACGCCCCGTGGAGCTTCGCGAAAGTCCTCGACCTGATCAACCATCTCTGGATACCCGCAATCGTACTGGGGACGTCTGGGACCGCCGGACTCATCCGCGTGATGCGCAACAACCTCTTGGACGAGCTGGCCAAACCCTACGTAGTCACGGCCAGGGCCAAGGGAGTCCGCTCCTGGAAACTGATACTCAAGTATCCGACACGGGTTGCCATCAACCCGCTGGTCAGCACCGTCGGATACCTGTTGCCCTCTCTCGTCAGCGGCAGCGTCATCGTCTCCGTGGTCCTTAGCCTGCCGACCATAGGCCCGGTGCTGCTCACGGCTATCTGGGACGAGGACATCTACCTGGCCGGCTTCATCGTCCTGTTGCTGGGCATCATGACCGTCGTGGGCACGCTAATCTCCGACATCCTGCTCGCGATCGTCGACCCTAGGGTCAAGCTCACCAACCAGTAGAAAGGACCTCGACAGTGGGGCTTTATTCAGAGACATCTTGACATCACACCAGAAAAGCATCATGATGTCTACATGAGGACCACACTGACAATAGAAGATGATCTGGCGCGCACCCTGAAAGAGCGGGCACGCCTCCTGGACCTACCCTTCAAGCAGGTAGTCAACGAGACGCTGCGCCGCGGCCTTTCGTCTGCCGTGAGGGAGGAGCCCGCACCCTATCGAGTCGTTCCTCGTCACAGCGGGTTTGCACCCGGCGTCGACCCACTGAAGCTGAACCAGCTCAGCGACCAGCTCGAAGTCGAGGAGTTCCTCAGACGCGGCACGGGGTGATAGTCCCAGACATCAACCTTCTGATCTACGCCTACAATGACGGGTCGCCGTTCCACGACCCAGCCAGGGTGTGGTGGGAGGGCGTGGTCAATGGCAATGAGCGTGTCGGGATTCCCTGGGTCGTGTCGACAGGCTTCGTAAGACTGATGACCCATCCCAGGGTACTAGACCGTCCAGCGGCCCCGCTGGAGGCGATCGACTACGTGAACGAGTGGTTCCGTTATCCCCACATTGGGCCAATCAACCCCAGTTCCGAGCACATAAGCCACTTCCGCCGCAATCTCGCCGCCGCCGGTGTTGGAGGCAACCTTGTAGCAGACGCGCACATCGCCGCCCTTGCGATGGAGTACCAGGCCGAGGTCCACTCCAACGACACCGACTTCAGCCGCTTCCCGGGCCTCCTGTGGCGCAACCCCCTTTGAGTCACAATTAAGGACTCAGGTGGTTGGTACATGGATCTGGTGAGCCACCCAGCGGCAAGTGGAAGGGATACCGGCGGGGACCTGACAGTCTCCTACATTTATGCCGCGCGTTACGAGTACTCCAGCGTCGTCTCGGTAAACGACAATCAGCTTCGCGTGTTCCCAAGGGACGAGCCCGGGCAGAAAACCCTGGAGTCGCAGCTGTGGGTGCTGCCGGCCGGGTCGGGAGAGACTTCCCGCGACCGGTTCGGGAACGTCGTCCAGAGCTACCGGGTCACGGAGCACCACACGAGCCTCGTAGTTGCGACTGCAGGCCTTGTCTCCCTCTCGCCCGAGCCACCGGCATTCAACGAGGTGCCATTGGCCAGGGCCGTGGAGCCGCCTGCCGCAACGGAGCTAACCGCTACATCCAGGCTGATCGATCCGGATAGTGTCTCCGGGCTCGCCCTGGACATCGCCGGAGACTCAGACTCTCTGCTCGAGACCGCAATCCGAGTGAACAGCTGGGTCCACCGCGAGGTCCGCTACCTCAGGGGCTGGACCCACGTCGAGACCACAGCGGAACAGGTCGCGTCCACCAGGGTCGGCGTGTGCCAGGACAAGACCCACCTCGTAATGGGACTGCTCCGTTCGATGGGAGTCCCGTGCCGTTACGTGAGCGGCCTGATAGCCGGTCAGAGAGGCGAGACGCACTCCTGGCTGGAGTTCCTGCACCCCGATGACGGATGGATGGGAGCAGACCCGACCCGCGGCATGATTCTGCCCCCAGCCCGGGACTACGTGAGGTTCGCCGTGGGCCTGGACTACTCCGACGTGTCGCCGGTGGCCGGCAGCTTCGTATCCGGCGGAAGGACTCTTGAGCACGCCGTGATCTCCGCCTCCGACTACACGGAGCGCTGCTACGGCCTGGACGATGCACTGGGGCTGCTGGAGAATGCCTACGCGGTGGAATCGGGACCCGAAACCGTCTAGGCGGCGCCGGCTTCCCAAGCGTTCAGTTGGCGGCTTCGGTGCCAGGGACCTCTGGAACAGGTGAGTCCTGTACGGGGTAGTCGAAGTAAGCGGCTGTCATGAGGTTGTGAAGGTCCCGGCAATAGTCGCTGACCTGCTGCAGGAACCGCTCGTGGCCTCCCTGGTCAGGCCAGTAGTCGCGGATCATCGCACCGATCCGGTCGACCAGGCGCCTTGCAGCCGTGCCGGAGCCAAGGTCGGGGCCAGGAGCGAGCCCGGTGAGCTCAGCAGTGGCGGCATCGATGGACTGGCAGAGCGAGTTGGGGAGCATCGGATCGGTGATGAGAAGCTCCATCACTCGGACCATGTGGACTTCGACGCTGTATCTGCGATTGTAGGCGTCGAAGGCCCTGTAAGCCCGGAGCAGGCTCGTCCAATCATAGTCGGAGTCCTCCGCCGACGTCGATCCGGCGGCGAGATGGCCAAGGAGCAGCGCCGACGAGAGCTGCGCGCGCTCTATGAAGCGCCCTAGCTCCATGAAACGCCATCCGTCGTCGCGGTACATCGTGGAGGAAGCGATCCCCGTGAAGGTGTTCATCGCCGCGGCCATTTCCGCATAGAAGCTCTCAGGCGATGTCCTCCAGATGTCGTGCAGTCCCAGCTTCTGGTTCCTCAGGTACGTGAGGTTGAGGGTCGTCCACATCTCCTCGCTGATGCAGTGCCGCATCTGCCGTGCATTCTCGCGTCCCATCGCGAGGCAGTTCCATATTGAGCTGGGATTCAGTCTTTCGAACGTAAGGTCATCGGCGAGCGTGTAGGAGTCCGCCAGGGTGAAGTCGTCGTCGAAGTCGATCTCCAGGATTCCGCCTGGAGGCTCTCTGCCCATGCTGGAGTAGAGGCGCCGCCAGCCGAAATAGATCTCGTTGACGGGCCGGTCGACCAGTGCCGAGGTCTGCAGCTCCAGGAGCCGCGACAGGTGCCGCGTCCGCTCCAGGTAGCGGCCCATCCAGTAGAGGCCCTGTGCGCTTCGCGAGAGCATGCCGCTAGTCCTCCAGCACCCAGAAGTCCTTGCCGCCGCCGCCCTGGCTGGAGTTCACCACCAGGCTGCCCCGGCGAAGCGCGACCCTGCAGAACGCCCCGGGCACTATGCGCGTCTCGCGGCCGTGGAGCACGAAGGGCCTGAGGTCCACGTGGCGCGGCTCTATCTCCCCGTCGATCAGGCATGGCGAACGGGAGATCGCCAGCGTCGGCTGGGAAATGAACCCGGCGGGGTCGGCGCGCACCTGCTCAGCGTACTCCTCCCGCTCACTGGCCGAGGAGTGAGGCCCGATCAGCATGCCGTACCCTCCGGACTCTCCCACTTTCTTTACGACAAGGTCCTGCAGGTTGTCGAGCGTGTACTCCAGGTCCTCCGGCCGACGGCAGAGGTACGTCTCGACGTTGTCGAGGATCGGGTCGGCCCCAAGGTAATAGCGGACCATGTCCGGCACGTATGCATAGACGCTCTTATCGTCCGCAACGCCCGTCCCAGGCGCATTCACCAGTCCCACGTTGCCGCGCTTGTAAGCATCTATCAGCCCTGGCACGCCGAGAAGTGAGTCCGGTCGAAACACCATCGGGTCCACGAAGTCATCGTCGACGCGCCTGTACACCACGTCGACGCGCCGCAGGCCTGTGGTTGTTCGCATATAGACGAAGCCGTCCCTGACCAGCATATCGCGTCCTTCGACAAGCTCAGCCCCCAGCTCGTGCGCCAGGAACATGTGCTCGTAGAAGGCGGAGTTGTACACACCCGGGGTCAACAGGGCGATGCAGGGCTCTTCGCGTCCGTCCGGGGCCAGCTCCATCAGGGTCCTCAGCAGCACCCGCCCGTAGTTCTCCACCTCCCTGACCTGCGACCTGCGGTAGAGGCGGCGCAGGCTTGCCTTGGCCGCCTTCCTGTTGGCCAGCATGTAGGACACGCCCGAGGGTACCCGCAGGTTGTCCTCGAGCACCCGGAACCCGTCGTTGGTCCGGACGAGGTCGGTGCCGCAGATCGCCACCCAGGTCCCATGGGGCGCCGAGAAACCCTGCATCTCCTCGCGGTACTGAGGGCACGTGAATATCACATCCTCGGGTATGACACCGTCGTGGACGATGCGTGGCTTGCCGTACAGGTCCTTGACACGCGACTTTCCGTACACGTCATCCAGGAAGAGGTTCAGGGCCTTCAGGCGCTGCGTGAGGCCCGCCTCGAGATGCCGCCACTCCGGACCCGACATCACCCTGGGGATGCAGTCGATTGGGATTATCCGCTCGTCCGCCTCCTCGTCGCCGTAGACCGTGAAGGTGATGCCCTCATCGGAGAACGAGCGGGTGACACGCTCCTGGATGGCGACGAGGTCTTCGGAGGAGAGTTCCTTTAGCGCCTCGTGGAGCGTCCCACAGTGGTCCCGGGGTGTGCCCTCCGGGAGGAACATCTCGTCGTATATCGACTGCTCCAGATCGTAGGTGTCGAAGTCCACCGCGCCGGCTCACCCCCCGACTATAGGCACGGCCCAATCAGTCCCGTGGGTCCACTCTCGCGGACTCCAATCGCGCGCGCCTTTTGTTCAGATTCCGGGCGGCAGTTAGGATAGTGACTGCCCGAATCCCAGTCAAATGGCCAGCACGAGCCAAGCCGGCTCAACCGCCGTCACACCTATATCGAAGACCTAGGGATGGTCTGAATAAGAGGCCCCAGAGGTTCCCTAGAGAGGGCTTGCCTGATCCAGTGACGGCGGATGCTCCGCCATCTCCTCGAGCGAGAGCTCGATTTCCAGCCGCACCGCCGGGTCTTCCTCGACATCCAGGGCCGTTGTGAGAGCTCCTGTAGCCTCCTGGCCGCCAATCCGTCCCAATGCCCAGGCCGCGTGTTCCCGCACCAGTGCGTCAGGCGACTTCAGCGCCCCCGCCAGCGGTGCAATTGCCCTCATATCGCCTATGTTGCCTAGCGCCACGCAGACGTTGCGCTGCAGTCCCACGCGCTTGGCACGCTTGATGGGACTCTTGCGGAACCGCTCTCGGAATCCCTCGTCGTCGAGGTCCAGCAACGGAATCAGCGCCGGCGCTCCAAAGTCGTGCCGCTGGCGAAAGGCTGGCTCCAGGCTCTCTGAGGCCTTGCGATTGACCGGACAGACGTCCTGGCAGATGTCGCATCCGAACACCCAGTCCCCCACCAGCGGCCTCAGGTCCCTCGGGATGGCTCCCCGCAGCTCTATCGTCAGGAACGATATGCACCGCCGGTTGTCGATCACGTACGGCGCGACGATCGCCCCGGTAGGGCAGTCGTCGATGCACAACACGCATTCGCCGCAGTTCTTCGCAAGCGGCTCGCCCGGCTCCAGCTCCAAATCAGTTATAACCTGGCTCAGGAACACCCAGGAGCCATGGCTCTGGGTGAGTATGTTCGTGTTCTTGCCGAACCAGCCGACTCCCGACCTCTCGGCGGCCGCCCGGTCGTTCATCGGCCCATCGTCCACGAACACCCGCGTACGCACTTCCCTGCCGGCAATGTCGGACAGGTCGGCTGCCAGCTCCCGCAGCTTCGCCTTGATCACGTCGTGGTAGTCGTCGCCCCAGGCATACCGGGCGATCTTGCCGACCGGCCCGGGGCTCCCGGGCGCAGGGCTGCCGGTGTTATAGCTGGTACCCAGCGAGATTACGGATCGAGCGCCCTCCAGCAGCAGCTCGGGGTTGTTCGCCCGGTGGACGCGCTCCTCCGTGTACCAGGGCAGCCCATCCATCATCCCGCTGCGGATGCGGTCTATGGCTGCCTCTTCGTCTCTCAGGAACGGCTCCGCCGAAGCGAAACCCACGAGATCGAACCCCAGGGCGCCTGCACGCTGCCTTACTGCATCCTCTATGCTTCCCATGTCCCGCACAGTGTAAACCATGCGCCCGTCCACCGAGCCGGCCGTCTGCGAATGCACAGGCAGGCTCTTGCCGCATTCGGGACATTCTCTACAGGCGCAGGTCTGTTAATCCGTCATTCCGGAATCCAGTCCCCGGCCCTGTGGTTGAAGGGCAGTTGAAGTGCGTCGATTCAAATACCTGGAAGCATCGAGAATATCTCAGTCAGGGTTGCCCAGTGTCCGCGACAGCTTCGTTGGTATAATGGGTGCCTTGAACAGACAAACGCACACGACTTCATGGACACACTCTAGCGTCCACCGTCGGGTGAGCTCGGGAGAATCGCCATGCCCAAGATAGTCAGGGTCCGTATTGGCGACCAGGATATGCACGCGGTCGAGCAGCAGTTCGAGATCGGACGGGAAGAATGGAACGAATACAAGCTGCTCGACGGGGGCGTGGTGCGCCTCAAGACGACGGTCCAGCGGATATTCCTCATAGTCGATGAAGAGGGCAACCAGCTCTACGCAGACGACGGAGAGCCCAGGGTCTTCGTCCGGCACCGCAGCGACGTGGTCACAACAGGAGACGTCCTTTGACACAGGCAGTGCGAAACCGGGAAATGCCCAAGGCGTACGACCCCAGCGCGACCGAGGGCCGCATATACGAGTCGTGGGTGCAGGGCGGATACTTCACCCCTGAGATCGACCGCTCGAAGGAGCCCTTCACGGTGATCATGCCGCCGCCCAACGTGACCGGCGAGCTGCACTACGGCCACGCCCTCACCATAGCCCTGGAGGACCTGATGTGCAGGTGGCACCGGATGAAGGGCGACCCCACGCTCTACCTGCCGGGAACGGACCACGCGGGCATCGCCACCCAGGTCGTCGTCGAGAGGATGCTCGCTAACGACGACCTCACCAGGCACGACCTCGGCAGAAGGGAGTTCGTGGCGACCGTCTGGCTCTGGGTCGACCAGTACGGCGACAGGATTTACGAGCAGATCAAGCGTCTCGGCGCGTCGTGCGACTGGACGCGCCAGGCCTTCACCCTCGACGGTGGGCCGAGCAAGGCCGTCCGCACGACCTTCGTAAACCTCTATGAGAAGGGGTTGATCTACCGCGGCGAGCGCATCGCAAACTGGTGCCCCCGCTGCGCCACCGCCCTCTCCGATCTCGAGGTCAAGCACGAGGACAAGGCTGCCAGCCTCTACCACATCCGCTACGACCTGAGCGACGGCAGCGGCGCACTGACGATAGCGACCACCCGGCCGGAAACCCTGCTGGGAGACACGGCCGTCGCAGTCAATCCCGACGACGAGCGTTATTCGGCCTACGTCGGCAAGTCGGCCGTGCTCCCGGTCCTGGGGCGGATCATCCCCATCATCGCGGACTCAGCCGTCGACCCTTCATTCGGCACCGGCGCACTCAAGGTCACTCCCGGGCACGACCACAACGACTTCGACATCCGCGAGCGCCAGGACATAGACCTCATCACCGCGATGAACCTCGACGGCACCATGAACGAGAACGCGGGGCCGTATGAGGGCCTGGACCGCTACGAGGCCCGCACCCGCATCGTGGCGCAGCTGGAGCGTGAGGGCCTGCTGGAGAAGATTGAGCCCATGCACCACTCGCTGGGCCACTGCGACCGCTGCAACGAGGTGGTCGAGCCGCTGGTCAGCAACCAGTGGTACATGAGGATGGAGCCGCTGGCGAAGCCGGCCATCGAGGCCGTGGAGGACGGGCGGGTCGGCATGGTCCCTGAGCGCTTCTCCAAGGTCTACTTCAACTGGATGTACAACATTCGCGACTGGTGCATCAGCCGCCAGCTCTGGTGGGGGCACCGCATACCCGCCTGGTACTGCGACGCCTGCGACCATACCACCGTAGCCCTCGAGGACCCGGATGCCTGCTCCGGCTGCGGCTCCCTGCGCATCGAGCGCGACCCCGACGTGCTGGACACCTGGTTCAGCTCCGCCCTCTGGCCCCACTCCACCCTCGGATGGCCCGACCGGACCGAAGACCTCGACTACTTCTACCCCTCCACGGTCATGGAGACCGGCCACGACATCCTCTTCTTCTGGGTAGCCCGCATGATGATGATGGGGATGGAAAACGCCGGGGACATCCCCTTCCGCACCGTATACCTGCACGGCCTCGTCCGGGACCCCGAGGGCGCAAAGATGAGCAAGTCCAAGGGCAACGTGAAGGACCCCCTGGACCTTATCGACGCCTACGGCGCCGACGCCCTCCGCTTCGCCCTGACGACCGGCACGTCGCCGGGCAACGACATGCGGCTGACCGACGCCAAGATTACCTCCAGCCGCAACTTCGCAAACAAGCTGTGGAACGCGTCACGCTTCGTCGTCGCGAATCTCGAACGCTCAGGCGTCAGGCCCTCCTGGGAGCGACCGGACGCATCCCACGTCGAGGACAGGTGGATCGTCAGCAGGCTGAACCGGGTGGCCGCACAGGTCGACTCCTACATGAGCGAATTCCAGTTCGGCGAGGCCCAGCGCGAAGTCCACGACTTCCTCTGGGGCGAGTACTGCGACTGGTACCTGGAGATGTCGAAGGTCAGGATGCGCGCCGGCGACGAGTCCCCCATTCCCGTGCTCGCCTACGTGCTCGAACGCGTGCTGCGACTCCTGCACCCCTTCCTCCCCTTCATCACCGAGGAGATATGGCAGAACCTCGTCCAGTACATGGACGGGGAGGCCGGCAGCCCGGCGCTCATGGTCGCCGAATACCCAGTCGCCGAGACGGACGCCTACGACGAATCGGCCGAGGCCGAGATCGGCGCTGTGATCGAGGTCGTAAGGGCGATCCGAAATCTGCGGGCCGAGTTCAAGATCCAACCCTCGCAGCCCGTCCATGCCGTGGTCCGGGACTCCGCCATGACAGGCGCGCTTCAAGTGGAGGAAGCGGCGATCAGGAGCCTCGCCCAGGTAGACCCGCTCGTCCTGAACGGGGCCGAGGCCGGCGGGGACTCGAACGACAGCATATCGCTCGTGCTCTCCAGCGGCACGGTAGTCGTCCCTCTGGGCGGCCTCGTAGACCTGGACCGCGAGAGGGAGAGGCTGGCCGCCGAGCTGCAAGACGTCGGTCGCAACCTTGCCCGCCTGTCCAAGCGTCTCGACGACGAACGTTTCCTGTCCAGGGCGCCGGAAGAAGTGGTGGACAGGGAGCGGGAGCGGCTAGTTGCGTCCCAGCAGCGACGCGACCGGATCGAGGAGACCCTGGGTAAGCTGGGAGGCTAGCTGCCTATCCCCACTTGGACCGGGCGCCGAGTCCCTCGCCCGAGGCATAGTGCTCGCCCTCGTCAGGAGGCGCAGCCGAGTCGGAGGTCCTGGCCCCGCGCATACGCTCCAGCTGGTCCAGGCCCTTGCGCGTGTCGCTGGCTATCCGAGCCTTGTCGCAGTTCTTGACCCTGTACTTGAACAGCCAGTACGTGAACTCCCTGGACTCGGCCATGTCGATAGACCGCCTCACGGAGAGGCCCTTCTCTTCGCGGAAGGCGTCCAGCATCTCGTCTCTCGATAGCCGGTATATCCTGCGGAAGGCCACGTCGGCAGCCTCATCCTTGTAGTGGAGACCGTTGCTCGCGTACTGCTTCATCACCTCGAGCTCGACGGCGAGCTGTAGCGCCTCCTCTACCGTCACACCGTAGTAGTAGTTCAGGTAGCCTCGGTACTTTTCGAGGCCGATGATGTCCTTGAACCGTTCCATGTCGAACGACGGCGGAAACTCCCCGTGGAACAGCAAGGCCTCTCTTTCCGCGTCCGACACCTGGCCATCCAGAGCGTCCAGGAGCCGTTCGGCCAGCGTCTGCCAGTCAAACGCCTCGCCGGCGATGAAGTAGTTCCGCTCGAGGCCCTCGTGGGTCTCCTTCGCCGACGGCCAGACCGCCATCGCCTCCACCAGCGCAGTAGGCCAGTCCTTGCCATCCGCGATGGACGACTCCAGGAGGTCGACCGCTCGTTCCGATGTGATGGGAGGAGCCGCTGTACTCATGCTACCCAGCCTATCTGAGAGCGTAACGTGGCCCTCGCGCTCCTGAGGCCGCCGCGCAACTCCCTCTCCCTTGACCCGAGAAGAATGTGGTGAGGGCGATAGTCAGATTCTTGCAAGCTGTCTCCTATGCGCCGCAGCATCGCTTGTATTTCTTGCCGCTCCCGCACGGGCACGGGGAGTTTCGCCCTATCTTGCGAGAGCCTGCGGTCACTCGTTTCTTGCCCTGGTCGCCGACCACGTTCGTCATGACGCTCTTGCCGGAACTGGCCTTTGCGCCATTCCTGGGACCCGATGCCTTGCCATTCGTAGCTGTGGGGGGGAGCTTCGGGAGGTATACCATGTGCACGACATCCGACTGGATGTTGCTCTTCAGCTCCTCGAACTTCCCCATGCCTTCGCGCTTGTACATGACGAGCGGGTCCCGCTGGCCGTACGCCTGGAGCCCTATCCCCTGCCTCAGCTGCTCCATGGACGTGAGATGCGGGACCCAGTTGTAGTCGATGACCTGCAGCATCAGTTGCCGCTCTATGTCCCGCATGTTCCCGGCGCCCAGCAACGACTCCTGCTCCTCGTAGAGCTCTCTTCCGAGAGCGACGAGACCCTCCTCGATCTCCTCCTGGCGCATCTGGGCCACCGC
Organism: Dehalococcoidia bacterium; assembly: GCA_034420735.1. Classification (GTDB taxonomy): domain Bacteria; phylum Chloroflexota; class Dehalococcoidia; order Lucifugimonadales; family CAJWER01. The sequence continues at coordinate 23,992 of DAOULA010000079.1, forward strand.
CTCGGGATTGGCGAACTCCCCTCTGAGTGGGAGTATCGTGCCCAGCTCGCCCAGCATCCCTTCTATGTCCCAGTCCTCCGGCGGTGCGTCCTCCAGGTAACGCCCGGCGATCTCCCTGACCTCGTTCTCGACCATCTCCTGTATGTTGGCCTTCAGGTCGGAACCGCTCAGGACCTTCGCCCTCTCCTCATAGATGACTGCGCGATGGGTGTTTATGACATCGTCGTACTCCACCAGGTGCTTGCGGATGTCGAAGTGATGGCCTTCCACCTTCACCTGGGCGCCCTCGATGGACCTGGTGATCATCTTGTTCTCGAGCGGCGCGTCATCCTCGAGCCCGGCCCAGTCCATCACCGACTGGATTCGCTCGCCGCCGAAGCGTCGCATCAGGTCGTCGTCCAGGGCCACATAGAACCGCGTGGTCCCGGGGTCCCCCTGGCGGCCGGAGCGGCCCCTGAGCTGGTTGTCGATGCGGCGGGCCTCGTGGCGCTCGGTCCCTATGATCTGCAGCCCGCCCCCCTGGACAACGGACTGGTGATCGGTCGCCCACTCCTCGGTGTCGATCTCGATCCCCTCGGGATTACCGCCAAGTACGATGTCGGTGCCCCTTCCAGCCATGTTGGTGGCGACGGTCACCGCGCCGGGCCTGCCTGCCTGGGCGACGATAGACGCCTCCCGCTCGTGCTGCTTGGCGTTCAGCACTTCGTGGGGCACTCCCCTGCTCTTGAGCAGCTTGCTGAGCTTCTCCGACTTGTCTATGTCCGTCGTGCCGACCAGCACTGGGCGGCCCTGTCTGTGATGCTCTTCGATGTCCTTCACGACGGCGTCGTATTTCGCCTTCTGGTTCTTGTAGATGAGATCGGGCTGGTCGTCGCGCACCATCGGCCTGTGAGTCGGTATCTCCATCACGTCCAGCTTGTAGATCTTCCAGAACTCCTCCGCCTCGGTCGCCGCGGTGCCGGTCATGCCGGACAGCTTCGAGTACATCCTGAAGTAGTTCTGCAGTGTGATGGTTGCGTACGTGATCGTCTCTCTCCGGACGGCAAGCCCCTCCTTGGCCTCGAGAGCCTGGTGTATGCCGTCGGAGAAGCGTCGGCCGGGTGTGAGCCTGCCGGTGAACTCGTCGACGATCACCACCTCGCCGTCCTTCACGACGTACTCCCGGTCTCGCTCGAACAGGGTCCGCGCCTTCAGGGCGTTCTCCACGAAGTGGACTAGCCTGAAGTTGGCCCGGTCGTAGAGGTTGTCGACCCCGAGCAGCTTCTCGACCTTGCTCATGCCCACGGCGGTCAGCGAGACCGCCCGGTACTTCTCGTCGACCTTGTAGTCTTCGGTAGCCACAAGGCTGGGCACCAGCTTGGAGAATCGGTAGTACTCCTTCGTCGACTCCTGGGCGGGTCCCGAGATGATGAGCGGCGTCCTCGCCTCGTCGATGAGGATGTTGTCGACCTCGTCGACTATGCCGTATGCCAACTCACGCTGGACCCGCTGGGAGGGGTCCACGACCATGTTCCCCCGCAGGTAGTCGAAGCCGAATTCATTGTTCGTGCCGTAGGTGATGTCCGCCGCATAGGCCTCTTTGCGCTCCACCTCACGCAGCCGCTCCATCCCCTTATTGCCCTTGCCGGATGCGTCGTACAGGTAGGCGGAGTCGTGCTGCAGTACACCCACCGAGAGGCCCAGGAAGTCGTACACCTGGCCCATCCACTGGGCGTCGCGCCGGGCCAGGTAGTCGTTGACCGTGACAACGTGCACTCCCTCGCCCGCAAGCCCGTTCAGATAGGCGGGAAGAGTGGCAACGAGAGTCTTGCCCTCTCCCGTGCGCATCTCCGCGATCTTGCCCTCATGCAGGACCACACCGCCGATGATCTGCACGTCGAAGTGGCGCTGGCCCAGGGTGCGCTTCGCCGCCTCCCTTACGGCAGCGAAGGCCTCCGGCAGGATGTCGTCCAGGCTCTCGCCCCCATCCAGGCGGTCCCGGAATTCATCCGTCGTTACCCGGAGCCCGCTGTCGGTCAGCTCCTCGAAGTCCCGCTCCAGCCCATTCACCTCGTCCACGTAGGGCCGGAGCTTCTTGACGGACCTCTCAGAGGAGCCGCCAATCATCTTGGCTATGGACTTCAACATCCGGTTCGACGCCTCCTCATGGCTGCGTTGGGCCCGCCCCCTCGCGCCTGCGTGCAAGCCCGACTGCAGCTATCTTCATATCTCCTATCAGCATCCTGCCGCTCTCGATGCCAACCGCCACCACATCCTTGTCCAGGTCGTCTTCATAGAAGTTGACATGGAGGGCCTTCACCACCGCTAGGCGCTTTAAGTTCTCGACTCGGTTGGGAGCGTGCCTGAGAAGCCTCTGGGCGTTTCTCATCACCATGTAGTGGGGCCCGTCTTCCCAGCCCTCCTCATGGGCAACTGCCTTCACCAGATGGGTCAGCGCTCCCCATACCTTCTCGGATGCCTGGAGCATGTCTCCCTTCTCGAACTCGATACTGGCATGTTTGAGGAGGGCGCCGCTGATGTCCCTATGCCGCACTGAAGTAGCTATTGTTCGACCTCCCGGTAGCAGTCAGTGCTCGAACATGGCCCCGATGGACAGGCCGCTGTGGATGCGATGAATCGCCTCGCCAAGCAGCGACGCGATTGGCAGCACCCTGAGCCCGTCAATGCGCTTCTCGTCCGGAATGGGGAGCGTGTCCGTGACGACCAGCTCCTTCAGCGGGCTGTCCTCCAGCCTGGCGGTTGCCTGTCCCGATAGCAGCGGGTGCACTACTGAGCAGTAGATGCCGGCGGCCCCATGGCGGGACAGGAGGTGGGCCGCCGCCGTCACCGTGCCTCCCGTGTCGATCTCATCGTCGACTATCAGGGTCGTCCGGCCCTCGACGCTGCCAATTAGGTTCACCGCTTCGGCGGAGTCGTCGTTGCCAGTCCGCTGCTTCTCGATAATGGCTATGGGAGCGTCGAGATGAATTGCCATGTCCCGGGCCCTCTTGGCCGCCCCCACGTCGGTGGCCACCACCACGGGATCGGATACGCCCCTCTCTTTGAAGTCGGCCGCCAGCATCGGGATGGCCGTAAGCTCGTCCAGTGGAATGTTGAAGAACCCCTGGATCTGCCCGGCGTGAAGGTTCATCGTGAGGACCCTGTCCGCGCCCGAAGCACTGATGAAGTCGGCGATGAGCCTGGCCGTGATGGCCACGCGCGGCTGGTCCTTCTTGTCGGTGCGCCCATAGGCGTAGTAGGGAATCACCACCGTGATCCGGCCCGCGGACGCCCGCCGCGCCGCGTCGATCATGATCAGCAGCTCCATCAGGTGGTCGTTGACGGGCGCCGACAGCGTCTGCAGCAGGAAGACGTCCTTCTCCCTGACGTTCTCCAGGATCTTTACGAAGGTCTGGTCGTTGCTGAACTTGAAGACCTCACAGGCTCCCAGGCCTACCCCAAGATACGAACAAATGTCCTTGGCCAGGGCCCTGTGGGCATTGCCGCTGAACACCTTCAGGTCTTCGAAGAGGGGCATTGTATAAAGATCACTCCCGGACGTTGCCGGCGCCGCTGGAGAGGCGGCGTAGCGGCAGACGCAATTAGCTAGAGTATATCACAGGCCACCCAACCCACCCCGAACCCCCTTCGCCAGGACCTCTCCAGGGCACCCCGGGGACCGTCCCAGATACACCACCTCCGCATTGACCGCCAAATCTCCAAGACGTCCCCGGTAGGGGCGGGTTTGAAACCCGCCCTCCCCCTGAACTGGGACCGGGCAGCCAACTAGGTTGTGAATCTGGAGCCGGGCCTCACGTTTGACAGGGCCGAGTTGCCTATGTTATAGAGGGGCGGCGAATGGGGGCTGGCCTGGGCAACTTGCTCAGGGGAGGCGAGTGTCGGGTGCCTGTGCGGCGGGCGGCTTGACACAACGTATTGCATGCTATAGTCTCCGGCCTACTCTGAATAGGCTGTAGGTCCCCGTTACGTAGAGACCGTGCTCGGCCAGTCTGGCCAATAGACCACAACATAGGTGGAAACATATGGCAGAGGCAGCATTTACCCAGACGATAGGCAGACTGGAAGAGGAAGAAGAGGTATTCGTAGCCTCCCAGTGGAGGCTGATGTGGTGGCGCTTCCGCAAGCACAAGCTGGCCATAGCCGCCACAATCATCATTGGCATCTTCTACATCACGTTCCCGCTGGCCGAGTTCCTGGGATTCGGTGACCCGGCGGCGACGGCCACCAAGTTCCATCTCCTCCGGCCCCAGCCGCTCAGGTTCTTCGCCGAGGGCAGCTTCCGGCCGCACATCAACGGCTTGGAGTCCTTCCGAGACCCTGAGACTTTCAGGCGCGACTACCAGATCGTGGAGGACGTGAGGTACCCGGTCGGCTTCTTCACCCAGGGGTTCGAGTACAGCTTCCTGGGCTTCATCAAGACCAACCGGCACATGATCGGCTTCTCCGACCCCGACCACAACATGAGAGACCACCCGTCCCTCTTCCTGCTCGGCAGCGACTCAGTCGGGCGCGACCAGTGGTCCCGCCTCATGCTGGCCACCCGGATATCTCTCTCCATCGGGCTGGTGGGTGTGACGCTTGCACTGTTCATAGGAATCATCCTGGGAGGAGCGTCCGGCTACTACGGTGGCTTCATCGACACCATCATCCAGCGCATAATCGAGATCATGATAGCCGTGCCGACGCTGCCTCTCTGGATGGGCCTGTCGGCGGCAATACCGCGAGAGTGGCCCGTACTGAGGGTCTACTTCGCCATTACAGTCATACTCTCCATCTTCCAGTGGACTACCCTCGGTCGTGTCGTCAGGGGGCGCTTCCTGTCGATGAGGGAGGAGGACTTCGTGATGGCGGCCCGCCTGGCAGGTTCGGGCGAGGGGCGGATCATGTTCCGTCACATGCTGCCATCCTTCTACAGCCACATCATCGCCCACATAACCCTGACCATTCCGAGCATGATCATCTCGGAGACGGCGCTGAGCTTCCTGGGACTGGGGCTGATCCCGCCCGCAGTCAGCTATGGCGTTATGCTCAAGGAGGCCCAGAACCCGCAGACTGTGGCCGTCTACCCCTGGCTGATGTTCGTGGCGATACCGGTCATCATCGTAATCCTGAGCTTCAACTTCATGGGTGACGGACTGCGCGACGCAGCCGATCCTTACGGCAAGTAGGTGGCACATGGCTGAGAACGGAAACGGGACCCTGCTATCGGTCAAGAACCTCAAGACGTACTTCCCTACGGACGAGGGCCTGGTCAGGGCTGTCGATGGCGTCAGCTTCGACGTCAAGGCGGGCAACACCCTCGGCATCGTGGGCGAGAGCGGATGCGGCAAGAGCACGGTCGGGAGGTCCATCCTCGGCATCATCGACCGGCCCGGCAGGGTGGAGGAGGGCGAGATTATCTGGAGGCGTGACGTGAACGGCGCCGTCCAGGAGATCGATGTCACGAAACAGCCCCCGAACAGCGGCCTCATGAGGTCGATCAGGGGCAGCGACATAGCCCTGGTCTTCCAGGAGCCCATGACATCGTTCAGCCCTGTCCACACCATCGGCAACCAGCTGATGGAGGCCATCAGGCTCCATATGGACGTCAGCAAGAAGGAGGCCGAAGAGAGGGCCGTGGAGCTCCTCAACCGCGTGGGCATTCCGAATCCTGCCCAGAGGATCCACGAGTACTCCTTCCAGCTCAGCGGAGGCCTGCGCCAGCGCGCGATGATCGCCATGGCGTTGTCCTGCGACCCCAAACTGCTGATCGCCGACGAGCCCACAACTGCCCTGGACGTGACGACCCAGGCGCAGATACTCGACCTGCTCAGGGAGCTCCAGGAGCAGAACGGGATGGCCGTGATCCTGATTACGCACAACCTTGGCGTGGTTGCCGAAATGGCCGACGAGGTTGTCGTCATGTACCTCGGCAGGGAAGCCGAGTCCGGACCCGTCGACGACGTATTCCACAACCCGCAGCACCCCTACACCCAGGGCCTGCTCAGGTCCATCCCGAGCATCTACGCCAAGGGAGTGGAGAGGCTGCCATCGATCGTGGGCACGATTCCCCATCCGTTCAACCGGCCGTCGGGGTGCACCTTCCGGCCCAGGTGCCCTTCCTTCATCGAGGGCGTATGCGACGTTCACGTCCCAGAGTTCCAGCAGATTGGCGACTCCGAACAGTCCGTGAGCTGCTTCCTGCATCATCCTCCCGCAGAGGTGACTAGCTGATGACAACGACTAGCCAGGATGTAGAATTCCTAGATGTTCGAAACCTGAAGAAGCACTTCCCTATCCAGAAGGGCTTCCTCAAGCGGACCGTCGGCCAGGTGAAAGCCGTCGACGACGTCAGCTTTCACGTCCAACAGGGCGAGACCCTCGGCCTGGTGGGCGAGAGCGGATGCGGCAAGACCACGACGGCCCGGTGCATCCTCAGGGCAATCGAGCCCACCAGCGGCGAGATCCTCTTCAGGACGAAGGACGAAGAGGTCGTGGACATCACCGACCTGTCCAGGGGGCCGCTGCGAGAGCTGCGGTCCGACATGCAGATGATCTTCCAGGACCCATTCGGCTCTCTCAATCCCCGGATGACCCTGCTCGACATTGTGGGTGAGCCCCTCCTGGTACACGGCATGGACAGCCGTCGCGAGAGAGCCGACAGGGTGGCCGAGCTGCTGCGCCTCGTCGGCCTGCGACCTGAGTATATGCGTCGCTTCCCCCACGCTTTCAGCGGCGGCGAGCGCCAGCGCATCGGCATCGCCCGAGCCCTGGCACTCAACCCGCGCCTCGTCGTGGCGGACGAGCCCGTCTCGGCCCTCGACGTTTCGGTCCAGGCCCAGGTGATTAACCTCCTGGAAGACCTCCAGGAGCAGCTCAACCTGACCTACCTCTTCGTGGCCCACGACCTGAGCGTCGTCCGCCACATCAGCGACAGGGTTGCCGTCATGTACGTCGGCAAGATCGTCGAGCTCGGCAACTCCGAGGACATCTTCGACTCGCCCAAGCACCCCTACACGTCCGCCCTCCTCTCCTCCGTCCCGATCCCCGACCCGCGGCTGAGGGCAGAGCGGATCATCCTGAGGGGTGAGGTTGCGAACCCGGCCAACCCGCCTTCGGGCTGCTACTTCCACCCGCGCTGCGAGTACGCGGTGGACCAGTGCAAGACCGACACGCCCATGCTCGAGGAGATCGAGCCCGGTCGCTGGGTCTCGTGCTGGCGAGCCAAAGAGCTCGACCTGCCTGGCCTGATAGCCACCCACGGCGGCGCAAACGGCTCCGGCTAAGCCTCTTCGCCCCGAGGGGGAAGATTGAGCCTGTCCTGAGCCTGCCGAAGGGATGGGGGCTCTCGGCCTGAGTGAGAGCAAGACCGAAACGCCTGGCCCATGTGCCAGGCGTTTCCTTTAGTACCCCATGCCGCACTATGAACCAGGGAGCGTCCAATGAGCGACACCGTCAACGTCATACTCACCATGGACTGTGAGCCGACCCTGTTCGAGTGCTCGCCGCTGGCTATCAGGCTCTCCGGCAGCGGTCCCGCCACACACGACGAGGGAGAGCGTTCCATTCGGGGATACGTCGAAGCGGCAGACAGGGAGGGCTACCCGGTGACCCTGTTCGCCCACCCTGAGGTCGCAGTCGCCCAGCCTGGCCTCCTGCTCGAGCTCCAGGCCGCCGGGGCCTGCCTGGGGATGCACCTGCACCCGTACAAGTTCGACGACGCCCGGTTTCCGCGCGACCTGGGCTCCTTCACCGCCGGTGAGCAAACAGAGCTCATTTCCGATGCGTCGCAGGTGTGGTCGGACGCCCTGGGCCAGCACCCCAGGTTCTTTCGCGGCGGTGTCTTCTCGGCGAACGACGCGACGTTCGGGGTCCTGCTGGAGCTGGGGTTCGAGGGAGGCAGTCTCTCATGCCCTGGCAGAGTCCTACCGGAGGCCATGGCCATCTGGGCGGGCGCGGAGCTGTACCCGCACCGGGCCAATCTCTCCTTCCGCCACATAGAGGGCGACAGCGACTTCGTGGAAGTCCCCATCTCGGTCGATACCTCCAGGCCGATGGAGCGAGGAGACCGGCGCGAGCCCGGCCTCGAGTGGCCCTACGTCCCTTCGCGCGTATACGACCACCGCGCCGTCGCCCGCAGTGTGATCGCGCGGAGTGTCGACGACGGCGCAGCCTTTCCCACCTATGTCACCAATACCCACCAGGACCAGGACTACGCAGACCCCGAACACCCGTCGAGCGTCAAGCTGCAAACGATCTTCAGCTCGCTGCGAGAGTCCGCATCTGAGCACGGCCTAAGGCTGTCGGGGACCACAATCGCGGACATTTGCACCAGGGTCCGCAGCTCCGGCCCATAGACGAGCTCACCTATTCTGTCGTTCCGAACCCAGTGAGGAACCTGGGATCGCCGCCCTTCAAGACAACGACGATTTGTAGAGAGTCAGATTCCTCGCTTGGCGCTCGGAATGACAGCTTGCCCCAGGAGTTGTCGAGAAAGCTTCGCCGCAGCCCTATTCCGGGGTAGTGGCCTGGATCACCCTACCCGCCCTGACAGTCGCTACCGGCTCCCAGCAGCCGCCCGGCCGCTCGTTTCCATCGACATCCACCAGCGGCGCAGCATCTGCATTCCACCGGATCACCGCGAGGTCCGCCGTCGATCCGGGCCTGAGTGTGCCCGCTTCGCCATCCAGCCCCAGCGTCTGAGCCGGGCGCAGCGTGGCTCGCTCAAACGCGTCTGTATCCGCCATTCCGGCAGCCATCAGCTTCGACATCGTGCGGGGCATATCGTGCCGGGGCGACGAGTGAGCGTGGCGTGCGTAGAAGTCGGTCGAGATGGAGTCGGGCAGGAAGCCCTCCCTGACCGCCGTCTCGGCCACTCCGAAGTTGAACGAGGCCATGCCGTGACCGATGTCGAACTTCACGCCGCGCTCTTGCGCCTCCCATGCCGCGCTCTCCACACGGCCGCTGGGCGCAAGACCCCCAGGACCTACGTGGAAGCAGTAGGTCACCACGTCTCCTGGCCTCAGCAGGGCCAGCTGCTCCTCCACAGGCCAGTCGAAAGGGTCCCATCGCACGCCGTAGAGCAGCGGCTTGCCCGTTCGCTCTGCCATCTCCAGCACCCTGCCCATCACCACCCTCGGATCGTGACCGGCAGTCGCGGCTACGGAAGCGTTAATTGCGATGCCCCAAATTAGCTCCGGGTCGCTCTCTATGGCCCTCACGCAGGCCTCGACGTCGACGTCCTCCAGGTTCCGGAATACCGCGCCCTGCTCCTCCTCGCCGCCGACCGCCGCGCTCAGGGCCATGCGGATGCGTATCGACGCAGGCTCGACCACCCTGCGCCTGTAGAAGTCCCAGTTGTTGGCTCCGGCGTCGCCCTGGGAGAGTATCGTGGTCGTGCCCCTCGGCAGCATCAGGACGTCCGGGTCTATGCCGTATTTCCAATGGGCCGGCGCGGGATGGGCATGGAGGTCCACGAACCCGGGCAGCAGCACCGCATCGGAGAAGTCCAGGGCCTCCGAGGCGGCGCCGACCACGTCCTGCCCCGAAGCCGCTATGCGACCATCCTTGACCGCGACCGCGCCCGGGCCGTCCAGACCTGAGTCCGCGCAGAAGACACGCCCCGCTCGTATCAAGAGATCGCACGCTTGGGAGTTGCTCATATCCCGCTCCTCCAGAGTCCGTCGGGTGATGTCCTGCCGCTCCCGCTGAGGGATCGCAGCCATCCACATCCAGCTATGATAACCCGAACACGAAGCAGCCGTGACGTGGAGAATGGCCAAACCGGCAGGCAGGGTACGCCCGGCACCGCATTCTTGGCGTCCTCAATCATCTCCCCTTGGCACGGTGGTAGCGCGGTGGGTGCCAAGCTTGGCTTGTCTATGCTGGTACAATCTTGGAATCGAACCTATCGCGCCTGTTGCTTTCCTCAGGCAACCGCATAGCCATCACCGCGAGCCTTGATACTCAGGTAGACGACACGGGGGCTGGACTTATGGACGAGAGCAAGCTGTTGGAGAGGATCACGGTGAACCCGGAGGTTTTCGGGGGTAAGCCCATCATCCGCGGTCGGCGCCTGGCCGTGGAGCACGTCCTGGGTATGCTGGCTGCGGGCGATACCATTGAGACTATTCTCAGCGGCTATCCATGGCTGGACCCGGAGGACATCCAAGCTTGCCTTGTATATGCCCTCAGGGTGGTCGGCAGCGAACGGATCGAACCGTTGACGATTGAGTCCCATTGAAGCTGCTCTTGGACACCTGCATTTGGGGAGGGGCAACAGCGACACTGATGGCTGCCGGACATGACGTTGTGTGGGCCGGTGAGCTGGCAGTACTTCATCAGCAACCTCATGCCGGAATCGTGCGCCTGGTTGGCTGGTCAGCCAAACAGCAGGCACAAGCATGTCTTGATGTACTTGGCCGCTACGGCGTGGACCTACAGCAAGGCGTTCTGGTCACCGCCGAACCGGGACGCGTCAGAATCCGCCTATAGCTACACAGGGCGCTTGACCGGCCCGTGCGTCTTCCTATAACTTACCCTCTCGACACGCCAGCCGGGCCGCTGGCAAAATCACAGTCTAGCCGCACGGAGGATCGATTCAAAATGCCCAAGATCAAGCACATCGGAATCTCGACCAACGACCCGGGCGCCTGCGCCGACTTCTATATCAACGCCTTCGGACTGACCGAAGTAGAGCGCTCACCCGACAACGACTCGGCGATTCTGAGCGACGGCTACATCAACGTCACTATTCTCAAGTTCAAGTACGACCGCTACGGAGGCGGCTACCCGGGGTTGCACCACTTCGGGCTCCAGGTCGAGGACCTCGACCAGTCCCAGGAGCTGATCGAGGACAACGGCGGCATAGAGCTCACCGAGTGGAACGAGACCTACGGCAACGCGGAGGGCACTCCGGACAACTGGGTCGGCGAGAAGAAGTTCATGAGCCCTGAGGGCGTCGCACTCGACGTCAATCCATCGGGCTGGAAGATGAGGCCCGGAGGGGTCAGGGGAGAATAGCCCGAGCTAGGCGTTCGCCTTCGCGGCCTCGTCCGGCGCATCGACGGGCGGGGCAACTTCCTCGATTTTCCATTCGTTTAGGAAGTAGAGGAACACGTCCCTGGCTACGCCCGCCAGGGGCACTGCAACTACCATCCCCCATAGACCGGCCACCTCGCTGCCGACGATCAGCACTACCATCACAACAGCCGGGTGCAGGTTGACTGCCTCGCCCTGGATGCGAGGCACCAGCAGGGTATTCTCGATCTGCTGCACGGCCACGTACAGTATCAGGACCCAGAAGAACTTCTCCGGCGAGTTGGCGAGAGTCACCAGCAGTCCCGGGATCGCTCCAAGTATGGGCCCAATTACCGGCAGCAGCTCTGTAACGCCCGAGATTATCCCAAGCAGGACCGCAAACGGTATCCCTATCAACGTCAGTCCGGCGAACACCACCACTCCTACAAATGCGCCCAGGATGAGTTGACCCCTCAAGTACGCGCCGACCGTCCGGTCCGCGATCGCCAGGACGTTCCGGACGTGCCGCTGGAGGGAGGGATGGAGAATAGAGAAGAACCCCTCGCTCAGCTCCTCCTGGTCCTTAAGAAGGTAGAAGAGGAATATGGGCATGATAGCCAGGGCTATGATGAAGGACAGGGTGTGCTGCACACCCTCCGCAGTGCGAAGCAGGACGCCCTGAGCCGCGCTCACCACCACCCCGCTTCCTCCTTCCATCGCTTCCTGGATCTGGGCCCGCACATTCTCTGGGACCCGACTGGTATACTCGTCGTTCAAGCTCTCCAGGGTCTCACGAGCGCTGTTGTACAGGTCCGGAATCCCCTCGATGAAATGGCTCGTCTCCCTAACCGCCATGGGGATGACCGTTGCCAGGAAGCCCACTAGCAATACAACTGCGACCACGTTGATCACGAGAATCGCGCTGAACCGGCTGACCTTCGGCCAGCGCTCCCGCCAAGGGGTTATCCTCTCCAGCAGCCGGACTACAGGTATGAGGAGGTAGGCAAGGAGCCCGGCGAGAATGAATGGGAACAGCGCCCCTCGGGCCACGTACAGCAGGACCGCGATCACTATCGTAGCGCCGGCGATCAGGATGATGCGATTACGACGAGCATGTGTCGACATGCCAGGAAGGGCCTCCGGCAGTGACGTTAGCATCACCATGCCTGGAGGCTCTACGCACTTTCGCCCCTCCAATCCGGAAAAAACCGAAGAGCGGCGCTAGGCGATTCCTTCAGGAAGGGGAGTCGGACTACAGGCGTTGGGCCGCACATCCAGCCCGGACCTCAGCAGACCCGCGCGAGGGGCAGGCGGTCAGCTCGGCCCTCGCATTCGATGGGGCTGAGCCCGGGGATCAGGGCATCTGGTCTCTGAGGTACTTCACCAGGGCCCAGCGATCGTCCTCGCTAAGCAGGTAGAGAAACTCTGGCATGGGAGAGCGGGACTCCTGGCCGGCCTCGATGAGCGCGTAGCCCTGGCGGCCTCCCTGGGAGATGAACGCGAACAGCTCGCCCTCGGACGCCTCCACCGTTATGGGCGCCATCAGGTCAGCCGGGACGGGACCCAGCCCCTTGTCCTCCATCATGGTTGCCATCATGCTGTCGCCCTGCATCGCCATGCCGTGGCAGACGGAGCAGTTGACACGGAACAACTCCTGGGTATGCCCGGGATCGTAGGCGTCTTTCACCCTTTGCGGGATGGTCAACTCCCCGTATTCCGCCAGCGACCCGGGAACGATCTCCTTCGTGATCATATCGTGTTCGATCACGCCATCCGGTGACCCCAGCCCTCCATAGGGGACTGCTTCCGAGTTGGGCAATAGCCTTGGAGACTCCTGCGAGCGGTACGAGGGCTGATAGTGCATCTCCGAGAACACCATCACCCGGTGAGAACCCGTCTCCGGGACCACCGGCAGCTTGAACTCCGCGACACCGTAGACGGTCGTGTCTCCAGTGGTCGAATCATAGCAGCCGGCGAGCAGCATGGCCGACGCGAGGAGTAGCAACAGCCAGGGGACGGCTATCCTGCCTGCATGCAGGCGCACCGGCGAGCCATGTCCTTTCGCGAGACGGGAGATACCCACTAGCTCGACTCCCACCCTCGCTTCACTTCCTCGGCTCCTGCCTTCTTCAACACGTCCTCCGCGTCGTCGGTCCGGTCCTCGGACGTCGTGATTGTCACGCCGATGTAGCCTTCAGTGATACGAGTGTCATATGCGCCCATGAAGAGCCTGGGCAGCCTCGATTCGAAAACGATGCCGAACACCGTGAACAGGATCGCCCCGAGCATCGTGCCCTCGTACATGATGATCGCCATCGGCGGGATCGAGAGGAGCGGCTTGCCCCCGGCAACGAGCGGGAACGCGAGCTGCGTGCCTGCCGTCAGGAGCATACCGACTATGAAGCCGCAAGCCGCGCCGATCAGCGGGAACCTGTACAGCTTGTGCACGGGCTCCTCCTCGCCGAACGTCCCCTCGGGGTACGGTGTGCCTGTGAGCACCTCGTAGTCCCCCGGCTCGAAGCCTGCCGACTTGACCTTGTCCAGGGCATCGGCAGCCGAATCTTCGTCTGTAAAGAGTCCTATTACGCTACGTTGGGCCATCGTTCTACCTCACTCGCGGATCGAAGCAGGTACGGTCTTGCGCCCGACTTTGATCTCGTCTCTGCCCACCATCGCTTCCTTGATGTCGAATAGCGGGATGAGCGGGAATACCTTCGAGAAGAGCAGCATCCCCAGGACCACCCAGGCAAACGTCATTGCGACCATGAGAAGCTCGATGATGCTCGGGTGGTAGGAGCCCCAGTCGAAGATCATGTGGCCGCGCCGCATGGTCCCAGGGATGATGATCAGGAATCTCTCCAGCCACATCCCAATGTTGACCAGGATCGTCGATATGAACATCGCCCACAGGCTGCGGCGCAGGTTCTTGAAGAGCCACATCGGCACAGGGATGAAGAACGCCGTCAGCAGGAACAGCACGAACAGGCCGCTCCACGGCCACTGGAAGACCTGAAGGTCGCGCATCGCCAGCTCGGGTGCTTCCAGGCTGTAGATGGCGAACACCCACTCCAGGAAGAAGAAGAAGAACCACGTCGTCGCAACGACGATCAGTAGTCGTCCTATCGCGTCCAGGTGGTCGGGGGTGATGTAGTTCTTCCAGCCCCACAGCCAGACCATCAGCACCATGACCGTCGCTACTGCCGACACGCCCGAGTGTATCGCGCCGATGATGAAGTAGGGGGCGAAGATGGTCGAGTGCCACGCTTCGGGCCCTATCTGCACGGCGAAGTCCCATGACACGATGCTGTGCACCGAGACGAACACCGGGAGCACCAGGGCGGACAGCAGTATCCCCGCCACGGCCTGTAGCTTCCACTGCCGCGGGGTCCCGCGCCAGCCAAGGCACAGCACCGAGTATGCAGCCCGGGTGAAGCCCTTGCTGCGGTCGCGGATGATCGCAAGGTCGGGCAGCAGCGCCACCAGCACGAACAGCGTGCTGGCGGTCAGGTAGGTCATGACCGCGCTCGGGTCCCAGATGAAGGGCGAGCGGATGTTGATCCAGACGCCCCTCGCGAAGTCGTATGGGAAGACCCAGAGATCGGCGCGCCAGGGCCGGCCAACGTGGACCAGCGGAGCGGCCATCAGTGCGGCCATCAGCGAGAAGACGGTCAGGACCTCCGCGGCCCGCGTCACGGGGCGGCGCCACTCGGCCTGGGTCAGTCTCAGGATGGCCGAGATCATGATCCCGGCGTGGCTGATGCCGATCCAGAAGACGAAGTTGACCATGAAGAAGCCCCAGTAGACGGGGCGGTTCAACCCGGTTACGCCTACGCCCTTGTTCAGCATGTAGCCGAACGCGGCCATGCCGGTGAGGAAGATGATCAAGGCGATCACCGTGGCGCTCGGCCACCACTTCGGCATCTGGAGGACGCCATTGAGCAGCTCTCGGTTGATCTGCTTCTGGTCTAGTTGTACGTGTTCTTGCATTGCGTCCCCTGGGGGCTAGTCCTTCTTGCCCAGTACGAGCACTTCTTCGAGCCTGTGGAAGGGCTTGTGGAGCTTGTACAGGAGCAGCTCCTTCTGCTCCCAGATGCTGATCACCGGGACGACCCTGGTCGCCAGGAGGTAGACCAGCGCCGCTCCGGCGAGGCCTCCCACCAACATCATTATGTCGGCCACGTCCGGCATGACGGCCGCCGGCACCTCGTGCAGCAGGTGCTTGTCCTCCGTATCCGCGACCGACCACGACGACACGTAGAGCCTGATGCGGTCCAGGAAGGTCCCCACCAGGACGCACGAAGCGATGATCGTAGGCCCCCAGATACTCTTGCGCAGCGGGTTCCATATCATCGTGAAGAGCGGTACCAGGAAGTTCAGTGTGAATGCCCCCATGAACACCCACAGGTACGGCCCAACCATCAGTAGATCCAGGACTGCCTGCTCGTTCGGCTTCGCCCCGTACCAGAAGATGATGAAGCTCGAGAACCAGAACCAGAACCAGAGCAGCGACAGCGCAAAGAGCAGCTTGCCCAGGCCCCAGAACTGGTCCAGCTCGATGAGGTCGCCGTAGCCGCAGAAACGGCGAAGCCCGAACATCGTCAGCAGGACGATGGCAACGCCGGCGTGCAGCGAGTTGTGGGCATGAGTTGCCGGGTACAGGGCGTCGATCCACCCAGGCACTATGGACATCGAGAAGTCCATGCTGAACAGGAAGTGGGTCGTCACCAGCATCATGAAGTAGAGCGCGCCCAGTATGCCCAGCCGGTGGTACTGCATGGACCATTGCCGCGAGGTGCCGTGCCACGTGTTGGCCAGCCGTGCGACGATCCCGCCACCGCCCGACGAGTCCCGCAGCAGGGCAAAGTCAGGGAGGGCCGAGACCCACAGCAGCGCCAGCCCCGCCGCCGCCAGGAATACGAACGATATCAGCGCCATCCAATGGGGCATGTACGCGGGCATGTGCAGCTCTCCGAAGAACCAGAGGCTGCGCCGGTGGTCCGAGAGGTCCGGGAGCACGAACAGCAGCGGGATGAACAGCACCAAGCTGTACAGCACTACCACAGTGAACATCTCCGAGACCCGCGAGATGGGCCTGCGCCAGTGCGCCTTTGCCAGCCGGGTCGCGATGGCGACCATCACGGCGCCGCCGCCGGCAGTCAGCAGGAACGCGACCAGGGCAGCGTAGTACCCCCACGCGCTCGGGTCGTCCGTCCCTTGGTCCGCCAGCTTCAGGACAAACCCGACCACGCCCACGATGAACAGCACGGCCGCGGCAAGGACCGCAAAGCGGAACCCTGGGAACGACGCGCGGTGCCGGGCAGCCAGGTCGCGGCCCACCGCCGTCGCGTCGTGTCCGTTGCCGGAGTGGCCGTTATGCATGGCCCGCCTTCGCGTCCTTGTCGACCTTCTTCAGGTACAGCACGTTTGGCTCCGTGCCGAGCTCCTCCAGCATATGGTAGCCCCTGCCATGGTCGCCCAGCTCCTTCTCGTTCATCTGGGCCACTTTGCTTTCGGGGTCATGCAGATCGCCGAACACCAGCGTGTCGGTCGGGCACGAGTTCACGCAGGCGGGGTTGAGCTCTCTCGCGCCGTCCTCGAGCTCGCGTCCCTCCAGCTTGGCGTCCCTCGTGGACCTGCGGATGCGCTGGATGCAGAAGGTGCACTTCTCCATGATTCCGCGGCTTCGGATCGTCACGTCCGGGTTTAGCTGGTTCTTGAGGCTCTCCGGCCAGCTGGGCTCCCAGAAATTGAAGAAGCGAACGTGGTACGGGCAGTTGTTCGCGCAGAACCGCGTGCCTATGCAGCGGTTGTAGACCTGCACGTTCAGGCCCTCGGCGTTGTGGTACGTCGCAAACACAGGACAGACCGGCTCACAGGGCGCGTCGCTGCAGTGCTGGCACAGCACGGGAATGAAACGCGCCTTCACGTTGGGGAACTCGCCCTCCCAGTACCGCTCGATGCGGATCCACTGGACAGCCCGCCGCTGGTTGTACAGCTCCTCTGTGTTTATGGGGATGTTGTTCTCAGACTGGCACGCGACAACGCACGCCTGGCACCCGATGCACTTGTCGACATCGATCACCATTCCCCATTTTTCGCCCGCCATATGCCGCTCCTACCGAATAGCCCTGGACTCCCTAGGAGTCCTTGGTCGTGAGCTTGATGATGTGCTGCTCTTCGTCGGTGGCCAGATCGGGTGCCGTGTTCTCGAACCTCGGCACCCGCGTCCACCCGCCCGTCTTGGCGACGTTTACGCGGGTCGCCGCCCAGGCGAGGGCTCCGGTCTCCGAATCTTCCACTGAGTCCAGTACCGACATGACGTTGGAACCGCGCCCGTTCTCGTACTGGCCGCCGCCCGTATGCCCCTGGCCCATCGGGACCCCGACCACGTCGGGCGATATGCCTGGGTGCGGGTAGGCCAGGGCCTCGATCGACTGTCCATTCGACGCCGTCAGCTTCAGGACGTCGCCCTCCTTGATGCCCATCTCCTCGGCGCGGGCCAGGTTAATCTCAACCCATGTCTGCCACGAAGCCGTGGTGATTGGGTCCGAAACGGCCTGCAGCCACGGGAGATGCGCTCCCCTGCCGTCCGTGATCCCGATGGAGGAGTAAGGCACCAGGGCGAACTGGCCTGAGCCGGTCGCGGGCTCGCCCGGCGTCGCTTCGAGGCGAGAGGGGGACGGCGCGGGGCCGGAGTAGGCCGCAGTCGTGTCCCACCAGCCGCCGCGCTGCAAGGCGCCGTTCCAGAACGACTGGAAGTCGTGGGCCCTGACGGAGCCGCGGTCCCTCGCGAAGAGGCCCTTGACTCCCTCCTGCAAGACCTCTTTGAAGCTCTCTCCCTCGAGTTCCAGGTCGATTTCCATTGTCTGGGCCACGCCCATGAGGGCGTCGCCGAAGTTCCGCGTCCCGAGATGGACTCCCCTGCCCTCGAAGAAGGGCCGTACGACGGGCTGCCTGAGCCCGAAAGAGTGGTACCCGGGGCCCGGGCTTGGAATACTGTCTCCCCAGTCCTCCAACCCGTGATTCTCCGGCAACACCAGGTCGGCCAGGCTCGACGTGTCGTCCATCATCCCGGAGAAGCTGACGATGAGCGGTACGTTGAAGCCCCCGCCGCTCCTCCCGATCAGCGCTTCCCTGAACCCTGCCGCGTCCGGCATCCCGTAGACGGGGTTGGCGCGGTGGACCAGTAGCGCACTAACGTTGCCCGAGTTCATCTCGCTGATGAGCCCACGCCAGTCCCTGTAGGGCGACGCGCCAGGGTTTCCCGTCACGTCGCGCACGGGCGACGGGGGATTCGGGATGACTCCTCCCGATGTGCCCACGCTGCCAGCGAGGTGGTTGAGGGCGTAGATTGCAGTGAGGTTGGCGAGCCCGTTGGAGTGGGCTCCGGCCGAGCCGCCGCCTATCGCCAGCGCCGGCGGATGACCTGCAAAGTCCTCCGCGATCTTGCGGAGCCGATCGGCGCTCACACCCGCCCTGTCGGCTATGCGCTCAGGGGCGTACCGAGACAGGTCTACCGACCCGTTGCCCGTCAGGGCTGCCGCGGCTGCGGAGTCTCCCAGACCCTCTTCGACCATCACGCTGGCAATGGCGAGAGCCACGTGCCCCTCGTAGCCGGGGTTGACGTAGACCCACTCGTCGGCCCCTGCCGCGGTTGTCGACAGCCGGGGCTCCACGTGGACGTGGGTACCCCTGTCCCGGTCTCCCTGGCGGAAGTTGCCGTAGGCCCGCGCATAGCGGACGGGGGAGCCCCAGGTGGACAGGAAGTCGGCCCCGAATGTCAGCAGGTAGCTGGTATTGGCGATGTCGAAGTCGGGCATGTCGTCGAGCCCGTACACCTGCTTTATCGATGTCCGCAAGTTGGTCTCGTCCAGGGTCTCGAACCCCATGTGCCTGACGCCGGTGCGTGAAGCGAACCGCTCCACGACCTTGCCCAGGTGCCCGCCCACCGGCTCGGTGGCAAGCACCACGGACGACCGGTTCTCGATCTGTCCCAGGCTATGGGCGAGTCGGGCGATGGCGTCGGTCCAGCTGATCTCCTCCCAGCGCCCCTCGCCCCGGGCGCCCAGCCTGACGAGAGGTGAGCTGATGCGGTCGGGGTGGTAGAGGCCCTGTACAGCGGCCTCGCAGCGGACGCCGTGCTTGCCCTGGTTGACCGGGTAGTCGACGTTGCCCTCGACCTTCTTGGCCCTGCCCTCCATCACGCGGACGACGATGCCCTCCTGACTGTTGCAGTTCGGGCAGAGGGTCGCATACCAGTTGTCGATGCCCGTCACCATGTCCTCGGGCATCTCGACGGGGGCCTCAACGATCAGCTCGGCCTCCGGCACTCCGCATGCCTGGAATAGCACGGCTCCCGCAGCAGAGCCGCCAACGAGGGTGAGGAACTTGCGTCTGGTTAGGTCCATGTTCGTGTTTCTAGTAGTGGCACGTGGTGCAGTCTGTCGGGGCTTCGTACTCGCGGTGGCAGTCGACGCAGTCGCCCATCTTCAGGGACCGGACCTGCCTGACCTTGGTCATGCTGCCCACGTCCTGGTGGCAGAGCACGCACGTCTCGGAAGCTGCTATGCCGTCGCGCTCCGCGAAGTACTTGACATGGGACTCGTGGACGAAGTGGACGTGGTCCGGCACTCTGTGCACACGGACCCAGTCGATGGGTCTCCCCGACTCATGGTAGTCGCGCAGCTTCTCGACCTCGGGCAGGCCGTCGCCGATCACCTTGTGGCAGGACATGCACAGTCCGACCGCAGGAACTGACGCGGCTGCCTCCGTGGTCACGTTGCGGTGGCAGAAGGTGCAGTCCATGCCGAGGTCCTCGACGTGGACCGTATGGGGGAATGCAATAGGCTGGTCGGGGCCCTCGTTGAGCCCGAAGGCGTCGAGCGGCAACCCCAGCCAGGCCGAAACCACGAAGGAGACCACGGCCACGAGGATGACCAGACCGGCCACGCCGGTCAGGCCGATGAAGCCAACGGCAAATACGGACTTCTTGTTCCGTTTGGGTAGACGAAAGTCGCCTGGGAGCAAGTCTAATGAACCCTAAGCGCCGAGGCCGGTACCGGGACGCAACCGCATCAGTCCACCCCGCCGTCGATCCAGTACGTCTCGAAGATGTCGGCTATCACACCGGCAGCGTCTATCGCCATCGTGAGGACGAAGAGCGTAGCTGCGAACCCCGCTATCCCCAGCGCGTAGAAGCCAATCCGCGCCCTCTGAAGCGAATCGGGCAGGTGGTGAGAGGCCACCAGCGAAGGGATGAGGATATGACCCACCAGCAGGTTCGTAGAGAAGAAGATGACTAGGGCGACCATGAGCCACATGCTGGTCAGCACTTTCCCTATCTCACTCCACTCGGAGCTTGTAAGAGGGGTTGGGTCCATGGAGCCTTTCTTGAAGTGTAGCTGGCGGTCAGCCGATGCAAACCTTGTGAAAATTATCACAACCTCTAATACCTGTCAAGAATCTGAACAGGCCTTCCGGAGGCTTCCGGGAAGGGGGTTAAGAAGGTCCTGGTCCCTGGGGAAGTACCCTATGCGGCCCCTGGCTGGACAGGGCGGCAGGACCGCTGCCTGCGACCCAGATTCGGCAATGAATGTACCCGTTTTGCCTGTACAGCCTACGCGGGGCTGGGCATAGACTTGTCGTACCACCCAATCGGGCTGAGGAGCAGATGCGACGACCCTCGCGGCACCGGAGCAGGGACAGGCTGTTCGTCAGGATCAGGCACGTGGCGCCTCCCCTGGCGGACCGGCGGCTGGCAGCCCGCAGCCGCAGCTACGCCTTTCAGTCGGCCCTGGCGACCCTGTCCCTACTCGCCATAGTAGTAGTCGAGGACGTGGTCCTGAACATCGCGATCGTGGTCGCGATGGCTTCCACTGTGTTCACCATCTTCGTCGTACCCGACAGCGTGGCGGCCACCCCACGCAAGGTCATTGGGGGCCACGTCGCAGGAATCATCGCGGGTTCTATCGTCGTGGGCATACTTGGAATCCCAGATATATCCGCTATCGTGGAGTCCTCCCCTTCGATCCGAAACGCTGTGGCAGCGCTCACCCTGGGCCTGAGCATGGTGATGATGGTGATCACCGACACGGAGCATCCGCCCGCCGCCGGGGCAGCCCTGGGCCTGGTCATACACGGATGGAGCTGGTCGTCGGTCGGAGTGATCATCATAGGGGCAGTTGTCCTGTCCGCCATACGAATAGCCCTCAGGCCGCGGCTGGTCAACCTGCTCTGAAGTGGGCCAACACCCTGTTTTGACGAGTACCTAAGGACCGTAGCCGCCCGAAGCCGTCATTCCGAGCGCCGGCGAGGAATCTATAGACTTTTCGCTGCCGATCGACGTCGTCCTGGGGGCAGCGACCTCAGGTTCCTCACTCCGTTCGGAACGACAGGCATGGGTGCTCGGAACGACAGGCGTGGGTGCGCTACGTTGTCATCCCTTTCTACGGCCTGCGTCAGCCTGTCACGGGGTACCCGTCCTCTCAAGGACTTCGGACTACTGGGACTGGTGTTGTTGCCTGGGGGAAAGGGCCGGGGGATAATGTGCCCACGATGGACGCGAAGCTGAGAGAGGCTATCGAGGGTATCCACGCATCTCCCACCAGGGCAGTGATCGCAGCTACCGGGGGCGGTGCGCAGGCGGTGGCGTGGCTGCTGGGAGTGCCCAACGCCTCGCAGACCGTCCTCGAGATCACCGTCCCGTACGCCGACGCAGCCCTCACGGAGCTGCTGGGACGCAGCCCGGAACGGGTAGTGTCCGAAGACGTAGCGATGGAGATGTCCCAGCTCGCCTTCGAGCGGGCAGTGCATCTCTCGGCCGATCCTTCCGCAACCGGGATAGGGGCGACGGCGACCATCAGGACCCAGCGTGAGAAGAAGGGCAAGCATCGCTGCTTCGTCGCGGTGTGCTCTTCCGAGGGGCGGCGTGGATACGGCCTGACTATGGTCAAGGGCCTGCGGGAAAGGCAGGGCGAGGACGAGATCGTGAGCAAGCTGATTGTCAGGCTGCTCGCGGAGAAGAGCGGGGTGAGCTTCGAAGAGCCGCTGGGGCTCAGCGAACAGGAGCATCTCGAAGCCCTCGAGGAGCCAACAGTCGACCCCTTGCGGGAGCTGCTGCAAGGCACAGTTTCCTACGTGGTGTCGAACAGAGACGGCTCGGCCTCGGCTGAAACCCCCTACCCTGCGGCGATGCTCTCCGGTTCGTTCTACCCTCTCCACACCGGCCATGAGGCGCTGGCAAGAGTGGCCTCGGAGATCCTCGGGACGGAGGTAGCCTTCGAGCTGTCGACTGCGAACGTGGACAAGCCGAGTCTGACATACGCGGAGGTGAGCCGCCGGCTGCGGCAGTTCGAGGGCCGGGGGACCGTGGTCCTGACAAGCGCGGCGACTTTCGCGGAGAAGGCCAGGGTCCTGCCCGGCACGACTTTCGTCATCGGATTCGACACTGCGATGAGGCTGTTCGATCCCAAGTACTATGGCGGCAGCGCCAAAGCCATGGACGAGGCTCTTGTGGAGCTGCGGGATTCTCGCTGCCGATTCCTGGTGGCCGGACGTGTGGAAGACGACAGGTTCCGGTCGCTGGACGACGTGGGAGTGCCCCCGGCATACAGGGACATGCTCTCAGGCATACCGGAGTCGGCGTTCAGGCGGGACGTTTCGTCAACAGAGATCAGGGGGGCGGCTTCCAGGCTATGAAGTTCAAGGACCTTCGCGAGTTCCTGGCGTTCCTGGAGGAGAGGGGTGAGCTCAGGCGCATCTCGGCCCCCGTCAGCCGCGACCTGGAGATAACGGAGATCACCGACAGGATGGTCAAGTCGGGCGGTCCCGCGCTCCTGTTCGAGAACGTCACGGGCTTCGAGACGCCCCTGGCCATCAACCTCTACGGCACGCACCAGAGGGTTGCATGGGCGCTGGGCGTGGACGACGTGGAAGAAATCGTCGCGCGGATCCGCAAGCTGACGGGGCTGCCGCAGGCGCCGCCCAAGGGCATCGTGGACAAGCTGCGCACGCTGGGGGACCTCGCCGGGCTCGCGCGGAGCCAGCCCAAGACGGTGCGGAGCGCGCCTTGCCAGGAGGTGGTGCTCACAGGGGATGGTGCGAGCCTCGACCGGCTGCCCGTTCTGACGTGCTGGCCGAACGACGCAGGGCGCTTCATAACGCTGCCCCTGGTCATCAGCAGGGACCCGGCAAGCGGCCGCCGTAACGTCGGCACGTACCGGATGCAGGTGTACGACGACAGGACGACCGGCATGCACTGGCAGAGCCACAAGGTGGGGGCGCGGCACTTCCGGACGGGAGAGCGATTGGGGACGGAGCGAATCGACGTAGCCGTCGCTCTCGGGGGCGACCCGACGACTATGTGGTCGGGCTCGATGCCGCTGCCGCCGGAGATGGACGAGCTGGCCGTTTCGGGGGTGCTTCGCGAGGAGCCTGTCGAGCTCGTCAGGTGCAAGACCATCGACCTCGAAGTTCCGGCGCACGCCGAGTTCGTGCTGGAGGGCTACGTAGTGCCGGGCGAGACCCGGGTGGAGGGGCCATTCGGCGACCACACGGGGTACTACTCCCTGCCCGACGACTACTCGGTATTCCACCTGACGGCCATCACCCACCGGCGCGACCCCATCTATCCGACGACGGTCGTGGGGAGGCCGCCCTCCGAGGACTACTTCATGGGCAAGGCCAGCGAGCGCATCATGCTGCCGGCCCTCCAGCTTACGGTCCCCGAAGTCGTGGACATGAACATGCCGGCCGAGGGGACCTTCACCAACTACGTGCTCGTGTCGATTCGCAAGGAGTACCCGGGCCAGGCGCAGAAGGTGATGTACGCCCTCTGGGGCATCGGCCAGATGGCGCTTGTCAAGGGAATCGTGGTATTCGACGAGCACGTCGACATCCACGACCTTTCAGAGGTTGCGTGGCGGCTGGGCGTCAACATCGACCCGAAGCGCGACGTCCTGTTCGTGGACGGCCCGGCAGACGACCTCGATCATGCCTCTTCCACGCCCCGGCTCGGGAGCAAGATCGGCATCGACGCCACGGAGAAGATCGCCGGCGAGGGCGTGAGCCGGGAGTGGCCCGATGAGATCGCGATGAGCGACGAGATCAAGAGCCTGGTGGACTCCCGATGGGGGGAGTACGGGCTGTGAGCACGGAGGCCGCCGGGGGCGGGCTGTTCGCCAAGGCGCCGCTGTTTCTCGGCGCGGTCAGGTTCCAGGAGACGATCTTCGCGCTGCCCTTCGCCTTTTCGGGGATGATCCTGGCTACCGATGGACTTCCTGGGCTCGGTGTCTTCGTGTGGATCACGGTCGCAATGGTCGGGGCCCGGACGCTGGGCATGTCGGCCAACCGGGTCATCGACAGGCACATCGACGCAGGCAATCCGCGCACGGCCATGCGTCACCTGCCCCAGGGACTGCTCGGGGCCAGCGACATGTATGCCCTGTGCGCTGCGTCCGCCGTAGTGTTCTTCGTCGCGGCGTGGCAGCTCAACCCGCTGGCGCTGGCCCTTGCACCGGTCGCCGCCGCGTACCTGGTCGCATATCCATATGCGAAGCGGGTCACCTGGGCCGGGAGCTTCATGCTCGGGTGGGCCCTCGCCATTGCGCCGGTGGGGGCATGGATCGGCGTCACGGGGACCATCGAGTGGGAGGCGGGGCTGTTGTCGGCAGCAGTTGCCTCCTGGGCGGCGAGCTTCGACATCCTGTACCACGCGGAGGACAGGGACTACTACGTAAAGAGCGGGCTGCACTCGGTATCGCAGCGCTTCGGTACGAACGCCGCGTTCAGGGTCTCGGCAGTGCTGGACGTGATCGCCGTCGGTTTCCTGGTTGCCTTCGGGCTGGTGATGGGCCTGGCGTTCCCGTACTACATAGGGTGCGCGGTCGTGTCCGGCCTGCTCGTCTACAGAAGGCGGATGATCTCGCCCGGCGACCTTTCGCGGATGGGACCGGCGTTCATGAGAATCAACGCGTATGTATCGACCACCGTGCTGGTTGCGGTGGTTCTCTCGCTGGCAGTCGCATGAAACGCACTCTCGCTCCAGCGAGGCGATCACCCTCACCCCAGCCCTCTCCCGTCGAGGGAGAGGGGGCAATAACTGGGTCGGCATGAGCGTGAGGAGGCCGGTCGTCGTGGGCATTTCGGGGGCGAGCGGGTCGGTGATGGCCGGGGCTACCATCGACCGGCTGCTGGGCCTGGGGTGGCCGGTGATCGCGACGATATCGCCAGCGGCGCGGATGGTCTGGCGGGAGGAGATGGAGGAGTCGCTGGGCGAGGCCATAGAGCGCTGGACGGACACGGGGTTGTTCACCACTGAGGCCATCGGCGACCTGTCGGCGCCCATCGCGAGCGGCACCTTTCCATCGCAGGGAATGGCTATCGTGCCGTGCAGCATGGGGACGGCCTCCGCGGTGGCTTCCGGGCTGTCGGACAACCTGATGCGCCGGGCGGCTGACGTGGCTCTGAAGGAGCGGCGCCGGCTGGTCATCGTGCCGAGGGAGACGCCGGTCACGGCCGTGCACCTCGAGAACCTTGCGACTCTCGCGCGGCTTGGGGCGGTGGTGCTGCCGCCGCAGCCGGCGTTCTACCTTAAGCCGCAGTCCATCGGCGACGTGGTCGAGTTCGTGGCGGAGCGGGTCCTGATGGCGCTGGGGGTGTCGGAGGCGCTGCCGGAGCACCTGCAGTATGGGTCGCCGGAGCGCGGCGACTAGGGAGTCCAAGCCATGTAGCCCGGCATAGCACTGCCCTTCGACAGGCTCAGGGCGAACGATCTGAGATCTCAGCGATAATACAGGACCACCTGAATCGATAGCACTGCCCCTTCGGCAGGCTCTTGCGACAGGCTCAAGGCGAACGATCTTAGACTTAGTAGCCCTTGCGTTTGTCGATGACGCTGGTTAGGGGTTCGCCGGCGAGGAGTCTCGTCAGGTTGTCGCAGAAGAGGCCTACCGAGCGGCCGATGCGGTGGGGCGAGCCTCCCGCCGAGTGGGGCGTGATGACTACGTTGTCGAACCTCCAGAGCGGGTGGTCGTCGGGCATGGGCTCCTCGGGTACGACATCCAGGCCTGCGCCACCAATTCCACCGGTCTCGAGGGCCTCTACCAGGGCCTCCTCGTCCATTATGGGGCCGCGGGTCACGTTTATCAGGAGTGCGTGTGATTGCATGCGGTTGAATGCGTCCCGGTCGAACATGCCCTCGGTCTCGGGCGTGAGCGGCGCGCATATGGCGACCACGTCAGAGGCCTCGAGCAGGTCGTCGAGGCCGTCCAGCTTCCGGCAGTACTCGACTCCTTCGGGCAAGTCCACGTCCATCGGGTCGACCGCGATCACACGCATTCCGAACCCAAGGGCGCGTGCGGCAACCTCGCGGCCCGTTCCGCCGAGACCGACGATGCCCATGGTGCTGCCGAGCAGCTCCCAGGACATGTCGCGGGTGGCGTCGCGCTGGTCCCAGCTCGGGTGCCGGATGGCCCACGCGATGCCGCGGGTCAGGGCGAGGAGGAGGGCCATGGCGTGATCGGCGAGGTGGACGCCCACGATGCCCTTGGCGCTGGTCATGACGACGTCGCTCTCGACGAAGTCCGGATACATCATGTCGTCGACGCCGGCGCTGGTGACCTGCACCCACTTGAGGCGCTCGCCTTGCAGGAACATATCGTGGTCGAATCTTCCGAAGACGACGTCGATCTCGGGCATCAGCTCGAGGGCCTCGCCCTGGGAATCTGCCCTCACTACGTCGACGGCATCCGACACGGCCTCGATGCGGCTTATCTGGGCGTCGTCCAGGTCGATATTGGCTAGCACTTTCATTGTGGGTACCTCCGAGTTGGGTTCGTATTTCGGGGCGGTCTCGCCAATTCTATACCGGCTGGCCGGGCGGTGGGGTGCAGCCCCCGCCCGATGGATGAAGACCAGGCGGCCTGGAATGTGCTTTGCGGGACAGGAACCGGAGAGGGCGGGTTTCAAACCCGCCCCTACAGGGTGGATCGGCAGACTGTTCTCAGACGATAGCGGTTGGGCTCCCTAGCCTTGGGAGGCGGGAGCGTATAACCTAGACGGCATGGGAAATATGCTTCGCATGGCTATGCGGGCGGCGCTCCTGCGGCGGGGCGTAGCCCGGCAGGCGGCCGAGGACCCGGAGGTCATCCTGAAGTCGATGGGAGTGGTCCTGCTATCGGCCATCGTTCTCAGCCTCGGGCTGCTGAACGTGGTGGAAGAGGGGATTACGCAGCCTGACCTGTCGTGGTCGATGGTGGGAGACCGGCTCATCTCGGTGTGGCTCGTGCTGATCACGATGCTCCTGGGATGGGTGCTGTGGGCCCTGATCGTCTACCTGCTGGGAAGCAAGTTTCTCGGCGGGAAGGCGGTATTCCACCAGCTGCTGCGGGTGATCGGCCTCTGCTATGGGCCGGGCGCGCTGTTCATCCTGGTGCAGATCCCGAACCTGGGCCTACTTGCATCCGCGCTGGCGGGGCTGTGGGTTCTGGTTGCGGCAGTGGTCGGCATCAAGGAAGTGCAGGAGACGGACTGGATCGCCGCGGTGCTCTCGACCCTGCTCGGGTGGTCCCTCTTCTTCGTCATCATGCCTTCCGTGCTACTGGGCAACCTCGGCTGAGGTCAATCGAGCGGACAGGGCGCTCTCTTCCCCGAAGAGGCGCAGGACGTTGCGGGTGGTAGCAACTTCGATCTCTTCCACGTCGCGTCTTTGAAGCTCCGCCAGTTTCCGGGCGACCTCGCGCAGGTGGCGGGGCTCGGTCCAGTTCTCGCGCTTGGCCTTGAAGGGCTGGGGTGCGGCGTCGGTCTCGAGGACGACGTGTTCGAGAGGGAGCGACGCGGCCACGTATTGCAGCTCGGGCAGCCGCAGAAGCGGTCTTGCCAGGGATATCAGGAAGCCGAGGTCGATCGCTTCCTCCGCGGTCCGCGCGCCGGCCTGGAAGTAGTGCATCGTGCCGCCGACCTCGTAGGCACGCTCCTCGCGGAGCACGCGCAGCGTTTCGCCGTGGGCCTCCCTGCTGTGGAAGACGATGGGCAGCCGCAGCTCGCGGGCCAGCCCGATCTGCCTCCTGAAGGCCTGGTATTGGACGGCCCTGTCAGGCATCCCCTCCATGAAATCCAGGCCGATCTCGCTGATGACTACGACCTTGGCGGTCGACGTTGCCGTTTCGTAGAGCCGGGAGTAGGCCGCGTCGTCGATGGGGCCTTCGAGGTCCATGGGATGGACCCCGACGCCGGCAAAGATGTCGGGAAACACCGACGTTAGCTCTACGGCCCTGCGGGACGAGCTCTCGGTCGTGCCGGCGGAGATCACCGCGCCCACTCCGACACTTCGGGCGCGTTCCAGAATGGAGGCGACATCCTCATCGGAGAAGGAGTCGAGGTGTGTGTGGGTGTCTACGAGCGGCACTGCTAAGGGCGTCCTCGTTGTGGCAGATTCGGTGGGCGCTGGACTATACTACATGGCATGGGGAATCCGAGCGAGGAGTCCCGCCCCAAGAGTCGCCTGCGCCGCATTTCCGTGAGGCGTTGGGCGACCGAAGGAGCGAAGCTCGCCCTCGGGTTGTCGGTCAGCGGTCTTCTGGGCTGGCTGGCGATTCGCGGGCTGGAGTGGGGCGACGTACTGGAAAGCCTTGCGGCAGTCTCTCCAGTGAAGCTCACACTCGCCCTGTTGGTCTTCATGTCGGCGGGCTGGCTTCGGGCGGTACGGTGGAAGCTCCTCTTCACCCACGAGCAGATATCCATACGCAGGCTCTTCATCGTCCAGCACGAGGGCCTGGGATTCAGCAACGTGATGCCCTTCAGGGTTGCGAGCGAGGTGACCCAGCTCGCCGTGCTGACGTTGCGGGACGGAATCAAGGGGGCGACCGCCCTGGCCACGCTGGGTATGGAGCGCGTCATAGACGCGGTGGCGACAACGGGCATACTCGCGATCTGCTTTGTTCTGGTGCCCGAGATGAAGGGGTTCACACTTTCGATTCCAGGCAGAGAGCTGCCCATCTCGTTCTTCGTCTCCGGACTGCTTGGATTCACCCTGGTGTCGATTCTGCTCGTGCGACTGTTCGCGTGGAGCGAGTCCCTGGGGTTCGTGGCGAGGTTCCGATTCCTGAAGGCATTCGCCCATGCCGTAGGCGAGCTGGAGAGGCAGAAGAAGCGCCTTGTGCTGTCCCTGGCGGTGAGCGTCTGCTACTGGCTGCTGGTTTGCGCGACCGCCTGGCTGATCGCGACTGCCGTAGACCTGCGTGACGTCAACGGCAACCCCATCTCCCCGGTGGTTGCGACCGTCGTGGTGATGGCAACGATATTCTTCGCCACTGCCATCCCCGCCGCGCCGAGCGCGATAGGGGCGTTCGAGTTCGCCGTGGTCTACGTGCTCGGCTTCTTCAAGTTCGGGGAGAACGACGCGTTCGTGTTCGCGGTGGTGTGCCACGCGGTGTTCTTCCTGCCGGCGACGATCATCGCGGCGATCTTCCTGCCAAGGGAGGGCGTGATGTCGCTGAGCCGCATCCGCCGGCCGGGAAGGGCCGGTACGAAAGAGGCATAGCCGGGGACGTTTCATAGGCACGTTGTAGCTGCTCAGGTTCTCGCCAGAATTCTAGGACCGAGGAGCTCTGCATCGAGGGTATTGCGCGGCTGAGCACTGGCCTTCGACAGGCTCAGGCCGAACGTATCGCGGCAGTTGGCTGACCATCCCGGCACGGTCCGGGCGCGGGCATAACGCTGCTCAGGGCGAACGTATCACGGCAGTTGCTGACCATCCCGGCACGGTCCGGGCGCGGGCATAACGCTGCTCAGGGCGAACGTATCGCGGCAGTTACGGACCATCCCGGCACGGCCCGAGCGGCCATGACGCTGCTCAGGGCGAACGCCGGGTGTCTGCCCTGGCTGCGCTTGGCTAGCTCTCTCCCGCTGCTTGGCTTGCCTGGTTGGCTCTCCTTTGTTTCGCTTCTGTTCTTGTCTCTTGCCTTCCTGTCTGGATTCTCGGTTTCTTCGATAGGGCCGGGGCGGTCCCTGGCTGGTTGGCCCGCTGCCTCGCGGAGCCGGAATTGCTGATGTGCCCACTTGCGCGGGCGAATGGATCAACTACGCGACAGTCAACGGACTCCGTCAAGGACGCGCCCCGGATCGTGTCTGAAGCGGCGGTATCACCGCCCCCTACCTTATATTCCCGCAGACCCCGCGACCTTACCGCTCAGTCACGAGGTGTGCGACGGCAATACGGGTATACCCCGCACCCGGAAAGGGGGTAGACGCTACGGTTACGGCTCCGGACGAGTGATC
>DAOULA010000080.1:0-10694 GCA_034420735.1 Dehalococcoidia bacterium
CATTCGCTGCTGACGGAAGTTCTCTCGCTGCCGCCCGAGAAGATAGAAGAGCGGTACCAGGAGGTGTGGGATGCTGAGGCTCCCATGCTGACGGGGCAGGGCGATTTTGTGGAGACGATGTCCGGCCTGCTGGCGAGTTGGGGGAGCCCCGCCGGCGCCGATACGTTCGTCCAGGCCTCCAAGGACATACGGACCGACGAGGCCATCGCGAACATCGTGCGGGAGCTGCGCGGCGGCGGGGTGCTGTGCTGCCTGGCCTCGAACCAGATGGGCTACAGGGCGCGGTACATGTCCGAGGACCTCGGGTATAGCGAGCTGTTCGACAGGGAGTTCTACTCGTGCGACCTCGGTCACAGGAAGCCCGACGCGGCGTACTTCCTTGCGATACTGGCGAATCTCGAGCTTCCGTCTGAGCGGGTACTTTTCATAGACGACAACGAAGCTAACGTGGCCGCCGCTCTCGAACTGGGTATGAACGCCGCAGTCTTCGAGCCCGGGCCAGAGGTCGAGCCGGGTTCCCTGATGCGCTGTATCCTGTCAGAGCACGGTCTGGAGGTGGACAGCTAGCCATGAAGGTGCGAGTTGGCATTGTAGGTGTGGGACACCGCGGCATCCAGATCGCAAGGTCTGCGGCTGCCCTGGACGACGTGACCGTGGCGGCGCTTGCGGACCTGGACGGGGGCCGCCTGGAAGCCGCCGCGAGCGAATTCGGAGTGGACAGGACGTTCACGCTGCTGAGCCACATGCTGGAGAGCGTCGACCTGGACGCTGTGCTCGTGCTGACGCCGGACCTCGCTCACAGGGACCAGGCCATCGCGGCGTTGGAGGCCGGGAAGCATGTGCTCGTCGAGAAGCCTCCCGCCTATACGGTCGAGGACACGCAGGCGATGGCTGACGCGGCGGACCGGGCAGGCAGGCACCTGATGGTCGCCTGGAACCGGACGTTCGGGCTCATCAGGGCCAAGGAGGTCTTCGGCGCCGACGGGCCGGAAGTGGTGATGGCGGACTACGTTAGGCCCGGCCCTGCATACCTGGCGCTGATCCGCATCCACATAGTCAACCCGCTCCATTTCATGTGTGGCCTCCCGGCCGAAATAGTGGCCCAAGGCGAAATGCATGACGCGACCCAGGAGGGCAACCTGCTCGCCAGTATCCGGTTTTCCGGCGGCGCGCTAGGCCAGATGACGGCCAGCCACGGCACCGGGGGGCATAGCGAGCGGTTCACGGCGTATGGGGGCGGCTGGTCGGTCTTCATCGACCATACGGGCCGTGGCGATGGCCGGATAGTTCGGAATGGCGAGGTAGTCGAGGAGCTGCCGCCAGTGGACACCGTCGCGGCACAGATGCGTCATTTCATCGACTGCGTCAAGACGGACACCCGGCCGCTCAATTCAGGTCAGGACGCCGTGGAGGTCATGAGAATGACCTACGGGATCATGGATGCCGCCGGGTTCGGGGTGCCTCCGCCGCCTGGGGACAGGCGTGGATGGCTCCTGTGGTGCGGCTGCGGAGCGAAGGTCGTGCCCGGCGAGGACTCGTGCCCGGACTGCGGCGCGGCGTGGGGAGGCTGGTCCCTCACGACCGAAGACGTGATGCAGGTCTGATGGTGGACCGGAGATGAGCTGGAGACGCCGCATATTGAAGTACGCTCGCCGCGCCCTGATTGGGCTGGCGGCGGTCGTGCTTGTCCTCGCGCTTCTCATCGTGCTGACGCCGCAGGGGAGGGCGGCATTCCGCGCGGCGCTGTTCATCCCCGAGGTGCTCCCCGACCTTGCGGTCAAGCCCCAGTCATGGTTCTCCCGAGAGCCGGTGCTGGAAGAGGTCGCGTTCGAGACCGCGGCGGGCCCCGGCGTCGCGGACATCTACAGGCCGGGGGGTGACGGGAAGCACGGCGCGGTGGTCTTCTTCCAGGGCGTCGTTCCCGGCGGGCGCTACGACCCCAGGATCGTCGCCCTTGGCAGGGGGCTGGCGCGCTCGGGCATGGTCGTCATGATCCCCTGGTCGGAGACGCAGGAGACCCACCGCATCGCCGTGGAAGACGTCGACGTGCTGGTCCGCGCCTTCCAGCATCTCCAGTCGCTGGACTACGTCGACCCACATCGCGTGGGCATGGGCGGGATATGCGTTGGGGCCTCCCTGGCGATGGTCGCGGCGCAGGACGAGCGGATACGCGGCGACGTGAGCTTCGTCAACTCCTTCGCGGGCTACTACGATGCCGAGGACTTCGCGAAGGCGATCGGGAGCAGGAGCCGCTTCGACGAGGGCTACGCCTCGCCGTGGGAGCCCGACAAGCTCACCTACGGCGTATTCCGCGACCACCTGATAGAGGGCGTGGTATCGGACGATGACCGCCGGCTTCTCACCCAGCTGTACCTCGAGGGCAAGACACCGGAGGGCGACCTGGATCAGATGGCGCCGGACGCGCTGGCGGTCCGGAGGCTGCTTGACGGGGTGCCGCATGAGGAGGTCGACCTGGTCGTAGCTGAGCTTTCGCCGGCCACCGCGGCCTTCTTCCAGGCCATCTCGCCAAGCGCCGGTATCGAGAACCTGGAGGCGCGCGTGCTGATAATGCACGACACCGCCGACAGGCTGGTGCCGTCGGAGGAGTCGAGGAGGCTGGCCGGGGTGCTGGACGAGGGGAGCGTGTACCACACGGAGTTCTCCTTCTTCCAGCGCCAGATCCAGGTCCACGTCGGCGATGCGGGCGAGGTGGGGCTCTTGGACTATGTGCGCGAGGCCGCCAAGCTGTACATGCACATGTACAACATCATGCGCATCGTCGATTGACCGCCCGACGAGCCCGCCACTACACTCGGCGGCGATGACCGTATCCCTCGGCCCTTCACGGCGCATAGTCGAGAGCGCCCACTACAAGTGGCTGGCGTACTGCGCCATAGCGATCGGTGTGTTCCTGCCCGTGATGGACCAGTCCGGCGTCAACCTCGCCATCCCGCGCATCGCAGAGCGTTTCGTACTCGACATCCCGACGGCCCAGTGGATCGTGCTCGGATATGTGCTCAGCACCAGCGCGCTGCTTCTGCCCATGGGAAGGGTCTCGGACATGCTGGGGCGCGAGCGCGTCTTCATGTCGGGGCTGATCGCGTTCATCGTCCTGGGAGTGCTGGGCGGCGCTTCCCAGAGCTTCCAGGCACTGATCGTCGCCAAGGTGCTGCAGGGGATGGCTGCAGCCGCGATCCAGGCAAACGGGATGGCGATGGTCATGGACGTCTTCCCGAGGTCGGACCGCGGCCAGGCGATCGGCCTGTACATGACGATCATCGGCACAGGGTCGATATCCGGGCCCATCATCGGAGGGTTGCTGGTCAGCGCGTTCGACTGGCGGGCCATATTCTATGCGGGTGTACCGGTCGGGCTCGTCGCCTTCCTGGCGGCGGCGCTGGTCCTGCGGCGAACAAGCCGGAGGGACGGAGCGGGCTTGCTCGGCTCCTTCGACTGGATGGGAGCGATCCTCTCGTCGTCGGCGCTGGTCTCCTTTCTGCTGGCCATGACCAACGCCTACAGGCTGGGGTGGTCGTCGCCGCTGGTAGTCTCCGGGCTCGTTCTCGCGGTGGTGATGATCGGCTCATTCGTCTTCTGGGAGCGGAGCGCGAGCAATCCGATGTTCGACCTTGGACTATTCCGCAACGCCCTGTTTTCGATCGGTATCTCGGCGCGGTCGCTGTCGTTCCTGGCGGGCTCGTCGGTCTTCTTCCTCATGCCGTTCTTCCTCATCCAGGTGCTGGACTACTCGGCCAGGGATGCCGGGCTGATGATGCTTCCCGGATCGCTGCTCATGGCGGCCATGGGGCCCATCAGCGGCAGGCTGTCGGACAGCATCGGCACGCGGTGGCTGGCCGCGGCGGGCATGGCCCTATCAGCCTCGGCGATGCTCGTCTTCTCGAGGCTGGGCGTGGACTCGCCCGCTATTCACGTCATGGTGGGGATGGCGCTTTCGGGCGCGGGCATGGGTACTTTTTCGTCGACGAACACGAGCGCGATCACCATCGGGCTGGGCCGCGAGAGGTACGGGATAGTCTCGGCGCTCCTCGCTGTCGCGAGAACTGCGTCGAACGTGACCGGGATCGCACTCGCGACGACAATAGTGGCGTTCACGATGGCGTCTATGGGCTATGAGCCGAGCCTCGCGGCGGTCTCGGAGGGCAGCGGACAGGGCCTCCGGGAGGCATTCGTTGCCGGCATACACAGGGTGTACCTGGTTGCGGCGGGCCTTGCGGTTGCGGCGATGGTGCTGTCGGTGGCAAGGGGCGAATCGAAGGGTAGCGCTGGAACCTAGGCCAGCAGTCGCACTGGTCTAGCACTGCCCTTCGACAGGCTCAGGGCGAGCGACTTGCGTATAGCGTCTCAATTCCTGAGTCTGTGTTCCTAGTCCGAGTCGGACCTTAGCGCCATCACTACCAGGCCTGCATTGTGGCCGGGGCCGTGGCAGTCGTCGTACCGGGTGAGGAGGTGCTCCCTGCAGGCCAGGATCCTGTCGGCGGCTGCTTCGTGGGCGGTGGCGAACTGCTGGCCTATGTCGCTCTCCAGGCTCCACTCCGCGTCGATGGAACATTCGACGCCGGCCTGCCCGGCGGCCGTCACGTATTGCCGTCGAAGCTGTTCGTAGGCCCTGTCGCTCCTGTAAACGATCGGTGCGACCATGAATCCTTCGGAGATGTACAGGCCCAGCTCGTTGTCGAATACCTGCACGAGGTCCACGTCCGGTATCCAGCCTTCCATCGCGAAGAATAGGTCCTCGGGTATGTCCTGCGACACCCTGTGGTAGTAGAAGTCCTCCGGGCTCAAGGCCATCCTTACGTGCAGGGCCTGCTTGTCCTCGTAGCCCAGGAGCCGGTCCGCCGCCTCGTTCCGCTCGAACACGAAGGGGATGTTCCCGTTGGTGGCGTCGACCAGCGCAGTCTGGCCGTCGATGTCGTAGAGCAGGGCGGCGTGCTGCCAGTAACGCATGTGGCGTCGCGAAAACCTGAAGTCGAACGTCGTGAGCATCTCGCGGAGCTGCGCTTCCGGGACCGGTGCGGGAACGTCTGGGCCCGCTACGACGTACTCGGACTCGATGCCGTAGTGGTCGGTTACGAACTTTAGCGCCTGTACCTTTTCCGAGCAGATGCCGCCCGCGCCCTCGATGATGTTCCTCACAGTCTCGTCGCCCGTCTTGTACACGAGCTTGAGGCCGGTGAACCGGGAGTAGTTCTCGAAGTCGCTGGTCCAGACGCGCCGCGCGACCGCTTCCACGAGCTGCAGCTTGCTTCTCGGGGAGTCGAGCTGCAACACGGCCTCTGCCCCGGCGGGGCCGTGCTGGGCTTCCAGGCAGTCCAATACGAAACGTGCGTAGTCATCTGAGCTCCGGTCCCAGCGCCTGCGGTGGAAGCCGCGCCAATTCCTGTCGTAGCCGACGCTCTCGCGGTCTATCTCGATGTCGAGCAGGAGCACATCGCGGCCTTCGGACTTCAGGCTGACCCCGGACGGCACACTTGCGGGATCGAGGACCAGGCCATCTTGCTGGAGTAGCAGCCCCGGGTACGTGTCACCCAATCTGCCGTCGTCCGAGCACTGGTAGACGTAGTCCTGGATGGCGTGGAGACTCTCGACAGAGTCAGCCGTGATGCGCTGTTCGGCGAGCAGGTCAACGACGTCGGCGTGCTTCACGTACCGGTCGAGAAGGTCGCCGGCCGCGAGCCGGCTTTCCTCGGGTTGTATGCGGACAGCCATGGACCGGCCCGTTACCAGGTCGGTGATGCGGAGCAGGGTGTTCTCGACCGCCACCCCGGCCCCCGCCGGAGTCAAGTCCCCGGTCGGGGGATGGGCTTCTGTCCCGCCCATCTGCTACCTGGCAGGGCCCCGCTCCATGGAGTAGGGCTGCCAGCGGCGCAGGTCGGTCTTCTCCAGCACGGTCGGGTTCACGCAGGCCATGGGCCAGCGTCCCGTGAGCGCCAGGGCGATCTCCTCGGCTACGCGCCGCCGCCTGCGAGGGTCGAACCTCGCGGAAGCCGACGCCACGTGGGGGCTGACTGTGACGTTCTCCATGTGGAGCAGGGGATTCTCGGGGTCGGGCGGCTCCTGCTCGAGCACGTCGAGTCCGGCTGCGTCTATCCAGCCCTCCTCGAGCGCTTTGATCAGAGCGGCCTCGTCGACGGTGGAGCCGCGCCCGTTGTTGATGAAGAGCGAATGCGGCTTCATCAGGCGGAAGTGCTCCTCGCCCAGCATCTTCTCGGTCTGCGGTGTGCCGGGGGCGTGCATCGAAACGATGTCCGAGCGTTGCAGGAGCTCCGTGAGCCCGACCGGCTCGACACCGAAGTCGGACATCACCAACTCCTCGACGTAGGGATCGTAAGCGAGTATCTGGAAGCCGAACGGCGCGGCCCTTTTCGCCACTGCACGGGCCACGTGGCCGAACGAGATGAGCCCCAGGGTCTGGCCGATCAGCCTCGGGAACCTGTAAAGGTAGGGCCTGCCCTCCGACCACCGTCCGTCGCGCGACATCTTGTCCATCAGGGTAATTCGCCTGTAAGTCGCCAGCATCAGCGCTAACGTGTGGTCGGCGACCTCCTCGATGAAGGTGTCCGGTA
Source organism: Dehalococcoidia bacterium (assembly GCA_034420735.1). Taxonomy (GTDB): domain Bacteria; phylum Chloroflexota; class Dehalococcoidia; order Lucifugimonadales; family CAJWER01. Next base: position 6,585 of record DAOULA010000080.1, read on the forward strand.
CGTTGGTGACCGGGATGCCCTTTCTCGTGGCGGCTTCCACGTCGACGCTGTCGGTGCCGACGCTCCCGACCGCAATGACCCTGCAGACCTCCAGCCCGGCGATCACATTGCTAGTGAGGTTCCGACCGGCGATGACGGCGTCGGCATCCCTGGCCTGGGCGAGGTACTCGTCGTCGGAATTTGCATCGACGACGACGATCTCCGCGCCGATGGGCCCCAGGGTCTCCATCTCAAGCTCGTAGGACGATGTCCATGCGCTGCCGGGCAGCGCGGAAGCGACAACTTTGAATTCTGCCAAGGCTCTACCCCCTCGAATCGGTAGTCACAGTGCGGGATAGGATATGGGAAGCCCTTGGATGTGTCCAGTTCGGTGGGCGAAGGAAGGTTGCAGGTTCCTCAGCCTGACACGGCAGGATGGAGTTGGGCCGCCCCGACCCTAGTCTCCAATCCTGGTGGGATCCTTGCCGGGCTGTAACTCAGCGTGCGATTCCCCCTCTGGGAGTACCAGGGCGAACCCGCCAAGGCGATACAGGCGATAACGCTGATAGCAGCCATCAAGCCGCCTGCTATGTCCGCCAGGGGAATCCCGAAGATGAGGAACGCCGTAACGAATCCGAGGACAACCGCGATGCGCCCGTTCGAAGGGGCCGCGAACCGGCGCCGCATTGGGGCGCCTTGCAGAGACTCGCGCACCCTTGCTTCTACCCTGGCATCGATCGCGTCTTCCACGCGGACCAGGAACGATTCGATGACTTCATCCTCGAAGTCCTTGCCCAAGTCTTGCCGGGCCAGCAACGCTACCTTGGCCTCATCTTCGACATCAGACAAGCGCTCCAGCTTTGACACCTGGGTCCTTGCTTCCGTCGATGGCATAAGTCCCCTCTCAAGGATGAAATAGACAGTCTTGTAATGCCGCTAGCATAGAAGCACATGTGCCCTTCGTCAACCCACCGACTCTACCCAGATCCACCACTTAACGGCAACGCTGGCCGTAGGCAAGGCGAGGGCGGGTTTCAAACCCGCCCCTACAATGGTGATGCCTGATAGATATGCCGCCCACTGCATAGGCGGTGGATTTCGGTCTAGCTTTCTGCCATGCAGTGGGGCAAAGGAGACAGGGGGCGACGCGTACCTACTATGCAGAGCAGTGACGCTCCTTGCGGCGCTGTGATAGGCTTCGGCTAGTGTGACGATTACACCGGGAAGCTGGACATGACTACGACACGCAGCTTGCAGCGAGTCCCAATAGAAGACGTGCGGGCAGCGCAGGAGCGGATTGCCGACGTTACACTGCGTGCGCCGTTGGTGCGGCTCAACCTCGACGGCTCTGAGTCCGGGGGCAACGAGGTGTACCTGAAGCTGGAGAACCTCCAGCCGAGCGGCGCGTTCAAGCTGCGCGGCGCCGTCAATGCCATCAGGCTCGCGGGCGAGGCCCAGCTCGAGCGCGGCGTCTGGACGGCAAGCTCCGGCAACATGGCCCTGGCGGTCGCGTGGGCGGCGCGGTACTTTGGGCTCAAGTGCGTGTGCGTCGTGGCGGACGTATCTCCCGACGCGAAGCTCGACGCTATCCGCGACATGGGCGCGGACATCGTGAAGGTGCCGTGGCTGGAGGTGCTGGAGATTTGCCGCGTACATCGCCGCGATGGGATGCAAGGGCTGTTCCTGCATCCCTTCAGCGACCCGAATGTCATGGCCGGCAACGCGACGGTGGGTTTGGAGATCGTGGAGGACCTGCCCGACGTGGACGCGGTGCTCGTGCCATACGGCGGCGGCGGCTTTGCGGTCAGCGTAGCCTCAGCGGTCAAGTCGCTCCGGCCCGAGGCACGGGTGTACGCCGCCGAGGTGGAGGCGGGGCCGGCCTTCGCGGCGTCCCTGGCGACGGGCAGGCCGACGGAGATCGAGCATCCGACGTCATTCGTGAGCGGCATCGGTTCGCCGATAGTGTTCGAGGACGTGTGGCCGCTGGCGAGGGAGATACTGGACGGCTCGGTCGTGTCGACGCTGGAGGATACGGCGAGCGCGGTCAGACTCGTGGCGCAGAGGGCACGGGTCGTGGCCGAGGGCGCTGGGGCGTCCTCCGTGGCGGGCGCACTGTCGGGAGGAGCAGGCAGCGGGAAGATCGCCTGCGTCCTGTCGGGCGGCAACATCGACGCCGAGAAGCTCGCCGAGATCCTGCGCGGCGGCGTCCCCGGTCACTGAAGCTCTCCACCACAGAGGACACAGAGGGCACAGAGGTAAGCCACTGGTAGGACAAGTCGAGAGCTACGAGCCGGTGTCGTTGGGCGAGGCGAGGTCGGCGCGGCGGCGCATCGCAGGTTCAGTAGTGCGTACGCCGCTGGTGCGGCTCAACGCCGAGTCTACTCAGGCTGAGATATTCCTGAAGCTCGAGAACCTACAGCCCGTGGGCTCGTTCAAGCTCCGGGGCGTCACTAATGCGGTGCTCCAGGTGCCCAAAGAGGAGCTTGCAGACGGCGTCTGGACGGTGAGCGCCGGCAACACGGCGCAGGCGCTCGCGTGGACAGCGAGGGACCTGGGAGTTCCGATGACCGCGGTCGTGCCCGAGAACGCCCCGGACACCAAGCTGGCGAATATCGAACGGCTGGGCGGCAGCTACCTCAAGGCACCATTCGAGGACTTTGCCCGCGTGTTCGCCACCCGCTCGTACCCCGGGGCGAAAGGCCGTTTCATTCACCCGTTCAGCGATCCGGCGGTCATGGCCGGCAACGCCACCATCGGCATGGAGATACTGGAGGACCTGCCGGACGTGGACGCGGTCGTGGCCGCGTATGGGGGCGGGGGCCTGTGCTGCGGCATCGCCTCGGCCATCAGATCGGCCAGGCCCGACGCGAAGGTGTATGCCACGGAAGCGGCGACGTCTGCGCCACTTGCTGCAGCCCTTGAAGCGGGCGAGCCGACCAGGATCGAATACTCCCTGAGCTTCGTGGACGCAATCGGGTCTCCGGTCGTGCAGCCGGAGATGTTCTCGCTGGCACGGAGGCTCCTCGATGGGTCGCTCGTTGTCGGCTTGGCGCAGACGGCGGAGGCCGTGCGCGTACTTGCCAGCCGCAACCACGTGATCGCCGAGGGAGGAGGCGCGGTCCCGGTCGCAGCGGCGCTGGCAGGGATGGCGGGCGGCGGCAGGGTGGTATGCGTGGTGTCGGGCGGCAACATCGATCCGGCCCGGCTGGCAACGATCCTGGAGGGAGGCGTGCCGTGATGGAGTCCGACCTTGCTGTGAATGGCGGCCCGAGAGTACGGGACCGGCCCTGGCCCGACCGGCGGCGATTCGGTCCCGACGATCAGGCAGCGGTGAACGCACTTTTCGACGAGAGTATCTCGACCGGCAATCCCTTCCGCTACGACGGGCCATCCGAGGAGGCCTTCTGCCGCGAGTTCGCGGAGTACATGGGCGGGGGATTCGTCGACGGCGTGAGCTCCGGCTCGACCGCCCTCTACGTTGCACTGAAGGCGCTTGGCGTCGAGCCGTTCACAGAGGTCATCGTGGGCTGCCTGACCGACCCCGGCGGGATGATGCCCATACCCCTGCTGAACTGCATCCCAATGGTGGCCGACGTTGCGCCCGGCTCGCTGTCGCCCGGCCCAGAACAGATCGAGGAGCTTGTGACGCCCCATACGAGCGCAATCGTGGTCGCCCACATTGCAGGGTACCCGGCGAACGCGAAGGCCATCGCCGAGGTGGCCAGGAGGCATGGCCTTCCACTCATCGAGGACTGCGCGCAGTCCCACGGTGCGCAGCTGCGCGGCAGGATGGTTGGCACGTTCGGCGACGTGGCGACGGTCTCAACCATGTGGGATAAGCACATGAACACGGGCGGGCAGGGCGGCGTCGTCTTCACCCGGGACGAGGAGCTGTACCGGCGGTCGCGGCGAGCGTCCGACAGGGGCAAGCCGTTCTTTCTCCCCGAAGGATCGACCAACGAGGCAGCGTCCCTCAACGTGAATCTCAACGACCTTGCGGGAGCCATAGGCCGCACCCAGGTCGCCAAGCTGCCCGGGCAGGTCGAGCGCCGCCGGCAGGTGGTGGGCGCATTGGAGGCCGGCATCTCAGACCTGGGGTTGGGGTCGGTCACGGTCCTGCAGGCCATACCC
>DAOULA010000081.1:0-3210 GCA_034420735.1 Dehalococcoidia bacterium
TACACCATCGAGGTAACGGACGTGGACGACTCCAACAGCAAGGACGTGAGCGTCGCCGTGGACACGGGCCGCGGGGAGCCTGATCCCGAAGCGCCCAAGTCGCTGCGGGTTGACCGGCTTGGCTCCATAGCGCTGCTGCGCTGGGAGACGGTGGAGAAAGTGAGCCGCTGGCCGGTGGCATACTACCATGTGGAGCGAGACAACCGGGTCCTGGACGTCGAGGCCAAGCAAGCCCTGTACCTGGACCTGCAGGCCGGCAGGAACTACGTCTACCGGGTGCGGGCGGTGAGCGACCAGGGCATTCTCGGCCCCTGGTCCCTGCCCGCGGGAGGAAGCGACGTGCTGAGGCAGCCGGAGGAGCTGGGCGCGCCCACGGGCCTGACGGCGACGCCGGGCGCCGGCGTAGGCCGCATCGACCTGAGCTGGTTCGCGCCGTCTACAGACCGCAGCCTGCGCTACCGCGTCGAGCACGCCACCGACGGCGCAGGCCCCTGGCGGACGCTGGTCCGCAGCCAGAGCGGCACGACATACTCTCATGGCGGCCTGCTCTCCGGCACCACGCACTACTACCGTGTGGCGGCGCTGAAGGGCAACCTCATCAGCGCGTGGGCATACGTCCAGGAGACCACGGAAATCGTGGGGGACGGCGCGGTCTATGCGCCCGGCTGGCCGGAGAACCTGCGTTTCTCCAGCGTGGAGCGCACACGGGTGACCCTGGTCTGGGACCCGCCGGTGGATGACGGCGGCAGCCCGATAACGGGCTACGAGTACCGCGTGTTCGGCCCCTGCGCGTCCGGCGCCGACGCGGTGTGCGACATAGTCGCCCCCACACGTGTCAGCGGCACATCGCGGAGCATCTCAGGGCTGGACCGTGAAGGGACGTACCAGTTCGAGGTGCGGGCGCTGAACGCCGTGGGCGCAGGGGACTGGTCGCAGTCTGTCCAAAAGAGTGTCGGCCCCGCGACCGCCGGCGGCGGGCGTGTCGTCCTGAGCCCGTCCCGGCTGACGGTGCCCGAGGGCGGCGAGGCCACCTACCGGGTGAAGCTGAGCCGGAACCCGACCCTGCCGGTGTCGGTGTGGCTGCACTGGATGGGTGACGAGGACCTGGGCGGCGAGTTGCCGTTCCAGCAGGGCATGGTGCTGCTGCCCAGCGGCTACGACACATCCGGCATGTCGGAGAACTGCCACGGCTACAACTACCAGGACGAAGAGATGACCTACGCCTGGAACGTGGGCATCCCCATCAAGGTGGTGGCCGCGGAGGACGACGACTCCGAGAACGGCCGGCTGACCATCCAGCACAGCCTGGGAACGGTGCCGGCGGAGTGCCTGGGGCTGACGGAGGACGAATGGTCGCCGGGCCCGGTGTACGACGACATGCACGGCATCGCCCTGGAGGCCACCGAGCGGGACAACGACTAGGCTGATCTAGTCGTAGGGGCGTCCCTCGTGGGCATCTGCTCCAACTAATTGACGTTTGGAGAGTGAGTGGCAGGTCTTTAGCATTTGCGATTGGCATATCTGGGAGTGCGTGTAAGCTCTAGCCCAGATGGTGCAGGCGTGATTCGCTTGACAGGTATGGCAGGGGCCTGGATTCGCGTTCTACGAGAAGGTCTGATGAAGCCCAGTTGGCGGCCTCGTTCCACGAAGACCTTCACTGGATCCCTTCCTTCGTACGCATACTGAGGTGCATATTCCACCAGCAAGCCGACTGACACATCGAACGGGTCAACACCAGCCTTGCGGGCTATCTCAATCCTCAAGGATTGGACCACCTGGGAGATTATCAGTGTTGCCCACATCTGCTGGAGAATCACCACTCGCTTAGCAGACCACAACAGGCGCAGCTTGAGGTGCTGCTTGACCAGACCGAACGCCATTTCGATGTCCCACCTCCGAGCATAGACTGCGGCCATCGATGCAATGGGGAACGTGCGTGGCTCGCGGACGTTGGTGATGTAGCGGCACAGAGTTTTGCCATGCCTGAAACTCACCATCCGAACGGCGTGTTTGGCCCGGTCGGCCCGGTGGGCGCCCAGCCATACGATCCCATCAAAGACATCGCCACGCTTGTAGAAGGTGTGCAACACCTTGTATGAGGTCCTCGCTCTCAGTCTGCTCAGCCAGTGGAATCCACTGTCTGTGAGCCAGTCAAACCAGGCGAAGCCGAAGTATCCAAGGTCTGCCACCACCAGCGTTCCCTCCGGCAGGTCTGCCACTAAGTCTCGCGCTGACACCTTCTCGTTCTGAAGAGGGTTCGGCTGAAACCTGACTTCCCGCCACTGCTGACGTCTGACGTCGAACACGCCGGACAGCTTGCCGGGGAGCAGACGGCTGTCACCTTCAGGGACCGCCCTCAGAGTAGGCAGCGTTCTTGACATAGCATCCAGCGTGCTCTCATCTATGCACATAACCTCATTGGCAAAGGGCGCCAGTCTCTCTGAGGACATATCCTCAAATCGTTGTGCCAACACGCCACTGATCTGTTCGAAGAGCCTCTCCAGAGGCCCAGTTCCCGCAGTATGGAGCCGCTTGTAGACTGCTTGGTCGGTAACCGGGAATCGGGGGAAGAACCACAGTCCGCGCTCCGAGATAAGTCGCCAGACTGCAAGTTGGCTGCCAAAGCCTCTGAGTACGCAGACCAGTAGCCCCGCCCAAAGAGCCATCGCCGGTAGAATCCGAGGCCTGCCAGGACCCTTGACGCTACAGGCCGGCTCCATCTCCTCCAAGCACTGCCGCAGGAACTTCTCTACATCCCCAACCGTGTGTGTAGCATCATCGGACCTGTTGGACATCTCTGACTATTCCTCCCTTGAAACAGTCAGATCCTTGTACTATCCAACAGCATAACTACTCATAGGGAAAAACAGTCCCCATACCAATTAGTTGGAGCAGATGTTCTCGAACCGCCCCATTCAGGTCTCCGATGTTGAGAAGCCGCTTCGGCCCTACGACCCCTGCTCCTCGCGCATGCGAGCCTTGAACGCGTCCGTCGGCGGGTAGTACGTGCCCGGCGGCACGTTTTCCTTCTGGACAAGCTCCAGCACCCGCTGCTCGGCGGCCTCGTGCTCCTCGGCCCACTCCAGCACCGGCACCGCGAGTTGTTTGGGCACCACCACCACACCATCGTCGTCGCCCATGATCAGATCGCCCGGCCGCACCAGCGTGCCGCCGCACTGGATGTCCACGTTCGCCGCGTACTCCGTCATG
>DAOULA010000082.1:0-22144 GCA_034420735.1 Dehalococcoidia bacterium
GACGTCGAGCTTGCCGACGGCTCCCAAGGCCGCGCCGCGGTGCCGTCGGGCGCAAGCTCGGGCGCGTTCGAGGCGGTCGAGCTGCGCGACGGCGACCCGGGGCGATTCCGCGGGCTCGGGGTCACGCAGGCTGTGGACAACGTCGAGAGCCGTATCGCTCCGGCGATCACCGGCCTGAGCGCCGGCGACCAGAGAGGCGTCGACCGGGCGCTCATCGAGCTCGACGGCACCCCGAACAAGGGCGGCCTAGGCGCAAACGCCGTGCTTGGCGTCTCCCTGGCCGTCGCCAGGGCCGCTGCGGCCAGCCGTGGAGTGCCCCTGTACGAGTACCTCGCCGGCGACGGCCAGTTGACCCTGCCGGCGCCCATGTTCAACATCATCAACGGCGGGCGGCACGCCGACGACTCCACGGACTTCCAGGAGTTCATGGTGGTCGCCGCGGGTTTCGAGCGATTCAGCGACGCCCTGCGCGCGGGAGTCGAGACCTACCACGCCCTCGGCGACATACTGCGCGGCAGGCGGGCCGCGACCGGGCTTGGGGACGAGGGCGGGTTCGCGCCCCCCCTGACCACGAACGAGGAGGCCGTGGAGCTTGCCCTCACTGCCATCGAGGAGGCGGGGTACGTGCCCGGCGAGCACTGCTTCCTGGCCATGGACGTCGCGGCCAGCGAGCTGGTGCTGGACGACGGACGCTACGCCCTGCTCAGGGAGGGAGCGTTCCTCGACCCGGAGGAGCTGCTCGACCAGTACGAGCAGTGGTCGCGCCGGTACCCCATCATCAGCATCGAGGACGGCCTGGCCGAGGAGGACTGGCCCCACTGGCAGGTCCTGACCGGGCGGCTGGGCGCCAGCGTGCAGATCGTGGGCGACGACCTGTTCGTCACCAACACCGACCGGCTGCGGCGAGGGATCGAGACGGCTGCGGCGAACGCAGTGCTAATCAAGCTCAACCAGATAGGCACAGTGTCGGAGACGCTGGACGCGGTGGCGATGGCGAAGGAGAAGGGCTGGGGCACGGTGATCAGCCACAGGTCGGGCGAGACGGGGGACGACTCGATCGCGGACCTGGCGGTGGGCACGGCTGCCGGACAGATCAAGGCCGGGGCCCCTGCCAGGGGGGAACGCACCGCCAAGTACAACCGGCTGCTCCGCATCGAGGAGGAGCTGGGCGACAGGGCGGAGTTCGCCGGGCTCGACGCCTACCGGGCCGTCGCGTCCGAGTCCCCGTGGCTCGGCGGTGACTAACATGCAGATCGTTCGCCCTGAGCCTGTCGAAGGGTCCCCGTTTACGGACCGAAACACTCAAGGAGGCGCCCCATGCCGAACCCTACAAGCTACCAGGTGACGTGCTACGAGCAGCGCCCCGTCGACGAGATGAACGACGACATACGGGCGGCAAACCGCGCCGTGGACATACTCCAGATGGACGTGGACTCCATCAGGCGGTACCACTTCGAGGCGATACACGACGCCCTCAGGAAGACGCCCGAGCTCAGGGTCAGGCTCCTCACCCTCGACCCGGCCAGCCCCTACATCGCCCGGCGCGCCCACCAGCTCGGCATCACCTTTGCCGAGCAGCGCGACCACGTGCGCAGGAACATCAGGGAGATCCTCAGCGCCCTCGACGGCATGGACTTCTCGCTCAGGATCTACGACGACTATCCTTCCCAGATCACCTTCGCCATCGACGACTCGATCTACGTGTGCACCATAGCCAGGAACCGCCGCAGCCACGAGCTGTGCACGTTCAAGCTGGAGCGCCGGGCGCCGGGCGTCGACCGCTCCTTCGGGTTCCAGTTCGACAGCCTGTGGCAGGACTCCAGGGAGTTCAGCTAGGCGATTTCTGAAATGAATCGCAAGCAACATGCTCACTTGTAGGCCCAATCGTCACCGGGGACGAGCCCCCATCCCTTCGGCAGGCTCAGGGCAAGCTCTAACCTTCCCCCTCGGGGGGAAGGGATCTTACGTATCGTCATGTCGTTGATACAGCAGCTCCAGCGGCTTGGAAGGGGACGCATTACCACCATCGCGGGGGTGGGATACCGCGAGGGTGTGCCCGCGCGGGACGCGCCCAGCGGTTGGACCCTGGGAGTGGTGCGAATGCCCGGCGGCGACCTGGCAGTCGCCGACTACAAGGGCAACCGCATCTGGCGGATCGACGGCGACGGCATACTCCACACGCTCGCGGGCGACGGGGTGCCCGGGGACGGGGGCGACGGCGGGCCGGCGATCGACGCCAGGGTGTACGGCCCCCACGACCTCGCCCTCGACGGGCACGGCAACCTCTACTTCTCCGACCTGTGGAACAACTGCTACCGCCGCATCGACGGGGAGACAGGGGTCATCACCCGCGTCGCCGGATCGGGCAGGGTCGGCCGGGGAGGCACCGGAGGTCCGGCGGTCGACGCCGAGATCGACACGACGAGCGGCATCGCCATCGACGGCGAGGGCAACATCTACCTGTCGGGCGAGTGGGACAACAACATCCGCAGGATCGACGCCGTGACGGGCGCGATCGAAGTGTTCGCCGGGCAGGAGGCGCGGCACTACCCATCGGAGGACGGCCCGAGTCGTACCTATACCGGCAGGCTCGCCGGGACGACCTTCTCGTGGGAGACGGGCCTGAGCCTGGGCGGCTACCACGGCGACGGCGGCCCGGCCAGCGACGCGGGCTTCTTCCACCCCGAGCACGTCGCCTTCGACTCGAAGGGCGACCTCTACGTGTGCGACAACTCCAACAACCGCATACGCAAGATCGACATGAAGACGGGCATCGTGACGACAGTGCTGGGCGACGGCCGGCCCTCGTCACAGGGCGACGGCGGTCCGGCGGTGGAGGCGAGCGTGCTGATGCCCGACTCCCTGTGCATCGACGCCCACGACAACATGTACGTCGGCGAGAAGTACGGCTACCGCGTCCGCAGGGTCGACGCCGCCACGGGCGCCGTCTCGACCATCGTGGGCACCGGCGTGCCGGGCTGGGGCGAGGAGGGGCTGCACGGCTCCGAGACCGTGTGCAACTCCTGCGAGTCGGGCATCTGGGCCGACCCGGACGGCACGGTGCACTGGAGCGACTGCTCGGGCCGCCTCCGCAGGTACGACGGCGAGACGGGGATCGTCACCACGGCCCTCGGCGGCACCCACGTCGGCGACGGCGGCCCGGCCGCGGAGGCATTCCTGCGAGGGCCGGCGGGCATATGCGTCGGGCCGGACGGCCACGTCTACTTCGCCGACCCTTGGAACCAGCGCATCCGGGCCATCGACCCGCTGACAGGGACGATCCGCACCGTGGCGGGCAGCGGAGCGCGCGCGTACGGCGGCGACAACGGCCCCGCGCTCGAGGCGAGCTTCGGCAGCCCCCACGACGTGTCGGTGGACTCGCGGGGCCGCGTAGTCATCGCCGACTCGCGGCACGGGCGCTTGCGCAGGGTCGACGAGGACGGCGTGGTCCGCACCATCGCGGGCACGGCATTCAAGGCCGACCTGGGCGACGGGGCTCCGGCTGTGAGCGCCAGCCTCTACCACGTCCAGGCCGTCACTCACGGCCCGGACGACGACATCTACGTGGGCGACGCCGTGGGGCGCATCCGGCGCATCGACGCCGTGACGGGGGTGATCGGCACAGTGGCGGGCACCGGTATACAGGGATGGTCGGGCGATGGCGGCCCGGCAGTCCGCGCCCGGATAGGCGCGCCGTCGGCCATCAGGATTGCCAGGGACGGCAGCCTCTACTTCACCGACGCGGCCTTCCACGTAGTGCGCAGGGTGGACGCCGCTGGGACCATATCGACCGTAGCGGGCACGGGGGAGCCTGGGTTCTCACCCGACGGCACTCACGCCCGCGAGGCCCGGATCGACCAGCCCTGGGGACTGGCGGTGGACCGGGACGGCCGTGTCTACTTCTCCGACTCGTTCAACAACCGGGTGCGGAGAATCGAGCCCGACGGGACCCTCAGGACGGTCGCAGGCAGCGCAGAGGCCGGTGACGCGGGCGACGGCGGCGACGCCTCCAGGGCCAGGCTCAACGAGCCCCACGGCATCTGCCTGTACAGCCAGGACGTGCTGCTGGTGTCCGACTACTACAACAACCGCATCCGCGCCGTGAGGCTGGACGGCTAGAGACCAACACCCTGCAATTGAAGGGTAGCGAGACTACGATCTTGGTAGAGGCGGACCCATGTGCCCGCCCGCAGGGTGTCCAGCCAAGCACCTACAGGAAGCGGCTAGTCCTGTGACAGGAGCCAGTCCACGAGCGCGTCCACGAAGGCGTCGCCATAGCCGGGGGAGTGGCTGCTGCCCACTCCCGACCATAGCTCGACGCTGATGCCGTCGGCGCAGCCCGAATCGAGGCGGAATGCCTGGGTCTCGGAGCCCGGCACGGACCGGTCGAGGTCTAGCGTCGCATACGGCTGAGGGTCCTCGGGCCATTCGCAGCCGGCCCGCCGGCTCCAGCGCGCCACCATGTCCCGGGCCCCGGCGTAGAACGCCGACTTGCCGTCGCCCTTCGGCTCACTCACAACGCCGTCATACTGGATCACGCCGTCGGTTGTGCCGTGGACGTGCAGCACGGACACGGGAGGCGCGCCCTCGCAGCTTGAGTCCTCGACATAGCTCGTGCCCGCCAGGCTGGCCACGGCACGAAGGCCGGGCAGTCCCTTGCAGGCCATGTGGTAGGACATGAAGCCGCCGTTGGAGTAGCCGAAGAAGTACACCGGCCCAAAGTCCGCCAGCTTCCTTGATCCCGCAACCAGCTCAGTCAGATAGGCGACATCATCCTGGCCGGCCTTGCCGGTGTCGCCGGTCTCGTCGGTGGGATTCCAGAAACGGTTCCCGCCAGCGTCGAGCTGTCCGTTGGGTAGCAGCAGGGCGAACCCGTCGCTATTGACGCGCTCGTGAAGGGGCACGTAGGCGGCCTGGTAGGACGAATCGCCCCCGAAGCCGTGAAGTGAGACGATGAGCGGGGTCTTGCCGTCGACGAAACTCAACGGCAGCACGAGGACCGCGCGTTCTCCCCGCCCGGGGTGATCGACGTAGCGGACGTCGCCCCCGGCGTCCTCCACCAGCGAGGCCGTCCTCTGCAGGGAGTCGCCCTCCGGGAGCGACACCTTCTCGCCCTTGTCCTTTGCCCACTGGTCCTTGTCGAAGAGGACCGAGTCCATCTTGGCTGCAGCTTCCCCGATCTCTTCAAGGCTGGCGTCCAAGCCGTCAAGACGCTCGCTGGTGCGGACCTGGCCCTCTTCGACCGCCGCCAGCCGCTCTTCCAGGGAGCGGGCCTTCGCCTCCAGCTCGAGGACCCGCTCGTCCATGGCGGAGTCCTCGCTCTCACGGTTACATGCAATCATGGTCGCGGCCAACAGGATGCAGGCCGCCAGTGCGCCAAGGTATCGTTGCATTAGCTGAGTCCTGTCCGAGTTGCAGTCCAATCGCGGGCCACCTCGCCCTGGGCGGCCTGGAACTCCCTGAGCGTCGGCAGGCCGGGCGCCGGGGGCTGCAGTGCCCGATGGGTGAAGTACCCGGCTACGGCTGCGACCGCAGCCGTGATGGCGGCAGCGTCCGCTGAGCGAGCCGCCGGATGGCGGGCGACGACCTGCTCCGGCGGGGGGCCTCCCTGCATGGCGACGCTGGGCGCGAACCCCACGGCGTCGACCCAGGACGTGCCCACGCACGCGGAGGCCCAGTCGAAGAGCCAGACCTCATTCCCCACCAGAAGGATGTTGTCGGCCCGCACGTCGAGGTGGAGCAAGGTGTCGCCATCGACGGCATCGGGGGCATGAGACTCGAGCTCGACAAGCCTGTCCAGGTTTCGCCGCGACCACGGGTCGAGGCGGTCCAGGTCGGGCGGCGGTCCTTCGGCGAGCTGGCGCCAGCCGTTAATGGAACGCGCGAAGGCAAGCTTCGCGCTTCTGACCTGTGCGACCGGAAGTGGCGAAGGGGTCAGGGCGTCAGCGATTCTCGCCAGGCCGTCCATCACCCGGTCCAGGTCGTCGATGCGCCACGGCATATGAGGATGCCTGCCCTCTATATCCTGGGATACCAGCAGAACCCAGCCGGACTCCTCGTCGTCGTACGACCAGAGCAGGCGCGGGACAGCCACGCCGTCCGGCATCGCGCCCAGGACCTGTGCCTCCCGGCGGTGCATCCCCGGAGAGTCGCGATTCGGGAGCGGCCCCACGGCCTTCACGAAGTATCGGTCCCCGCCAGCAGTACGTATTCGCGCGGCGATTCCCGGCGAGAAGCCGCCTGCCTGGGACTCCGCGCTCGCGACGGGCCCGCCCAGCCAGCCTTCCAGCGCCGAGAGGACCGCCTCCGGCATGGCCGACCAACCCGGGCGCACACCCTCAGCCGGCGGATTCAAGGAACTCATCGGAGAACACCTTGAGTAGCCATCAGCCTGGAATCACCGTACCCTGGTGGAATCTCAGCCGCCATCCGTTCCCTGCCCTTGACCAGATCGAGCTCCGGTTAGCCAACTCCCGGACGCCATCGTATGTAACGGCGCTCACATAGGTCACATGGGCAATGTCCGTGTCCAGCAGGCGAGCGCAGAAGTCCGCCAGTGGCAGTGCGGCATCTATGGGCTGCGCCTCTATGTCGATGGTGTCCTGACGTGTGTACACGCGGCCAGACCTACCGAACTCGAAGAAGTCGGGCGCGAGGACTTCGTCCATCCACCTGGGATCGAAACGCGTCTCTTCATGCCACAGCCCCTCTTCAAGCAGCCTCAGATCCTCCTTGTCCCGCCTACTGAGTTCCACTGTTCCTCCATCGCATGTGGCACTGCGTCCGGCCCCCGAAACCTAGTCGAGCCGATACTCTCAACACGTGGACGCATCCGAATCGAGGCATCTCAAACGGCCTTTCACCTGCACGGCCGGGGACTGGATTCCGGCTCGGGGGCCGGAATGACGGATTGGCAGGCCTGCACCCTGTAGAGAATACCCTCGAGCCGCGCCATTTGACACGGCTCGCCGGGGTGTTATAGTAGCACAATAGTTCCGAGCCGGTGAAAGGCGCAGCCGCTACAATCGTAGCACTGGCACATGACCGACGTACTCGCACAGTTTCATCCGCTGATCCAGGAGTGGTTCCGCAGCCGCTTCGAGGCCCCTACAGGCGCGCAGGCCGAGGGGTGGCCGGCTATTGCGCGCGGCACCCACACGCTGGTCGCCGCGCCTACCGGCTCGGGCAAGACGCTGGCGGCCTTCATGACATGCCTCGACCGGCTCGTCCGGGCCGGGCTGGACGGCGGCCTGCCCGAGACGACCGAGGTCGTGTACGTCTCGCCGCTCAAGGCCCTGGCGAACGACATCGAGCGGAACCTGACCGGCCCGCTGGCCGAGATAGGCCGCCTGGCCGAGGAGCGGGGGACGCCACTGCCGGAGATCCGCGTCGGCCTTCGCACGGGGGATACGCCCGCATCGAAGCGGCAGGCCATGGCGAAGCGGCCGCCGCACATGCTCGTCACGACGCCTGAGTCGCTGTACATCCTGCTCACGTCGGACAGCGGTCGTCGGGGGCTGGCCGGCGTCCGCACCCTGATCCTGGACGAGCTGCACGCCGTCGCGGACGACAAGCGCGGCTCGCACCTCAGCCTGTCGGTCGAGCGGCTCTGCAGACTGGCAGACGGGCCCATCACCCGCATCGGCCTCTCGGCGACCCAGCGGCCCATCGAGGAGGTCGGGCGGTTCCTCGTCGGCGCAGCGAACCTCGGGCCCGACGGGAAGCCGGACTGCCTGATCGTCGATACGGGCCACGCGCGGGAGATGGACCTGGCCCTGGAGCTGCCCGAGGACGAGATCGGCCCCATCGCGACCCACGAACAGTGGGACCACGCGCTCGACCGGGTGGCCAAGCTCGTGAGAGAGCACCACACGACCATACTGTTCGTGAACACGCGACGGCTGGTCGAGCGGCTGGCGCACCAGATGTCCGAGCGGCTGGGCGACAAGGCGGTGGCCGCGCACCACGGCAGCCTGTCGCAGGAGATCCGCCGCGACGCCGAGCAGCGCCTGAAGGCCGGCAAGGTGAAGGTGTGCGTGGCCACGGCCTCGCTGGAGCTGGGCATCGACGTGGGCGCTGTCGATCTCGTGTGCCAGGTGGGCTCGCCGCGGTCCATCGGCCTGCTGCTCCAGAGGGTCGGGCGCTCCGGGCACTTCCTGGGCGGCACCCCGAAGGGCCGGCTCTTCCCCCTGACGCGGGACGAGCTGGTCGAGTGCATGGCCATCGTTCGCGGCATACGGCGGGGGAACCTGGACACGCTGGCCATCCCGGAGTGGCCTCTCGACGTGCTGGCCCAGCAGATCGTGGCCGAGTCCGGCGCTGCGGAGCAGGATGAGGACGAGCTGTTCGACCTCGCCAGGCGCGCCTACCCGTACCGGGACCTCCCGCGCGAGAGGTTCGACGAGGTGATCGATATGCTCTCGCGCGGCATCGCGCCGCGCGAGGGGCGCAGGTCGACCTACGTGCACAGGGACGCCGTGAACGGCAAGCTGCGCGGCCGCAGGGGGGCGCGGCTGGTCTCGCTCACGAACGGCGGCGCGATCCCCGACAACGCCGACTACGACGTGATAGCCGAGCCCGACAACGTGTTCGTCGGCACGGTGAACGAGGACTTCGCCGTCGAGAGCATGAGGGGCGACGTCTTCCTTCTCGGCAACAACGCCTGGCGCATCCGCAGGGTCGGCAGCGGCCAGGTGCGCGTCGAGGACGCGGGCGGGGCGTCGCCGACGATCCCGTTCTGGTTCGGCGAGGCGCCGGGACGCACGGGCGAGCTGTCCGACGAGGTGTCGGAGCTGCGCGACGAGATCTACTCGCGGGTCGACGGCGGCGCTGCCGTGCAGTGGCTCATGGACGAGGTGGGGGTGGACCGCCGGGCCGCCGAGGAGGCCGCGGCATACGTGGTCGAGGGCGTCAGGGTTCTGGGCACCGTGCCCACCAAGAAGCGGGTCGTCGCCGAGCGCTTCTTCGACGAGACGGGCGGGATGCAGCTCGTCATCCACGCCCCGTTCGGCTCGCGCATCAACAGGGCCTGGGGGATGGCTCTGCGCAAGGAGATATGCCGCACGTTCGACTTCGAGCTGCAGGCGTCCGCGACCGAGGACGGCGTCAACCTGTCCCTCGGCCCGTCGCTGTCGTTCCCGATCGAGGACGTATTCCGCTACGTCGACCCGACCAAGACGAAGAAGATACTCACCCAGGCCGTGCTGCAGGCGCCGACGTTCCAGGTCCGATGGCGGTGGGACGCGAGCCGCGCCCTGGCCGTCCTGCGCTTTTCCCACGGCAAGAAGGTGCCTCCCGCGCTCCAGCGGATGAGGTCGAACGACCTGCTGGCGGCGGTGTTCCCCGCGCAGGTCGCCTGCCAGGACAACGCGCCGCCGGGCGACATCGAGGTGCCGGAGCATCCGCTGGTCTTCGAGACGCTGCGGGACTGCCTGACCGAGGCGATGGACATAGACGGCTTCCAGCGGGTGCTGGACGACATCACACGCGGCGACATCGAGGTCTTCGCCCGGGACACGGTGCAGCCCTCGGCCTTCTCCCACCAGATCCTCAACGCCATGCCCTACGCGTTCCTCGACGACGAGGGCGAGATAGCCGAGCGGCGGTCCAGGGCCGTCGCTCTCCGGCGCGCACTGCCGGAGGACACGCGAGACCTCGCGGCCCTGGACGAGTCGGCCATAGCGCAGGCGTCGCGGGACGCCTGGCCGCTGGTCCGGGATGCCGACGAGCTGCACGACGCGCTCCTCTCGCTGGGCATAATGCCCGAAGCCGACCTGGGGCGCGGGCAGGACGACCCCGCGGCCGCTCGCTCATGGCTCGCCGAGCTCATCGAGGCAGGCCGGGCCGTCCGCGCGGCCTACGGCGACGGGAGGGCCGCCTGGGTTGCCGCGGAGTGCGCGGACCTGGTCAGGGCGGCATTCCCGGACGTCACTTTAGAGCCGGAGCCGCGTGCCGTGCGCGGCGCGGGGGAGCCGCCGACGAGCGACGAGGCCGAGCTAGTGCTGGCCCGCGGCAGGGTCGAGAGCCTGGGTCCGTTCACGCCCGAAGCCCTGGCCGATGCGCTGGGCATGAGCCGCTCCGCCGTGGACATAGCCCTCGCAAGCCTGGAGGGCACCGGCAACATACTGCGCGGCCGGTTCACGCCCGGCTGTCCGGACATGGAGTTCTGCGACCGGCGCATCCTGGCACGAATCCACCGCGACACGATCGGCAGGCTGCGCCGGGAGGTCGAGCCGGTATCCGCGGCGGCGTTCGTGCGCTTCCTCGCCCGGTGGCAGCACGTCGAGGACGGCCACCGCGTCCGGGGCGAGGACGGGCTGCTGCAGGTGATCGACCAGCTCCAGGGGTTCGAGGCGGCGGCCATTGCCTGGGAGACTGACGTGCTGCCGCTCCGGGTGGCCGAATACAAGCCCCAGGCACTCGACGCCCTGTGCCTGGAGGGCGATGTCGTATGGGGACGGTTCAGCCGCCGGACGAACGGCGACGGCCCTCCGAACCGGGCTGCCCTGTCGCGCAACGGCCCCATCTCGCTGGGCCTCCGGGAGTCCCTGCCCTGGCTCATCACTGAGCCCGAGGCCGATGACGCCGGACCCGTCGGCGCTGCGGGCGATGTCTACGAGCTCCTGTCCAGGCGGGGCGCATCGTTCCTGTCCGACATCGTCCGGGGCACGCGCCGCCTTCCAGCAGACGTCGAGAACGCCCTGTGGCAGCTAGTGGCGATGGGGCTGGTGACGTCGGACGGCTTCGCGGGCCTACGCAGCCTGGTCAACGGCACGGCGAAGCAGGTCCGCCAGAGCCCGCGGTTCCGGCGCCGCAACTCCCGGCGCCCAACCGCCAGCCGGTGGTCGCTGCTGGAGGTCCCGCCCGACGACGACTGGGACACCCTGCCCGACGAGCCCATGACCGCCGGTGACCGCAGCCGCGAGCCGGACGAGGCGAGGGCATCCGTCATTCCCGCGAAGGCGGGAATCCATCCCCTCGACGTAGAGGCACCCGACGCGCTCGACTTCGTCCGTCACCGCGAGCCGGATGAGGCGAGGGCCTTCCAGCTCCTCCAGCGCTACGGCATCGTCTTCCCGGACCTGCTTGCGCGCGAGCCCGCCGCGCCGCCCTGGCGCGTCCTCGTCCGCATCTACCGCCGGGCCGAGGCGAGGGGCGAGATAAGGGGCGGCCGCTTCGTGACGGGCTTCATCGGCGAGCAGTTCGCGCTGCCCGAGGCCGTGGAGATGATGCGCTCGACCCGCCGGGCCGAGGACGACGGCGGCCTGACCATCGTATCGGCCTGCGACCCCCTCAACCTGGCCGGCATCCTGTCGCCGGGCCCGCGCGTGCCGGCGCTCCCCGGCAACCGGGTCGTCTACAGGGGCGGCGTGCCCATCGCGGCGGCGATAGGCGGGCAGCTGGAACTGCGCACGGAGACGGACCCGCCGACCAGGACCAAGATATCGCGCTCGCTGGGCCTGAGGGGGCCCGCACTCACCACGCTGCCCGGGGCCGCAGCTTCGCGGCGCTAGGCGTACGCGAAGGCCGGAATCTCAGCCCTGCTGCCGCGTGTAGAACTGCTCCAGCCGGTTGGTCGGCTGCCAGCCGAGGACGCGCTTGGTCTTCTCGTTGCTGAAACGGCCGTGGGGCATGTCGGTGAAGACGTAGAAGACCTCGCAGCGCGACGGCAGCGAGCTCTCGTCGACCGTCAGCGCGAGGGGAAAGGCCTCGCCCGCGTCATCCCAGGTCACAGCGTATGGCGTGATGTCCTGTCCGTACCTTGACGAGTCCGCCGGGTCGAAGAAGTTGTAGAAGAGCAGGGTCAGCACGTAGATGTCGTGGTTGTCCGAGAATACCTTGCACGCCTCCTGTCCGAGGGACTTGGTCAGCGCGTACAGGTTCGTGCCCGGCTGCGGCGTCACATCAGGCCCGATTTCGTAGTCGACCCGCTCGTAGCTCGGCCCGGCAACGGTGAAGTGCGGCCCGGTGTTGATCACGCGCCTGATGCCGTGCTCGACCGCCGCCACCATCATGTTGTACGCGCCCCTTGCGCTCACGTCGAAGGCGAGCTGCCGGTCATGGCGCAACACCGAGAGATTCACGATGGCGTCCATGCCCTCGGCGGCGGCGACCACGGCGTCCAGGTCGGACACGTCGAGCTTGAAGTACTCGTGGGGCGTGTCCAGGTCGTTGATGTCGGTCAGCCGCAGCGTGTGCTCCCGCTCCAGCGCCTTGACCACGTGAGGGCCAAGGTACCCGTTCGCTCCAAGTACCAGGACGTTCATGTGAGTCTCCTTGAATTGGGTGCAGGGCGACAGGATGTCGGCTGCGAGCTTGGCCGCGATTGTATCAGAACGCGTATTGGAGCCACATACACATCCCTTGATTATTATTAACGCCGTGCGATACTATTGTGGCGGGTGAACAGGTTCAAGAACAGTGACGCTGAGCGGATCTTCAACGGACAGCACCCCCGTGGGATTCCTCCAGACATCCGGAGGCGGGCCCGAATGAGGTTGCAGCGAGTGGTTGCGGCAACGGCCCTGTCCGACCTGCGCGTACCTCCTTCCCACCGGCTCGCAGCCCTGCGCGGAGACCGGATGGGACAGCACAGCATCAGGGTCAACGACCAGTGGCGCGTGTGCTTCCTGTGGACGGACCAGGGAGCGATGGAGATCGAGATCGTCGACTATCACTGAGGAACAGCCGAATGACAACAGCCGTCCCCATCCATCCTGGGGAACATCTTGAGGAGATCCTTGAAGAACTGGGCGTCAGCCAGTACCGCCTCGCGAAGGCGATCGGCGTCCCTCCAATACGCATCAACGAGATCGTCCATGGCCGCAGGGCCGTCACGGCTGACACGGCATTGAGAGTCGGGCGGGCCCTCGGGATGACCCCCGAGTTCTGGCTGAACCTTCAACGCATGTACGATCTCGACGTTGCCAGGGCCGTGACCGACACGAGCGCCATCGAACCGCTTGTCGAAGCGCCGGCTTGAGCCAGTCGGGGACCGATTCCGCCCCTTCGGAGTGCTGGTGGGCTAGGACCGGAAGATGTCGTTCAGGTCGATGCTGAGGCCTGCCAGTGTCGGCGACGTCAGGACGTCGCCGGCGCCGTAGCTGCCGACCTCGTCGAAGCCCTCGTTCCCGAGCGCCATGACCCATACTTGCCGCTCGTCCGGGTCCACCACCCAGTACTCCTTCACGCCGTACTTTGCGTACAGGTCACGCTTGACCGTCCAGTCCCTGTTCGCCGTGGAGGGAGACCGGATCTCGACCACCAGGTCGGGGGCGCCCCGGACATTGGCGGCAGTGACGATATGCAATCGCTCCCTGGACACGAACAGCAGGTCAGGTTGCACCACGTCCACGTCCGAAAGGACCACGTCGAACGGGGCGGAATAGACCTCTCCCAGATCTCTATCGTCCACGAACGAGTAAAGCCGCGAGCCCAACCTCATGTCAATCTTCTGATGGGCTGCACCTGGCGAAGGCGGCATGAACTTCTCTCCGTCTATCAGCTCCCAGATCTCGCCCTCGGGAGTCTTGGCGTAGTCCTGGTACGTGAGCTTGGTTGTGGGCTTTGCGACGACCATAGTGGCCCTCCTGGCTGCCAGTATACCTGACCGGCCCAAATCCACCACCCAATTGGCGCTGTCCTGCAACATAGCGAGGGCGGGTTTCAAACCCGCCCCTACAGGTGACGCCTTGCAGGTTTGGCATCCAATGCCGAGGGGTTGGCGGGATCAGCCCTACCGGCCTAGCCGGCCCTCGAAGGTGTAGAAGGGGTCGTCCTTCGCGAGCGGCAGCCCCACCGGGACGCGCTCGACGGCCGACTTGTAGATGGCGCGCGACACCTCGACGTGGTGGCGCGAGACCTCGATGGGCACGAGGGGGTCGGAGTCGTCGAGGATGCCCTGGAGGAAGTAGCGCGTCTGGTCCTGCTGGCTGGCGGCCTCGGGCAGGTGGTCGACCTCCGCCCGCAGCGCCTCCAGCCCATCGATCGCCTCGGTGTCGCCGTCGGATGCGAACACCACGTCCGATGAGATGACCGTAGCCGCGTTCAGATTGTCGGCGCTCGCGACCGGGGTTACGACACTGCCGCGGAAGGAGTCCTGGTTGACGACCAGCGACGCCCTCTCGCCGTAGACCGTGATGCGCCCCCGCTTGCCGGGCGAGACGGCGTCGCGGTGGGCCACGAGGGATATGTGGATCGTGCCTATCGCGCCATTCTCGAACCTGACGAGGGACTGGGTGAGGCTGTCCGTCTCGATCTTCCGAAGCATCGGCTCGGAGTAGGCGAACACCTCCTCGACGCGGGAGCCCACCACCCAGAGGTAGGGGTCGATCAGGTACCTGCCGTGGTGGAATACGGCGCCTCCGCCCTCGCCCTCCCACGTGCCCATCCAGTCGCGGTGCATCCGGTGCCCGGCGCCCGTGACGCCGCCGTATTCGTAGTATGTCTGCGGGTGGTACTCGAGCTTCTCGACGTTGGCGCTGGCGATGGGGCCGAGCAGACCGCTCTCGACGGCCTTCCGGGCCAGGCTCATGCCGCGCGGGTACCGGTCGACGGCCTGGGACACGAACTTCACGCCAGCCGTGGTGACGGCCTCGACCATGGCGTCGGCCTCCTCGACGCTGCGTGCCATCGGGCCTTCGGTGAAGACGTGCCGCCCGCTCTGCGCCGCAGCGATGGTCGGCTCGGACCGGAGCGAGGGCGGCGTGAGCAGCACGACGACCTGGACCTCGTCGTCGGCCAGCAGGCTCTCGTAGCCGTCATAGCGGCGTATGCCGTAGGCGGCTGATGCCTCGGCGGCCCGCGCCCTGCCCTCGTACTCCTGGCCCACCGTCTCCGGGTGGCGGGTATCGGCGGCCACGAGCCGGGCGTGGTGTGCCGTCACCCTGTACGCCTCGGAGATCGCGTCGGCCCTGTGGTCGGCGCGGCCCTCCCGGTTGTCGGCGACGGCCACGACCTGCGCCATGTCCACGAGGTCGGCGTAGATGGCGGTGTACAGGCGCGAGATGCCCCCGCAGCCCACGATTCCTACCCTGAGCCTGTCCTGAGCACCGTCGAAGGGCCTGTCGTCGGTCATGTCAGCCTCCTGGAAGGTTCACCGCGCGGTGGGACAGCCCCCATCCTAACCTTCCCCCTCGGGGGAAGGGGCTGCCTAATCGAAGGCGTGGCCGAGGGAGAAGGTCCTGGGCCCCGCGGAAGCCGTGCCGGTCAGGCGGCCCTCGAAGCTGTAGAAGGGGTCGTCCTTGTCGAGCGGCAGGGTTACGGGCTTGTGCTCCTCGGCGGACTTGTAGATGGCCCGCGTCAGCTCCACGTGGTGGTGCGGAATCTCGATGGGGACCAGCGGCTCGGTGTCGTTGGCGATGTTCTCGAGGAACAGCCGCGTCTGGTCCTCCTGGCTGACAAACTCCGGGAAGTCCTCCGACAGCTCGTCCTCGAGTTCCATGATGCTCTCCACGGCATCAGGGTTGTCGTTCGAGGCAACGGTGAGGTCGGAGCATATCCCCTCGGCGGGCATCTCCTGGTCGATCTGTATGGCGGCGTCATCGCCCAGGACCGTCACCCTGCCCCTTATGCCCGGTATGTTGCCGCTCAGGTGGCTGATCAGCGTGGCGTGTATGTAGCCGGTCGCGCCGTTTTCGAATGCCACTACGGCCTGGGTCAGGCTGTCGTGCTCGATGGTCCTGAGCATCGGCCCGGAGTAGGCGAACACCTCTGCGACGCGCGAGCCGACGACCCACAGGAACGGGTCGATGATGTACCTGCCGTGGTGGAAGACCGCGCCGCCGCCCTCGCCCTCCCACGTGCCGTGCCACTTGCCCGGCTGGAAGCTGGCCCCGGGCTCGCCCACCGAGCCGTAGTAGCCCTGCGGTCGGTGGCTGTTGAGCTCGACGTTCGCGCTGCCCATGGCGCCCAGCAGCCCGCGCTCGACCGCCTGCTGCGCCACGACCATGCCGCGCGGGTAGCGGTCGACGACCTGCGCGTGGAACTTGACGCCGGCCGCCTTGACGGCGTCCTTGATTGCGTCGGCCTCCTCGACACTCTTGGCGAGCGGCCCCTCGGTGTAGACGTGCCGGCCGGCCTGTGCAGCCGCGACGATGGGCACGGCGCGAATGGTCGGCGGGGTGAACACGCAGACCAGCTCCACCTCGTCGTCGCCCAGGAGCTCCTCGTGGTCCCGGTACGTGCGGATGTCGTATGCGGCCGCGCTCTCCGACGCCTCGGTCTTGCTCGTGGCGGCCTCGCGCTCCGGGTCGGTCCTCGCGTCGGTCGCGGCTACCCTTGCCGCGTGGGCCTCGGCCCTGTAGGCATGGCCCAGCATCTCCGTGCGCCTCTTGGCCAGCCCCGCATCGAGGTCGGCGACCGCGACGACCTGGGCGTACTCCGCCAGCGCGCCGTATATGCCCGTGTAGAGGCTGCGCGCAATCCCGCCGCACCCGACAAACCCAACCTTTATTCGCTCGTCAGTCATTGGTGTCCCCCTGTCAGGCCCGATGGCGCACTTGCCGTGCCAATCTGGTATAAGATGGCCGCGAGACGGCGCAATCGTATTCTGCGGCACCTGCGGTGTCAAACCGAACAGCGCACCACTGCCGTCATTCCGGCGAAAGCCTGATTCCTGCGAGCAGGAGCTGTCCCCAATCCAGTGGCGGGGACCGGCCTGGATTGCGTATCGCGCGAGTCATTGCACAGGGACTCACCCAAAGGGCACGGAGGCATACCAAATGAACGTGGCGCTTCTTTCGAACGGCATGGGATGGCATCTCCACGGCTGGGCCGCGGCGCTTGGCCAGAGGTTCGGCGTCGAGGGCGTGTACCTTTCGGACCCGGACGGCAGCAACACGGACGCTGTCCGGGAGGCGCTCGGCGACCGGCTGAAGGCGGTCTACGACTCGGCGGAGGCCGTCTTCAGCGAGAGGGACGTCGAGATAGCCATCATCGACTCGTCGCCGAAGAACAGCCCCGCCATGGTCAAGGCGGCGCTCTCGGCCAACGTCCCGGTCATCGTCGAGAAGCCCGCGGCCACGGACCCGGACGAGTACGCGAAACTGGTCGACATGGCCAACTCGAAGGGGCTGCTTCTGGCCATGTCGCTGATGGACGGCCCGCCGGTGCGCGAGGCGGCGCGGCGCGTATCCGAGGGCCAGCTCGGGCGCATCCTCACCATCCACTACATGCTCGTCGACCACCAGCGGTGGCGGATCCGCGACCGGATGGGCTGGGTCTACTCGAAGGAGGACGCGGGCGGGGGCATGCTCGGCCACGAGTTCTGCCACGCGGTCAACAACATGCAGCGCATCGTGGGCGAGGACATCACCCAGGTCACTGGTTTCGCCGACGTCCGGTCCGGGGAGCCGCTGGAGGTGGAGGACTCGGTCTTCCTGAACGTGCGGTTCCGCAGCGGCGTCGCCGGCGCGTTCATCGGCGGAAGCTGGGGCCCGGCCGTGCGCGACATGGACGCGGCCTACGACGCGTCAAAGCTCAACCTGCCCCACGGCTTCTCGGTCTGGGGCGAGAAGGGCGCAATCCACGCGGACATGTCGGGAGGCCGGTTCGTGATGGACCTGCAGGTGGAGGGCGACCCCAGGACCGAGCGCCCGCCGGGGCCCGGCGGCGACTTCCCGCGCCCCACCGGCGTGCGGCGCTGGGAGACCGTCGTCGAGAGGCCGAAGGAGCGCGGCGCAACGCAGGCCCTGTTCATACAGGAGTGCCTGGACGCGATCCGCGGCGAGGGCGAACCGCCCATCACGAACGAGGAGGGGCTGCGGTTCCTGCGCGTCCAGCACGCCCTCTACCGCGCCTCCGAGACCGGCCGGCTTCAGCATCTGCCGTGACGGTCCACCCACACAGTTAGGCCGGCGGGCCGCCGCTGTAACGGAACGCCTACGGCCCGAATACGGTATCCATCTTGCCGGGGATGCCCAGATTCTGTATGCGCCGGTCATCCGGCGGTGGAGTCTCGACCACGTCGAAAGGCGTCTCCGAGAAGAAGCGCGCCAGGTACTCTGCCAACGCGTCCTGCTCGGTGCCGGGCCTGGTGAAGTCGGCCAGCCCTGGGTCCGCTATTACGGCCCCGTCGATGACGCCGTTGCCGTTGGTGTCGGGGAAGTCCGGGTCGGGCGCGTTGACCTGCCCCGCCTCGCCAGCCAAGTCGACCCGTCCGGGAGCCGGCGCCGGGAAGGGGTAGCCGTCGCCTCCATTGGCAAGGAAGTCCATCGTGGCCATCTTGATCACGCGCTCCGGGTCGCCTGACAGGGCTCCCTCCTCCACCACGCGATCGGCGACGGACCCATCGCCCGCGACGATGGCAAGAGAGCGCACCCGCTGACCTGGCGGCGCCGCCGGATCGAAGCTGAACCGCATGCCACCTACCTGCGGGAACCGGCCTGCCAGGACCTCTCCGACGCCTTCGAAGGCGACGGCATGCTCCACGATGTCTGCAAGCTGTCGCGCGGTCAGCGGGACTATGGACACGCCGTTGTTGAAACGAAGGGCGCCCTGGATGTCCAGCTGCGAGACATCCCCTTCCATCTTGCCGGAGACGGGGCTTGCCCGGGGCGGCAGGAGGGCTACGTCCCCAGGGTCCGTCGTGCCCGGCGGCTGCAGGACTACGCCGATGTGGTCCCTTATCCCTCCTCCATTCTTGAGGGAGACCCTGACGTCCGGGTCCACCTGCTGCGCCTGCCAGAGCAAGGCGTCGGCGACCATGTTGCCAAGGTTGGTCTCCTGTGTACGCACGTCCAGGCGTCTGCCGGCCAGGTAGACGCTCGTCTTTCCGAGGATATTGCCGTCCCGGTCCCGCAGGACGCTCCGGAGGGAGCCGGCGATCCGGCTCACCTCGGGGATGGGGTCGCCGGCAGGTGACTGCGCGTCCGCAGCGTAGGCGCCGCTGACCGCAGGATCGACGCTCTCCGGCAGGACGACGCCCCTCCGGTCGAAGTCGACCACCAGCCGCCCCAGGTACCTGTAGTCGGCGTCGGTGTTGACCAGGAGCACCGGCTCCCCCGTGGCCGATTCGAAACGCAGTGGGTACGTGTCCGCCGCCTTGTCTCCCGCTCTCAGGCGGTCGTTCCCATCGGCCAGGATCGTATTGGACCCGCCGGCGACGATGACGTCGACGCCCGCAAGCCTGGATGCCAGGTCCATTTCGATCTCGATCTGCTGCATGTGCGCCAGCAGGATGACCTTGTCGATGCCCTGGCCGACGAGTGCGTCCACGACGCGTTGCAGCATTCCAGCCAGCGCGTCCAGGTCGCCGCCGTCCTCCGGATGCACGGCTATTCCGCCCGCGCCCGTGAGCCTTCGGAGGTGCGGCGTCGTCGCTCCCACCACGCCTACACGCTCGCCGCCCACAGTTACCACGACGCTTCCAGCGAGGCTGCCCGCCGCCCCCGAGGCCTCACGTCCGTCCGATACGACCAGGGGACTGAGGCTCTCGTCTGCGGTGAAGTCCAGGTTGCCGGCCAGGTAGGGGAACCCGGCGCCGCCATAGGTACTCCCGTCGTCTTCCGTGTCCGGGGCGATGATCGTGGCGAACGTGCCGGTCCCACGGTCCAGCTCGTGGTTGCCCAGGGCGGACGCCTGGAAGCCCATCGCGTTGAGCAGCGCCATGTCGCCGCGCCCGTACCCGGGCACACCGAGCAGCGGTGCAGTCGAATCGTCCGCTGCCGCAAAGAAGCGCGGCCCGGGGACGTAGTTGTCTCCCGAGCTCAGGACCAGCGTGTTGTCGGGGTGCTGCCTGCGGAAGCCGTCCAGCAGGGCCGAGAACCTCTCGACATTCTCGAGTGCTCCGGTCGCCCCGTCCATGTCCGAGGCGTGGAGCAGCTGCAGGGTGAACCCGGGCCGGCGCTCCCGGTCTTCGCCCGACCCGACCGCATCTGTCGGCGGAGACTGGGACCGGGCCGGCTCGCTGGTGCAGGAGACGAGCGCCAGGAGGGCAAGAGCGGCCGCCGCGAGCCACCGTCGCCGGCTCCACCAGGGGTGGCGGAGCCTAGTAGCCACGGGCTTCGTCGGGGCCTGAGGGCTGCACGCCCGCGTGCAGGAGGCCGTCGGAAGGGTCGATCATGACGCCGCGCGGCCGGGAGAAGCCCCCGCCCGTGGAGGGCTCGGGCACCACCTCGACGTTGTGGCCCATGCTGGCCAGCGCGTCGACCGTCTGCGGATCGATCCGGTGATCGACCAGGGTCTCGCGCTCGGCTGCGTCGACGCTCGGCGCGGTGATCGCCTCCTGCATGCCCATCCCGAAGTCTACGACGTTGGAGACTATGTGCGCGATGCGGCACATGATCCTGCGCCCGCCGGGCGCTCCGACGGCGACGAAGGGCCTGCCGTCCCTGAGCACCAGCACGGGCACCATGTTGTTCAGCCCGCGCTTGAACCCGGCGATGGAGTTCGCCGCGCCGGGCATTGGATTGAAGACGATCATCCCGTTGCCGAGGAGCAGCCCCGTGCCTGGAACGACCACACCGGAGCCGAAGCCACCCACGACGGTCTGCGTGCAGGACACCATGTTCCTGTCACGGTCGATGACGCTGAGGTGGGTGGTGCAGTCGCCCTCGCTTGGTGGCGACGCCGGGGCCGCGCGCTCGGGACGCGGCTGGGGGTCGTATTGCCAGGGGTCGTGCAGTGGGTTGCCGGCGTAGGCGGTCCACGGCTGGAGCTCGCGCTCGTCCTCCAGCCTGGCGGTCTCGCGGTCGATCGTCTGGGCGATCTCCCGCGCGTACTCCCTCGACAGCATCCCGCCCAGGGGCACCGGGGCGAAGTCCGGGTCGCCCGCGAAGCTGTACCGGTCGGCGAAGGCGTGCCGTGCGGCCTCTATGAACAGGTGGAGGTGCTCGGGCGAGCCGTGCGGGAGACTGCCCAGGTCGAAGCTCTCCAGGATGTTCAGCGTCTGCAGGGTTGTGATCGTGCCGGCCGGCGCGGGGGTGCCGAGCAGCTCATAGCCCCTGTACGAGGTCCTGGCGGGTTCGAGCACCTGCGCCTCGTAATCGGCCATGTCCTGGGCGCTCAGCACCCCGCCGTTTCGCTTCATCTCCTCGTCGATGGCGGCGGCAATCTCGCCCCTGTACAGGGCGTCCCTGCCCTCCCTGCCTATCCGTTCCAGGGTGTCGGCGAGGTCTCGCTGGACGACCCTCGTGCCGGGCTCAGGCGGATATCCGCCCGGCAGGAATACCCGCGCGGCCTCGCCGTGCCCTGCCAGCCTGGACATGAACATGCCGCCCATCAGGCAGGTGGTGGCGTCCGCCTCGAACCCCTCCCGGGCGTGGTGAGCCGCGGGCTCCAGCAGCCGCTCCAGCGGCAGGGAGCCGAAGAGCTGATGGGCGCGGCACATGCCTGCCGTGACGCCGGGCACGCCCACCGAGCGATGCCCGACGGCGTTGGCGCGGCCCTCGACCTCGTATATCCCGTTGCCCGTCACCGTCTGGCCCGTCACGCGGAACATGCCTGCCGTCGCGGCCCCGGGGGCGCGGTGGCCGTAGTCGATGGCTACGCTGCGCCCCTCGGCGGCCACGTGTACGATCATCTGGCCGTGGCCAGCGATGGTTGAGTTCCAGGGCTCGATGACGGCCAGGCAGAAGCCCGTCGCGATGGCGGCGTCCACGGCGTTCCCGCCGCTCTCGAGGACGTCGACGCCGACCTGGGCGGCTATCGGGTGCGCCGTGGCGACCGCCCCATTCTCGACCACGACCTCGTCCTTGTCAGGCCTCCAGACGCTGCGTGTGTTCAAAGGTAATTCCCCTCAGACCGGGCTTCGTTCGCGATTCGCCATGCATACTATCGCTGCGCGCCCGAAACGGCAAAGGGCGAGGAAGCCCCGGCTGAGGCGGGAGAGGCGGTCGTCCGCGGGTTCGGTGGCAATTCTAGCAGGTTAGACCATAATTTACCGAAGATTTATCGAAAATAGGGGTGACTTTACCCCTAATTTATTTGCAATTCCCTATACTAATCTGCCGGGTGCATGACTCTTGGAGGGTACGCAACAGTCGATGCCCGGCCGACGAAGAGATGGAACGAAGACCCGGCGGCATTGCCGCAGCCAATACCACGTGAACAGGAGGGATTGATTCCATGAGCCTTTCCACCGCATTCTCCGCAGCCCTGTCCGCCCCGCGCCGCCTGCTGAGGGCGGCCATGCCTTCTACCCCCC
>DAOULA010000083.1:0-33618 GCA_034420735.1 Dehalococcoidia bacterium
TGCTACGGGCCGATGAACCCCCACACGCGCAGGTATACGAGCGACCAGACGATGGACAGCGCCACCAGGGTGTAGTGGACCCTGCCGAGGAGTGACCACCACCGCTCTCGCCAGGCACGATACGCCAGGTACAGGACGAGTACGGCTATGGGCGCGATCAGATACGGGATGACGAACCAGAGGCGTATCGATGGGTAGTACCCGAAGTTCCTGACGACGTCGTCCGTGCCCTCACCAGGGTGTACCCATAGGATGAACCCGGCGATTATCAGCAACGCTGCCCCGGCAATCACCCGGGCGGGCCCCGCCAACCGGTTGGTCGAGCTTGGCACCTGACGCCGGCGACTTACCACGAAGATTATCGGCCATACGGTCAGCACAGTCAGTGGCCATACGGTCGGCACAGGCACCCCGGCCACCCCTTGTATCAGCCAAGACGCCGTGGCCACCGGTTGTGTCAGCGAAGACGTCGTGGCCACCCCTTGTATCAGCGAAGACGCTGTGGCCACCGCGTCTACCGGAAAGAGCGTCGACCTTAGCGAACTACCAATGGCCCAGTCCTGCGTATCCATCGTGCGGGGGCCGCGGTTCAGGTAGATGTCCGAGAACTGCGGTTGGTCCGATACCAGGCATGAGGAGTCGGGGCTCTGGTCCGGTCGGTACAGGAAGCTTTCCATGAGCTTCCGTCCGCATTGAGTGTAGATACCAACCCCGTGACCGGCCATTGGGACTACGAATGAGTAGCTGTTGCTCAGCGTCTCCGCCGCGATATCGGCCCATCTCGGCGGGGTGGTCGGATCGAACTGGCCCGAAAGCAAGAGGGTCGGAATATCGCTCGCTACGGCCTCGCTCTCAATGGGATCGGTGGGCCTGTCTCTCCACCGGTCGCAGAGGGCGGGCGTCAAAGGCCGGTATTCCGGGTCGACGTATCTCGTGTGGGCCGCCCGGTCCGCCGCGATCTTGGCATGGTCGAGAAGCGGGCCAACCGAGTAACACCACATCGACGCCCAGGCCGCCGTATTGACGCTTTGCTCACTATCGTCCCAGGATACCGGACGTGCCCAGGCGCCCGCTACGAAGTCGTTCCCGGCGGCGATCTCGCTCACCAGGAACGGCAGGTACGGGATCAACCGGTCGTTCCTCAGCGAAAGGACAAACCGCCTGACGACGAAGTGCCCATCGAACTCCTCCTCGAATGACTTGTCCAAGTATCTGCTGTAGTACTCGAGGGTGAACGGGTGCGGTGAAGTCCGGCTAGCATGTGCGACACCCCGGTGCCGCATTATACGCGGGTGTGAACGGGCGAGTGCCAATGCCGAAGCGTCAACACACGTTGACCGCGATTGGTCGGCAAATGGGCGGCACATGGGCCGGAAATCGGGGGTGTCAGCTACGAAAAAGGAGGGTGGTGCCGAAGGAGGGATTTGAACCCACACACCCGTAAGGGTACTACGTCCTGAACGTAGCGCGTCTGCCGTTCCGCCACTTCGGCACTATCTCGACCCGGACCCGGGAGCTACCCGGTCGGTGGTGGGCAGTCGAGGATTTGAACCTCGGACCTCTCGCGTGTGAGGCGAGCGCTCTAACCACTGAGCTAACCGCCCGAGCCCGCCGGTCCCGTCCAGCTGCACACCAGACCTGGTGGCAACGACAGGGTTCGAACCTGTGACCTAGCGCTTATGAAGCGCCCGCTCTACCTCTGAGCTACGTTGCCCTGCCGTCCGCGTCCGTAGAATCATATTAGTCCAGCACTCCTCCAGGTGTCAATCTGGAGTACTCTGTTCAGAGTTGGCTCAGGGATCAGGGCGGCACCAGCCAAGCTGACCCCACGCCCCTCTGGATACCGGCCCCGTATCGAGTACGGGGCAGGCTTTTCGCCGGTATGACGGTTATGCAGGGGGTTTCCTTAGAGAGAAGAGGCATGGTCACCTCTCTCGATCCTAAACGCTATCCTTGACGGGCCGATGCTGGGATGCCATTTTGGTTGTTATGAGAGTCACTGTGAATATCGACGATGATGTCCTCGCGGCCGCACGGGCGCTGGCGGGACACAGGGGAACCAGCCTCGGCAGCGCATTGTCGGAGCTTGCTCGGCGCGGCTTCAGGGGCGTGTCCATCACTCCCTGCCGCGATGGAACCGTGTTTGCCGTAACCGCCGACGCCGAGCCCATTACCAGCGAGGACGTGTACGCGTCGCTGCGCGACTGGCCGTGACGGCCATGAAGTCGGGCGTCCACAGGCTCATGCGGCTTGTGCGATACTAGGCGCCGTTAGTCCTGCCCCTTTTGGCGGAGGCATGGAGGCGCTCGATGAGCACCACTGAGGAGCTGCGGGAATCGGCGGCGCGCCACCTGTGGATGGCGAACCGCGACTGGACGGAGATGGCCGAGACGGGCGGCCCGGTGGTCGCCGTCGAGGGCAAGGGGCTCCGCGTCACCGACTCCGAGGGCAACGAGTGGATCGACGTGAACGGCGGCTACATGTCCGTCGGCGTCGGCCACGGCAGGACCGAGATAGCCGAGGCCGCATACGAGCAGGCGAAGAAGCTCAGCTTCATGCCCGCCGGCACGACCACGGAGGCCACGGTGATGGTCGCCGAGAAGCTGGCGTCCCTCGCCCCCGGCAGCCTCAACAGGGTCTTCCCAGTCAGCGGCGGGTCCGAGGCGACCGAGACGGCGCTGAAGATGGTGCGTGGCTACCACAGCCGGCGGGGCCAGCCCGGCCGCCACAAGATCATCAGCCGCGAGGGGTCGTACCACGGCGCGACGGGCGGCGTCCACTGGATGGGGACGAGCGCGCCGGGCCTCCGTGAAGGCTTCGAGATGGAGCTGCCGAGCCTGCTGTATGCCCCGCAACCCAACCCGTACCGGTGCTCCCTGGGCGGCGAGACCCCGTCCGACTGCGCGATGCTGTGCGCCGACGCCGTCGAGACGCTGATCGTGGAGAACGACCCTGACACGGTCGCGGCGGTCTTCGCCGAGCCGGTCGCGGCGCGCACGTGCGCCGTGCCGGGCGACGAGTACTGGCCCATGCTGCGCGAGATCTGCGACAGCTACGGGGTGCTGCTGGTGGCGGACGAGATCGTGACCGGGTTCGGCCAGACGGGCCGGATGTTCGCCCTGGAGCACTGGGGCGTCGTGCCGGACATCATGGCCGTCGCCAAGGGCGTGATCAGCACCTACCTGCCCTTCGGGGCGGCTATAGTCTCCGACGAGGTGGCGGGGGCGTTCGCGGGCGAAGGCAACTACCTGCGGCACGTCTTCACCGCGACCGGCCACCCGGTCTGCTCGGCCGCGGCCCTGAAGAACATCGAGATAATCGAGGAGGAGCGCCTGGTTGAGAACGCCGCCGAGACTGGGGCCTACCTGAAGGCACAGCTCGAGACGCTGATGGCCGACCACCCGACCGTCGGCGACGTGCGCGGGCTCGGCCTGATGTGCGCCATCGAGCTGGTCAGCGACCGCAAGACGAAAGCGCCGTTCGCGCCCGAGCTTGGCATCGACGCCAAGGTACGGGAGAAGCTGAGGAGCCGCGGCGTCCTGCTCGGCCCGATGGAGGGGGTGATCGTGCTGGGCACGCCCCTCGTCATCACCCGCAGCGACGTGGACGAGATCGTGCACGCCATCGACCTGACCCTGTGGGAGCTAGAAGGCGAACTGGGGATCGTGAGCAGCATATGACCGGCCAGCGGCCGCACAACCGCACAGGAATGACCAGATGAGCCCTAAAGCGCACTTCACGCCGGCCCTGTTCGAGTTCCTGGCCGAGCTTACGATGAACAACGACCGGGAGTGGTTCCAGGCCAACAAGGCCCGGTACGAGCGGGACGTCCGCAACCCGCTGCTGGACTTCGTGGAGGACTTCGGCGAGAGGCTCAGGACCATCAGCCCGCACATGGTGGCGGACCCGCGTGCCTCGGGCGGGTCTATGTTCAGGATTTACCGGGACGTGCGGTTCTCGAAGGACAAGAGCCCGTACAAGACGAACGCGGGCGCCCACTTCCGGCACGAGGTGGGCCGCGAGGTGCACGGACCGGGGTTCTACCTGCATCTGCAGCCGGGCGGCTGCTTCGGCGGGGCGGGCATATGGATGCCGAACACGCAGACCCTGGGCAAGATACGCGGGGCGATCGTGGAGAACCCCGTCAGGTGGGAGCGCATCGTCGGCGACGAGGCGTTCAAGTCCAGGTTCAACCTGGAGAGCCACTCGCTCAAGCGCGCCCCAAAGGGGATCGACCCCGACCACCCACTCATCGACTACCTCAAGCTCAAGTCCTTCGCCGCAGGGACCTCATTCGACGAGGACGACGTGGTCTCGCCGGGCTTCATCGACATCTACACCGACGCCTGCCGCACCGCCGCGCCGTTCTCCGAGTTTCTGACGAGGGCGGTCGGCCTCGACTGGTAGGCGATCAGCTCGAGAGATACGGCGCCTGCGGAGGCCTGTCCCCGCCCTGGGGATAGCCTGCACACTCCTTCATTTGGCTTGTGCCATCAAGACCGGTCGCTACCCACCACTCGCTTCGTGACGTTGTATAGACTGGGAGTGCAGTACTCACTGATGCGCCGGGGGACAAGATTGCAGACGGCGTTTGAGTTGCTAGGGACGGTCCAGAGAGCCGGTCAAGGGTAGAGACTGTGCGAATCGTCGCGCTCGTTATAGCTGTGGGAATACTGCTGGGTTGTAGCACGGCCACACAGACCGATGCCCCGAGTGTTCGAGTCGCCGAGACACCGGCTGAGCAGACCGAAGAGACCACCGCACAGGTGGATGGTCAGACACCGAGGGTTGGAGACCCAACCCTGACCCCAACTCCGGCGAGAGGGTCGGAACCTGCGCCATCGTCCTCTTCCAACATACCAGCCGTGGCACCGGTTCTTCTCTTTCACGGGAACTCCTCAATCGAAGAGAAGACTCTCTATAGCGCCGCAGTCGTCAGGGCGACGATGACATCGTTATCTTCGGAGATTGTCGTTGTCACCAATGGCGAATTCAGCGCGGTCATGAAGTTCAACCTGGACGTGGCCGAGTACCTGAAAGGCTCCGGACCGTCCAGCATCGTAGCGGTGTGGGTCGACGCCAAGTCCTACGAGACGCGTGGGGAGGCCGATGAAACGAAGGCGTACATCCTCGAGAGGCGAGACGATCAGTGGGATGACAGGGAGGCTATCATCTTTCTGATTGGAGAGCGTAGTGGTTTAGGAAGCTTGCTTGACGGACAGCTGCAACGTGCAGACCACTTTCTCCTGGCGATTGGTGACCCATTCTCGTTCGACGACGGTTACAGCCTACACAGTAGAGCATACAAGGACTGGCTGCCGGCTGCCTCAGCCACGGGTACGACCGGCGACGCCCAAGAGTTCCTGCTGGATGTGCCTGGTAGCAACTCAACCACGCCGAAGATCACACTCGGTGGTTTGAAGACGCGCATCACCGAGGTCATGGCTGAGCTCAATGGCGGCGACGGGTCGGAAGCGTACAAGGAATGTGTCAGGGCGAAGTACGAACTGGAGCGAGAGGCCCGGTACGCCCGGGAGGTGAATGGGAATGAATTCTACACCGATAGCAATCTGAACAGGAACCTTGTATCGGGCCTTCCGGCTCGCACGCTGCTGGCTGAGCGGAACTGGTACGGCGTTTATCCCGACATCAAGGGGAAGACGTGGCTCGAGGGCAGGGATGGCGCCGTGTTCTCCGTCGAACAGGGCGAGGCGACCCCCAACGACAGCAGCGGTGACGGGGTGCTGACTGCCGGCGTGGACGAAACTAGGTACATGGAGTCCTTCCTGACGGTGCGTCCACTTCCGGCCGGTGTGTACGAGATCGACCGGAAGGAAGTGTGGGCAGGCTTCATCCCCTGCAACTATGAACTCAGCCACGCCTGGCCGATCACGGTCACGGCACCGGCCGGTGTGCTGCACGAGCTGTTCTTCGACCCGGTAACAGTGGGGACAACCATCGCGGCTGACGACACCAATGGGGTCCTCAAACCCGCATCGTTTGAAGACGACGGCGTCACGACCAACATATCGCGCATCTCATGGGAATCGGGCGCGGTCAAGCTTGAGATCGACCCACACGACGGGCTTACGGGCCATGTGCTGGACTTCATCGAGCTGGACGGCACGGTGTCGTTGTCGCTGGACGTTGCCGACGCGACTGTCGACGCCGCGAACAATATACTGAGCTGGGGCGTGCCCACCCTGTCCTGGCCCTGGGAAGACGGGGACAAGCTGATGGTGCGAATACGCGAGGCCAAGTAGCCCTGCCTGTCCGCATGGGGAGCGCGGCCTCAACTGGTAAGGGGTCATCCCAAGATCACCTGCACTGGTGAGAACTGCCCTTCGACAGGCTCAGGGCGAACGATCTTGCATACACCCGTTCCTGCTTAGCCGACCAAGGTATCCGCGCGGCTAGAAACCCACGTCGATGTCCTGTTCGACCTTGGGGTCGGAGAAATCTATTTTCCCCCAATATTCTCGGCGCGGGTGGCTATTGCCCGCACGAGGCCCCCGAATATCCAGGCGTGGAAGGGGTACAGGCCGTACCAGTAGGCTAGGCCGGCCAGGCCCTTGGGTATGAACGCCGCCGTCTGCTCCAGGTGGGTCTCGCCGTCCTGGGTCTCCCGCACCTCGTACTGGAGCCAGGCACGGCCGGGCAGCTTCATCTCGGCCCTTAGCCGGACTAGCCGGTTGGGCTGCAGGTCTTCGACCCGCCAGAAGTCGAGGGCGTCGCCTATGCGGAGGTCGTCGGGGTGGCGGCGGCCCCTGCGCAGGCCGGAGCCGCCCAAGAGCCGGTCCATCGCACCGCGCATCCGCCAGGCCCAGTTGGCGAAGTACCACCCCCGGCCTGCGCCGATTCCGGTGAAGACCCGGTACACGGCCCTGGCCGGGGCTGCGACCTTGCGACGGCGGCGCTCTATGATCATCCCGTGGCGCGATTCCAGGCGGACGGGCTTCTCCGGGGCCGCAGCCGCGCCCGATGTGTCGCTCCAGGCCGTGTCTATCCGCCCCTTGTCGAGGTCGTCGATCACGCCGCGCATGGCCGAAACGTAGTCCCGGGGCGCAATGTGGGGGAACAGCTTGCGGGCGAGTCCGTCGGTCACGACCACGTCGTTGCGGAGCCCCTCGACGAGAGCCTCGGTGATTCCGGCGGGTATGGGGGTCATCCAGTGCACCCAGTAGGAGGAGAGCCGCGGGGTCAGGACGGGGACGGGCAGCATCGCCCGCCTGAGGCCCCTGGCCTCGGCGTAGCCGAGCATCACCCCCTTGTAGGTGGTCACGTCCTCGCCGCCGATCTCGATGGTGCGGCCCATGCTCTCCGGCGTGTCGAGGGCGGATACCAGGTACTCCAGGAGGTCATCGACGGCGATGGGCTGGATGCGGGAGTAGATCCACGTAGGGCAGACCATGACGGGCAGGCGCTCAACCAGGTAGCGGACCATCTCGAAGGAGATGCTGCCCGACCCTATGATGACCGCGGCCCGGAATTCCGTGACCGGCACCCCACCTTCCCGCAACGCCTGACCCGTCTCCTGGCGGGAGCGCAGGTGGGGCGAGAGATCGGCCTCCGGGTCCCCCAGGCCGCCCAGGTAGACTATACGGCCTACCCCCGCGTCCTTCGCCGCCTTGCCGAAGGCGCGGGCGGCGCGCATGTCCAGCTCGTGGAAGTCCGGCCCCCCGGACATGCTGTGGACCAGGTAGTAGGCCGTGTCCACGCCTGCCAGCGCCTCGGAAATGGTGTGAGGGCTGAGAACGTCCCCGACCGCTATCTCTACGTGGCCGGCCCAGGGGCGGGAGAGCGCCCGGCTCTGGCTGCGCACGAGGACGCGGACGCGGCGACCCTCCTCGACCAGCCGGGGCACCAGCCTCCCGCCAATGTACCCGGTGGCCCCGGTCACCAGGATCGTTTCGCGTTCCGACATGAGCTTCCCCGGAGCGGCTTCGCGGGAGCTGCGAGACTACGCACTCGCGGCTAGAAGCCTACTTCTATGTCCTGCTCGACTTTTGGGTCGGTGCGGAGGCTGCGGTCTAGCACTGCCCTCACCAGCCACCTGACCGAGGACTTCTCGGTCGCCAGGCTTGGCATGGACACCTGGCCTACGTTGAGGGTGAAGCTCCACTCCCGGGGGTTGCCGGACTCCAGGGACGGGTCGCGTTCGAGCGTCACCTGGTCCACGACCTCGTCCCTGGCCGTGTTGCCGAAATTCTCAGACCTGACCAGCTCGACCCGGGCCTCGGACGCGGTGAAGTCCTGCTGAGGCTCGGCTCGCAGGCTGCCGTCGATGCGGTCCCCGGACTGAGCCGCGCTCCGGGACAGCTCCAGCGTGAGGTTGCATTGGCCCCGGCTGGACTCGGCGCTGGTCGGCACGAGCTGCCCGGCGCGGGGCGCGGGAGCCGCGACCACGGTGACCTCCTGGCTCTCCTTGATGTCGCGTGCCCTGGCCACGTCCAAGTCGACCTTGACCTCCCAGGCGATGCCGGGCTCGATCTTCTGCACCAGCTCGCCCCTGAGGGTCGGCAGCGCGTCCCTTGGCACGGTCGCCTTTAGCTCCGCCGAGTAGGGCACGCCGTTCCGCACGGTCTGGTCCTCCATGAAGGTCTCGCCCTCGCTGCTGAGGGTGTTGGTCTTCCTCTGGTACGAGGGGCCGTACTGGGTGTCCACCCTCTGCACCCACGTCTCCGTGCA
Organism: Dehalococcoidia bacterium; assembly: GCA_034420735.1. Classification (GTDB taxonomy): domain Bacteria; phylum Chloroflexota; class Dehalococcoidia; order Lucifugimonadales; family CAJWER01. The sequence continues at coordinate 8,689 of DAOULA010000083.1, forward strand.
GACGAACTCGACCCTTCCGCTCCGGACGCGGAAGTCGGTCTTCGGGAGGAGCCTGACGTGGGCGTCGACCCTGTCTCCGGCGTTGAATCTCGACTTGTTGACGCTGATCTGCACGTCGACGTCCGGGCGGCGAAGTATCATGCTTCAGTCCTCCTATCGGCCTGAGTGCGGATCGGCGAGGAACGACGCCAGGGCGTCCAGGTATGGAGCGCCCCCGACGGCGTAGGTGTCGTTGTGGCCCGCGCCGCGAATCCTGTAGAAGCGCTTGGGCTCCTGCGCCGCCTCGAACACCTCGCGGCCCATCTCGAACGGCACTATATCGTCGCTGTCGCCGTGCAGGACCATCACCGGCGCGTCGATCCGGGCCGTCTTGCCGAGGGTATCGTACATGTTCCCCACCAGGAGCCCCAGGCCCGGCAGGAAGGGGTATGCGCGGCCGGCCATGGCCGATACCGACGTGAAGGGCGACTCCAGCACCACGGCGTATGCGTCGTGCCTGAGGGCCATCTCAGCCGCCACCGCACAGCCGAGCGAGCGGCCGAACAACACCAGGCGCTCGGAGTCGACGTCCGGCCTGGACAGGGCGTGGGCCACGGCCGCCTCGGCATCCAGGTAGGTGCCCTGCTCGTTGGGGGAGCCCTCGCTGAGCCCGTAGCCCCGGTAGTCGATGATGAGGATGCTCACGCCGAGGCGCCGGTTCAGCCCGGCTATGTTGTCGGCGCGGTTGCTGATGTTGCCGCCGTTGCCGTGGAACCAGAGCAGCGTCGTATCGCCCGAGCCCGGGACGAACCAGCCGTGAATGCGGACGCCGTCGGAGGTCGTCAGGTAGACGTCCTCGAACTCCAGCCCGAAGTCGCCGGGGTCCTGGTATATGACGCTGTCTGGGAAGTATATGAACTGGTTGATCACGCTGGTGTACCTGAGCAGTAGGCCCATGGCAGCATACAGCACGACGACGACGGCCAGCACCCTCGCCGCCGAAATGGCAAGGCTCTTCACGGGCCGCTAGCCGGCGAGTGCTCTCTTGTAGACCTGCTGGCCCTCCCTGAACAGGTCGACGACCTCCCGCCGCTGGTTATCGGTGTAGAACTTGCCCTTCGACGACACCCACCCTAAGGAGCGCTCGATGGCGTCGTCGAAATATGCGGCCGCGGTGCGCTTCTCCGGTCCGGACTGGCCTGTGACCACGTATACGGGGCTGGTGTGTGCGTATACAGGCTGGGCGAAGCTGTCCCGTGCCCTGCTCCACAATCTGGCCGCGATCCACCCGTCCGACGCGGCGGTCACGTCGGCTTCTATCGACCCGGACGCGCAGCCCTCGGGGTACGACTCGGCGGCGGCGACCCGGCCGCTGAAGACGAGCTCGGCACGGCTGATCGGGTAGTGGGAGTCCCAGGCGACCCGTGCGGGCAGGCGCTCGCCGACGCTCGCCTCGATCTCCGCGCCCGGCTGTTCGCCGTTCACCGACAGCGACAGGGCCGGTCCGTTCGTGATGAAGGTCCTGCCGCGCTTGAGCGCGTCGAACCAGGGCTCATGCTCGAAGGGCCCTCCGGTGTGGGCATAGACGCGGTTCGCCGAGCTGATGAACCAGTCGGAGCCGGTCGACGCGGGCATCCTGATCCCTGCGTCGAGCATCTTGTAGTAGATGTCGTACTCCGGGTCCATCCAGTTGGGGTCGAACAGGTTGAACGCGTCGACCTTGCCCAGCGCGGCGGCGACCGGGGCCTCCATGCCGCGGCCGTTGTGGCACCAGATGACCATGCCGCCCTGCCTGTGGGTATCGTCGCAGGCGTAAGACAGGGGCGGGTAGTCCGGGTCGAAGGCGTCGACCAGCAGCCCGCGGCTCACCGGCTCGACGACGTTGCGGATGTTCAGGAGCATGATGTGGCCGTAGCCGGGGGAGTGGGAGCCCTCGGCGTTGTGCCTGTTCTCCTCGCCGCACTCGACGTAGTGGTGTGCCGACGAGAAGTCGTTCAGCACGCCGGGGGCGTACTTGTTCGACGCGTACTCCAGGTCCCACCGCTTCAGGATGCTCACGGCGGTCATCCTGAGGTCCTCGACGCGAGGGTCGAGCTGCAGCCGTTCGTCGGGCCGCTCCTCCTTCTCGTCGTAGTGGATGTGGGTGTTGCCGGGGTGCCAGCCCTCGTCGCCCAGCTTCGACCATCGCTCCAGCTTCACGTCGACGGTCACCGCGCCCTGGCCGGGCGCTTCCAGGTCGATCCGCGCCGGCGCGTACTCGGTGCCGCGCTCCACCACCAGGCGGACCCAGCCACGGGTGACGTCCACCTCGAACCCGCCGTCGGAGTAGAAGAAGGACGCGCCCGGGCCCACCTTCAGGATGGCGTCCGGGGGATGCACGAACGAGCCTGTCGAGTCGGACACGTGCACCCTGGCCGATACGGTCTCGCCCGTAGCCGCGTCGTAGATCCTGCCTGCGAGCCTTGCCATGAGAAGGGGCTCCTGACTCCCGGCGGCCGCCGGGCTACCGGCTGCCGGCGGGAATCAGCTCGTGCAGCCTCTCGAGGGTGCGGCTGTTCTCCTCCAGCGAGAAGCCGTCCACCCTGTCGATCCTCTCGCCCGAGAAGCTGTCGACTGCGCCGAGCGCGACCGATCGCTGCACCATCTCGCGTTCGGCGGCGATGCTGGGCAGCAGGTTGCGGCCCGCCCCCCGAGACAGCGCGGCCACCAGGCCGTAGCCGCCCCAGTTCGACACGCTGGCGATCACCGGCTTGGTGACCCTCGTCACGCAGGGCATCTCGACGAGGGTCGGCGCGGTGGGTATCACGTCGGCCAGGTTGCCCATGCCAATCTCGTTCCCCCCGTCGCCTATGCCGACCGAGGGTATGCCGCCCGTGAAGAGGTAGTCCGTCTTGGCGTTGAACTCGGTGATGTCGGCGTTGCGCATGTTGCGCGCCTTGCCGTCCTCGCTGGGACCGCACCGCTCGATGGACACAACCACCGACGGCTCGGTCTCCCTGAGTAGGCCCGAGGCAAACCTCGCGCTCTCAGCATCGTCCAGGAAGGGGAATTCCATCACCTGGGAGCCGTCCTCGACCAGCCCTTCGACTATCGAGGTGGAGTGACGATCGGACACGTAGACCACATCGTTGCCGAGCGCCCGGAGCGCGTTGCCTATGGCGACAGCGCCGGGCGGGCCGTCGTTCTCGGGGCCGTCGGCCCACATGATGTAGAACCCGGTGACTATGAGCGCCTTGCCCGGGTTGTCGAGGAGCACCCGCGCGGCCTCGTCTATGTACCCCGCGGGGAGATGGGGCCTGAGCGCGGATATGCCGCGCTTGTCGTTGTCGAGGATGACGTCCTCGATGTCGGTGCTAACATGCGTCATGTCGCCCTGCCCGGCATCCGGCTGCGGAGGACTGCGCGGCGGCCTAGAGGGCCGCCACGTCCTCGTTGAGCCTGTCTGTGACGAACATGTGGCCGGGGGCGTGGGTGATCATGAGCGGCGGCTTGGAGGACATGGCTACGGCCTGGGGTGTCACTCCGCAGGCCCAGAACACCGGCACGTCGCCCTCGCCAACCTGCGCCACGTCGCCCAAATCGGGTGTATGCACGTCGTCCACGCCGATGGCCTCGGGGTTGCCTATGTGCACGGGCGCGCCGTGGACGGCCGGGTAGCGTGAGGTGATCTGCACGGCCTTGACGACCTTGTCCTGGGGGATCGACCTCATCGAGACGACCATAGGCCCGGAGAATATGCCCGCCGGCTCGGTCTCGATCGACGTGACGAACATGGCGGTGTTTGCACCCGTCTCGTAGTGGGGGATGCGGATGCCCGCATTCACGAGGGCGGACTCGAAGGTGAAGCTGCACCCCAGCAGGAACGAGACCATGTCGTCCCGCCATACGTGGGAGATGTCGGTCGGCTCCTCGACGAGCTCGCCGTACTCGAAGACGCGGTACCTGGGCAGGTCAGTCCTCAGATCTGCGCCGGGGGCCATGGCGCGCGGCTCGGACGAGCCGGCCTCGACCACCTCCAGCAGGGGGCACGGCTTCGGGTTGCGCTGGCAGAAGAGCAGGAAGTCGAACGCCTGCGCCTTCGGCAGTATCACGAGGTTCGCCTGCACGCGCCCGGGCGCCATCCCGCTCGTCAGGCCGCTCAGCTCGCCCCGTCGCATCAACTCTCTAAGCTCGCTCGGCGCGGTCGGAAGAGCTGCTACCTGCTGCATGGTCCACCTCGATCCTGTCGGAGTCGCAACATTCTACCACGCGGCTTCTCCCTTCCTCTCCATTGATGGCGGAGGATTGAGAGCCTGCCCTGAGCTTGTCGAAGGGTGAGGGTGACCCGTTGGGCCGCGTAGTATGATTAGCTACGTTTGGTGCAGGAAGGCTTGACACCAGAGCGCAGGCCTCGCACAATTGAGCCTATACCTCCCCGATTGGGGAGACTTGTCTACACCCCCGTTGGGGGTCATTGAACTCCGGGTCCCTCTTGGGGCCCTTTTCTTTTGCTTACTCCCCGTCTTTCGCGAGCTCCTGGAGCTCGAAGAGCTTGGTGATGGCCTCTATGGGTGTCATGGATGCCACGTCCAGTGACTTGAGACTTTCGACGGCTGGGGGTGTTGGGGCCAGGAAGCTGAGCTGGCGGGTCTGGGCCGACGACGAGTCTGACCTCGGTTTCTTCCCGTCGGCGGCGTCCGGGGCGCCCTCCAGGTCCTTCAGCACCTCCCAGGCGCGGTTCACCACACCGCCCGGAAGGCCGGCCAGCCTGGCGACGTGCACTCCGTAGCTCCTGTCTGCGCCGCCGGGCACTATGCGCCTGAGGAATACCACCTCGCCCCGGTCCTCGGACACGGCGACGTTGTAGTTGCGGGCCCTCGGCAGGGTGCCGGCCAGGGCGGTCAGCTCGTGGTAGTGGGTGGCGAAGAGCGTCTTGCAGCCCAGCTCGGGGTGGTTGTGGATGTGCTCGGCCACCGCCCTCGCGATTGCGAGGCCGTCGTAGGTGCTTGTGCCCCGGCCGATCTCGTCCAGTACCACGAGGGAGCGTTTCGTGGCATGGTTGAGTATGGAGGCCGTCTCGACCATCTCCACCATGAAGGTGGACTGCCCGGCGGCGAGGTCGTCCTGGAGGCCGACCCGGGTGAATATGCGGTCGACCAGGCCGATGGAGGCCGACTCGGCGGGCACGTAGCTGCCGGTCTGGGCCATCAGCGTGATGACCGCCACCTGGCGCAGGTAGGTGGACTTGCCGGCCATGTTGGGGCCGGTGAGCACGATCAGCTGCTCGTCGTCGCTCGACATGGCCGTGTCGTTGGGGACGAAGGAGCCGGGCGGCAGGGTCTGCTCGACGACGGGATGGCGGCCCTGCCTGATCGCGATCTCCGGGCCCTCGTCGAGGCTGGGCCTGACGTAGCCCTGGCGCGACGCGACCTCGGCCAGCGACGCGAATACGTCCGCCTCAGCGACCGCGCCCGCCGTCTCGAGGATGGGCCCGACGGACTCGCCGATCTGCCCGCAGACACGCCTGAACAGCGAGGCCTCCAGCTCCAGGATGCGCTCGTCGGCGCTGAGGACCTCGGCCTCGTACTCCTTCATCTCGGGCGTAATGTACCGCTCGCCGCCCACCAGGGTCTGCCGCCGTATGTACTCCTCGGGGACCGCGCCGGTGTTCGCCTTGCTGACCTCGATGTAGTAGCCGAACACCTTGTTGTATCCGACCTTGAGGGACCTGATACCGGTGCGCTCCCTCTCCTTGCTCTCCAGGCCGGCTATGTAGGCCCGCGCCTCTTTCGACGAACCGCGCAGGCCGTCAAGCTCTGGCGAGAACCCTGACTTGATGACGCCGCCGTCGGCCAGGTTGACCGGCGGGTCGTCCACTATGGCCGCCTGGATGAGCTGTACGGCGTCCTCGTTCAGGTAGATCCGGCGCGCGACCCACTCGACCTGCGGCGCGTCCTCGTCCTCCTCCATCACGGCGCGTACCTGGGGAGCGGTGCGGAGGCTCTCGCCCAGCGCTGCAAGGTCGCGGGGCGAGGCGACGCCGCCCCTGACCCGGTTAATGAGCCGCTCCATGTCCGAGAGCTTCCCGAGCAGGGACGTGATGCGGCCCCTGCGGAGGGCGCTGCGATGGTGCCACTCCACGGCGTCGAGCCGCCGTTCGAGGGCCTCGATGTCCAGCAGGGGCTGGCCCAGCCATCGGCGGAGCAGACGGCCGCCCATGGCGGTGCCGGTCTTGTCCAGCACTGAGATGAGCGAGGCCTCGGCGTCGCCCCAGCGTCCGCCCTCGAACAGCTCCAGGTTCCGCCTCGTCTGTGGGTCCAGCACCATGTGGCTGCTGGTCGAGTAGGTGCGGAGTGCGCCGAGCTGGCCCAGGGCGGTCTTCTGGTTCCGCCCGAGGTAGTCGACGATCGCCCCCGCCGCGCTGGCGGCCAGGGGGAGCCTGTCGCAGCCAAAAGGCTCCAGCGACGCCGTGCCGAAGTGTCTCATCAGGCCCTCGGCCGCCCACTCCGGGTGGAAGGCGTTGGGGTTCACCGGCGTGACTGCGAGGCCGTGGTCGAGATCGGGCGTGTCCTGGTCCTCGGGCGCGATCAGCTCGGCCGGGGCGAGCCTGCCCAGCTCGACGGCCAGCTGGTCGGCCCGCAGCTGCGTGGTCGCGAACTCGCTCGTCGTGATGTCGGCGTACGCCAGCCCGGCCTAGCCGTCCTCGATAACCACGGCTGCCAGGTAGTTGTTGGCGTTCCGGTCGAGGATGGACTCCTCCACGACGGTGCCCGGCGTAACTATGCGGACGACCTCGCGGTCCACGATGCCTCGGGACGTGGCCGGGTCGCTGGTCTGCTCGCAGATGGCGACCCGGTAGCCCTTCTTGATGAGCCGGGCGAGGTACGGCTCCAGCGAGTGGTAGGGGATGCCCGCCAGGGGCACCCGCTGGCCCTTGCCCATCTCACGCGATGTGAGGGCTATCTCCAGCTCGCGCGCGACTATCCGGGCGTCCTCGTCGAAGGTCTCGTAGAAGTCGCCCATGCGGAACAGCAGGACCTCGTCCTGGTGCTCCTTCTTGATGCGCAGATACTGTCGTCGGGCTGGAGTGGTCATGGATCGGTTCGCCAGCGCGCCCTCCTGTCGGCGCGAATTATTAGCAAACGTTTGACGACGAAATCCCGGCTAGCCTAACATGGCCTACATACAGCCAGAGGGATGTGTGCCTAAACGCTACCGCCACGAACAGGTTATCAGAGCCTTGGGAAGGCTGGGATGGCAGATTAGTCGACAACGTGGCTCCCATGCTATTCTCAACCGACAGGGATCTCTAACTCATGTGGTGGTGCCAATCTCGAGACGGGAGATACGTCCCGGCACAATGGCGGGGATACTGAGACAAGCTGGTCTGACACGCAGGGAGTTCGAGGCACTGGAAGAGGCTACCCGATGACAACACGTAGATTCACTGCCATCCTGATCCCTGACGATGACACCTACCAGGTGGTCGTTCCACGATTTCCCAACTGCACAACGTGGGGCAGCACACCTGCCGAGGCGCTGGCGAACGCCCAGGAGGCCATGGAGCTACTGGTCGAAGACCCCTCGGAGATCGACCTGGATGCGCTTCAACTCCCTTCCGAGTTCCACGTAATTGTGGGGAACATCGAAGTCGAAGTGCCCGATGGAACCCCGGATCAACCAGCCGGACTCGCCGCCGCGTCACGAGTCCAATAGACCACCGGCCGGTCAGTCGTCCTTCCAGAAGCGCTCTTCTTCGACCTGGAAGCCGCGCGGGATGAAGCGGGCCTTCACGTCCTCGATCATGCCCGGGTGGCCGCAGGCGTAGACGATGGTGTCGTCGGGGGTCAGGCCCTCAGCCTCCGCGTAGTCCTCGACGATCTCGTTGACGCGGCCCTTTGCGCCGTGCCAGGCCCTGTTGCGCTCCTCATCGGGCCTGCTGACTGTCGGGACGAACGACACGAGGTCCGGGCGCTCCCGTGCCAGCTCGATCAGCTCGCCGTCGTAGGTGAACTCGTCCGCGTAGCTTGCGCCCTGCAGGACGTGGAAGCGGTGCCCGCTCCGCCCGTGGTGTATGTAGTCCCGCAGGATGCTCACGTACGGCACGACGCCGGTCACGGTCGAGACGAACAGGTGGTTGGGCAGCGCCGGCTTGAATACGAAGATCCCCTTAGCCCGGGGCCGGATGGTGACCGTGTCGCCGGGGCCGAGCTCCCAGAGCTTCGGTGTTAGCACTCCGTCCGGCGGCGGGACCAGCTCCACGAACAGCTCCAGGTCGTCCTCGTGGGGTGCGGACACTATCGAGTAGGCCCGCTCGATGCCGTCGACGCCGATGGTGCAGTACTGGCCGGGCTTGAAGGTGAATCCCTCGGGCTTCTCGATCCACACCGACCACAGGTCGTCGGTCACGTCCCGGCGCCGCAGGACCCTCGATTCGGCGAGCTTGGGACGGCGCCGGGGCCGTCTTGCAGCCGCAGTCGTGTCGCTCATTCCAACTCCACCTCCGCCTCCGCAGGGGGCGGGGACAGGCCCATGTCCGCGGCAAGGTCGTCCATCGTGTACTGCTCCTTCCTGAGGCGGAGGTCGTAGTAGACGATGGTACGACCGATCCATGCGAATGGAGTGATGAGTGCGCTCACGGCCACGAGGAAGGCGCTGGACAGGACCGGGCTTACCTGGGAGAGCAGCAGGTCGGCCAGCCCGGCCACGAGGGTGACGCCCACCGCCAGTAGGGTATACACGAGGCCGATCAGGAAGACACGCCAGAAGTTGCCCTGCACCAGGTCCCTGCTTCGCCAGAGGGAGTCCATGGGCTTCCTGCGTTCGAGCATTATGCACTCGACGAAGAAGAACCAGACCACGATCAGGTAGAAGAATAGCGGGATGCCAATGAGCAGGAGCATCAGGAATCCGGCCCCCACTATCGCAAGGGCGAACACCACGTAGGCCAGGGACAGGGATGCGATCCTGTACCAGGCCCTCCTGAAGCAGTAGCCGAGGTCTATCCCGCCGGCCACGTAGTACTGGCCGACCGCCGCAACGGATGCAGCGCTCAGCACAGTGCTGAAGTAGCCCGCCACAAGGGCGAGTGCGATGGTTGCGATCAGTATCGGGCCGAGTTCGGCAATCGCCTCGGCGGCGTCCACGGCCTCGGCGGTCTCGGCGCTCTGTACGTCACCGCCCGAGAAGAGCGTCAGAAAGAAGACGGGGACGTGCGCCACGAGGGCTATGAGGAAGAACGGCCCGAAGTTGGCGCGGTAGACGGCGAACGACCGCTCCAGGAAGTCGCCAAGCTCCATCGGGACCAGGCCAGGACTCTCACGGTCGTCGGGTCCCGGGTCGCCCTGGGACCCGAGGGGAACGCCGCACGTCACGCAGAAGCGTGCCTCGTGGGGGTTGCTGCCGCCGCAGGCTACGCAGCTCACCGTGCGCCCTCACGCCGCGGTCGGTCGGCATTTTGAACGAATACCGGCGCCGGCCTCCGGGGGAAATCCACTGGTGGGTCAGTCGGCCGCGGCCGGCTCAATCTTCTCGACACGCACCGGCAGGAGGGGCAGCCCGTCGACATCCAACATGGGAGCCGGGACGCGCGACCTGTCCAGGCCGGTGATCATTTCTCCGAACAGGCTCGTGGTCGACACCATTCCCTGCAGGGGGCTCGTCAGCTGCACCACCCCCTGTACGGCTGCCCGTTCCGAGACCACCCTGACCCAGTCGCCCTCCGCGACGCCCATGCTGCCGGCGTCCGACTCGTGGATCTCGATCACCTCGTCACGGACGATGACGGACTTCTTCTTGACCGTGCCGATCTCCATCGTCCGGTCGGCATCGTGTAGAACGCGACCGTGGGCGAGGAGATATGGGAACTCGGCGTCCGAGTGTCGCTTCACGTCTGCCAGGGCCATCCTGGACATGCTCAATTTGCGCCCGTGGGCATCTTCCTCGTGCAGGCGCGGAGTGTCGCCCATGTCGGCCGCCAGGCAGGGCCACTGGAGGCCGTCGTGCCGGAGCCGCTCGTAGGTCATGCCGCCGTACGCGCCCACGATGTTGTTGATTTCGTCGAAGACCGAGGCTTCGTCCGGGTGATCGAATCCTGAGGCCCCCAGTCTCTGGGCGATCTGGGAGAGCGTCCGCCACTCGGTCTCCTCTTCGCCCACGGCTCCCAGGGCGGGGTCCAGCCGCTGCAGGCGCCTTTCCAGGTTCGTATACGTCCCCTGCTTGTGGGCAAAGGTCGCAAGCGGCAGGACCACGTCCGCGATCTCGGTAAGCTCGGACTCGAAGGTGCTCATCACCACGAGGAACTCGAGGTTCTTCAGGCTTGCCGTGAGGTCGCCGAGGTCGCCGTTAGTGAGGCTGTTGTCGCCCCCCACGACGACCATGGCCTTGAGCTCGCCGCTCGCGGCGGCGGCGGCCATTCCCGTCGCGGGGATTCCCGCCTGGGGTCCTACCGGCGTGCCCCAGGCCTTCTCGACCCTTGTCCGGGCCTCGTCGTCGCCCAGGGCGCCATGACCCGGCAGTCCGTTCGGGACGCAGCCCACGTCTCTCGAGCCCTGCTCGTTGGTGCCGGCGAAGAGCGGGTAGATGCCCGCCGACCGCTTGCCGACGTTGCCGGTGGCGAGTGCGAGGTTGACGATTCCCCTGACGCATGCGTCTCTCAAGCCCGCGTCTATCGTCTCCAGCCCGTAGAGGAAGGCGCAGGGATCCCCTTGCGCTATGGCCCGCGCCGCCTGGCGGATGTCCTCGGCCGGAACCGCCGTCATAGGGGAGACCCTGGTCAGGTCGAAGGCCCACAGGCTGTCCCTGAGGGCCTTCACGCCGTCGCACCGGTCTTCCAGGAAGTCGTGGTCGTCCAGCGATTCCTCGAATATCACCCGGAGCATGCCGCCTATGAGCGCGGTCTCGCTTCCCGGCGCCGGCCTGAGCCATATGTCGGCGTAACGTGTGAGCTCGGTCTCGCGCTGGTCTATCACGACCAGCGACGCGCCGTCCTTCAGGGCCTTCTTGATGGGCACCGCGACGACGTTCTGCTCCTCCGTCATGTTGCTGGAGACGACGAGGAAGCACTTCGACTGCTCCAGGTCCCAGATCGGATTGGTCGCCGCCGGGACCCCCAGCATCTCCTCCAGGGCAGGTGTCAGCTCGGGTCGAAGGTTGGAGGACGTGTCTACGTTGTTGCTCCCCATCACGGAGCGGGTGAACTTCTGGGCGGTGTAGTTGTCCTCGTTGGTGCCCATCGGCGAGGCCAGGAGGGCGAATCCGCTGCCCTTGTGCTCGGCCAGGCCCTCGGAGGCCATGTCCAGAGCCTCGACGATGGTTGCCTGCCGCGCCTCGCCGTCCAGTTTCACGACGGGGTTGGTAATGCGTTTCCTGCTGTTGACGAAGTCCAGGCCGAACTTGCCCTTGAAGCAGCCCTGGCCGCGGTTCGCCTTGCCGTGCCGGTCGGGAATCGCCCTGATGAGCCTGTTGCGCTCGTCGATCTCCAGGGTCATCTGGCAGCCTACAGGGCACATGGGGCAGACCGACGAGACGGTCTTTGCGGCCTTGCTCCACTTGTACTTCGTCTCGACCAGCGCACCCGTTGGGCACACGTCGATACATGCGCCGCAGAACTCGCAGCCCGACTCCAGCAGCGACGTGCCGTTCGAGGTCCCGATGAGGCCCCTGCCGGCCCTGTCGGTGAACGTCAGGACGTTGTCGCCCCGCACCTCGTCGCACACCCTGACGCACCTGCCGCAGACGATGCACAGGTTCAGGTCCATGTCCCACATGGGGTCGGCTACGCGGAGAGGTATCTGGCGATTGTTGTAGGTGAGCGGCGTGTCCATGTCCATCTCGAGGAACCGCACGGTGTCCTTCAGTTCGCACCGCTCGTTCTTCGGGCACGTCACGCACCTGTCGTTGACGGACACGTGCCTGAGACAGATGTCGTTGGGGCCGCACAGGTCGATCCTGTGGCAGGTGAGGCAGCCGTGGGGATGCTCGGACAGGAGCAGGTCCATGATGCCGCGGCGCGAGTCCGTGACGCCGTCGGTCTTGGTGTTGACGACCATGCCGTCGGCGGCAGGGACCGTGCACGAGGCCTGGTTACCCGGAGGCCCGCCCTCGATCTCGACGATGCACATGCGGCACGCGCCGAAGGCCTTCATCCCCGGGTAGTAGCAGAGGTACGGGACGTATATCCCGGCGTCCATGGCCGCCTGCAGCACGTTGGTGCCCGGGCTCGTCCTGATCTCCTGGCCGTCGATGGTGAGTGTTATCTCGTTTGCCATGTACCAGCTCCGCCTGGCCTACCTTGTCAGCACCTGCACGGGCGCGGCCCCGGTCCTGTACTCCTCGGCGAACGCCCGCGTGTTTCTCGGCGCCAGCAGTGGCTCGTCGCAGTCGCCGTGGGGGCAGCGCCCCTCCTCGATGTGTGCCCGGAAGTCGTCGGGGAAGTTCACCAGGGCCGACCTGAGGGGGTTGTATCCCAGCTGGCCGTGGAAGCACAGTGAGGACGACTCCATGGTGGAGCCCACCCTGTTCATCAGGTCGACGTCGCCGGGCGACGCATGCTTGTCCGCAATGCGCTCGATCATTTCCAGAAGCTGTGTCATGCCAAGCCTGCACGGGAAGCACTTTCCGCAGGACTCGTACTGGCAGAAGGCGACCAGCAGCCTGGCCATGTCGACGGCGCACCTCGTGTCGTCGCCCACTATTACGCCGCCGGACCCCAGCATGGCCCCGTGCTCGCGCATCTCGTCGAAGTCGAGGCCGTAGTCCAGGCTCTCCGCGCCGAGGATGTGGCCGAGCGGCCCTCCAAGCTGTATCAGCTTCACGGGCCTGCCGCTGGGTGTGCCGCCGCCGATATCCTCGACCACGTCACCGAGCCGGGTGCCCATGGGGACCTCGTACATGCCGGGGCGGTTCACGTCGCCGCTCAGGCATACTATTGCCGTGCCGGTGCAGTTCTCCCTGCCGACCGACTTGAACCAGTCGCCGCCCTTGGCGACTATCTGGGGCGCATACGAAAAGCTCTTGACGTTGTTGATTGTGCTGGGCTTGCCCCAGACGCCAAACGCCGCCGGGAACGGCGGCTTGAAGCGCGGCATCGAGCGCTTGCCCTCGATGGACTCCATCAGGGCCGTCTCCTCGCCCGCGACATAGGACTCGCCGGTGAGCGAGACCTCGATGTCGAAGCTGAAGTCCGAGTCCAGGATGTTCTTGCCCAGCAGCCCGACCTCGTACGCCTGCTCGATGGCCCGCTCGGTCCTGGATATGGGCCCGTCGTGGCCGTGGCGTATGAATACGAAGCCGTTGGAGGCGCTGGTCGCATATCCGGCGAGGGTCATGCCTTCGATCAGCGTGTAGGGGTCGCTCTCCAGGATGCCCTTGTCGTTGTAGGCGCCCGGGTCGCCCTCCTCGCAGTTGCAGAGGATGTACTTGGGCGGCCCTCCGCGGGCCATGAAGCTCCATTTCACGCCCGTCGGGAAGCCCGCCCCGCCGCGGCCCCGGAGCCCGGATGCCTTCATCTCGTCGACCACGCCGTCGGGCCTCATGTCGTTCAGCGCCCTGGCAAGGCCCCGGTAGCCTCCGTTGGCTATGTACTGGTAGATGTCGTCGGGGGCAATGTTGCCCGCGTTGCGAAGGGCTATCTTCTCCTGGCTGCCGATGCCCGGCAGGGTGGCGAGATCGGGGACTCCGCCCACGCGCGGGCCGAGGTAGCCGATGGTCTTGTCCACGGGGACCCTGTCGCTATTCAGAACGCTGTCGAGGAGCTGCGGGACCTCGGACGGCGAAACATCGCCGAAGAAGAGGCGCGAGCTGCCGGGCTTGAGGATGTCCACGATGGGCTCCGCGTAGCAGAGGCCGATGCACCCCACCGAGTCGACGCGGGCATCTATCCCCGTGCGCTCGAGCTCCGACCTGATCGCGTCGATCACGTCGAGTGCGCCCGCCGCCTGTCCGCACATCGCAGCGCCCACCCTGATCCACGGGCGGGAGCCCTGGGTCAACTCCTCCCAGCGGCGGTCTGCATCGGCCTTCAGATCCTTGTATTCGGCCACGGCGTATCCGTTCTACCCCGCGACCGCGCCGTCGAGCAGACGCTCGATGTGCTGCCGCATGGTCTCGGGCGTTACGCGCCCATGGAGCCGGTGGTCGATGGAGACGACTGGAGCCTGGGAGCACGCGCCGAGGCAGGTGTTGTACTTGAGGCTGAGCTTGCCGTCCGCCGTGTTGCCCTCGTCCGACAGCTCAAGGGCCTCCAGGCAGCGCCTCTTGATGCTTGCAGCGCCCAGGATGTGGCAGGTGGGGCCCCAGCACACCTCGAGCGCGTGGTTGGCGGGCGGAGTGAAGCGGAAGTTCGTGTAGAAGGACGCGACACCCCAGACGTCGTTGATGGTCGCTTCCGTGTAGGCCGCCACCTCCTCGATGGCTTCGTCGGGGAGGTAGCCCAGCTCGTCATGGGCGGCGTGCAATGTCGAGAGCACGGTTTCCGTGGGCTGTTTCTGTGAGGAGATTGCACTCCTCACGCGATCTCTCAGCGCTTCGTTGCCGTCGGTCAACCGCGTGTCACCTGCAGTGTCATACGAGCGCCCCAATCATAGCACAGGGCAATTTGGCCCAACAACAGACCGCGTCAGTCCCAAATTCGCCACCTGCACAGTGGGCGCCATACCCGCCAGGCGTCACCTTACAGCATCAGGCTGTCGACTGGGATCAGCCGCTGGTTCACGGGATCGATGCCCAGGCTGAAGACCTCCAGGGTCAACGCTCCCAGCAGAGGCATGGTGTCCTCATCTCCAAACACTACGTGTGAGATGGCATGCTCTCCATTCAGTCCGACCCAGGTCTGCCCGAAGTCCCTCTCTATCCGGGTGCCGTCGGCCAGCAGAAATGCTCTCTTGCTGAAGGGAGCGACTCCCAGTCGCCCAAGGAGGGACACGGGCATTGTGGTGTAGGTTGCCCCTGAGTCCACCAGGGCCTCTACGGTCTCGTAGCGCTGCCCCTGAGGATCGCCTATTTCAATCTTGACCTGAAACGTTCCCATGACCTATACGACCTTCCTGCCTGGCGCTAGTAGTGGATTGCGTTGCCGGTCCCGCCGCCTGCCGCTATGGCGTCGCCCGTGATTGCAATGGCCCTGGGTGATGCCAGGAAAGCAACGACGTACGCGATCTCTCGGGCGTCGATGATGCGACGCACCGAGTTGCCGCCCGCCATTTGGGCCTCGATCTCCTCGGGCGTCACGCCCTCGCGCTCGGCGCGGGCCGCGACTACACCCGCCGTGGCCTCGGTGCGGGTGAGCCCCGGATGTACGACCGTCACGTTGATGCCGTGGGGGCCCAGCTCGTCGGCCAGATTCTTGCACATAGCGGCGACCGAGACGTTCCTCATGCTGCCGATGGTCGAGCCCGTCGATCTTGCCGCCATGCCGCTGATGTTGACGATGCGGCCCCATCCCTGTGCCTTCATGTATGGCGCGACCGCCTGGGCGCACCTCAGATAGCCCAGGACCTTGACGTTCACGTCTTCCCAGAACATCTCGTCGGTGATCTGCTCCAGCGAGGGCGGCGGTGCCTGCCCGCCGGGGCGGGCCGCGTTGTTGACCAGGATGTCGATGCGGCCCAGCGCTTCCGCCGCCTGTGCGGCCATACGGCTCACGGCCTCGCCGTCGCCCGTGTCGGCCTGCAGCGGGACGATGCGCCGGCCGGTCTCACCGGCAAGCTCGCGCGCGGTCGCCTCGAGCGCCTCCATGTTGCGGGCCGCGATTGCGACGTCCACGCCCTCGCGGGCCAGCTCCCTGGCGATGGCCTTGCCGATGCCCCGGCTCCCGCCCGTCACGATCGCAGTCTTGCCCTCGAGCTCGAGGTCCATGGGGTCACTCTCCTCGCAAAGAATAGCTCGCCCGGCCCCAACGGGCCGGGCGAGGCGGGCTCACAACCGGAAGGGCGGCTAGGTGCCGAAGCGGACGTCCGAAACGGGATCGGAGTACTCGACGCCCTTGGTAGCCCAGAAGATGCAGGCGATCTCGTCCACGGCTTCGACGAGCTGCTTGGCCGAGTCGAGGTCGACGTTCTGCTTGTTGGCCGACGCGAGCTTCGTCGCGTTCCACACGGTCGTGTGGAGGTCCGGGTACTTGTCCAAGTGCTCGGGCTTGAAGTAGTCGTGCCAGAGTATGTCGATCTCGTGCTTGACCAGATCCGCGTGCTCCTCCTTGACGGCAACGTAGCGGCCGAAGGAGTTGCCGGCGGCGATGTCCATCTGTCCTTCCAGGGCCTCGATGCGCATCACCATCTTGAGCACGGTCTGGGCGGCGATCTTCGCAGACACGGGGTCGTATATCCCGCAGGGGATGTCGCAGTGGGCGTGAGCCTCTCGGATTGGGAGCTTCGTCAGAAGGTCGTTAAGTAGCCTCATGGGCGGTTCCTTTCTCGTACAGGTTTGCTACGAAGGTTACAAGAACCGCAGGGAGGCCGCAACCGCCGGTGCGACCGGCGCTACTCGACCACCTCCAGCTTGAACCCGTACGAAGCGTCGCCAAGCCCGGACTTGTAGAAGGCGCTGAGGAAGTAGACGCCCGGCTCCAGGTCAAGGGTCGTCCCCTCACCGGCGGCGCCCGAATAGACTTCGTCCCCGGGGGCCAGGAAGGGCTTCGTGCTCTCGACGGTGTAGACCTGCACCTGCACGTCGCCCGGGATGGCCTCGTCCGTCGTCACGACGACAGACACATCGTCGCCTCGCTTCACAGAAAGGACAGGGGCACTGTCGAAGTCCTCCCATCCGATCTTGTCTACGCATGTGCTGCTGCTCGCGTTCACCGGCCAGCAGTAGCTGCCCTGTCTCCCGTAGTGCACGCCTCCGTCGTATTCGATCGACACCTGGGGAAGCGCGGGCGAAGTAGGTGCGCCTGGCGCTTCCAGCGGAGGCAACACCCTGGTGTTTGCCGAGGGTCCGGAGGGCAATGACGGGAGGCTTGCGGTGGGGGCGGGAAGCGGTGTTGCGGCCGGGAGCGGCGTCGCCTGCATCCGAGGGGTGGGGTCTTCGCCTCGAGGCGCCTCCGAAGTGCACGCGAGCGCGGCCAGGACCAGGATCACTGCAACTGCAACAGAGTATTTCCGCACGACAGCCGCCTCCACACTCCGCCCCAACCGGCGGTCAGTAGCCTTCAAGTTGCCCTATATCAAATAGAACGACTACTTCCCCGGCCTAGTTACGCGGCACGCGCGCCGTTGCCGGGGCGCCCGGCGGGAGACGGGGGTGGACTAATGCGAGCTAGACTCCAGGCGTCAGCCGCAGTGGAGGCAGCGCATGTTCGTGTCGGCGAAGATGAGCTCCTTGTCGCCGTCCTGGATGGCGTAATCGAGCAGCACCCTCAGGGCCTTGCTCTCGTCCATGAAGTTGTACTCGTCGGCGATCTTGTCCAGCCACTCGACGTGCCGGCTCTCGACCTCGAACTCCTGCTCGACTGCATCGTTGGGCATCGGCGAATCCTCCTGTTTACGAGATGTTGTTCTGAGTCTCCTCGGTCTCCATCTGGGCGAGCTGCCTGTCGATGTCCGCCATCTCCCTGTACTCTTCCTTCACCAGGTGATAGCACCGCTGGAGGTAGAGGTCGGCCAGTCTCGCTCCCCGGCCGTCGCTCGACTTGACGGCCGCGACGAGGTGGTGGACCTGGTTGTCGGCCGGGAGATGCCTGGCCAGGGCCCGCATCTCGCGCTCCGCCTCTAACGTCTGGACGTCGTCGGAGCCCTCGATCGCGAACTTCAGGCGGCCCACAAGGCTGGTCAGCTCACCCAGCTTGTCTGCGTCGTTCATCAGCCCGTACAGGACCTCGTTCACGCCGAGCGCGTCGTCGTCCTCTTCCTCTTTGGGCTCCTCCACCGCCATTGGGCCGCACCTGTCGGCGTATGCTTGCACGGCCTCGTTGACGGTCATCATCGCCCCGGCCACGTCGCCAGAGTCGAACGTCCCGCAGTAGAGCACGTCGTCCTCGCGGCGGGAGGCCATCTCCTCGAGAGCATCCCTGGTCCCCACCCGCTCGGGCGCGGGCGGGAATGCGAATGCCGACAGCTCCGTGGGGCCGGCCTGCGCGACCTGGTTCATCAGGAACGGCGGGACGTACTTGCTGACGTCCACGGCGATGGGCAGGATGACCACGTAGGTCGCCCAAACCTCGTCGGCGTCTGCGCTGCTGCGAAAGTAGAGGATGGCGTGCCCTCTCGGTGCGGCCTCGTCCCCCCTCTCGAACTTGATGTCCACTCCTGACCTGCCTCGCGGATTCTCCGGTCATTATACGCCACGAGGGGCGGGTACTGGACGAAGGCGCGCCCGCAGGAGTAGACTCTAACCGGGTTGGCGAAGCAGGTGGGGCGCACAGCCAGGAGGCGGCGGGGCAGCATCCTATGGACCGTCCATTCAAGATCGCCCTCGTATCCGGTTACGACTACGCCGTCAGCGGCGGCGTAAACGACCACATCGCCAGTCTTGGGGCGCAGCTGCGCTCCTGGGACCACGATGTGCGAATAGTGGCTCCTTGCTCGGATGTCGAGGCCGTGGAAGAAGAGGGCTTCGTGCCGATGGGCAGGCCGGTGCCCATCCCAAGCGGCGGCTCAGTCGCCAGGGTTTCGCTGTCGATGTGGCTGAAGCCCCGGATCCGCGACCTGCTGCGGAGGGAGCAGTTCGACGTAGTGCACCTCCACGAGCCATTCACCGGCCTGGTCACGGCGTTCATGATCAGCCAGTCCAGGTCGCTGAACATCGCGACTTTCCACAGCTACAAGGGCGGGCACTTCTACGGAATAGGCGGCACGAGGCTCGCCATGCCCTACTTCCGGCAGCTGCACGGGCTCATTGCCGTATCCACCGTTGCTCGCAACTACATTCGCAGCTACTTCCCGGGCGAGTACGAGATCATCCCAAACGGCATCAGGGTCGAGGACTTCACAGACGGGGTGGAGCCCTTCCCCCACCTCCGCGACGGCATGGTCAACCTCCTGTTCCTGGGGCGCCTCGAGAAACGCAAGGGACTCAGGTACCTGCTGGAGGCGTACAGCAAGCTCAAGTGGGAGTGGCCGAACCTGCGGCTTATAGTCGTCGGCGGGGGAGACCCCGACCCCGAGTCCCACAGGATAATGAGCGAGCGGAACCTGCAGGACGTAGTCTTCACCGGCGCCGTGTCCAACGAGGACAGGGCGCGCTACTACAGGTCGGCGGACATCTACTGCTCTCCCGCCACGGGCAACGAGAGCTTCGGTATCGTGTTGCTGGAGGCGATGGCCGCCGGGGCACCAATAGTGGCGTCCGGCATCGATGGATATGCGGGCGTCATCACCCACGGCGTAGACGGCCTGCTCGTGCCGCCCAAGGACGGCGCGGCCCTGGCCTCAGCCATCGAGCGGCTCCTGGAGAACCCCGCGCTCCGGGAGCGCCTGGCCCAGAACGCTTCCAGCACAGTGCAGGAGTACAGGTGGGAACGGGTAGCGCGCCGCGTGATCGACCATTATGCCGGGGCGATGGAGCGCGCAGCTCCTGTTCGGGTGGGCAGGCGGCAGGCCCTGTTCACCTGACCTGCCGGAGCGCAGGGCGGCCACGGGCACATCCAGATGAACAGGGCTGACCTGCGCTCGCTGCTCTCGTCCCGCGTCGAGCAGCCCATCGCCAGGATACTCGCAGGGCTGGGGCTCTCTCCTAACGCCATCACGCTGATTGGCATGCTCGGGGCCGTGGCCGCCGGAGTACTCGCGTCGCAGGGCCTGCTTCTCGCGGCGGGCGCGGCCACACTGGTCGCGGGCATCCTAGACCTGTTCGACGGCTCGGTAGCCCGTCTGACCGGAAGGAAGTCGAAGTTCGGGGCGCTTCTCGATTCGACCGCGGACCGGGTCTCGGAGGCGGCGGTCCTGGTCGGCCTGGCCGTCTACTATGCGGGAGAGGGGTCGCTGGTTGGCGTGGCCCTGTCGTGCGGCGCCATGGCAGGCTCGATGATGGTCAGCTACGTCAGGGCCCGGGCGGGCGGACTGAGGGTCGACTGCGAGGTGGGCGTCTTCACAAGGCCCGAGCGCGTCGCCGCGATGGGCGCGGGGTTGATAGCCGGCCAGTGGTGGGGGGCCGTCCTCCCGGTTGTCCTGGGCGCGACGGCCGTCCTGACCGGCATTACCACCGTGCAGCGCGTGCTGCACGTTCGCCGGGAGCTGGACGGCCGGTAGGCATGGCGCTCAGCCCGCCGCGGCTGCCATGTCCTCCACCACCAGTGAGCGCCCGACGGCCCGGAGCGCCTTCTCGACCTGGCTGATGTGGGAGCGGTGATTCGGGTTGACGAGCCTGCGGACGGCGTTCTCCTGCACGCCCAGGCGAGCTGCCAGGGCGACGTTGGTGATGCCCTGCCGGCGCATGGCGGTGTAGAGTGTCAGCTTTGCGGCGATGATGAGCGGCACGGGGACCAGGACCTGCCCATCGGCGATGGGGCTGGGGTTGGGGAGGTCCTCGCGCCTGTCGACGTAGAAGCTCAGCGAGGCTCCCAGGCAGTCCTCGGCCATCTCCAGTGCTTCTTCCCAAGACCATCCGCAAGTAATGGCTTCGGGTATGTCGGGGAAGGTCACGGTAAAGGCCTGCCTCCCGGTGGCCCTCTCCTCCTCTTCATCGCGAACGATATCGCAGGGAAAGGCGTAGCGCATCGCTAGAACTCCCCTCTTTCGATGTTCAACTGCTTGAGCATCGAGACTAGTGTGCTGAAGGCGATCTCTCCATGCCGTACGATTGTGGCCCGACTGCCTACGGTCAGCTTGCCGTGGCTGCCCTTGCCGCGGCTCGGATCGAAGCTGAATGCCAGGCCTTTCCTGCGGGCATATCGCCTGGCACGTCTAACGACAGACCGACGATAGCACACTTTTGTGCGATTCCGGTCTTGCTGCCAACCCCGGGCGTTCCTGCTGCGTTACAATAGGTGTACCGGTAGAATCCTAAAGATGGCTGCTGGGCGTACTAATGGTTGTGGAGACGTGCCCGGGGCCCTCCGGCGGGAGCAGACTGTTGCGACTAATATCATCCTTTAGACTCCGCTACCTGCTGGCTGCGGCCGTCGCAGCGGTTGCCCTGTTGCCCATCGGGGCAGTCACGGCCGAGGGCGACCTGCCCGTGCTGGATTCGCACAGCATCTCCAGCGAGTTCCCTGAGGGCTTCCGCATAGAGGCCACGGCCACGTCGGAGAAGCATGACGTGACCGGTGTCGCCATACGGCTACGGATCGGCCAGCAGACCACGGGGGTCTACAACTATCTCGATGAGAGCGAAGAGGCCGTCACGGAGGATGGCAAGACCTTCAGCCTGTTCTGGAACACGAACAGCGGGCAGAACTACATCCCACCCGGCACCATCATCACGTACAACTTCGAGGTGGAGGACTCGGCGGGCAACCGCCTCGAGACCGAGCCCCTGCCCTTCATCTACTACGACGCCCGCTTCGTGGACGAGGAGGGCAACTCGATGTGGGAGGAGGTGTCGGCGGGCACGGTGACCGTCGCCTACAAGGGGCCGGTCAAGTCGCGCGCCGAGAACATTCTGAGCGTGATAAACGAGACCCTGGAGAAGATGCGGCCCGTCATGGGCGACGCGGCCCTCGAGGAGCCCATACGGGTCACGATGTACAACAACACCAAGGAGATGCTCGAGGCCCTGCCGCCCCGGAGCGCCTCCATAGGCAGGGAGCTGATCACCGAGGGACAGGCCTTCACCGACCTGGGTACGCTCCTGGTGCTCGGCGGCGGCAGGCTCGCCCTCGGCACGGCCTCCCACGAGGTGATGCACATAATCACCCACAGGGCGGGCGACAGCATATTCCGGAGGGTCCCCGCCTGGCTTGACGAAGGGCTATCCGAGTACGCCAATGTGGACCCGGGCTACTCCTACGACATCGCCCTCGAGTTCGCCGTGGAGACCGACAGGCTCTTGCCCCACGTCTACATGCCGGCGCTTCCGGGCAAGTCCGAGGACGTGATCATCTTCTACGGGCAGGCCCGCAGCATCGTGCGGATGATGATCGAGGTATTCGGGCCCGACAAGATGAAGCAGCTCATGGCTGAGCTCAAGAGCGGCACGGACATGGACGAAGCGCTCATGACGACCTACGGACTGGACAGGGAGGCTCTCGACTCCGCATGGAGGAGGGCCATCGGGGCGGAGGTGCTGGACCGCAGCCGTGTCGCCCGCGCCAGGCCCACGGCGGTCCCGCGTGCCGCCGTTCCCATCTACAGCCTGACCCCACAGGCCGAGGCCGAGGTGGTAGGGGCCCAGAGCGACCCGCCGACGCCCACGCCCACGCCCACGCCCACGCCTGAGCCCACCCCGGTGCCGGAGCCGACACAGGTCGCGATGCCCGCACCCGCCGAGGAGGCGACACCGGTGGCCGAGCAGCCCAGGGAAACAGGCTCGGCCGGTGGCGGCTGCCTTGCGCCTGCGCCGGGCGTGCCCGCAACAACCGAGCTTGCGACCTTGGGGCTCCTCGTCGGTCTGGCCGGACTGGCCTTCCGGAGGCGCCGGACGTAGCCCGTCGGCGCTCTCCGGACAGCCTTAGCCCCGGCGTGTAGTAGAATCGCTGCGTGGCGCCGACGGCAAATCTGCGCAGGGCTTCCTTTCCTCCTAGGAGGATATGCGTTGGGTGAGTCCCGCCCAGCGTTCTGGCCCGGAGATTTAACCGCCGTGCTGTACCAGGCCAGCGCAGGGCTGCATACAGCTTGAGAGGGGCTCGGGGCCACGACTGACGCATATGCCGAGCAGGTAGGTTCTTGCCGGACCAGGACATTCACAGCAGGCTCGAAGAGCTCAGGGCCCAGGTCAACCACCACAACTACCGCTACCACGCCCTGGACGCGCCCGAGATCAGCGACGCTGAGTTCGACGCGCTGTTCAGGGAACTTAGAGCAATCGAGGAGCGGCACCCCGAGCTGGTCACCCCGGACTCGCCAACGCAGCGCGTAGGCGCGGAGCCGGTTGCCGGCTTCACCGAGGCCGTTCACTCCAGACCGATGCTCAGCCTCGGCAACGCCTTCGACGAAGAGCAGTTCATGGCGTGGCACCGGCGCGCACAGGCCCTCGTGGACGGCGAGTCGTTCGGGATGGTATGCGAGCTCAAGTTCGACGGCCTCGCAGTCGCCCTCACCTACGAGGATGGCGTGCTGGTGCGTGGCGCAACCCGTGGGAACGGGACCGTGGGCGAGGACGTGACCTCCAACCTGCGCACCATACAGAGCATTCCCCTGAGTTTGCGGATTCCCGTGCCAGGTCGTCTTGAAGTCCGTGGCGAGGTGCTCTTCCCAAGGCCCCGCTTCGATGAGCTGAACCGGGCCCGCGAGGAGGCAGGCCTGCCGACGTACGCCAACCCCCGCAATACCGCCGCCGGGTCCGTCAGGCAGCTCGACCCTGGCATAACCGCGTCGCGCGGCCTCGACATATTCGTGTACAGCCTCGGCTACGCGGACGCTCCCATGCCCGACACGCACTCCGAGACGCTCGATTACTTGAACGGGCTTTGGTTCAAGACCAACGAGTACAACGAGCCCGTCACGACTCCCGAGGGAGTCCTAGCCTACTACCGGAAGTGGCGCGAGGAATTCGAGACTCTCGACTACGGGTGCGACGGCGTCGTAGTCAAGGTCGACTCGTTCGACCTGCAACGTCACATGGGCGAGGTGGGCCGCGAGCCCAGGTGGGCCATCGCGTACAAGTTCCCGGCCACCCGTGCGCTGACCCGGCTGAACGAGATACGGGTCAACGTGGGTCGCACGGGCAGCATCAACCCCTACGCCGTGCTGGAGCCCGTCGACGTGGGCGGAGCGACGGTCAGCCAGGCCACCCTCCACAACGAGGACTACGTGAAGGAGAAGGACCTGCGCGTCGGCGACTGGGTTGTCGTCGAGCGTGCCGGCGAGGTGATCCCGCAGATCGTCAGTGTCGTGGAGGGCAGGCGCACGGGCGACGAGCAGCCCTTTGTCATGCCTGCGGAGTGCCCGAGCTGCGGCGAAGGGCTCGTGCGTCCCGAGGGCGAGGCGATGACCTACTGCGTCAACGCCGCCTGTCCTGCGCAGCTCGTGCGCCTGATCGAGCACTTCGTCAGCAGGGGCGCGATGGACATCGAGGGCCTGGGCGTACGCCAGGTCGTGGTCCTGCTGGAGCGGGGGCTGATCAAAGACGCCGCGGACCTGTACGCGCTGAAGGACAAGAAGGAAGACCTGGTCGCCATCGACCGCATGGGCGAGAAGAGCGTCGAGAACCTGTTGCATGCCATCGATGCGAGCAGGGACCGGCCCCTGGCGCGCGTCCTCACCGCACTCGGCATCGACCACGTGGGAATCGAGGTGGCCGAGGCGCTGTCCCGCCACTTCCGCACCATCGACGCGATCATGGCCGCGACAGAAGACGACCTGTCGCAGGTGCCGTCCATCGGCCCCAAGATCGCGGCCAGCGTCTCAACCTACTTCGCCAACGAGTCCAACAGGGCCGTCGTCCAGAAGCTCCGCGACAGGGGTGTGGAGATGGCCGACGAGGACCGGCCCGAGCCCGGCGAGCAGTCCCTGGCCGGGCTGCGCTTCGTGGTTACGGGACGCCTGTCGAACTTCAGTCGCTCGCAGGCCGAGGGCAGGATCAAGGACGCGGGCGGCGCGGTCAGCGGCAGCGTCAGCAAGCGCACGGACTACCTGGTCGCCGGCGAGGACGCGGGCTCCAAGCTGGCCAACGCCGAGGAGCTGGGCATTACTGTTCTTAACGAGGACGAGTTCGTGGATCTGCTGGAGCACGGTCCGCCCGATCAGCCGTCGGAACCGGGCTGAGCAGCCGCTTCGACGACCTCTGCCCAAGGGTTGCCCAAGCCTACCCCGTATGACCCCCAGGCCAACGAGCCTGCTTAGGGCATCCTACCCCTGCTTCACCAGCTTCTGCATCGAGCGCCGGTTCTTGCCCGGCATCATCATGGCGAACTCGGCCAGCGAAACCTCGGCGACGTAT
>DAOULA010000084.1:0-18255 GCA_034420735.1 Dehalococcoidia bacterium
CGGGCCGCTCGCCCCCTTAGGTAGACCTCGACCTAAGGATGGTCTGAATAAGAGGCCCCAGAGGATCGTTCGCCCTGAGCTTGTCGAAGGGCAGAGCCCAGCCAATTCGGTTAATCAGAGGTTCCCTAACAACAATAGCCCGGGCCGCGCCGTCGTGTCGTCCTGAGGAGCCCCCGACGAAGAGCCTGCCCCGTACCCCGATACGGGGACCTGGGGCGGGGTCGCCTCGCCATTGCACAGGGGCTCGCCATTTTCATCCCCTTATGTGGCCTTCGCAAGGCCATAGTGATTCCTAGCGCAGCCGATGAGGGACTTGGAGCAGCCTGCTGTCGTTCCGAGCGCAGCGAGGAATCTAGCGCCCTTGGACTAAGGGCAACGGCCCTGGATTATTCGCCCCTCTGCGCTCCGTCCAACAATGACCCGTCGGTGAGCCGCCCTAGGTCACCCAGGGTATGAACTCGCGCCACTCTTCCAGTATGGGGCGGTGGCGGAAAAGGGCGTATGGCTCGGGCTTCGGCGCGGAAGGCCTTCTGCGAAGACGCATGCGCGCCTCAGTGGGCGTGAGCCCCGCCTTCTTGTGGTTGCACTGCACGCAGGCGCTGACCACGTTGTCCCATTCGTGGGCCCCGCCGCGAGAGCGCGGGACAATGTGGTCCAGCGTCAGTGTCTTGCCCTTCGCGCCGCAGTACTGGCACGCGAAACCGTCCCTGTAGAAGATGGCGCGCCGGGAGAGCCGGCGACGGATGATTGGCTGCTTCACCATGTAGACCAGCCGTATGACCGAGGGGACGGCGAACCTGGCCGAGACGGTGCGGATGTCGCCGCGCCCGTTCGCCATGGGCTCCGCCTTGCCCAGCCCCACCAGGACCATGGCCCGGCGGACGTTGCATATGTTCAGGGGCTGGTAGTTCTGGTTCAGTACCAGCACCGGAGAGTGGATCATGGTGGTCATGGCTGCTGGGTGCGGTCTATCTCCGACTGAAGACTTGAAACGGCCTGTTTGAAACTGGGCGGCACGTATCCCAGGGCGTCGCCGGGCAGCCGGTCGAACACCTCCAAGTGTACCGAAACCAGCTGGGAGCCGACCAGTGTGCCCTCCAGGCTCTCGACCACCCCCTCGACTTGCTCGAACGAGACGCCGGCCACCGCGTCGTCGTATGCCGTCCCGTACGTGAGCGCCGTCAGGCCTAGGACCGTGGCGCTGGTGAGCGCAATGCCGATGAGGAACCCGAGAAGCAGCCCGCCGCCCCGGTCGACCACGCTGGACAGGCCCATCGTCGCCAGTTTCAGCACGAACGCCAGCTTGGACAGCATCCGCGCGATCAGCAGGAAGGCGCAGATGATCACGGCGTAGGTGGCCACCGTGAGAATCGTCTCGTTCTGTATCGTCCTGCTCAGCAGGTCCCCGATGTCGCCTTCCATCGAGACCAGGCCGCTCAGGAAATCGCCTACGCCCCCGCTGACGCGGCCTGCAAGCAGTCCGCCCACGAAGACCGCGGCGGCTACAAGGATGGCCTTGATCAGGCCCAGCTTGAGGCCGACGGCGGCGCAGACCGCCAGGGTGCCGAGCAGAACGATATCGAGCCAGTTCATAGCCTACCTGCGGCCGGCGTCGAGAGGTAAAGTCGGGCGCCGGCGTTCGTCCGGCGAGCCTTCCCGGGCGCGCCTGTGGAACGGCTTCGCCGCGCCTGAGTTTAACACAGGCATCCCGGTCTACCACTGGGGAGCGGCACGCGCCGGTCCGACGCCGATCAGGGTAGGCCAGGATGCTACTGCAGGCCGGTCTTGGGGCGCTCCTTGGTCGGGTCGACGAACGGCACTCGCACCACCTCTGCGTCCACGATTCCGTCATTGGGCAGCTCGACCTTGACGCGGGTGCCTCGCTTCCAGTGAGTCCGAGGCATGACGGCAAGGGCTATGTTCGATCCCTGGGCCGGCGACCAGAATGCGCTGGTGACGTATCCCACGTCGTCGCCTGTGCTGTCGTCCTTGACCAGGTAGAAGCTCTCGTTGTACCAGACGATTGGCTCGCCGCCGACCCTCAGGCCGACAAGGCGCTGCTGGACGCCCTCTTCCTTGATTCTGGCCAGGGCCGTCTTGCCTATGAAGTCGTCCTTGTCCAGGTCCACCTGCCAGCCGAGCCGCACTTCGTAGGGATTGTTCTCGATGTCCAGGTCCTGGCCGTAGGACAGGATTCCAGCCTCGAGTCGACGGATGTGGCTGGGGGCGATTACGCCAAGGTTGAACTCCTCGCCCTGCTCCAGGATGTGGGGCCAGATGAAGTCAGACTTGAGCATCGCGTCGTGCAGATAGATCTCGAATCCGACCTCGGCGGAAAAGCCGGTGCGGGAGATCGTAACGTCATGGCCGTTCAGGGTCTCGTGCACCAGTCCGTAGTACGGGATCTCCCTGATGTGGGGACCGAACATCTTCTCCATCAGCAGCACCGACTTGGGTCCCTGGATCTGGACGGGAGACACGTCGATCTCGTGGATGTCGACGTTGAACTTGCCGGAGGCGTTGACCCCCTGCGCCCACAGGAGGAGGTCCGAGTCCGATATGCTGAACCAGAACTCGTCGTCGGCCACGCGAAGGAGCACGGGGTCGTTTATGACCCCGCCGTACTGGTTGCAGAGGATCACGTAGCGGGCCTGCATCGGGGGCAGCAGGCTATGAACGTCGCGGGTGATCAGCAGGTCCACGAAGTCCGCCGCGTCGGGACCCTTGACCTGGATCTGCCGCTCGACCGCCACGTCCCACATGCTGACGTGCTTGGTCAGGTACTCGTACTCGGCCATCAGGCCGCCGTCCTCGGGCTTGATGTACGCCCTGGGGTGGTACATGTGGTTGTAGGTCGTGTACGCCCAGCAGCCGGCGGCCTTCGACAGGTGCCACCAGGGGGACTTCCTGACACGGGTCGATATCAGGATCCTGGCGTCGCTGTTGCCGCTCTGCCTGAGGTTGATCGGAAGTCGACGCCGCTTGAGTCCGTCCATCACCAGGGTTTGAGTCACTTGAGAGTCTCCTCTTGGCTTTGTTCGTCCCCCCAGCACTCTGGGGATACGGGTGGGTCACCGTAGGTCATTGACAGGCACCGCCGGTCACCTACATCGCCCCCATCTCTCCTGGCGGGTCTCGTTACGAAATGGCTTATGGGCTTGGCCATCCGACTCTCTCCGCCGCCGTATTTTCGCGGAGTATACTCCCGATAACGTTGGCCTTACAACGAGTTTTCCGTGGACTTTATGGATGTTGATGAGTCTCGCGCGTCTTGACACTTTTTCGTACGCATTGCTAGCATGACTGAGGAACGCAGACGGGTTCCACTCTCTAATGACAATGGACAGACAGGCTGCCGTTATCCTGGCCGCCGGACGCGGTAACCGGATGAAGTCCGGGTTGCCCAAGCCACTGCACCGTGTTTGCGGCAAGGAGATGGTGGCCCTCGTAGCGGACGCAGCCCGGGACGCAGGACTGGACCGCGTCGTCCTGGTAGTCGCTCCAGGATCAGATGCCCTGAGGGACTTGCTTGGCAACAGCGTCACCTATGTGGAGCAGGCTGAGCCGCTCGGCACGGGGCACGCCCTGCTCCAGGCGCGGGACAGTCTGGACGGCGTCGAGGACCTGACCGTGATGACTGCCGACTCGCCCCTCCTCCGCCCGGAGTCGCTCGAACGGGTGGCGAGCGAACACCGCGACACCAGTGCTTCCCTGACGCTTCTCACCGCCATGGTGGACGACCCCGGCGACCTGGGGCGAATCGTAAGGAACGGCAGCGGAGTACGGGCCATCGTCGAGCACGGGACCGCCGACTCGGATACACTGGCGATCCGCGAAGTGAACAGTGGCATATACCGGATGCAAACGTCTTGGCTTTGGCCCGCCCTGGAGGCGATCGCGCCTTCCGAGAACGGCGAGGTGCTCCTGACCGACCTGGTGGCATCGGCGGTCGAATCAGGGGTACGCGTCGCGGCGGTGGTCGGGGAGTCCTCAGAGGTCATGGGGGTGAACAACCGCGTGCAGCTCGCGCAGGCCGAGGCTGTCATGCGCCGGCGTCTGCGGGAGTCGTGGATGCTGCGCGGCGTCTCGATGCCGCATCCGGAGTCCGTCTACGTCGACGCAGGTGTCGATATTGGCGAGGACACCGTCATCATGCCCAACACCCACGTCACCGGCCGTTCGAGCATCGGCCGCCGGTGCAGGATAGGCCCCAACAGCACGGTTACGGACTCCAAGATCGGGGACGACTGCGAGGTGCAGTCCTCGGTAGTGACCGGCGCTGAGCTGGGGGATCATGTCGAGGTTGGGCCTTTCAGCAACCTGCGTGAGGGCACCCGCGTCGAGGCTCGCGCCAGGGTGGGCACGTCGGTGGAGATCAAGGGGAGTCGCATAGGCAGCGAAACGCGGGTCCATCACTTCAGCTATATTGGGGACGCCGACCTGGGCTCCCGGGTCAACGTGGGAGCAGGAACGGTCACTTGCAACTTCGATGGGACTGAGAAGCACAGAACGCGAATCGGAGACGGGGCGTTTATCGGCTCGGGCACGATGCTGGTTGCCCCGGTCGTGGTGGGAGCGAACGCTCGGACGGGGGCAGGCGCGGTGATAACAAGAGACGTGCCGGAAGGGACGCTCGTCCTGGGCGTGCCGGCTCGCACTCGCGACGTGACGAGACTCTAAGGTGGAGAGCGACAGTACGTTACCCTGGGTGGCCCTGGCCATCTCGGGGATAGGCTTCTTCCTGGCATCCTTTGCCGAATCTAGCATCGCCTCGGTGAGGCGCGAGCGCGTCCAGTGGCTTGTCGTCCACGAGGTGCCCGGGGCCGCCGCACTCGAGGCTCTCCGCTCGACCCCTCGCGGGCCCTCGGGCTCGGTCGCGGTCCTGAAGTACGTGATGCTTGGGGCCGCCATCGTTTCCGGTGTAGCCGTCGCCATAGCGATTGGCGGCACTCACTGGATGCTTGCCTACCTTGCGGGGGCGGGAGCCCTTGTAGCGGTAGGCATCGTGCACGTCGCTGCCGCCGGCCTGGCCAGGCTATACGGAGAGCGCGCCGCCCTCAGGCTCGCGCGACCGGTGAGGGAGCTGGCCCGGCTGCTGGGCCCGCTGCTCACGCTCGAAGAGAAGGCTGCCCAGAGCCTGACCAGCCCCCTGGGCGAGGAGATCCCGCCGGCGGCCAACGGCCCCGCGGAGGGCCTGGGCATCGACGAAGACGAGGAGACCCTCGACGAGCACGAAGCCCGCATGATCCGCGGAGTCGTGGACCTCGACCGCACCATCGCCAGGGAGGTCATGGTGCCCAGGGTGGACATGGTCACCGTTCACCTGGGTGCTCCCATGTCCGAGGTCGTGCGGACGATGATGGAATCGGGACACAGCCGGATACCCGTAACCCACGGGGACGTGGACCACATCGAGGGCATAGTCCACTCCAGGGAGATTCTCGGCCTGCTGGGCGATGGGAACGGGACCCAGAGCACCCTGACGATGGACATCGTGCGGCAGGCCCTCTTCATCCCGGAGTACAAGACCCTTGAAGAGCTGCTGACCGAGTTCCAGGACACCCAGCGCCACATTGCCATCGTGGTCGACGAGTATGGAGGCGTGTCCGGGCTGGTCACGATCGAGGACCTGCTCGAGGAGATAGTCGGAGAGATCACCGACGAGTTCGACGTGGAAGAGCCTGGCGTGGAACAGGTGGGAGACGACGAGTTCATGCTCGACGCTCGCATCGGCATCGACGACGCCGGTGAGGTGCTCTCGACCGAGCTCGTGGGAGATGGCTTCGATACCTTGGGCGGGTTCGTATACCAGCGTCTCGGCAGGATAGCCAGGACCGGCGACTCCGTAGACCACGACGGGTTGAGGTTCGAGGTCCTCTCGACTGCGGGCCGGCGTGTCAAGCGCCTGCGGGTTACCAGGGTCCGGGAGCCGGGCGAGTCCTCATCGTAGCTTCGGTACGCATTACCCGGGGCCTGGCCCGGGTCTCCCCGCGCACCGAGGCATGGTTCCGTTAGAATCGGCGTATGCACCGCCTGAGCGCCCTCGCCTTCGCAGCCTCGATTCTATTCGCGGTCTCATGTTCCGAAGGCTCAACGTCCCCTCCCGCAGCTACACCTGAGCCGGTGAGATCTGGCGGTGAAGTCGATGCCGCCACGCTGGACGGGAAGGTCCTCTTCGAGTACAGGGGGCACTTCGGCTGCCCAGGCGACGAGTCAGGATCGGAAGGCTGGCCGGGATGGACAGACGGCGCTTTCGACCCGATGGACTCGGCCGCTGTCTCA
Source organism: Dehalococcoidia bacterium (assembly GCA_034420735.1). Taxonomy (GTDB): domain Bacteria; phylum Chloroflexota; class Dehalococcoidia; order Lucifugimonadales; family CAJWER01. Next base: position 6,283 of record DAOULA010000084.1, read on the forward strand.
TACCTCCCGGACGTGTCGGACCTGTCAGCCGGAGAGCTCTGCGAGACCGACATGGGACTGTTGGACGGGAGCACCGCCGGCCTGTTCTCCAGCGCCAACCGCCGCACCGTAGTTCGCCACTTCGAGTGGATGGCCTCACACGGCCTCGACGGCGTATTCCTGCGACGCGTTGTCGGGGATGCAGGGGATGGTGGAATTCCCGCCCTCTGGGAGCGCGTGGCTGGCAACGTCAGGGCGGGAGCGGAGGCCCACGGCCGCGTCTTCGCGGTCGTCTACCAACTGCGCCAGGCGGCCCCAGGAGACATCGCCGCCGACTGGGCCCACGTCGTGGAAGAGCTCAGGCTGACGAACAGCAGTCGGTACGTCCACCACAACGACCGACCCGTGCTCGCCATCGACGCGTCGGCGCTTGCCGAGGACCCCGGCGGCCCTCGGAAGTTGCTGGAGGCGGTGACGAGCGTCAGCGCGGCGCAGGGCGAGGCCCTGGAAGCAGCGCTGTTCGTGGTGGCGCCCATCCGCTGGCGGTCGCAGGATGAGGGGTGGTGGGCCGACCTGCTCGACGCCGTCGACTACGTCAGCCCCTGGGCCGTTGGCGAGTCCGGCAGTGAGGCTGAGGCCACTGGGCCGGGCACCGGCGTCCCAGCGCTCGCGTCGGAAGCAGCAGATGCCGGGGTGGGCTATGCCCCGGTGGTGTGGCCCGGCCGCTCAGCGGGTGGCGATGCCCCCCTCAACGCGGTCCCCCGCGACGGCGGAAGCTTCTTCTGGAGCCAGGCGTACGAGGCGGTGTCGGCGGGTGCGGATGCGCTCTACGTCGTGTCGTTCGACGGGCTGGATGACGGGACGGCGATGTTCAAGCTCGTTCCACGAATCGGAGGCCTGCCGGTTGGCGGCAACTTCCTGTCGCTGGACGTGGACGGCTATGACCTGCCCAGCGACTGGTTCCTGCGACTGGGCGGCGAGTCCGCCAGGCTCCTGCGGCAGGAGATACCCTTGTCGTCAGCGCTGCCCATCACTCCGGCCGAGCTCCCAGACGCTGCCCGGAATCGTGTCGAGATGACATTCAGCACCACGTCGGACAGGGCGTCGGTCCAAATCTCGACTCTTGGCAACATCCTGACTGTGGAGCTGATCGAGACGTCAGGCGAGCCGGCGGAGTCCCGCGCGTCGGTCGACGGCATGGTTCTCGCCCAGGCGCGGAGAGACGGGGAGGGCGGCCGCAGGGTGAGCATGACGGTCGAGTACACGGTCGACGAGGCGGCCCTTCGCGGGCCGATGGAGCTGAGGATGGAGAAGGGGTCTATGGGTAGCAGCGAGCTGAGGGTCGTGCGCCTGACTCCGCGCGGGGCGTGGGTGCTCAGACAGGTCAGCCACGGCGACACTCCGAACCTGCCGCCGGGCGAGCCGCTGACGGTGGTGATCCCGTGGGTGGGTGAATAGGCCCTCAGCTGGCCTTCCGCACTTCCTCGGCGAACCGGCGTATCTTGGCTGCGTCCTTTATCCCGCCGGTCTCGACGCCGCTCGACACGTCGACGCACCACGGCCCCACCTCCGAGATCGCGCGGGCGACGTTGTCCGGCGTCAGCCCGCCCGCGAGTACCAGGTCGTATCGCCCGGCCAGCTCCCCGGCGACGCGCCAGTCGAATGTGCGGCCCGTTCCCCCTAGATGGCCCCGCTCGAACTTGTCGAGCATGGGCGTACAGCCCGAGCCGATGACCTCGTCGATCTGGCGCGCGGCCGCCTCGACCGCGGCGTCCGTTGGTATGTCGTCGCGCACCTTGATCTGCCGTATGACTGGCGCTCCGACCTGGCCCCAGTACCCCTTCGGCTCGTCGCCGCAGAGCTGCGCCATGTCGAGGCCGCACTGGCCCACGATGGCGTTGACCTCGTCAAGCGGCTGGTTGGCGAACAGGCCCACGAGCGGCGGTACCCGCTCCAGCTCAGCGCACAGGCGCTCTACGATTGCCCCTGCCTGTTCCGTCGTTATCCGGCGCCGCACTCCCGGCACGAAGTTCAGGCCCAGGAAGTCTGCGCCGGCCTTTGCGGCGGCCAGCGCGTTGTCCGCGTCGCGCAGGCCGCATATCTTGAACTTGGTCACGCCAGCTCCCTCAGTCGCGTGCCGGGATCGTCCGACGTGACCAGCGCCTCTCCCACGAGAATCGCGTGAGCGCCCGACCTCGCCACTCTCGCCACGTCGTCCCTGGACCTTATTCCGCTCTCGCTTACCACTATCCGGTCAGGGGGGACCTTCGGAGCGAGACGCTCGGTGACCTCCAGATCGGTGACGAACGTGTGCAGGTCCCGGTTGTTGATTCCCACTATCTCCGCGCCTGAGCTGAGGGCCGTCTCCAGCTCCCCCTCTGTGTGCACCTCCACCAGGCACTGCATCCAGAGCTTCCTGGCGGCGTCCATGAGCTCGGACATCAGCCCCGGAGAGAGCATCGCAACGATTAGCAGCACTGCGTCCGCGCCGCGCGCCCGGGCCTCCAGTACCTGGTAGGGGTCGAACAGGAAGTCTTTTCGCAGTACGGGGACCTGCCGCGGCCGGACGGCACCGTGAACAGACTCCATGTCTTCCAGGCTGCCCTGGAAGAAGGGCCCGTTCGTCAGGACGGATATCGCAGCGGCGCCGTTCTCGGCGTATGTCGAAGCCAGCGCCGCCGCGTCGATGTCCTCTCGAAGGACACCCTTGGAGGGCGTCGCACGCTTCACCTCGGCGATGACCCTCGTCTCGTCGCCCATGAGCGCCCCGGCGAGATTGAGAGGAGGCGGGTGGGCGGCGTCCTTGACTCGAAGCTCGAGGTCGCCCAGTGGGGCCTCAGCCCTGCGGAGCTCCAGGTCCTTGCGCTCCACCTCTACGATCTTCTTCAGTATGTCGGGCGTGTCGGTTGTCATTGGCCTTCTAGATTCGCTTTAGAAGCCTGTCGTATTCGTCGTGAGGTCCGATCCAAAACCATATGATATCGCCCTCGTACAGGACCCCAAGGGCGCTAAGAATCGCGCGCCCGGCGCTTTGCATGGTCGGGAAGGAGTCTGTAGGCATCCCAAAAGCTCGCGTGAGCAAGAGAACGCACGCCGAACTAGAGCTCTTCCGGATCTAGGGGTCGAGTCAGTCCACCCCGGTGCGCTGCCACAGCCTCATCGGACAGTCGCTCCAGCAGGTCCTCAGATTCTGTACGGCTGAACGACTCTGCCCATTGCCGCTCCGACTCCAGCTCAGCCAGGAGGAAGCGTGCGAACTTCTCCTGTTCTTCCTGTGGAAGCTCGGAGGCTCTCTCGAATGCCCGCTGAAGAAGCTTGGTCATCTGCTCATCTCGTTCTCGCAGCATCTTGGTAGTGTCGACATTTTATGTCATCCCGAGCGTAACTGGGAATGTGTGACCCTCCCACTGCGCGAGCGGCGAGATCGCCGACGGGCTGGCCCCAGCCCATTACGTTTTGGTGTCCGCCTCCTCGGTCATGCCAGGCTCAACATCTGCTTTGGTGTCATCGCCCACTCGATCCACCCGCATCGACCGTACCTGGGCGCTGGAAGGCGCAGCTTGCACAGCGCCCCCTTCCTGAGCCGCACGACGGGTTCAGAGTCGCCCGTCGTAAGGACCGAGATCAGGCTGCTGAGCGAGGGCTCGTGGCCGACGACCATCACGTCGTCGGTCGACGAGTATCCCATCGCAAGTTGGCTGATGAGCTGCGACCGGCTTCCGCCCGGTGCCAGGGCGTTCGACGTCACCAGCCGGTTGGTCATTCGTAACCCCTCGTGGACGATCTCGGCCGTCTGGACCGCCCGGACAAGGGGGCTGGTCACGACAACGTCGATGGAGACCCCCAGAGAGCGAAGGCCTCGCACCTGGCGGACCATCCTGCGTGTCCCCTTTTCGGTGAGCGGGCGTTGGCCGTCATCGGGGTACCCGGCGCTGCTCCGGTCCTCCGCCACACCGTGCCTGAGAACGTACAGGTCCATATGGTCTCGACTCCTTGCCCGGCCGGACTTGGCGGGAAGTCTATTTCGGGCCGAATACGGCTGTCAATGAACCGGCTTGGGGTGCTTGTGCACCGTCTCGGACAAGTCAAAAATATGGTATAATCGTATGTGCATTATAGGTTACGCCCGCCGCCGGGCTGACCTCTAACGGGAGGCTACATGGTAACCAAAACCGAATACGGTTTCATCATGCCCAAGAGACTCGAGGAGGAGATGCGCTCGTCCTACATGGACTACGCGATGAGCGTCATCGTCGCTCGGGCGCTGCCGGATGTCCGTGACGGGCTGAAGCCCGTGCAGCGTCGCATTCTTTACGCTATGCATGAGCTGGGCATGAGGCCCAACTCCTCCTACAAGAAGAGCGCCAGGCTCGTCGGCGAGGTCTTGGGCAAGTACCACCCCCACGGGGAGGGAGCCGTATACGACGCGATGGTCCGCATGGCCCAGGACTTCTCGATGCGGGTGCCCCTGGTGGACGGCCAGGGCAATTTTGGCAGCGTGGACAACGACCCTCCAGCGGCAATGCGGTACACGGAGGCACGGCTGAGCTCTCCCGCAGAGGAGATGCTGGCAAACCTCGACGAGGAGACGGTCGACTTCATCGACAATTTCGACGCGAGCCTGCAGGAGCCCGTGCTCCTGCCCTCCAGGCTCCCGAACCTGCTGCTCAACGGCGCTTCCGGCATTGCGGTGGGCATGGCGACGAACATCCCCCCTCACAACCTCTCTGAGCTTTGCGACGCCATATATCTCCTGCTCAGGGACCCCGATCCCTCGACGACGGAGCTGATGCGGCGCGTTCACGGGCCGGACTTCCCGACCGGCGCGACGATCATGGGCGCCGAAGGAATCCGGGAGGCGTACGAGACCGGGCGGGGCCAGATAGTCGTACGGGCAACCGCGACCATCGAGCCCATGAAGCGCTCGGGCAGGATGCAGATCGTCGTTACCGAGCTGCCCTACCAGGTCAACAAGGCCACCCTGATCGAGAAGATCGCCGGCCTCGTCAAGAGCAAGAGGCTCGAGGGCATCTCCGAGATCCGGGACGAGTCGGACCGGAAGGGCATGCGAATAGTGATGGAGTTGAGGTCCGGCGCCCAGGGCCTGGTGATCCTGAACAAGCTCTACAAGCTCACGGCCATGCAGAACGCCTTCTCGGCAAACATGGTCGCGCTGGTCGACGGCACCCCAAAGATGATCACGCTCAAGGACGCGCTGGTCGAGTACATTGGGTTCCGGCGCGAGGTGATCAGGCGCAGGGCCAAGTTCCAGCTGCGAAAGGCCAGGGAGCGTTCCCACATCCTGGAGGGCCTCAGGGTCGCCCTGTCGAATCTCGACGCCGTCATTGCGCTGATCCGCAACGCGGCGGACGCCGAGACGGCAAAGACCCAGCTCATGGAGTGGTACGACCTGTCCGACCTCCAGGCGCAGGCGATCCTGGACATGCAGCTCAGGCGAATCGCTGCCCTCGAGCGAGAGAAGATCGAGAGCGAGTACAGGGAGCTCCAGGCTACGATTCGCGGCCTCGAGGAGCTGCTGGACGACCCCGGCAAGGTCGACGCCGAGATCAAGAAAGAGACGATGGCGCTCAAGAAGAAGCACGGCAGCGAGCGCCGCACGATCATCGGCGAAGATGTCCGGGATTTCAGGCGCGAGGACCTGGAGCCGCACGAACAGATCGTGATCACGCTCAGCCAGGGCGGCTACGTCAAGCGCATCCCTGCCAGCACCTATCGCAACCAGCACAGGGGAGGCAAGGGCGTCGTCAGCATGACGACCCGGGAAGACGACCCCGTGGAGCACATCATCGTCGGCGACACGCACGATACGCTGCTCTTCTTCACCAACACGGGTCGGGTTCTGCCCCTGAAGTCATATGAGCTCAGGGCCGATACGTCGAGGAACTCGCGCGGCGTGCCGGTGGTGAACGTCATACCGCTCACCGACACCGAGCACGTCAACGCGGTTGTGGCGGTCCCCGACCTCGGCGTGGAGGGACGCTTCCTGGTCCTCGCCACGAGGCGGGGGCTCGTCAAGCGGGTCTCGGTCGACCAGATCGAAAATGTCCGCCGCGCGGGCCTGATCATCATGAATCTCAGGGACAACGACGAGCTGGTAACGGCCCGTCTGGCCACAGACGAAGACGACGTGATGATGGTCACCCGGCAGGGGCAGTCCATCCGGTTCGCACTCACGGAGATCACCCCGCGCCTCAGGGCAGCCGGGGGAGTGAAGGGCATGGAGCTGCGAACAAGGGACGTAGTCATCGCGATGGACGTGGTTGTGCCCAACAGCAAGCTGCTCGTGATAAGCAAGAAGGGGTTCGGAAAGCTGACCGACCTCAACCGGTATCGTGCCCAGGGACGGGGCGGCCAGGGCGTCAAGACGCTGAAGGTCACCAGGAAGACCGGCCAGGTGGCCGCCGCGCAGGTGATCACGGACAGCGACGAGCTCTATGTCGTCTCCTCGAAGGCCAAGGTGCTTCGGACGAACCTTTCCGAGATACGCAGCACTGGCAGGTCCGCGCAGGGCGTAACGATCTTCAAGCTCGACGCCGGCGACTCCGTGGCCTCGATCGCGTGTGTGGGCGAGCTGGAGGTACCCGAGTCCGCTACGGGCAAAGTAGAGGTCGCCGCAAACGGGAAGCGCAACGGCAGCATCCCACCCAAGAGGTAGGGTGTACTTCCCTAGCTGGGTCTTCAGGAAGCCTCGACCAGGGCCTTCTGAACAGCGCCGGGAGACATGGGCAGGCCGTACATCCTGACGCCGGCGGCGTTGTGGATCGCGTTGGCCAGGGCCGCCGGGGGAGGCACTATGTTGGCCTCGCCCACGCCCCTGACTCCGAACGGGTGAAGCGCGCTGGGCACCTCCACCAGTACCGTCTCGATCATGGGCAGGTCGTACGAGGTCGGCATGCGATAGTCGAGCAGGGAGGCGTTCAACATCCGCCCGTCATCGCTCATGAAATACTCTTCGTTGAGCGCCCAGCCGACGCCCTGCGCAGTGCCGCCCTGGATCTGGCCCTCCACGTAGCTGGGATGTATGGCCTTCCCAACGTCCTGCAGCGCGGTGTAGCGAAGGATGTCCACCTTCCCGGTCTCCGGGTCCACGTCCACGTCGACTATGTTTGCGGCATAGGACCCGTGGAGTCCGCCGGGGTTGATGTTGGCCCGACCCACTACGGGGCCGCCCGTATCGGGCAGCAGCGCGGCGAGCTCCTTGAACCCCATCTTGAGCTCGGGGTCGGACCGGTGCTGGAGCGTACCGTCCACATACTCGACATCGTCCGGCGACGCTTCCCATAGCAGCGCGGCCCGCTCGACAAGCTGGCGTTTGATGTCATTGGCAGCGTCGTGCGCTGCCCACCCCGACTTGTAGGCCACCCCGCTCCCGCCGGTGTTCGAAGTGTAGCCGATGGTGTCCGTGTCGGCCACCTGGGGAATCACGTCTTCGACCGTCAGACCCAGTACCTCGGCAAGCTGCTGCGCGACCGCCGTCCGGCTGCCCCCCACATCCACGGAGCCCTCCACGAGGCTCACCCTCCCGTCGTCCAGGACGTTTGCTACCACGCAGGCCATGCCGGTGTTGTTCCGGCAGAAGCCCATCGCCGTGCCGCGCCCTCTCAGCTTCCCATCCGCCGGGGCGCCCAGCGGCGCGGAGTAGTGCGGGTGCTCGCGCACGGCCTGCATCACCTCCTCCGCCCCGATGCGGACGTTCATCACGCCGTCCGCCCGCCTGGTGCCCTCCGCGGCGGCGTTGAGCAGGCGCAGCTCCACCGCGTCGAATCCAAGCCGCTCCGCCAGCTCGTCGATCACCGTCTCGACAGCGAAGACCGCGACCGTTGCGCCTGGGGCCCTGTAGGCCGAGGTCTTGGGCTTGTTGTCGACCACGTCATAGCCGTCGATCTGCACGTTCTCCAGGTCGTAGGGGGCGAACACCGCGGCCGCGGCGGCTGCCACCGGTGCGCCAGGGTACGCTCCTGCCTCGTATGCGTAGTGGGCGTGAGCGGCCGTTATGCGGCCCTCGCGCGTCGCTCCCATCTTGACGCGGACGTAGCTTCCTGCAGCCGGGCCCGTCGCCTCCAGGACCTCGGTCCTGGTCATCCACATCTTCACGGGCTTGCCGCTCTTCTTCGACAGCACAGCAGCGATGGGCTCCAGGTAGGCGTTGAGCTTGCCGCCGAACCCGCCGCCTATCTCCATGGGGATGACCTTCACGGCGGACTCGGGCAGGCCCAGGATCCTGGCCACGTTGTCGCGGATGCCGAAGTGGCCCTGGCTGCTGCACCAGACGGTCAGCCGGCCGTCGGGCGACCAGGAGGCCGTCGCGTTCTGAGGCTCGATGTATCCCTGGTGGACGGTCTGCGTCCGGTATTCCCGCTCCACGACAATGTCGGCGGACGCAAATCCGCTCTCCAGGTCGCCGAACTTGTGCTGCTCATGGCCGGCCACATTCGGGGTTTCCGAGCCGTCGGATGCCCAGTCCTCGTGCAGCCACGGGGCGCCGGGCCTCATCGCGTCCTCCACGTTAGTGACCGCCGGGAGCGGCTCGTACTCCATGTCGATGAGCGAAAGCGCCTCCTCGGCTGCGTGGAGGCTGGGCGCGGCAATGGCCGCAACGGGGTGGCCCTTGTAGAGCACCTTGCTGCTCGCCAGAACGTTATCCGTCTGCGTCGCCCCCAGCACGACCTCCCTGCCGATGCTGCCCACCGCCGCGCCCAGGTCCGCCGCCGTGGCCACTGCGCGCACGTCAGGGTGCGCCTCCGCACGGCTGGTGTCGATCGACCTGATGACCGCGTGAGCATGGGGACTCCTGAGCACCTTGGCATACAGCATCCCCGGGAGGCGCACATCCGACCCGTACTGGGCCTCCCCCGTGACCTTGGGGACGCCGTCGTGCCTGACGGGGCGGGTCCCGATCACCTTGTATGTCCTTGTACTATCGACGGTGGTCGTCATTTTCTCTCCTGCCTCCACTACCTGGGGACTGCCGCCCATGTCTCTGGAACGTCGATGGACTGCCAGCGGTCCAGGGGCCAGAAGCTGACCCACGCCCTACCGATAATCCTGTTCTCGGACACGGGTCCCCAGTCACGCGAGTCGTTGCTTGCGCGGCGATTGTCGCCCAGGACGAAGTACGACCCCTCCGGTACGGTCGTCCTGGGATAGCTTCCTGCGCTCTCGTGGGTGATGTAGGGCTCGTCCAGGGGAATGTCGTTGACGATGACCTGCCCACGCTTGATCTCTACGGTGTCACCCGGAAGTCCGATGACCCGCTTGACGAAGTCTCTCTCCATGTCACGGGGAAACTCGAAGATTATCACCTCGCCCCGCCGGGGCGAGCGAAAGAGGTACGGGTCCTGCGGCTCTCCAACGAATGGAATCAGGTCGACGGGCGGACGCGCGTAGACGAGCTTGTTGACGATGACGTACTCGCCCTCTTCCAGGTTCGGCGACATGCTCGACCCTTCCACGCGGTAATTCCCAACACTCAGGTGGAAGCCCAGGAAGATCAGGAGGGCAAGGATTACGGTCTCGAACAGCTCTCGAATGACGGGTCTCATGGTTCTACCGCCACGGGCGAACGTCTGGCGCCCTTCTTCCCGGGAAGACGCACTGCGAGACGCGAGTCTGGCTCAGGCCGCAGGGCTACTGTACCGTGATGACTGCCCACATCTGGACGGGATGGATCAGGCAGGCGTATCGGTACTCGCCCGCCTCGTTGAACTGGAACACGAATGAATCATCGGCCTGCATGTGTGTATCGAAGATCTTGGAAACGCCCCCCACGGTCGGCGTGTGCGAAACCGTGTGCGCGAGGTTCGAGTTGTTCGTCCACCTGACGAAATCGCCCACTCCGATGGTGGCGTCCCTGTGAGACATGGGCGAGCTCTCGATGACGAGGTCCGTCACGTTTGCGCCGGCCGGTATCGGCACTTCAGTTGGGCTGGGAGTCGGCGTGGGCTTTTCAGCGGTGAAGCCGCAGGCTAAGGTCAATAGCGCCATCAGCGCCACGGCAATTACGAGAACTCTGGACATCTAGGTCTCCCCTGGCGCACCTGCGCTCGGTAGCTCGCGCCGGGTCACTGCGTCGGGTTCCGGGCGCGACTGGAAGTGTAACACCGGCCCCTAGAAGGGTCAATGAGAACCCGGCCGGGGAAGGCGGCAGGAGACCGTCCCAAGACCCCGCCACAAACAGCCAGATCGCATTGAGACTCGGCGCCCTATCGGCACTTCCGGCCCATGGCTGGTAGACTCTCCCGGAGCACTTCCAGAGAGACCCCGGGAGGCGAACTATGCACCTGGCACGATTCCTGTGGCGAGACCGCGTACTTTGGGGCGCGGTCGAAGGGGAGGATGTGAGAAGAATCGAAGGCGACCTGTACAGGGACGCTCGCCCAGGCCCCTACCTGGGACCGCTCGCGGAGGCCCGGCTGCTGGCGCCGCTGGGACCGACCAACAAGGTCATCGGCATAGCCGCCAACTACGGCGAGAAGGACGACCGGGACGGCCCGGGGATATTCATGAAGCAGCCCGGCACAAACATCGCCCATCTCGATCCCATCGTCTACCCACGGACATGCCGGTCGGTGATCCACGAGGCCGAGGTCGGGATAGTCATTGGCACGTCCGCCAGGCACGTCAGTGTCGAGAATGCCCTGGAACACGTGCTGGGGTACACCTGTGCGAACGACGTCAGCGCCTCCGAGATGACGGTGAGCGACATCGGGCGTGGCGGCACCATGCGCTGGAAGCAGTTCGACACGTTCTGCCCCCTGGGTCCCGTCATCGCCACGGGACTCGACGGCGATAACCTGGGGATCAGGTGCAGGGTGAACGACCGCACCGAAGTGGACGACAGCAGCAGCGGAATGATCTTCGCGGTGGCGGAGCTGGTCAGCTGGGTGTCCGAGATAATGACCCTCTACCCTGGCGACATAATCTGCAGCGGCTGTCCGTCTACGGGTGAGATCCGCGTCGGCGACACCGTGGAGGTCGAGATCGAAGGCATCGGCGTGCTCCGGAACCCGGTAGTGGCAGACCGGTGACCGCCCCGCCCGGAGAACGGGCGCGTCCGCCTATGGCAGGCGGCGTGAGATCATCCTGAGCCTGTCTGCCGCCGTGAAGTAGGGCTCCATCTTCCGTACGAACTCGGCCACTGTGCTCTCGACTGTCGCGCTGCTGGTGTCCAGGGTGATCTTGTTGGCGATCTGGGACGCATCGTACTCCTGTTCGAACCTGCGGAGGATGTACCCCTCGTGCCCCTTGCGCAGAACGCCGTTCCTATGCGGGCTCTCCTCCATGCGGCGGGCGATCACGTCGGGGGATGCCTTCACCAGCACCAGGACCGTCTCCGGCTCGAAGGTGACGATCAGCTGCTCGATCTTCCTCGATACATCTCTCCGGTCGAACGGCTCCCCAGGTCCCCCGTAGCCGAAGTAGTGCGGGCCGTATATGGCGTCGTCAACGTGCATGCCGATCACCAGCTTGTCCCCGGAGTCTCCCGAAGAGCTTTGCCGCGGCGCGTGGTAGTAGAGGTTGTGCCTTTGGACGTTGTCCTTCAGCCACGGGCTCAGGGCCAGGAACTGCTCCTCCTCCTCCTCTGAGATGTTCGCCGGATGCCCCACGGTGTACGGGATCTTCCAGTGGTCGTGGATTAGCCGCATCCTGCTGCCCATCGCTTCGAACATCCAGCCGTCGATGGCGTGGGCCAGGGTCGTGGTCCCTGCATACTCGCAGCCTACGATAAGCAGCTTCATGCGATGCACCCCCCAATGTCGCCGGTCTTTCATGCTGCCGGCAGTCCGGCTCCCCGAGCCGGCAGGCGAGAGGCAACAGCCTACCACAGTCCTAGGGATGGTCTGAATAAGAGGCCCCAGAGGATCGTTCGCCCTGAGCTTGCCTGTCCTGAGGCTCTCCTGAGCTTGCCGAAGGGCCCCGTCGAAGGGTCGAAGAGCCTGCCCCGTACCCGATACGGGGGCAGAGCCCAGCCAA
>DAOULA010000085.1:0-124743 GCA_034420735.1 Dehalococcoidia bacterium
GCTCGCAGTACTCTCGAATGCTCACTCGGTTCACGGTTACCCTCCCCGTGTTGGGTAACCGCAATTTTGAGGTGCATTCCCCGGCTCGGTAACCAAAATAATGAGGTCATGCGCAGGCTTGACCCAGCGAGAGCGTCAACGCTATCGTTAATGGAGCGCGGGAGTAACTCAGCGGTAGAGTTCCTGCCTTCCAAGCAGGATGTCGCCGGTTCGAATCCGGTCTCCCGCTCCACCCCTCTCCTGATCCGTAGTTCAAGCTCTACCAGCGGTCGGCCGTTGCTTCTATCTCCCTCGCCAGGTCTACGGGCCTGACCGCTTCGATGTCCTCTGCGACTCTAAAGCGCTCATCGCCGGGATAGACGACGAACTTCCTCTCCGGCTCTATGTCTTCGCATGCGCTGTGGAATCCCCTGCTCGGTCGCGGCGAGAGGCTCCGCTTTATTTCGATTGCCCAGGGCCCTCTCCCCGGCAACGCCAACACCAGGTCTACCTCGGCCCCGCCCGACGCCCGGTAGAAGCTCGCCTCGGTGCGCTCGGGCGCGATGCCCAGGAGGCTCTCGATCACGAACCCCTCCCAGCTCGGCCCAACGACCGGGTGCCCCAGTAGCTCCTCCTTGGAGCGGATGCCGAGCAGTGCGTGCACGATGCCGCTGTCGCGGACATACGTCTTCGGCGACTTCACCAGGCGCTTCCCAACGTTGCTCCGCCATGGCGGGAGCCGCCTCACCAGCAGCAGGTCTACCAGGAGGTCCAGGTACCTGTGAATGGTCCTTCCGGCGACACCCAGGCTCCGCGCCAGGGAGGCCGCGTTCAACAGACCGCCCTGGGTATGGGCCAGCATTACCCACAGCCGCCTTAGCGTTTCGGCAGGAATGCGGGGTCCGAGCTGGGGGACGTCCCGCTCGAGGTACGTGCGGATGAAGTTCTCACGCCACGACAGACTTCTGCCGTCGCCCCGCGCCAGGAAGCTATCCGGGAAGCCACCCCTCACCCAGAGGGCGTCATGGTCGTCCTGGGCGACCTCGAGGACGTCGAGTGGATTCAACTCGAGATAAGCTATGCGTCCGGCCAGCGTTTCGCCTGATTGCTGCAGGAGGTCCATGGAGGCCGACCCGAGCAGGAGGAACCGCCCTGACCGCCTGCCACGGGCTCGTCCGCGGTCGATCAGTCCGCGGAGACCCTGGAACAGCTCCGGCACGCGATGGACCTCGTCGAGAATGACCAGCCTGTCCTCGTGGTCGGACAGGTAGAGCTCGGCATCCGACAGCCTGGCCCGGTCCGAGGGCGACTCCAGGTCGAGATACACTGAGTCCACCGCCCGGGCGATCTCGAGGGCGAGCGTCGTCTTGCCAACCTGGCGAGGCCCAAGGAGGGCGACGGCTGGATACTCTTCGAGCAGGTTCCGCAGTTGTGTTTCCGAACGACGAGCAAACATCCTTGCAATTATGGCATACTGTGCCTGATTTGCAAGGTTAACCACGATCGCCAGCCCTAAAATCATTGATGTCGGGAGGGCGAGCGTGTAGAGTCAATCCGGCAGGCAAATCACCACGATATCGAGACCGCAATGGAGGATCGGATGGCCGGGCTACCCACGTTGTTGGACGTCATCGAGGCGAGGGCAAGAATACAGCCCTACATAGTGCGCACCCCGCTCCACCACTACACCGCTCTGGACAGGCTGATCGGGGCTGAGGTGCATGTGAAGCACGAGAACCACCAGCTCCTCGGCTCGTTCAAGATGCGGGGCGCCCTGAACGTCGTTGCCCAGATCCCGGACGAGCAGAAGGGGCGCGGCGTGATAGGCGCATCTACCGGCAACTTCGGGCAGGGCATGGCCTACGCCGCGAAGCAGTTCGGCCTGGACGCCTCGATCGCCATGCCCGAGGACGCTAACCCCGACAAGGTGGAGTCGATGCGCCGCCTGGGGGCGCAGACCATCTTCCACGGCCGGGACTTCGACGATGCGCGGGAGCACGCGGAGAGGCTGGCGCGCGAGGAGGGCTACTACTACGTCCACTCGGCCAACGACCCCGGCCTGGTGCCCGGCGTGGGGACCTATTCGCTCGAGATCATGGAGGACCTGCCCGACGTGGACGTCATAATCGTGCCCGTGGGCGGCGGCAGCGGGGTATGCGGAGCCTCCGTGGTCGCCAAGGCCCTGAATCCCCGCGTGCAGGTAATCGGCGTACAGTCGGAGCAGGCCAACGCGGCGTACCTCTCGTGGAAGGAGGGCCGGGTCGTCGAGTCGCCGATGGGCACGAAGGCGGAGGGCTTGGCCACCCGTTCGGGCTACGAGTACACCCAGTCCATAATGCGCGAGCTGATGGACGACCTGGTCCTCGTGTCCGAGGAGGAGCTGGACCGGGCCATCGTGCTGCACCTGGAGAACACCCACAACCTGGCGGAGCACGCCGGCGCGGCGTCCCTGGCGGCTGCGGTCAAGATCAGGGACCGGCTGTCGGGCAAGAAGGTCGCGCTCGTGCTGAGCGGCGGCAACATCACCGCCGACCAGCTGCGGGTGGCGCTGGCCCGCTAACTCCCTGCGCGGTCACGCAGGTCGAGCATCTCGGCCTTGATGCTCCTGACGGCCGACGGGCCGCGGTATACGAGGCCCGTGTAGACCTGCACCGTATCCGCGCCCGCATCGAGAGCTTCTTGGGCGTCCCGCCCGGTGAAAACGCCGCCGCAGGCGTTTATCCCGATACCGGTACCCAGCTCGCCCCGCAGGTCCCGCACCAGGTCGAGCATCCTCTGGTAGATGGGGCGGCCGCTGAGTCCTCCCCGGCCGACGGCAACCCTTGGGTCTTGAGTGGGCCTGCTGTTGGCTGAGGTGAGTCCATCGACTCCTGCATCGCGGCACGCCCGGGCGAGCTCCAGGACTGACTCGGCCTCCGCGCCATCTCCTGGCGGGTACGGCGGCAGCTTGACCGCGATCGGCTTTGCGCGGCCGTCGTTCAACCTGCCCAGCAGCTCGCGGAGCGCCGCCGGCTCGTGGAACACGCGGAGGCCGGCCGTGTTCGGCGAGCTGATGTTCACCTCGACGGCGTCCACGAGCGGCTCCAGCATCCGGTGGCACGCCTCCACCTCGTGAATCGAGGTGCCCGAAATGCTTGCCGCTATGGGCACGTCCATGGTCCTGCCGCGGGCATGAGCGAGAGCCCGTGCAGCCGCCGCGAGGCCCTTGCCCGGAAAGCCGAGGGCGTTCGTCAGCGACTCCTCGTCAGGGTCCCGGAACAGCCTGGGCTTCGGATTGCCCGGCCTGGGGTCCAGCGTCACTGTCCCCGCGACCATGTAGCCGAACCCCCACGTCGCGAGGGACGGCAGGACCCGGCAGTCCTTGTCGAACCCGGCAGCGAGCCCAACGGGGTTGCTGACCTCCATGCCGCACCACCGCGAACGGAGGCGGCGGTCGTCGGACCTGGAAGATCCCGGGCGCATCCTCCACGCGGGCGTGACGCGGAGCGCATCTTCGGCGACCTTCTGTGCCGCCTCCGCGGGCAACTTGAAGAGCAGGGGACGCGCTATCCGGCGATAGAGCTCCGGCAAGATTCCTCTCCGGTGGCGCGCCCAACCGGACCGGGCATCCTGCTGCTCGCACCGCTTCTGCACCAGCACTATAGAGCATCAGGCCGCCCGACGTGAAATACCGACGCGAGAACGTGGGCCTCGTTGACCGGCGTTTCCTGTCCCATTAGACTTGGCCTACTGGTTGGGTCGCGAAGTTGTCCGGGTAGCCCTGGAGTGTCGACATGACCGCGTTTATCGCCCGGCGCCTGCTCATTGCCTTCTTCACGATAGTGATGATCTCGATGCTTGCCTTCTTTGTCGTCGAGCTGCCCGAAGGGGACCAGGCGACCAAGCGATTCGACAGGACCCGCGCAGTGAGCTCGAGCGAGATGCAGGCCCAGGAGATGGTGGACGAGCTGCGCCGCTATCTGAACCTCGACAGGCCCATCTACGTACGCTACGCGGCGTGGATATGGAACCTGCTGCAGGGCGACCTGGGAATCGCCTTCGGGCCGACCGGCAACGGACTGCTCTACCAGAAGACGGTCAAGTCGATCATCGGCGACCGGCTTTGGATCACCATCGCGTTGACCGGGTTCACGATCCTGGTCACTTGGACCTTCGCGATACCCGTGGGGATATACTCTGCCGTCCGCCAGCACTCCGTGGGCGACTATGCCTTCACCCTGCTGGGGTTCTCCGGGCTTGCTGTGCCGGACTTCCTCCTTGGCCTGGTGCTGATGTACATCGCCTATGCGTACTTCGACCAGAGCGTAGGCGGGCTCTTCTCCGCCGACTATGCGAACGCGCCGTGGAGCCTGGGCAAGGCCTACGACTTCATCCAGCACCTCTGGATCCCTGCGGTAGTGCTGGGGACGTCGGGCACGGCCAGCCTGATCCGCATCATGCGCAACAACCTGCTCGACGAGCTGAACAAGCCCTACGTCGTGACTGCGAGGGCCAAGGGCCTGGGGTCCGCCAGGATCATCTTGAAGTACCCGGTCCGCGTGGCGATCAACCCGCTGATCAGCACCATCGGCTATCTCCTGCCGTCGCTGGTGAGCGGCAGCGTCATCGTCTCCGTGGTGCTGAGCCTGCCCACCATCGGGCCCGTACTCCTCACCGCGATCCAGGACGAGGACATCTACCTGGCCGGGATCATAGTGTTGCTGCTGGGAATGCTCACCGTGGCTGGCACGCTGATATCAGACATCCTGCTTGCGGTCGTGGACCCAAGGATCAAGTACACGCGCTAGGGTCTGGGCAGCCACCCAGCTCATATGGCAAGAGAGCGCTGACCGGCCATCTTCTGGTGGTTCATTGGGGCGGCGCCCGCCCAGTGTGAAGCTGCGTTCACTCGCCGGCGAGACTCTCGTCCTCCCGGGCCGGTCAGTCTCACTTGCTCCAGACTGTATCGAGCACCCCGCTTAGCCGGTTCAGAGAACAGTCCAATATGGGATGCGAAAACATGTTTGGCCCGGTTCTAAGATATGGTATACTGTGCCCAGGCTGGAATTGGTGGCGCTCTGTAGCTGATCCAGCTATAATTGAAGGGTAACCTTCGGCGGGTCGAGAGTGAGCCTCCTGGAAGGCTCTCCGGCATCCCGCACAGACGCAGACAGTCACCTCTTCACGGCCCCAGGCGGCAGGCCCGCCGGCCACGTCCGAGTCTCGCAAGAGAGACCGCCGAAACCGGCGACACGAGCCCGCCCCGACTCGACAGGCAGGAGAAGTCTATGGCAGTTGTTGAAGCGCGTACCAGGCAGAACGACGCGTACACGTCCAGCGACATCCAGGTCCTCGAAGGGCTGGAGGCCGTACGCCTCAGGCCGGGCATGTACATCGGCACCACGGGCCAGGCCGGCCTGCATCACCTCATCTACGAGCTGGTCGACAACGGCGTCGACGAGTTCATGGCCGGCGAGTGCACGCGCATTCACATAGTCATCAGGGCGGACGGCTCCGTCACCGTCGAGGACGACGGACGGGGCATCCCCGTCGACAAGCACCAGACGACAGGCCTGTCGGGCGTCGAGACGGTCATGACGACCCTGCACGCGGGCGGCAAGTTCGGCGGCAAGGCATATAGCGTGTCGGGCGGGCTGCACGGAGTCGGCGCCTCCATCGTAAACGCGCTGTCCAACACCCTCCGGGTGGAGGTGTACCGGGGCGGCAAGCTGCACGTCCAGGAATTCGCCAAGGGAGACGCAGCCACGACACTGCGCTCGACTCGCCTGGCGGAGGACGAGGCGGACCGGCACGGTACGGTAGTGACCTTCTCGCCCGACGAGACGATCTTCGAGGCCATCGAGTACGACTTCAACGTGCTGTCCCAGCGCTTCAAGGAGATGGCCTACGTCAACAAGGGCCTGGAGATTGCGTTCAGATGCGAATGGCGTCGCACCGGCGAGCAGCCGGAGCTGGCGGAGGAAGCCCCTCCCGCCCAGGAGGTCACGTACAGATTCGACGGCGGCATCCAGGAGTTCGTGTCGACGCTGAACGCCAACCGCACCATCCTGCACAAGGACCCGGTCTACATAGAGCGGCAGGTCAACGGGACCAGGGTCGAGGTGGCGCTCCAGTACCACGACGCCTTCAGCGAATCGGTGTACGCCTTTGCAAACTGCATCAACACCCAGGACGGCGGCACGCACCTGACCGGCTTCAAGTCGGCCATGACGCGGGTGGTGAACGACTACGCCCGCAAGCAGGGCCTCCTGAAGGAAGGCAACCTGGCGGGCGAGGACACTCGCGAGGGCCTGACCGCCGTCGTTAGCGTCAAGCTGCCGGACCCGCAGTTCGAAGGGCAGACCAAGACCAAGCTGGGCAACCCGGAGGTCAGGAACCAGGTCGAGGGCGTCGTCGCCGAGACGGTCCAGATATTCCTGGAGGACCACCCGCAGGACGCCAAGCGTATCATCGACAAGTGCCTGACCTCCCAGAAGGCCCGCGAGGCCGCGCGCAAGGCCCGCGAGCTCATCATCCGCAAGAACGCGATGGACGGCGGGTCGCTGCCCGGCAAGCTGGCGGACTGCTCGGACAAGAACCCCGAGAACTGCGAGCTGTACCTCGTCGAGGGCGACTCCGCAGGGGGCACGGCCAAGATGGGCCGCGACCGGGCCTTCCAGGCCATCCTGCCGCTGAGGGGCAAGATCCTCAACGTCGAGAAGGCCCGCGAGGAGAAGATGCTGTCCAACGAGGCGATCCAGTCGATCACCATCGCCATCGGCGCGGGCCTGGGCGAGGACTTCGACGTGGAGAAGCTCCGCTACCACCGCATCATCATCATGACCGACGCGGACGTGGACGGCTCGCACATCCGCACGCTGCTGCTCACCTTCTTCTACCGCAACATGCAGCCGCTGATCTCCGAGGGCCACCTGTACATGGCCATGCCGCCGCTCTACGGCGTGACCCAGGGCAGGAAGCACCAGTGGGTCTACACCGACGCGGAGCTGGACAAGGCCCTGGCGAACATCAACGGCAAGGGGAAGCCGTCCATCCAGCGCTACAAGGGCCTGGGTGAGATGAACGCGGAACAGCTCTGGGAGACGACGATGGACCCGGAGGTCAGGACCCTCATGCAGGTCACACAGGGCGACGGCGCATACGCCGACGAGATGTTCTCGCTGCTGATGGGCGACGTGGTGGAGCCCCGCAAGCACTTCATCCAGGCCCACGCCAGGGAAGTCACAAACCTGGACGTCTAGCCCACTCCCGGCGGAGCCTTGAAGCGGACCCTCGCGATCGACCAGACCTTCGATCTGGACAAGTGCCTGTACCAGGCCCAGGACTTCCGCTGGCGCCCGATAGGCGACGGATCACACTCCGGCGTGCTCCACGGGAACCTCGTCCTCATCCGCCAGAATGGCAATAGCCTGGAGTACCGGGCCCATTCGGACCTGTCCGAGTTGCTGACCTCGTACTTCCGCCTGGACGAGGACATCGAAGCCGTCTACGAACATATCTCGTCCATAGACTGCACGGTCGCGCGGTTGGTGGAAGAGTACCCGGGCCTCCGTGTGCTGAGACAGCCGGACCCCTGGGAGTGCATGGTCGCCTACATCTGCTCGGCCAACTCGAACATAGCCAAGATCAGGAAGAGCGTCGAGGGGATAGCGGACGCGCTGGGCAAGAAGCTGGAGCTGGACGGCGAGGTGCGCCACGCGTTCCCAACTGTTGCGGAGACCCTCGATTCTGGTGACCGGCTGAAGGAGCTGAGCCTCGGCCTGGACCGGCACAAGAAGATCATCGCCGCCGCCAAGCGGATACACTCAGGCGAGCTGGACCTGTGCCGTCTCACACGCCCCGAGGTAACTTACGGCGAGGCGAAAGTCCTGTTGACCGCCTGTTACGGGATCGGCCCCAAGGTCGCCGATTGCATTGCCCTGTTTGCGCTGGGCAAGACCCAGGCCTTTCCGGTGGACACATGGGTAAGAAGGGCCGTGGCAGACTACTTCCCCGGTCTGGAGCTATACGACGAAGCGATCGTGCAGTGGGCTCAGGACCGCTTCGGAATGTACGCCGGCTACGCCAACCAGTTCCTGTTCACGGGACAATTCATGCAGGCCGCTCGACAAGAGTCGACGCCTCAGGTCATTGGCTGACTACGACACGCTCGCCATGGTCGAGAAGTATGTAGAACTTGCTTATGACATGAACGCCGACAAGAACCGTGTCCCCCAGCGGCGCAACGTTGGTCTTAAATGGGTCGAACCCATTGACTTCTATGGTGCACCTGTAGACCGGAGCGCGAACGGTGCTGAAGTCGGCCAATACGAAATCTACGTACCCGGATAGAGGGGCATCGTCCGGCAAGTACCGCTCGGGCATCATGACGCCGCCACTGAAGCCCGTATCGAGCAACGCATCCCCATCGTAAGTCGTGCTGCCCACGTTCACCCGGACGGGCAGGTAGGGAAAGTGCGAGGTTACCGTATTCGGGACTGTCATACCCTACCGACGGCCTTCTCACCCACTTTGAACAGAAAGAAGCCTCCTCCCATCTCATCGCCTGCACGATAGAACACTTCGTTCATGTCCGTGCCGAGAACGGTCTCGCCCTTGGGAGATATGGCTACGAACTCGCCCCAGTGCTCAGGCTCGAGAGGCTTCCCGTACCGCTCGTAAAGGTCGTCTCCCAGCTCCATCGGATCATGGTCGTGATTGTTCGCCATGGCTCGTCCCCCTCCCTCCAGGTTTAACCCCACAGGTTCGTGCTGAAGTAGCGCTCGCCTATGTCGTTGATGATGGTGACGACGCGGCCGCTGCGGGCCTCCTTCGCCGCGAGGAAGGCTCCCTGCATGTAAGCGCCCGAGGACTGGCCGGCGAAGATCCCCCTGGAGGCCATCATGGCTGACATCCTGTAGCCGTCGTCCACCTCTATGCGGATCATCCGGTCGACGATGTCCTCGTCGAAGGTATCGGGTACGATGTGGCCCTGGCCCAGGGGCTTGAGCCCCTCCACGCCGGGCCACTCGTCGAAGTTGATGCCTACGACCTCGATGTTCGGGTCGTGCTCCTTGAGCCGCCTGCCCACGCCGCTGATGGTCCCACCGGTGCCGACGCCCGCGACGAAGTGGGTGATGCCGTCGACCTGGCGCAATATCTCCTCGGCCGTGGTCTCGTAGTGCGCCTGCGGGTTGTTGGCGTTGGAGTACTGGTCGCAGTAGAAGTACCGGTCCGGGTCGGCCTCGTACCGTCGCTTCACCTCATAGAGCGTCTCGTCATAGCCGAGCATCGGGTCGGTGAAGGTGAGGGTCGCCCCGTGGGCCAGCAGGCGCTTCTTGCGCTCCTCGCTGGCGTTCTCGGGCATTACCAGCTCGACGCTATAGCCCAGCACCGCGCCGATCATGGCGTAGGCGATGCCGGCGTTGCCCGACGTGGCGTCGAGTATCACCCGGTCCTTCTTCAGCCTGCCGGTGAGGATGGCGTCGACCAGCATCCTGAGCACCGGGCGGTCCTTGATGGAGCCGCCGGGGTTGAGCTGCTCGCACTTGGCGAATATCTCGGCTCCTCCGACGTCCAGCGGCAGGTCGAGCCTCACGGTCGGCGTGTTGCCGATCGCGGCGAGGGGAGGGTAGGACGCGATGAAGTCGAGGTGGTCTTGCGGGATGGGCACGGCTTCAGTCCGGTCGCCGGGGTCGGCGCGTAGTTAGGGATTGAGTACGAACAGTATACCCTAACGGCTACCTGGTCCTGGGATTCAGCACGTCGTTGAGGGCGTCGCCCAGGAGGTTCCAGCACAGGATGAGCAGCCACGCAGCGATCCCGGGCGCGAGAAGCATCCACGGCTCCTCTCGTATGACGCTGATGTGGCCGCCCTCGAGGAGCATCGTGCCGAGGCTGGGCCTGGGCGGCTGTATGCCGAGGCCCAGCCAGCTCAGGATGATCTCAGTGCCGACGTATGCGCCCATGCCCATGCTGACGGTGACCACGATGGGGGCGATGGCGTTGGGCAGCAGGTGCTGGAATAGGATCCTCGCGGTCGACGCGCCGCTCGCCCTGGCCGCCTCGATGTACTGGGTCTCCTTCAGGAACAGGATCTGGCCGCGTACCAGGCGGGCCATCCCTATCCAGCCGAAGCCCACCAGGGCGATGGAAACGACGAAGTAGTCGACCACGCCTATCCGGACGATTCCGTCGAGGAAGTCGAACCTGTCCTCCAGGCCTCTGACGAAGTCCAGAATGCGGGGTCGCAGCGTGGCCGCGATGATTATGACCAGGAATATGTCGGGGAACGAGGCGAAGACCTCGCCGGTCCGCATGATCACCGAGTCGACGCCCCTCCCGAAGTATCCGGCGATGAGGCCCAGGGTCACGCCTATCAGGATGCCGCCGGTCAGCATCGCCACGAGAGTGAGGATGACGGTGTTCTGGATACCCCACAGCACCCTGGTGAACAGGTCCCGGCCCGCCCTGTCCGTCCCGGCAAAGTGGGACTCCGTCCAGAAGGCCCCCGGGCCCTGGTCGAGCACGTAGCGGGGGGCCTTGCGGATGACCGTGTAGTCCTGCGCCGTGTAGTCGTATGGCGACACGAACGCGGCGAAGATGCCCGCCGAATAGATGACCCCCAGCACCACCATGCAGGTCACCGCGATCTTCTTTCGCACCAGGCGGGCCATGGCGCGTGCCAGGTGGCCCCTGCTGCGCTGGGTCTGCTCCTCTTCGGCTACCGCCGCAAGCTCCTGGACTGCCATGCGGGGCCTACTGGTACCTTATCCGCGGATCGATGATGGCGTACGTCAAGTCGGCCAGCAGGTTGGCCAGCACAAATGCGCCGGACCCGATCAGCGTGATCGCCATGATTACCGGGTAGTCCCTGTTGAACACCGACTCGACGGCGAACCTCCCTATGCCCGGTATCCCCATGATCGTCTCGGTGATGAAGGCCCCGCTGATGAGGCCTGCAAGCGAGAACGCCAGGATGGTCACGATGGGTATCAACGAGTTGCGGAACACGTGCCTGGTGTTCACCACCATCTGTCCCAGTCCCTTCGAGTGGGCCGTGCGGATGAAGTCCTGCCCCAGGGTGTCGAGTGTACTCGCGCGCATCAGCCTCGTCAGGCCGGCGATGCCGGGCACGCCCATAGTGATGGCGGGCACGACGATCCTGGGGTCGAAAACGCCGCCCCAGCCTGAGCAGGGTACCCAACTCAGCTTCAGGCAGAAGGTCCATAGCAGCGCCGGCACACTGACCATGACGGGGACCGACATGAGCACAAGGGCAATGGTGACGGCGGTCGGGTCCTCCCATCTGCCCTGCCTGTGGGCGATGAAGAAGCCGATGGGCAGCCCAAACCCGAGGCTGATCACCATGGCCGCGATGGCGAGCTGGGCAGACACCCACATCTTGTTGATGATCAGCTCGCGTACCGGCTGTCCCCGGTACCTGTAGCTCTCCCCGAAGTCGCCCTGGACGAAGTTCCAGATGTAGTCGCCGTACTGGACGAAGAAGGGGCGGTCGAGCCCCAGCTGGGCGCGAATTCGCTCGGCGATCTGCTCGTCGTAGCGGTTGCCCAGGATGACCCTGACGGGGTCGCCGGGCCCGTACGTGCCCAGGGTGAAGGTCATCAACGAGGCCGCCAGCAGCAGCACCGGAAGCCAGAGGAGACGCTTGACTATGTACTTCCACATGCTATACAGCGCCCCTCGTTGGCTTCTGCAAAGATACCCGTTGGGCCCTGAGCCCGCAACCTGGGACAATGCTCCTGCTAAGAATTATCTAGAAATGCCTCCTGCAAGCCCTGACCTGAGCAAGAGCGTTCGCCGTGAGCTTGGCTCTCCTGAACTTGTCGAAGGGCAGTGCTCTGTCAGCTCATATGGTCTGAGCAGTCCCTAAAGTACGGGAGGGAGCCCCGTAGTCCCGGGACTCCCTCCGCTCTCAGTTGTCGATTGTGTCTAGCCGTCGGTGAGCCTGATCTGCCTCAGCTTCGGCACGATCATCGGCGTCATCACGTAGCCGTCCACGTAGTCCTTGACGAGGGCGTACCGGTCGCCGGTGAACCACATGGGCACCCAGGGCGCGGCGTCGACGATCATCTGCTCGGCCTGGTGATAGAGCGCGATACGCTTCTGGATGTCGGCCTCTGTCCTCGCCTCCTCCAGGACGGCGTCGATCGCGGCGTCCTGGAAGTCGCCGTGGTTGATGCTGCTCTCGCTGTGGAACAGGATGTCCAGGAAGTCCTGCGGGTCGGGATAGTCTGCCTCCCAGCCCAGCCCGGCGTACGCCTGGAACTTCTTGGCGTCCAGGTCCTCAAGGTACGTGGCCCATTCGACCTGCTGGATCTCGACCTCGACGCCCAGCTCCTGCTTCCACATCTCCAGCACGACCTCCAGGTCGAGCCCGATGGTCCCGCCCGTACCGGGCACCGTCACCACTATGCGCGGCCTGGAATCGGCATCGGGGTACTTCGACTCGGACAGCAGCTTGCGCGCCAGCTCGGGGTCGAACTGCAGCCCCACTATGTCCTCCGTGTACCCGGGGAAGCCCGGCGGCAGGATGCTGTAGGCGGGCTCGACCAGCTCGGACAGGACTCCTGTGGCTATCAGCTCCTTGTCGACGGCATGGTTGAGCGCCTGGCGGAACTTCACGTCGTCGAAGGGCGCCATGCTCGCGTTGAATCCGATATAGGAGACGCTGAAGCCCGGCGGCGCGACGACAAGCTCCTTGTTCAGGGGCTCGTTGGGATCGAGCACACGCTCCAGGTCGTACAGGCCCACGCCGGTGATCTCGATTTCGTCGTTCTCGTACATGGCCATCGCCTGGCCGCCGGCCAGGTTCATCACGACCGTCTCGACGCCCGCCGGCTCGCGGTAGTAGTCCTCGTTGCGCTCCAGCACGATGCGCTCGCCTATGCGGTACTCGGACAGCTTGAAGGGCCCGGTGCCGACAGGGTTGTCGATCCACCAGCTCCGCCCGCCTGCCTCCACGACCTCGCGGTCGAGCACGTTGGCCGTCGGATAGGTCAGCTTGGCCAGGAAGTAGGCCTTGGCCGCGTCGGTCGTTATCTCGAGGGTGTGATCGTCGATGACCTTGATGCCGACGATCTCGTCGACTTCGCCCTCGAAGTACGCCTCGGCGCCGACGATGTCGTTCAGGTAGGTGTCGGCGACAGGAGACGCGGTGTCGGGCGCGGCGGCCCTCTCCAGCGACCACTTAAAGTCGTGGGCCGTCACGGGCTTGCCGTTGTGGAACTTCGCGTTGGGCCGCAGCTTGAACGTGTAGACCGTGCCGCCCTCGATGGTCCAGCTCTCGGCGATGTCGGGCACGAGCTTCAGGTCCGTGTCCAGGGTGACGAGCCCGCTGAACACCTCCGTCACCACGCCAGCCGAGGTCGTGTCGCCTGTCAGGTGAGGGTCCAGGGTTGGCGGGTCGGACCACAGCCGCCTGAAGGTGCCCGTCGGCAGTGGCTCGGTGAACTGGCTCGGCTGCTGCTCGAGGTTTACGGGCGTGCCTTCCGGCACGGCCTTCTCCTCGGGTTGTTCGGACTTCGTCTCCTCTACCGGCGCGGCAACCGCCGCGGCAGAGGAGGGCGGGGTCTGGGTGGGCTCTTCGGCCTCCTGCGAGTCGCCGCATGCCACCGCAGCCAACGTGAGCGCTGTCAGTAAGGATACTAGGACGATAAGGATTCTGTTCATGGCATCTCCTACGTTGTGAAAATTGTATCTGGTCGGAAGACTGTAGGTCTCCTTACTGGTTCCCGTTCGTGCTTCCTATGGAGTGTGTCAGGTATGCGCTCATGAAATCTTCCATGCCGCCGTCGAGAACGCCCTCTGCGTCCGATGTCTCGTGGCCTGTCCGGTGGTCCTTCACCATCTTGTAGGGGTGGAGCACGTAGCTGCGTATCTGGTTGCCCCACTCCGCCGAAATGTGGTCGCCCTTCAGCTTGGCCACTTCCTGCGACCTCAGCTTCATCTCCCGCTCGACCAGCCTGGCCGTGAGTATGCGCATGGCGATCGCCTTGTTCTGGTACTGGGACCGCTCGTTCTGGCAGCTCACGCGTATGCCCGTGGGCTCATGGGTGATGCGGACGGCAGTCGAGTTCTTCTGGACGCTCTGGCCGCCTGCGCCGCCCGCCTTGAACACCTCGATCTTGAGGTCCCCGGGGTCTATCTCGATGTCCACACCCTGCTCGACCTGGGGAAGCACCTCCACGAGGGCGAATGACGTGTGCCTGGCGTGGTCGGCGTCGAAGGGCGACAGCCTGACCAGCCGGTGCACCCCACGCTCCGACCTGAGGTAGCCATAGGCGTATTCGCCCGAGACCTGGAGCACAGCGCTCTTGATGCCGCCCTCATCACCGGGAGAGACGTCGAGCACCTGGCTCTCGAAGTCGCTCCGCTCCGACCACCTCAACAGCATCCGCACTATCATCCTCACCCAGTCCTGGGACTCCACGCCCCCCGCTCCGGCATGGACCGCGACGATTGCGTTGCCGCGGTCGTACCTGCCTGAGAGCGAGAGCTGGAACTCGCGCCGGTCGAGCGTCTCGGTCAGCCGTTCGACCTCCTCTACGAAGGTCTCCGAAAGCGAATCGTCCCTCTCGGCTATCGATACGTCGACGAGCTCAGAGAGGGAGCCGACGTCCCCATCGATCTTGCTCCACGCCTCCACGTCGGCCGTCAGTCCCGAGAGCCGCTTCATCTTCGACTGGGCAAGGTTCCGGTTTTCCCAGAACCCGGGCGCTAACGTTTCTCGTTCGAGCTGGACCATCTCCCCGCGCTTCCCCTCGATGTCAAAGACGCACCATTAGGTCCGAGACTCGCACGCGAAGCCGCGCAACATCACCTTTCAAGTCATGCATAGGTAAGTGTCCCTCGGAGGCCCCGGTTTTTCGGCGTCCAAATAGTTAAACGCCGGGGCGGAGTGGCAGGTTAGCACCCGCGGAGAAATCCGGCCCGCATTATATCAAACGGCCCCGTCGTTCACGCCACATCTACCGGGCGTCACCCTGTAGGGGCGGGTTTGAAACCCGCCCTCGCCTTGCCTTAGGACAACGCTGCCAGCAGGTGGTGGAATTGGGGGCGGTCAGCCCAGGGACACCCTGGGCGCGAGGCGCGGGTCCGTCATGGCGGCCGGGTCCAGTATCTCGTCGAGCTGCGCATCCGTGAAGTCGGTGCGGCGCCCGGCGACCTGCTTCACGGTCTCGCCCGTCGACTGCGCCTCCTTGGCAATGGCCGCGCTCCGGTCGTAGCCAATGT
Source organism: Dehalococcoidia bacterium (assembly GCA_034420735.1). Classification (GTDB taxonomy): domain Bacteria; phylum Chloroflexota; class Dehalococcoidia; order Lucifugimonadales; family CAJWER01. Next base: position 15,214 of record DAOULA010000085.1, read on the forward strand.
GCGGCACGAGGGTTGTCACGATGGCGAGGCCGTTGTGCACCATGCGCGGGCCGGCGTCGGTCGCGGTGATGCCGGCTATGCACTGGTCCGCGAAGTTGCGGGCAGAGGTCGTGAGGAGGTCGATCGACTCCAGCAGGTTGTGGGCGGCAACGGGCATCATCACGTTGATCTCGAAGTTCCCGGACTGCCCGGCGATGGTGACCGCCGCGTCGTTGCCGATCACGTGGGCGGCTGCCTGGCAGACCGACTCCGGGATCACCGGGTTGACCTTGCCAGGCATGATGGAGCTCCCCGGCTGCACCTCCGGCAGCTCGATCTCTCCCAGGCCCGCGCGGGGCCCCGAGCCCAGCCAGCGCACGTCGTTTGCGATCTTCATCAGGCTCACCGCGACGGTCCTGAGGGAGCCGCTCGCCTCCACGATCGCGTCGAGGCTGCTCTGGGCCTGGAAATGGTTGTCGGTCTCCCTGACGGGAATGTTCAGCATCTCGGTTAGCTTCGCACACACCCGGAGGGCGAACTCCGGATGCGTGTTGACACCCGTGCCAACCGCCGTGCCGCCGAGGGCCAGCTCGGAGAGCCCGTTCATGGCGTTGCCCATGCGCCTGACACCGCGGTCGACCTGTCCGGCGTAGCCCTGGAACTCCTGGCCCAGACGGACCGGGGTTGCATCCTGCAGGTGGGTGCGCCCCGTCTTGACAACGGGCATGAACTCTTCGGCCCTGGCATCGAGCTGGCCTTGCAGCTGGGAGAGCGCCGGCAGCAGGCCGTCTCCTATGCCTGTGAGGGCCGCGAGGTGGATGGCCGTGGGTATCACGTCGTTGGAGGACTGGCCCAGGTTGACGTGGTCGTTGGGATGGACGGGGTCGCGGGACCCGAGCTCGCCTCCCAGCATCTCGACGGCACGGTTCGAGATGACCTCGTTGACGTTCATGTTCGTAGACGTGCCCGACCCCGTCTGGAATATGTCCACCACGAAGTGGCCGTCCAGCCTGCCGTCGACCACCTCTGTGGCCGCAGCCACGATGGCCCCTGCGATCTCGGGATCCAGCAGCTCTAGCTCCTGGTTCACCTGGGCCGCGGCCAGCTTCACCTGGCCCATCGCCCGGATGAACGACCTGGGGAAGCGCAGCCTGCTGATAGGGAAGTTCAGCGTGGCCCTCATCGTCTGCGCGCCGTAGTACGCGTCCGCCGGTACCTGCAGCTCGCCCATGGAGTCGCGCTCGACGCGCATAGCCTGTTCCATTGTCATGTCGACCTCCGTCATATCGGTGTCTGGTTGACGCCTGGTAGGGGCGGGTTTGAAACCCGCCCTGTCTTCGCAGGACGCCTATTCAACGGGAAACGGTATCAGGGACGTCCGGGGACAGCTCCGCCGCCAGGAAGTCGGCGACCCGCTCGGCAACCTCGATCTCGTGGCCGTCCATCCCGTGGTTGGCGTCCGGGACCTCGTGGAACTCGACCGGCTGCTTCACGTCGTCGAGCGCCCTCTGCAGCTCGACCGACGGGACGACCCCGTCCTTCTGGCCCGCGATGAAGAGCTTGGGCCTCTTGTCCTTCGACAGCCCTGAGTCTCGCACCGCGGATAGCGGCGGGGCTATGAACACGAAGGCCTTCGACGCCTTCACCTGTCGAACGCCCCCCAGCAGCACGCCCGCGCCGAACGAGTACCCAACGGCGGCCATCCGCCCCGGGTCGGCCCACTTCAGCCCGTCGAGCACGCGGAACGCCGCCTTCACGTCGTCCAGCTCCTTGTCGCCGTTGGTGAAATCGCCCGAGCTCTCGCCCACGCCCCTGAAGTTGAACCTCAGGCTGGCAATGCCCCTGTGCATGCAAGTCCAGTCGATGGCCGAAAGGACCAGGCTCTCCATGTCGCCGCCCAGCATCGGGTGCGGGTGGCACAGCACCGCCGCGGGGGGCAGGCTGTTCAGGCCCTCAGGCCGAGCGGCTATGCCGTCCAGGGTAATGCCGCCGCTGCTGTAGATGTCGATGCGGGTGTGCCCCAAACCATGGTTCCTGCGACCCCACACCGTCATACCGGCGAGGGCCGGTATCCAGTCCCCGGCCCGCACCATGCGTCGAACGACGATGGGCGGAGCCATCACGTGGGAGCCTCGCTCATGGTAGGTGACGGCTATGGAGTTTGACAAGCTCCGTTGCTAGAATGGGGCCCGTCAGCCACCCCACCAACGAGGAGCTTCAATTGAGAGAAGTCGACCTGCGCAGCGACACCAAGACCCGCCCAACGCCTGAGATGCGACAGGCCATGGCGACCGCCGAGGTGGGGGACGACGTGGCGGGCGAGGACCCCACCGTCAACAGGCTGGAGGCCATGGCCGCGGAGATGCTCGGCAAGGAGGCCGCGGTGCTGGTGACCAGCGGCACCCAGGGCAACCTCATAGGCATCCTGTCCCAGTGCCAGCGCGGCGAGGAGGTCATCGGCGGCGACAAGTCCCACATCATCAGGGCCGAGGGCGCCGGCGCGTCGGTCCTGGGGGGCGTGGTGATGTCGGGGCTGCCGAACGACGACCGCGGCCTCTACTCCCTGGACCGCCTGGACGCGGCCATCCACGACGACGCCATGGGCTACCCGAGGACCACGCTGGTCGGCCTGGAAAACACCCACAACTCGATGGGCGGCGCGGCCCTCTCGCCCGACGAGATGCGGCCCATCGCCGACATGGCGCACTCGCGCGGCCTGAAAGTACACATGGACGGCGCACGGCTCTTCAACGCCGCCGTCGCACTGGAGACCCCGGCCTCCGAGCTGGTGAAGGACTCGGACACCGTGACGTTCTGCCTCTCCAAGGGGCTGGGCTGCCCGGTGGGCTCGTTACTCTGCGGCGACGCCGAAACCATCGAGGAGGCGCGCCGTTGGCGCAAGTGGCTCGGCTCGGCTATGCGCCAGTCCGGCATCATCGCCGCTGCGGGCATAGTGGCGCTGGAGTCGATGATCGACCGAATGGCGGACGACCACGCCAACGCAAAGAAGCTGGCCGAGGGCCTGAGCGGCGTCGACGGCATCTCCATCGACCCCGCTGCCGTGGACACCAACCTCGTCTTCATCCAGGTCGACGCGCCCGACCACATGGCCATCGCCCAGCGGCTCGACGAGCAGGGAGTAAGGGTCGGCGCGCGCCCCGGCGGCATCTGGCGCCTCGTCACCCACAACGACGTCTCATCCGACGACATCGACTACGCCCTCGAGACCATCGAATCGACCTTCCAAGAGGCCGCCGCCGGAGCTTAGACATCACCGGAAACACGGCGGCGGCGGTCCGTCATTCCGGCCTTGAGCCGGAATCCAGTCCCCGGCCACCGACGTGAACCGGGGCGCTATAGGCAGCCGATCTCTCCGATCCCTAGAATGACAAGAGTCCGTGGACTTCAGCGGATCGAGCGCGAACGAATGCAATATCCAGTGCTGATTGAGTCCGAGGAAGGCGTTTACGGGGTGGTTTTTCCTGACCTACCGGGCTGTGTCGCCGTGGGCCTGACTATGGACGAGGCCCTTCGCAACGCTGAAGAAGCGGTTCGCGACTGGATAGAGTGCACTGAAGAAGCCGGCGAATACGTGCCCGATCCCAGTGCCCCGGGGACTATTGACGTACCGTCCGACTGCACCCTGGGTTCCGTCACCCTCGTTCGATCCGCCAGCCCTGTTTAACTGCCTCCGAGACGCAGCGGTCATCAGGACAGTAACTGTTACGCCACTACTCCCGCTCCGTCGGGTCAAAGTATGGCACTGGCACGTCATCGCGCGCCAGCCTGAACACGAGCGGCACCCGGCGCGCGTGCCCCGGCGACAGGTCCGGCAGGTCGTCCTCCGCGAAGAAGCCCACGCCGGTCGTTTCCGGGCCGGCGACAGGCGTCTGGCCGTCGTCCAGCTCCACCAGCCATACGCTGCCGTAGTAGTGGAACCTGACGCGGCTGCCCCATAGACGGGAGTCGAATACGCCGAGCAGCCTTGTTGCGGTCCCCTTGACGCCCGCCTCTTCGCGAAGCTCCCGCTCCGCCGACTGCGCCCATGTCTCGCCGACCTCAGTCATGCCGCCCGGCATCGCCCAGAGGCCGTTGTCCTCGCGCCTGATCAGGAGGATTCCCCCATCGCGGAACACGGCCGCATCGGCGGCGACGTACGGCGTGGCGTGGACCAGAGCCCCCTCGTACTGCGCCAGCACGTCGTCCGCGGCCCTCTGCTCGATGGCCGCGACCAGCCGGGCGCTCATCGACCTAGCGCGGTTGTACCTCTCCCGGTCGTAGTCGTTGTCGGCGTAGTGCAGTCCCAGTTCGGCGATGCTGCGGAGCTCGTCGGCGATGAGATACATCTCGCCAGTCGGGTCGATCTCGCTCATGCCCAGCCGTCGACCGACCAGCGGCTGACCGCCTCCTCATCGAGCTCGACGCCGAGTCCCGGCTCCCCAGGTAGTGCCAGGCCGCCCGGGCGCACCTCCGGCGCGGTCCTGAAGAGCCTGCCGATGTTCAGCACCGTGAAGTCGGGGAAGTACTCGACCCAGGTGGCGTTCGGCGTGGCGGCGACGAGGTGGACGTGGAGGTCCGCCAGCCAGTGGGGCGCGACGGCAAGATTGTTCGATGCCGCCGTGGCCGCTATCTTCCGCCACTCGGTCACGCCCCCACAGACCCCGGCGTCCGCCTGCAGGATTTCCGCCGCTCCCGCGTCCACGATCTGCTGGAAATCCCAGCGCGTCGCGTGGATCTCTCCCGTGGCGACCGGCACCGACACGGCGGCGGCGATCTCCGCGTGCCCCCGTATGTCGTCCGGCATCAGCGGCTCCTCGATCCAGCCGGGCTCGTACTCCTCGAAGTGGCGCACGGCCTGTATGGCCGTCGAGGCGTCCGGCCACGCGTTGTTGGCGTCGAGAAACAGGGGCACGTTGGGGCCGACAGCCTCCCGCGCAGCCCTGACGCGGACTGCGTCCTCGACCGACGGCACCCGCCCGACCTTGATCTTCACCGCGTCGAATCCCATCTCGACGTAGCTGCGCATCTCGCCGGCCAGGTCCTCGGGCGTCTTGCCCTCGGCGTAGTAGCCGCCGCTCGCGTACGCCGGCACCGTCCCGTCCAGGTACCCGCCGAGATAGCGGTGGAGCGGCAGCCCGGCCTCCCTCGACACCAGGTCCCAGATCGCCATGTCGACGGCGCTGATGGCCCTGATCACGCTCCCTCGGCGCCCGTGCAGCAGCGTCTCCCTGTACATGGCGTCCCAGATGGCCTCGATGCGGTGCGCGTCCTCTCCGACCGCCACGTCGGCCAGCAGGTCCCGCACTGCCAGCGTCACCACCGCGCCGCCCTTGTGCCCGGCGTAGCAGAACCCGATGCCCTCGCCGCCCGAGTCCGACCTGACCCGCACCAGCGTGTAGTGGCGCTCCTGCACCGCCCGCGTGGCGAACGCGATCCCGCCCTCCAGCGGAACGACGCACGTGGTAGCTTCCACAGACTCGATTCTCATAGGGGCCTCCCTGCCGGATGTAGCCGTCCGGGGCCAGAGTATACGCCATCCATGTGGTACAGCTAACCCGTCATTCCCGCGAAGGCGGGAATCCAGGGGGGGGGGCTTTCACCCAGCCGAAGAGCAAGCCGTCCATGTCCCACCAAGTCCGAACAATTACACTGCAGACCAAATCGGCGACACCGCCGCGCCGCTGCGGTATGCTTGGGTTCCGACGTCTAGGAGTATCACCCAATGATTATCAGGTTGACCTCCAATAACCAGATTACTCTCCCTGACTCTGTGGCCTCCTCTTTCGAGGGCACGGAGTACTTCGAGATTGCTATTGAGGACGGACGTATGGTCCTGACCCCCGTGAGACTCACTAGGGCAGATGCCGTGCGGTCCAAGCTCGCCGACCTCGGGCTGTCCGAGTCCGACGTGGCCGAAGCCGTAGCCTGGGCACGTAGATGATGGACGATCCCAAGATGACCGCTTCCAACGACAGGCCCCGGCTGAGGCAAGTCGAGCCCCGGCGCGTCCAGTACCAGGGCCAGCCGTTCATACATCTCCACGACCCGCTGGGCATCTCCGAGAGGACCATCCTGCTGCCGGAGGGTGTGGCCCCGCTCCTCGCCATGTTGGACGGCACGCGCGACGCGGCGGGGTTGCAGGCTTCCCTGCTGCTGAGGACAGGCGCCCACGTGCCCCATGAGCAGATACAGGACCTCATCCATGGCCTGGACGAGGCCTGCCTGCTGGACAACGACACCTACGAGGCGGCGGTCGCGGCCGCACTGGCCCGCTACCGCGAGGCCGAGAGCAGGCCGCCCTCCCACGCCGGCGCGGTCTACCCCGACAGCCGGAGCAAGCTCGCCGCCGCCCTGAGCGACTACGAGCGCCGCGCCCCGGCCGTCGAGCCCCTGCCCGCGTCGGCCACCGTCACCGGCGTCGTGAGCCCTCACATCGACTACGAGCGGGGCTGGCAGGCGTACGCCCAGCTATGGGCGCGCTGCTCGGGCCTGCTGGACGACGTGGAGCTTGCCATCATCCTGGGCACCGACCACAAGGGAGGCCCCGGCGCGCTCACCCTGACCCGCCAGAGCTACGCGAGCCCTCTGGGGACGCTGCCGACCGACCGCGAAGTCGTGGACGGCCTGGCGGGGGTGATCGGAGAGAGCGAGGCCTTCGACGAGGAGATACACCACCTGAGCGAGCACTCCATCGAGCTCGCGGCCGTCTGGTTCCAGCGGGCCGCGGGCCGCGCCGTGCCCACCGTGCCGGTGCTCTGCGGCACCATGTTCGAGGTCGTGGCCGGCGGGGTCCAGGTCGAGGGATACGGCCGCCTCGACGACGCCATCGGCTACCTGCAGGACGTCATCCGGGACAGGCGCACGCTGGTGATAGCCGCGGGAGACCTGGCGCACGTCGGCCCGGCCTTCGGCGACCCGAGCCCGGTCTCGGGCCCTGGCAGGACCTCGCTGGCCGCAGCCGACGCCCGGACGATTGCCGCCATCGACGCTGGCGACGCCCAAGCCTTCCTGGACATCTCGCGGGCCGAGCGTGACACACGCAAGATCTGCGGCATCTCGCCCATCTACATCGCCCTCCGGCTGCTCGACGGCTCGAAGGGCGAGTCGCTGGGCTACGCCCAGTGTCCGGCCGACGCGAACGGCGGCTCGCTCGTGTCGATAGTCGGCTCCATACTGTGGGAGGACGGCGGGTAGGGGCGTCCGCCGGTCTGTGAGGGCGGCATGGGCATAGAGGCGCTGACCGTAGACGCGGAGGGCCGGTCGGTTATTCCCGCGACCGGCGACGAGTGGCGGGAGTGGGTGAGCGCGTCCAGCACGCGGAACTACGCCATCAGGGACCCGCTGCTCGACTGGCTCGACCTCTACGGCGAGAAGAACGGCTTCCGCCCGGACGACGAGCTCCCCGGCTACGACCCGCGCACCGACTTCACCCAGTTCATATTCCGCCAGGGCCACGCCTTCGAGCGCGCCGTCGTCGACCACCTGCGGACCCTGGCTGACGTGGCGCAGATCGGCGCAGGCGACGCCCCGGACTCCCGCGACCTCGCCAAGGCCGAGGAGACCTTCGCCGCCATGAAGCGCGGCGAGCCCGTCATCTACCAGGGCGTGGTCAGGGACGCGGCGACCCGCACCTACGGCTCTCCTGACATGCTGGTCCGCAGCGACGTGCTGGCGGACCTCTTCCCTGATGCAATGACCGATGACGAGGCCGGGTCCGCGGCGCCCGATCTCGGACCGGCGGACCGGCACTACGTGGTCGTGGACGTCAAGTTCACCACCCTCAGGCTCCTGGTGAGCGGGGGCATCCAGAGCTCGGGATCGTCCAGGGCCTACAAGGCCCAGCTCTACATCTACAGCCGGGCGCTCGGGAGGCTGCAGGGCTACACGCCGCAGGCCGCGTACATCCTGGGCAGGAGCTGGCGGGGCACGGTGGACGGCCAGAGGGTCCGAGGCTCCGGCTGCATGGAACGGCTGGGGCGCGTGCCCCTGGACTCGACCGTCGGCAGGGACGCAACGCTCGAGGGCATGACGAACGAGGCGGTCGAGTGGGTCCGCAGTGTCCGCGTCGAAGGGATGCACTGGTCGGTCGCGCCCGAGCCGTCCGTGCCCCAGCTCAAGCCGAACATGCGCAATACGAGCGACTCCCCGTGGACTTCCGCCAAGCGGGAGATCGAGTCCGTCCTTGCCGGTAACCCCTGGGTCGAGGGAGCCGAGAGCGTGCAGGTCCGGCCCGACGACGGCCAGTTCGCCTTCTGGCCCGAGGACGAGCAGGTGCCGGAGACCGACTTCAGCTCGGTCTCGCCCGCAAGGGTGACGGCTGGCGGCGATGCCTGGCGCGAGCCGGGCCTTGCCTTCTACGTGGACTTCGAGACCGTGAGCGACCTGAACGACGACTTCTCGCTCATTCCTGAACGCGGCGGCGCAAACATGATCTTCCTCATAGGCTGCGGCCACGTGGAGGGCCGGCGCTGGCACTACCGCTCATTCCTGGCACGCGATCTCTCGGTGGAAGCAGAGGGCGAGGTCATCGACGGATGGGTAGCACACATGCAGGGGGTAAGGGGGAGGCTCGGGAGCCCGGACGTCGAGCCCCTCGTCTTCCACTGGTCGTCCGCGGAGACGAGGCTCTTCGAGACCGCCTACGACTCCGCAATGTCCAGGCACCCCGGCAGGAAGTGGCCGCCGGTGAGATGGTTCGACTTCCTTGAGAGGGTGATGCGGAAGGAGCCGGTCAGGATAGAGGGCGCGAAGGGACTGGGCCTGAAGGCCGTCGCCCGCGCCATGAAGCGCCAGCGCCTGATCGACAGCACCTGGGACGACGACTCGAACCTGGACGGCCTCGGCGCAATGATCGGCGCATTCTGGGCCGCGGACGAGGCCCGCCGCCTGGGGGTACCGCTGGACGACATCGACCTCGTCCGGGAGATCATTCGTTACAACGAGATCGACTGCAAGGTGATGATGGAGATCATCGCCCACCTGCGCCACTTCCACTGACCGCACCGGTACAGGACCCAACCCGTCATACCGGCGAAAGCCGGTATCCAGTCCCCGGCCCTGTCCGACTTCGGGCAAATCACTTCAGCTCGTTCGCCCTGAGCTTGTCGAAGGGCAGTGCTCAGCGAATACAGCCCTGACTCTATGCCGCCCGCGTCGCCTCCAGGCTGGCCCTCAGCGCCTCCATCAGGTCCCCCACCTGCGGCTGCGGCGGCGCGGCAGTAACCGTGTCCGGCTCGGCCGAGCCAAGCTTCACCTCGATCACCTTCTCCAGTGCCGCCCGGTACTCGTCCTGGTACTCGTTCGCGTCGAACTCGCCGGACAGCTGGTCGATCAGCGTCATCGCCATCGCCAGCTCCTGCTCGCTCACCAGCGACTCGTCGTCCGGTATCTCCAGCTCGCCGGTCGAGCGTATCTCGTCCGGCTGGAGCATCGTCGCCATCACGATGCCGCTGCCGTAGGGCCGGAGCGAGCACAGGTGCTCCTTTTGCCGTATCGCCACCTTAGCCACGGCGACGCGGTGCGACTCCTTGAGGGCGCGTGTCAGCAGCAGGAACGGCTTCTGACCCACCGCGTCCGGCTCCAGGTAGTAGCTCCTCTCGAAGTGAATGGGGTCGATGTCCGCCAGGTCGACGAAGCGCTTGATCTCGATGGTGTGGATGGACGGCACCGGCAGGCCCTCGAAATCGTCCGGCTCCATCACCACGAACTGGTCCTTCGCGTACTCGTAGCCCTTCACCGTGTCGCCGTACTCGACGAACTCCCCGTGGAACTCGCACCAGCGCCGCTGCCTCATCCGGGTGTGGCAGCTGTTGTGAAGGGTGACGAACCTGATGTCCTTGCTCTGCGTCGCGGGGTAGAGTTTGATCGGGATCGCCACCATGCCGAAGCTGATGGCCCCCCTCCATATGGATCGCGGCATGGCTCTTCCTCCTTGAGCATCGAAGTAGGCTTGCCACCTCCAATTTACGAAAACGGCTGCGTGGATAGCAAGTGACCTTCGATCTCGTTGACAGGGGAATCGGCGCTGGGGTAGTCTGGTCTAAAGGCTACGACGGAGAAGAGTACCGGAGAGACGGAGGCCAAGCGAGCCTGGTACGGTGAGAGTAGGCGCAGGCCGTCCCCGCGAAAATCCCTCCCGAGCCTCGGACCGAAAGGGCGCGGCAGCGCTCGAATAGGCTCCGGCGGCCCCGCCAGCCGTTATCGCGGGCGGCCCGATGAGGCAAAAGTCGGGCAGTGAGCGCTCCGCCGTGTGATGCGGCGGGGAAGCAGGGTGGTACCGCGGGATTCGATCCCGTCCCTACGTGGGGCGGGATTTTTTGTTGCCCGGGACTCAAGGAGGGCAGAGATGTTTAGACCGGTGGACTCGAAGGTGGACTTCCCGGCCATGGAGCGGGACATACTCCAGTGGTGGGACGACGCGGGCATAGTCGACAAGTACCTGCACCGCAACGACGGCTCGGACAGGCGGTTCTCGTTCATCGACGGGCCCATCACGGCGAACAACCCCATGGGGGTCCACCACGCATGGGGGCGCACCTACAAGGACCTGTTCCAGCGCTACAAGACGATGAAGGGCTTCCGCCAGCGCTACCAGAACGGCTTCGACTGCCAGGGCCTGTGGGTCGAGGTGGAGGTCGAGAAGGAGCTGGGCCTCGAGTCGAAGCGCGATATCGAGGAGTTCGGCATCGAGAAGTTCGTGGAGCTGTGCAAGGCCCGCGTCCACAAGTACGCCGACGTCCAGACGGGGCAGTCCGTCAGGCTCGGCTACTGGATGGACTGGGACAACTCCTACTTCACCATGTCCGACGAGAACAACTACACCATCTGGCACTTCCTGAAGGTGTGCAGCGAGCGCGGCTGGATCTACGAGGGCACCGACGTGATGCCCTGGTGCCCCAGGTGCGGCACCGGCCTGTCCCAGCAGGAAGTCGTGACCGAGGGCTACAAGGAGATCGTCCACCCAGGCCTCTACGTCAGGTTCCCCCTCGTAGACCGCGAGGGCGAGTCGCTACTCGTCTGGACGACCACCCCCTGGACGCTCACCGGCAACACCGGCGCGTACGTTCACCCCGAGCTGACGTACGCCAAGGTCCGCACGGAGGACGGCGAGGTCCTGTACCTGCTCAAGAGCCGCCTCTCCGAGGTGAAGCGCGAGCACGAGATCGTCGAGGAGATGCCCGGCTCGGCCCTGGACGGCCTGCGCTACCGCGGCCCCTTCGACGAGCTGTCCGCCCAGCGCGGCGTGGAGCACCGCGTCGTTCTGTGGGACGAGGTGAGCGAGACTGAGGGCACCGGCATCGTGCACACGGCCCCGGGCGCGGGCGCGGAGGACTTCAAGATCAGCAAGGAGCGGGGCCTCGAGGTCATAGCGCCGCTCGACGAGTTCGGAGTCTTCGTCGACGGGTTCGACTGGCTCACCGGCAAGAGCGTGTTCGACGTCAACGAGCCGATCTACGACAGCCTCAAGGACAAGGGCGTCTTCTTCCGGCTTGAGAGGTACCCCCACAGGTACCCGGTCTGCTGGCGATGCGACACGGAGCTCGTCTTCCGGCTGGTCGACGAGTGGTTCATCTCGATGGACGAGCTGCGCGACAAGATCGCCGACGTGGCCAGGCGGGTCCGCTGGATACCGGGCTTCGGGCTGCAGCGCGAGCTCGACTGGCTTCGCAACATGGACGACTGGATGATCTCCAAGAAGCGCTTCTGGGGGCTGGCCCTTCCGATCTTCAAGTGCGGCGATTGCGGACACGTGGACGTGATCGGCAGCGAAACGGAGCTGGAGGCGCGCGCCGTAGAGGGCTGGGAGGACTTCGCGGGCCACTCGCCCCACCGCCCGTGGATCGACTCGGTGAAGATCCAGTGCGCCGACTGCGAGGCTACCGTCTCGCGCATCCGCGACGTGGGCAACGTCTGGCTCGACGCGGGCATCGTCCCCTACTCGACCATCGGCTACCGGAACGACCGCGCCCACTGGAAGGAGTGGTTCCCCGCCGACTGGATATCCGAGAGCTTCCCCGGCCAGTTCCGGGGCTGGTTCTACTCGCTCCTCGTCATGAGCACCGTGCTGGAGGACACGGAGCCGTTCCGCAACCTGTACAGCTACGCCACCATGCGGGACGAGAAGGGCGACGAGATGCACAAGAGCAAGGGCAACGCCATCTGGTTCGAGGACGGCGCAGAGCGGATGGGCGTCGACGCCATGCGCTGGCTCTACTCCCGCCAGAGCCCCGTGGCGAACCTGAACTTCGGCTTCGGCACTGCCGACGAGGTGCGCCGCAGGTTCATCATACCCCTGTGGAACGTCTACTCGTTCTTCGTCACCTACGCCAACATCGACGGCTACGATCCATCGTCTGAGGGGCCGCCCGTGGACCAGCGGCCTGAGCTCGACCGCTGGATACTCTCCGAGCTGAACAGCCTCACGCGGGACGTGACGGCTTCGCTGGACGCGTACGAGCCCGAGCCCGCTTCCCGGCGGATAGAGGAGTTCGTCGAGGACCTCTCCAACTGGTACGTGCGCCGGAGCCGCCGCCGCTTCTGGAAGAGCGAGTCGGACGACGACAAGCTGGCCGCCTACTCCACGCTGTACGAGTGCCTGGATACGGTCACGCGGCTGCTCGCGCCCTTCATCCCGTTCGTCACCGAGAGCATCTACCGCAACCTGGCACAGCCGCTCGAAGGGGCACGCGAGAGCGTACACCTGGAGTCGTACCCCGAGGCCGACGAGAGCCTGATCGACGAGGACCTGTCGCAGGCTACCCGCCTTGCCATGAGGCTCTCCAGCCTCGGCCGGGCGGCCAGGAGCCAGGCTGGCATCAAGGTCCGCCAGCCCCTGGAGCGCGTCCTGGTCAAGCTGCGCTCCGCAGACGAGGGGGCCGCCCTGGAGCACGTCTCGGCCCAGGTCTGCGACGAGCTCAACGTCAAGGAGCTGGCCGTGCTCGACGACGAGAGCATGGTGTCGCGCTTCGACGTGAGGGCCGACATGTCGAAGATCGGCCCCAAGTACGCGCGGCAAACGCGGGATGTGCTCGCGGCCCTGTCCTCCGCCGACCCGAAGGAGGTGGCGCGGCAGGTCCTCGCGGGCAGCCCAGCGACGGTCGGCGACTTCACCCTGGAGCCCGACGAGGTCGTGGTCACCAGCGGCGCGATGGACGGCTACTCCGTCGCGTCGGAGGGCGGCTACACGGTGGCTGCGCCCACCGAGATCAGCCAGGAGCTTCGCCTGGAGGGCGACGCGCGCGAGCTCGTGCACCTGGTGCAGAACATGCGGCGCTCGGCCGGGCTCGACATCGCCGACAAGATAGCGACCTACTACGAGGGCGACCCGGCTCTGGACGAGGTGGTGGTGCAGCACGGCGGTTATATCCGCCAGGAGACGCTGTCCCTATCGGTCGTCCGCGAGAGTCCGCCTGAGGGGGCCTACGTGGAAGAGCACAAGGTCAACGGGCTGGAGGCCCGGATAGGCGTGAAGCGCGAGACGACGGGTTAGCCGCTCAGCTCCTCCAGGTGGCCCTTCCAGTGGAAGGCGGTCATCCGGAGGCGCTGTGAGGCCGGCCTCTCGGTCCCGTCGTGCACCACGACGACGGTGGTCTCCGTATCGTCGAACCTCCGCACAGCGGCGACCATCCTCGACTGGAGGTCCCTGAGGACCTCCACCAGTTGTGCGGTCGTGAGCCCGGCCGTGTCCGCAGCCGCCCTGGCGTTCATCTCATCGACGGTCCCGGGTATGCGGAACGGCCCTCCGCCCGCGAGAACGGACTCCATGCCCTCCACGGAGGCGCGGTGCCAGAACAGCATGTGCCGCAGGACCCACTCGGCCTCGGGCTGCGCTCCATAGTCGGCCCCGGCGAAGTAGTCGAGGCCCTCGGCGACCGCCTGCTCGACATCGGCAATCAACTCTTCGATGTTCGCCTGCTCTGCCATGTTGGCGTCTCCTGCGTCAGACGACCCGCGGGCCGGTTTCCTCAACCCCTATCCGCGGTTCCTGAAGTGCGGCACTGCTCGGGCTCTTATAAGGGCTGCTGGACGAGCTCCACTACGGTGGTGCGGACCTCGTTGTCGCGTATGTACTCGATGCTCACGCTGTCGCCCACGTCGTACGACCACAGCAGCTCCTGGTACGCGGCACGGTCGGGCGTGGGTATGGCGTCGATCTTGGTGATCACGTCGCCCACCTCCATGCCCGAGCGGAAGGCCGGGCCGCCGCGGGCGACCGACGTGATTATCACGCCTTCGCCGGTCGCCCTGATCCGGTAGCGGGCCGCGATCGCAGGCGTGAGGTCTCGCCCGTTGAGTCCGATGGTCGGGCGCACGACGAAGCCGTCCCTGATCAGTGTATTGATGATCGGCGTCGCCACCGCCGAGTCGATCGCGAAGCTGATGCCCTCGGCCTGCCTCAAAGTCGCCTGGTTGACTCCTACGACCTCGCCATCCATGTTCACGAGGGGCCCGCCGCTGTTGCCGACGTTCACCGCTGCGTCGGTCTGGATCAGGTCGTAGAAAGCGCCGCTCGTGGTCTCGATCGACCGGTCGAGGCCGCTCACGATGCCCAGCGTCACCGTGGGGCCGCCCTTCAACGCCAGGGCGTTGCCCATCGCCATCACCCAGTCGCCCACGTTCGGCGCCTGCGAGGCCATCTTTGCGGTTGGGAGCCCAACGGCATCGATCTTCAGCACGGCCAGGTCTGTCCCTGCGTCCCTGCCAACCATCGCGGCGTCGTAGCTGCGGCCGTTCGGGAGGTGGACCTTGACGCTGTCGGCGCCCTGCACGACGTGCCAGTTCGTCACCACGTAGCCGTTGGGGCGGATGACGAAGCCCGAGCCAGCGCCGTCGGAGTCGAAGTTGTTGAAGAATCCCGGCACGTCTTCCTCCGTGGTGATGGAGGCGACCCAGGGCGTAACGGCCCTCACCAGCTCGGCGACAGAGTGGGCTCCTAGTCCGGGCCCCAGGTCATACTGGACGGCCGGCTGCGCGGCGGGAGGAACCGTGGGCTCGGGCGTGGGCTCCGGTGCTGGCGTTGGCGTAACCACGACGGTCACCACCAACGGCGGCGGCGGAGCCGTGGGCTCCGCGGCAGGACCCTCGGACGACCCGCACGCGGCGGCCGCCAGGAGCAGCGTGGCCAGCACAGCGGACAGTAGCGCTCTCATCGCTTCACACCGCCCGTGAAGGTTCGACTACCCTGAGCCGGACCCTTGAGAAGCCCGCCCAAAGGACTTTGGGGTCATGCCTGTGGCGCCCAAGGCCGGACGCGTAGTGCGAGTAGCTCGCGGTCATAAGGGCGCCGAACAGCAGGATTATCGCGGATAGGTAGGCCCAGGTCAGCAGGGCCATGATAGCCCCGACCGAGCCGTAGACCACGTGGTACGCGAGTGGGAACGTCCCGAAGTACCACACAAGGGCCTCGTTGGCCCCCGTCAAGGCGATCGCCGCTATGAGCGCGCCGGGCCAGACGTGGGCCATCCTTACCTCGGTGTTGGGAAGGTAGCGGTAGAGTACCGCACAAATGAAGAAGGCGAAGACGGGGAATATGAGAGCGGGCGCAAGGGCCCAGACCAGGTTGGTGAAGTACATGTTCTCCGGCGCCAGAAAGAGGGTGATCTCCCGCAGCACCCCCAGGGCGGGCGCGCTGAAGAGCGTCGCTATCATCAGGAGCCCGGCCCCCAGCACCAGTGCGAAGTCGATCATGCGCTCCTTGATGAAAGGCCGGGTCTGGCTGATGCCCCACGCGGCGTTGATTCCCTTCCTGATGGCGCCAAATGCCGCGGTCGCCGCCGTGAACAGTCCAAGCACACTGGCCGCTCCCGTAATCGCCCTGGCCTCCACGACCTCGTGTATGGCGTTGCTGATGTAATCGCTTGAAATGGGCAGGGACTCGGCGAGCCGCACAGCCAGCTCCTCATGCTCCGCCTCGGGCCCGAAGACGAAGCCGAGCACCGAAATCATCGCGAGGAAGAGCGGAAAGAGCGAGAAGAGCATGTAGAACGCAATCGCGCCCGCCAGATGAGAACAGTTCCTCATCAGGAAGGTGTTTATCGATTCAACTAAGAAAAGTACGAACCTGACGAAAGTCATGTGCTCGCTGCGTTGCCGGATGGAGTTTCCTTCAGGGCCCTAAGTCGAGGCTAACGAAGCCCCGCTGACGATGTCAAGCCGACCGGCGGGACACAGATACCCCCTCCGCAGTGGACCCCGCATCCATAAGACACCCCGGCGATGCCGACGTCTGGCCCGGTGTGGTACCGTATCGGGACGATCCGGCGGAGCCGCGCCAGGGACGCTCATTCGAGCGCAACCGGCGCGGACGCCATTCAGGAGAGAGCCTATGACCACGCGAGAGGAAGTACGAGAGCGCATGGCAGCCGACGGGGTGGAGTATATCCTCGTGCAGTTCGTGGACATGAACGGCTCGCCCAAGGTCAAGATGGTGCCGGCCTCTCACCTGGACGACGTCATCGACGAAGGCGCGGGGTTCGCCGGCGCGGCCCTCTGGGGACTTGGTCAGGGGCCCCACTCGCACGACATGCTGGCCCGGGTCGACCTGGACAGCTACACGTTCGTCCCGTGGCGCGAGGGCGTCGCAAGATTCGCGGGCGACCTGTTCGTGGACGACGAGGTCCACCCCTACTGCTCAAGGCAGAACCTGAAGCGCGTGCTTGGCGAGTGCCGGGACGAGGGGTACGCGTTCTACGTCGGCATCGAGCCGGAGCACTTCCTCGTGACCCGCAAGGAGGACGGATCGATAGAGGTCTGGGACCCCAGCGGCGTCGATTCCCTGGCGAAGCCGTGCTACGACTTCAAGGGCATCTCCAACGTGATGGACTACCTGAAAGACATGATGGACGGGATGGCACGCGTGGGCTGGGACGCCTACCAGTCGGACCACGAGGACGCCAACGGCCAGTACGAGATCAACTTCGTGTACAGCGACGCGCTGACGACTGCGGACCGCTATACGTTCTTCAAGATGATGACGAGCCAGTACGCCCAGCGGTACGGCGCGATAGCGACGCACATGGCCAAGCCCTTCTCCGACCGGACCGGGAGCGGCGGACACGTGCACTTCCACGTGGAGGACGCATCGACTGGCGAGAACCTGTTCCTGGACGAGGACGACAGGCAGGGACTGGGCCTGTCGGAGTTCGCCTACCATTTCATTGGAGGGATCTTCGCCCACGCGCCCGCCCTCTGCGCGATCACCTCTCCGACGGTGAACTGTTACAAGCGGCTCCAGATCGGCGCGGGCCTGTTCGGCACCCAGTCGGGGTACACGTGGACTCCGGCCTTCGTCTCGTACGGAGACAACAACCGCACCCAGATGATCCGCACGGCGGGCCCCGGCCACCTGGAGGACCGCACGGTTTCGGCGGCGTGCAACCCCTACTTGGCGTTCGCGGCTTACGTCTCGGCCGGGCTGGACGGCGTGCGGAACCGGATGGACCCGGGGGAGGCCAACTTCGGCAACATGTACTCCCTGGGCCTGGAGGAGATCGCACGCAGGGGCATCCGCACCCTGCCTCAGAGCCTGAACGAGGCGATTGGAGAGCTCCGCAAGGACGTGGTCGTGCAGGAGGCGCTTGGGCCCATCTACGACGAGTTCGTCAGCATTAAGGAGGCGGAGTGGAACGAGTACCACAAGCAGGTCTCCCAGTGGGAGATCGACCGCTACCTGACGATGTTCTGATCTTGTATGATGAATCGACAATGAGCACGGATATCCAATATAGGTTCCTGGAGCAGGGCGTCAGGGAGCTCGAGGTGAGGGGCGTCGGAGTCCGCGCGTCTACTCTGTGGCACGACAGGTACGTGTCCAGGTTGAGGCCGCCGGATATCGCCGGGGACCGTGATATACCGGTCGAGGCTGTCTACGAGGCTCTCGATTACTGCCAGGAGAATTGGGAAGCCATCTGCGAAGTACAGGACCGCGAACGCGGCCAGCTTGAAGAAGCCGGCTTCTTTGGAGGCGGTTCGGCTTCTTCCCACTAAGGAGACCCTTGCACAACTCCGTCATTCCGGCGAAAGCCGGAATCCAGGGGCGGGGCTCAGCTGTGGAGGCAATGCCCAACATGCAGTGTATGGCCTCCGTGGGAGATTCGGCGGGAGATTGACCGCTGTCTGACGATGCTCTGGCAAGAGGACCCAACAATGAGGTTTGTCGTAACTATCGAGAGGGATGAGGACGGCGTCTTTGTAGCCGAGTGCCCGTCGATCCCGGGGTGCGTCAGCCAAGGCGAGACGCGTGAGCAAGCAATCGCGAACGTACAAGACGCGATCCGCCAGTGCCTCGAAGTGCGGGCGGAGCGGGGGATGCATGGCCTTCCTCGTTAATTGCCCCAACTGCGGGGACCGCAATGTGTATGAGTTCAGGTTCGGCGGCGAGATCGTCAGCCGGCCTGACCCGGGCGACGAAACCGCCGTGTGGATGAAGTACTTCTACGCGCGCCGCAACACCGCCGGCGAACAGAAGGAGTGGTGGTACCACAGCCTGGGCTGCCGCAGGTGGTTCGTCGCCGAACGGGACACGAGGACCAACGCGATCGCCTCTACGGGATGGCCCGGGGAGGTCCAGGCTTAGTTGCCTATACCATCCGACCAGGGCCGCCTGCCGGTCGCAGCTCACCACCTCACGAATAGGGACCGCCCGGTCATCTTCGAGTTCAACGGGCGGGAGTTCCAGGCCTACGAGGGCGACACTATAGCCTCGGCCCTCTACGCAGCCGGCGTGCGCATATTCTCCCGCAGCTTCAAGTACCACCGCTCGCGGGGGCTGCTCTGCGTTGCCGGAGCCTGCCCCAACTGCCTGATGAGCGTCGACGGGGTCCCGAACGTGCGCGCCTGCTCGACGCGCGTCGAGCAGGGGATGCGAGTGCGGCACCAGAACGCCTGGCCGTCGCAGGAGCGCGACTTCCTCTCGGTGCTGGACAGGTTCGGCCGGCTGATGCCCGTGGGCTTCTACTACAAGACCTTCCACACGCCAAAGCTCTTCTGGAAGGCCGCCAGGCCCATCATCCGGCAGGTCGCCGGCCTGGGCCGCGTCGGCCAGGACCCCAATCCGAGCCCGAATCACCACGAGTTCCGTCACACGGATGTCGCGGTGGTCGGCGGCGGTCCGGCCGGGATGGCCGCGGCCCTCGCGGCCTCAGCCGGTTCTCGAGTCGTGCTAATCGACGACCATCCGGCCCTCGGCGGCAGCCTCCGGTACGACTCCCGGACAAGCGTCCACCTCCCTGGAATGGGCGAAGCATCGGCCCTCGACGCCGCCGGCAGGCTCGCGACGGATGTCGAGGGCAGCGACCGCATCGAGGTCCTCTCGGACGCGACGGCCTTCGGCCTGTACGAGGGCCGTCTCCTCGGCATCACCCAGGGCGACTCGATGATCAGGCTGAGGGCCGGGCGGGTCGTCATCGCCACCGGCTCATACGAGACGCCCCTGGTGTTCGACCGGAACGACATCCCCGGCGTGATGCTCAGCACCGGCCTACAGAGGCTCATCAATCTCTACGGCGTAAAGCCCGGCACGACGGCCATGGTGGGCACGACGGGAGACCAGGGCTACTACGCGGCCCTCGACCTCCTGCAGGCGGGGATGAGAATCGCGGTGCTGGCCGACAGCCGCCCAGCCTTCCCTGACCGGCTCGACGCCGCCCGCGAGCTCCGGAACTCCGGCGTGCTCGTCCTGCCGTCTCACACCGTGGTCAGGGCCGAGGGCGTGAAGAAGGTAGTCGGCGGCGTCGTATCGAGGCTCCAGGACGGCAGCACGACGACCGAGGAGCGCCAGTTCGACGCTGACATCATCGCCATGTCGGGCGGCTTCGAGCCCGCGTCCGCCCTCCTCCAGCAGGCCGGCGCAAGGCTGGCATACGACGACGCCTCCGGGGCGACGCAGCCCGCCGAGCTGCCTGAAGGCGTGCTCGCGGCAGGGGGCGCGGCGGGGGCCCAGGGCCTGGAAGAGGCCATCCTCCAGGGCCACCTCGCCGGTACCCAGGCCGCCCCCCGTCCCGGAGCGGGGAGTCCCTCGGCCGGGCTGCGCAGGGCCCTTCAGACCGTGCGCGCCGAGTCTCCAGCCGGCTCAATCGAGTCGAGGCCGCCATTCGGGGGTATACAGGGCTCGAAACAGGTCGTCTGCTTCTGCGAAGACGTGACGTCCAAGGACATCGCCACCGCAGTAGACGAAGGGTTCCGCGACATCCAGATCCTGAAGCGTTACAGCACGGTCACCATGGGCCCCTGCCAGGGGAAGATGTGCCACAGGAACTTCGTTGACATCGCAGCGGTGCATACGGACAGCTCGGCGGCGGACCTTGGATCGACTACCGCCCGCCCACCCGTGCAGCCGGTGAGCCTGGGCGCCCTTGCGGGTCCCGCCCACATACCGGTCAAGCGCACGCCCCTGGACCGCCGCCACCGGGCGCTAGGCGCCGAGATGTTCGACTCGAACATGTGGCAGCGGCCTCGGCTCTACGGCGAAATGCGGGACGAGGCGATGGCCGTCCGCAACGCCGTCGGCATCATCGACGTGAGCACGCTCGGCAAGCTCGACGTGCGGGGCAGCGACGCCCCCGCACTGCTCGACCGGCTCTACACCCACAGCTTCTCCACCCTGCGAAACGGGCGCGTCCGGTACGGGGTCCTGTGCGCCGACAACGGGACCATCATGGACGACGGCACGGTCACCCGCCTCGCGGAGGACCGGTACTTCGTCACCACCTCGACGGCCAGCGTCGAGGCCATAGAGGAGTGGTTCAAGTGGTGGATGGCCGGGAGCGACGCCTGCGCCTATGTGACCAACGTCACGTCGGGGTACGCCGTCATAAACGTCGCGGGTCCGCGGGCGCGAGAGACGCTGGCCAAGCTCACCGACGTCGACCTGGGCCCGAAGGCCTTCCGCTACATGCGCGCCAGGGAGGGCACCGTCGCCGGGGTGCCGGCACTGATGCTGCGCATCGGGTTCGTGGGCGAGACGGGCTGGGAGCTCCACTTCCCCGCCGAGTACGGCGAGCACGTGTGGGACGCCCTGATGGACGCGGGCAGCGAGTTCGGCATAGCGCCATTCGGCACCGAGACCCAGCGGGTGCTCCGCCTGGAGAAGATGCACATCATCCCAAACCAGGACACGGACATGGTCAGCAACCCGCTCGACGTTGGGATGAAGTGGGTCGTGCGGATGGACAAGGACGACTTCATCGGGCGAGGCGGGCTGGCCGCCGCCATGGACCGCCCAGCGAAAAGCCTCCTCGTCGGCTTCGTCATGAACAACGGCGCCGTTCCCCACGACGGGGATGCCGTAGTCGTGGACATGGCCCCCGTGGGCCGGGTCACCAGCTCGCGGCTCAGCCCCACCATGGGCAAGGGCTTCGGGTACTGCTGGGTTCCCGCGGACCTGGCGGAGCAGGGGACGACCATACACATCCGCACCGACGGCGTCGTCTCGCCCGCCGAGGTACGCACCGAGCCCTTCTACGACCCCGAGGGCAAGAGGCTGAGGGCATAGCCATGGCCGCAACCAAACCCCTGGCGCTCAGCGCCCTCCACCACGCACACCTCGCGCTCGGCGCGGAGATGGCCGAGAGCTACGGCTGGCTAAGGCCCGCCAGTTACACGTCGCCCGACGACGAGGCCGCGGCGGTGCGGAGCGGCGTCGGCCTGTGCGACACCAGCCCCTCCGGCAAGCTCCTGCTCCACGGCGAGATCGACCGGTACATCATGGAGGGCCTGCAGCAGGGCGGCCCAGAGGAGCCGGGAGACGCCGGTCTGATGCAGTTCACCGAGGACTCCGGCATCGGTGACATACTCGCCGCACGGCTGGCCGCAGACGAGGCCCTGCTCGTCACGGCCCCGACCCAGTCCCCCATGGTCGCCGAGACCCTGGGCAGCATGGAGGACGCGTGCGCTCACTCCGTGGACATCACATCGGCCAGAACGGGCATCTGCATAGCGGGCCCGGCGGCGCAACCTACCCTTGCGGCGGTGACCGAGCTCGACACGTCTCCGCACGCCTTCACGGACATGAGCTGCGCCCAGGGCAGCATTTCGCAGGTCCACGCCACCCTGATACGCCATGACATCGGGGACCTGCCGTGCTATCACGTCTACGTCGACCGCGCTTACGGCGAACACACCTGGGAAACCCTCATCGACGCAGGCAGCCGCTACGGCATAACCCCCTTCGGCGCCACCGCCCTCGCACTGCTACAACCGCAGAGCGCGCAGAGACCGCAGAGATAGGAGTGATGGAAGAGTCCAAGAGGCTGAACAGGTTGACTGAGGCCACCATCGGGGCCGCAATAGACATACACAAGGCTCTGGGGCCGGGCTTGCTTGAATCTGCCTACGAGGCTTGCCTGGCATTCGAGTTGGCTGACAGGGGACTGAGAGTCGAGCGCCAGAAGGCGATTCCGGTAGTCTATCGCGATGTTGCCCTAGATGTCGGCTACCGTCTCGACCTTCTCATAGAGGACTCAGTCATCGTAGAGGTCAAAGCCACGGAGACCCTTGGACGCATCCATGAAGCTCAGTTGATGTCGTACCTGAAGCTGACCGAGCTCAACGTCGGCCTCCTCATCAACTTCAATGTCAACGTACTCAAGAATGGCGTGCGACGCATAGTCAACAATTTCCCTAATCCCCAAGACTCTGCGTCCTCTGCGCGCTCTGCGGTGAATTGATGGTATTTCGCAAGAACAAGATGTGGGGTAAGCACCCGCTCAAGGACTCCTACGATGTGGTGATCATCGGAGGGGGGGTCCACGGGTTGTCGACGGCCTACTACCTGGGCCGGATGGGCATCACCGACGTGGCGGTCCTCGACAAGGACTACCTCGGAGGCGGCGCGAGCGCGAGGAGCACGGCCATCATCCGGTCGAACTACCTCACGGCCGAGGCGATCCCCTTCTTCCGCGAGAGCCACAAGCTGTACCAGGGCCTCGCCAGCGAGCTGGGGTTCAACCTCCTCTTCGACGAGATGGGCCGGCTCGACATCGGCCACTCCGAGTCGTCCGTCTACTGGCTGCGGCTGCGCGCCGAGTTCAACCAGCTCCTCGGCGTCGACAGCCGCATCATCGGCCCGGCCGAGATCAAGGAGATCGTCCCGCCCATCGACCTGCGCCAGGGCAAACCGCTGCCCATCATGGCCGCGCTGTACCACCCGCCGGCCGGCGTGGTGCGACACGACGCCGTCGTATGGGGCATGGGCCGCGGAGCCGACCGTGCCGGGGTCGAGCTGCATCCCTTCACCGAGGTCACCGGCATCACGCGCGAGAACGGGCGCGTCACCGGCGTCGAGACGCCGTCGGGGCGGATCGGCGCTGGAACGGTCGTGAGCGCCACCGCGGGCTGGACGTCGACCATTACGGCAATGGTCGACCTGGACGTCCCCATCGTGACCTTCCCCCTCCAGGCCTGCGTGACCGAGCCGATCAAGCCCTACGTCCACACGACCATCTCGTCCGCCGACCTGCACGTCTACGTGTACCAGACCGACCGCGGCGAACTGGTCATAGGCGGGCCGGTCGACCCGTACTCGACCTACAGCCAGAAGTCGACCCTCGACATGCTCCACGAGCTGGCAGCAAGCACGCTGGAGCTGCTGCCGGAGCTTCGCGACATCAAGATCCTGCGCCAATGGGCCGGCCTGTGCGATATGACGCCCGACTACGCGCCCATCATGGGCAAGGTGGACGGGCTCGACGGCTTCATCCTGAACTGCGGCTGGGGCACCTGGGGCTTCAAGGCAGCCCCGGCCTCAGGCAAGACCACCGCAGAGTTGATCGCCACCGGCAAAACGCCGGAGCTGATCAAGAACTTCAGCCTGCACAGGTTCGACGACAACACCCTGGTCAACGAGCGAGCCGCCGCCATAGCCGCCGCGATCCACTGACCGACTGCCGTAGCCCTGGTGGATCGACAGGCCCTGAAGCAAGGAAACACAATGACCCTTGACAAGCCCCTCTCCGTCGCGCTGGTTGGGACCGGCAACCGGTCGCAGAAGGTCTACCGGCCCCTCTTCGAGGCACTGGAGCCGTGGATGAAGCTCGTGGCCGTGTGCGACCCGGTGCGCGAATCGACCGACGCCTTTGCCGAGGCGATGGGCGTTCCCGCCTTCTACAACCTGAAGGACCTGGTCGCGGCCCGCCCCATGGAGGCGGCCCTGGTCGTCACACCCGTTCCCTCACACCACTCGATCGCGGTCTACCTCCTGTCTCACGGCATCCCAGTGAACGTCGAGACCAGCATGTGCAGCCTGTTGGTCCAGGCCCGCGAGATGGTCGCCGCCGCCCGCGACAACGACACCATCCTGCGCGTCGGCGAGAACTTCTTCCGGTTCCCCTTCGACAGGATGATGCGCCTGGTAGCCGACGACGGGTTCGTCGGCCCCATCGAGCGGCTCACCTGCTGGCACGACCATACCGGCTACCACAACAACTCCCGGTGGATATCGTTCTTCCGCTCGCATCCCGTGGCCGTGCAGGCCGTACACCACACCATGGCAGCCGCCCCCCACTACCAGCTTCCCCACCGATACTACGAGTCCGAGGCCTATCGCGCCCACTTCTTCTGGTTCCCCGACAACGCACTGGTGATCGACCACTCCGGGAACATGAAGAGCATGCTGGGGCGCTACCCGCGTCCCGGATACACCGAGCTGGCCGGGGCTCGCGGATCGATTGTCCAGCAGGCCCCGCAGATGGGAGTGGGGAAGGCCGAGGTCCGCTACTGCACCGACGAGGCCCTCAGGAACGGGGCCGGCGTCGCCGACCAGGTCTTCCCAATCGAGCACGTCACCGGCGGCGAAAACTGGCTCTCATCTCATGTCGATCTGCCCACAGGACGGGTCGAGTACGTCAACCACCACCGGCCGGGCCGGACCGCCTACAACAACCGGGAGTACTACGGCGCGGCGGTCATGGGGCATCTCGTGGATTTCGCCGAGACCGTCCGCGGGGTGCGCGCGTCCGAGTACACGGACGAGGACGCGCTCATGGCGATGATGATGGAAGTCGCAACGCGCGAGTCGGCCCTCAATAGCGGGGTGCGCCTAGAGCTGCCCCTGGAGGGCGATCTCGAGAGCGAGGCACTGCTCCGTGCGGAACAGAGACGGGAGTACGGCGTCGACCCCCTCGACGTCGAGGGCATGATGTCCATCGAGTACCCGCTGCCGTAGCCGTAGGCTCCGCCGCCGTACACGTATGAAGGCTGCCCCTGTGTAGCACGGGACACAATCTCCTACGCCCGGCCTGCCGGGTCCCCGAGTCCTAGTCGCGCCAGACCTCGCGCAGCAGGCGCAGCCAGTTGCCGCCCAGTATCTTCGACACGTCCTCGTCGGAGAACCCGCGGCCCAGCAGCTCGGTCGCAATGTTGGACATCTTGTCCGGCGTCTCCAGCCCCTCGGGGTGGGCCGGCACGTCGGGGTACTCCAGCCGCCTGGGCAAGAACTTCGTGCCCTGCTGCGACATCAGCACGTCGAACCACTCGCTCGTCTGGTCCTGGGTGTAGTCGGTGCCGACGCCCACGTGGTCGACGCCGACCCGCTCGACCATGTCCTCGATGGCGTCGCCGAAGTCCGCCAGCGTCGACTCCCACCCCTTGCGCAGGAAGGGCGGCCAGGCCGTGGCGCCAACGACCCCGCCCTTATCGGCGAGGAGCTTCAGGGCGTCGTCGGTCTTGTTCCGCCGGTTGTCGACGAACGACCGGGCGTTGGCGTGGGTGCAGGCGACCGGCGTCTCCGATAGCTCGATGGTGTCCAGGGTGGTCTGGTCGCCCACGTGGGACAGGTCGATCAGGATGCCGAGCCTGTTCATCTCCTTCACGGCGTCGACGCCGAAGTTGCTCAGGCCCTCGTCGTTCCGCTCCCAGCAGCCGTTCCCCAGCAGGTTCCGCTCGTTGTAGGTCACCTGTATGACGCGCACGCCCAGCCTGTGGAAGAGGGCGAGCCGGTCCAGGTCGTTCTCGATGGGCGTGGCGTTCTGCCACCCGAAGATCACCCCTGTCTTACCGGCAGCCTTCGCGTCCAGAATGTCCTGCACGGTCGTGACCTGCGACACGGTGTCCGAGCGCTCCCGGAACCGCCGCAGCCACTGCGTGATGTTGTCCATCGTCTCGGCGTAGTGCTCCCACACCGCGATGGTCGCGTTAATGGCGGTCACGCTGCCGGCATTCAGGCTCTCGTACACCGCCGGGCTCTGCCAGTTGCTAACGTTCAGCCCGTCGATGACGACCGACTCCTGGTAAACGTCCTGTGCTCTGGATTCGCTGGTCAACTCAATGCCTCCCTTACAGGTCGAGCAGGTTGCGGGCTATGATCATGCGCTGGATCTCCGTCGTGCCTTCATATATCTCCGTCACCCTGGAGTCCCGGTACAGGCGCTCGGCGACCGTGGGCGCGAAGTAGCCCGTGCCGCCGTGTATCTGCACGGCCCTGTCGGCGGACCGGACGGCGAGACGCGAGCCGAACAGCTTGGCCATCGACGCCTCGGTCACGAACGGCAGCCCCTCGTCGCGAAGGGTGGCGGAGCGCATGACGAGGCCCCGCGCCGCCTCGATGTCCGTGGCCATGTCGGCCAACTCCCACTGCCAGCCCTGGAAGTCTACGAGCCGCTGCCCAAAGGCCTCCCGGCCCCGCGCGTACTCGACCGAGCAGTCGTACGCCGCCTGCGCTAGCCCGACGCACTGGGCCGCGATGCCGATGCGGCTGGAGTTCAGCACGTCCATCGTCTCACTGAAGCCCTGCCCCTCGGCGCCAATCAGGTTCTCCTCGGGCACCTCGCAGTCCTCGAATACCAGCTCGGCAGTCGACGTCGCCCTCATGCCCAGCTTGCCGTGCTGCGGGATGATCGTGAAGCCGTCGGTGCCCCGCTCCACGACCAGCGCGTCGATGCCGCGTGTGCGCTGCTCCCTGTCATGCGTCGCAAGGATGACGAAGACCTCGGCCTCCTCGGCGTTGGTGGTGAACAGCTTGCTGCCGTTCAGCACGTACCGGTCGCCCCTCTTCTCGACCGTCGTGCGCATGGCGGCCGAATCGCTCCCCGACAGCGGCTCGGTCAGGGCGAACGCGCCGATCTTCTCGGCGCGGGCGAGGGGCGGCACCCACCGCTCTTTCTGCTCGGCAGTGCCGAACCGCAGGATGAAGTGGGCGCACAGGCCCAGATGGGCGACGTATATGACGCTGGTCGACCCGCAGCCCCGCGCTATCTCCTCCACGGCGATGGCCAGCTGCCGCGTGGTCCCGCCACTGCCGCCGTACTCCTCGTCGATGGTCAGACCGAACAGGCCGAGCCCGACAAGCTCCCGCACGTTGTCCCACGGAAACTCACCCCGCTCGTCGTAGTCGGGCGCGCGGGGCGCGAGCACCTCGTCCGCGAATTCCCGCACCATTGACTGTAGGAGTCGCTCGTCCTCGGATAGCAGCTCGGTACCCATTAGCCCAGACCAACCCGTTCAGACTTCAAGGACGGGCGGTATTGTACTACCTCGCCCGGCGGCATGGTTGACGGCGCTGGCCCTGGTAATGAGGCGACCCCTCTGTTTCATCAACTCTGAACAGTCCCCGGCATCGACCAAAGTTGACACCGCTTTCCTGTGTAGATACACTAGTTCGACTGCAAGCATCAGCTTGCAGTTTCGCGTTTCATGGGGTTGGGCGCGTTGCACATTAACGTCTCACAGTTGCTCAAGGAGCCGAGCGGCACGATCCGTACCTACGATGTGGCCGAGAGCGTGGCGCTCGATGACGAGCCGCGTGATGTCCGCGGGGCCGTCAAGCTGTTCAGGACGAGCGACGGCCTGTGGGTGACGGCGACGCTCGAGTCCACCTTGGCATGCACGTGCAGCCTCTGCCTCGATGAGTTCACCCAAACGCTGGAGCTGGTCATCGACGAAGAGACCCAGTCCGCCGTCTCGCTCGATGAGGAGGAGAGCGAACGGCTCAGGATCGACGACGACATACTCGACCTGACGGAGGCCGTTCGACAGTACCTCGAAATGGCCCCGCCCATGAAGCCGCTGTGCCGGCCAGGCTGCAGGGGCATCTGCCCCGGGTGCGGCAGAAACCGCAACGAAGGGACTTGCGTCTGCGAGACGGTTCCCCGGGACCCCAAGTGGGGAGCGCTGTTGACCTTGGCCGGGACCGGTGCAGACACAGAAAAGAGCTAGAGACTATGCCACCACTTCCAAAGAAAAAACACTCCAGGGGACGGAAGGGCAAGAGGGCCGCTCACCACGCCCTGAAGCGCGTGCCCGTCTCCTCCTGTCCGCAATGCGGAAGCGCGACCAGGCCTCACCGGACCTGCACCCAGTGCGGGATCTACAACGGTCGCGAGGTCATCACAGTCAGGTCCTCCGAAGTCGAGTAGGCTTCAGCCTGGCGCGGCAAGGCTATGGGGTTCATGTTTCCAAAGGCGAAGGGCGGTTCCGGCGTGGGGTACCTGTTCCCTGGCCAGGGGTCCCAGGCCGTTGGCATGGGGACGCAGCTGTACGACATGTCGCCGTCGGCGCGGTCCGTCTTCCACGAGGTGGACATGGCCCTGGGCCGGCCGCTGACCAAGCTCGTGTTCAACGGACCCGAAGACGAGCTCCGCGACACCATGAACGCCCAGCCTGCGATCATGGCCGTGAGCCTGGCCACCACCATGGCGTTGGAAGAGCGGCTCGGGCCGGAGGGCATGCCGCCTCCTGCGTTCATGGCCGGCCACAGCCTCGGCGAGTTCACCGCCCTCGCGGTGGCGGGTGTGCTGGAGGTGGGCGAGGCGGCGAGGCTCGTCCAGGAGCGGGGCAGGCTGATGCAGGCAGCGTGCGAACAGCAGCCCGGCGGCATGGCCGCCGTATTCGGCCTGGACCTGGACACCATCGAGGAGATCGCGAGAGAGACCGGCACCTACGTTTCGAACATCAACACCGCCGAGCAGGTCGTGATCAGCGGGGAGCTGCTGGCCATAGCCCAGGCGCTCGACCTGGCATCGGCGCGAGGCGCGAAGAGGACCGTGCCGCTCAGGGTTGGAGGCGCCTTCCACTCGGCTCTCATGGAACCCGCCAGGGAAGGACTCATCAGGGCAGTGAGCGACGTCAGGTTCACCGACCCCAGGGTCCCCATAGTGGGAAACTGCACGGCCCAGCCCCTGACGACGGCCGGCGAGGTCAAGACCGAGGTCATCAGCCAGATATCGAGCTGCGTCCAGTGGAAGCGCTCGATGGACTATATGCTGGGGGCCGGTGTAGCCGGCTTCATCGAGATAGGGCCGGGCCGCACGCTCAGCGGCATGGCGAAGAGGATAGACCGGTCCGTATCCTCCGTCAGCATCGGCGACATGGATGCCGTTCTTTCCTTCGGGGCGAAGTAGTCGCCCTGCTGCGAATACGGCTTCCTCGCGTGTTCAGCTAGGTTCGACGGCGTGACGACCAAAGCAACGCCCTATACCACGCGGCGACGGGCACGGATCCTGGCCCTCCAGGCGCTCTACGAGATAGACGGCTCGGGGCACGAGCCCGAGAGCGTGGTCACCCAGAGGGTCCGGGAGATGTCCCTGCCGCAGGCGGTGGAGACGTTTGCCCGCAAGATAGTCCGCGGAGTCCTTGAGAATCTCGACCGGATAGATAGAATTATAGGCACACATGCCCCTGCATGGCCCATAAGGCAGCTCGCGGCCGTCGACCGCAATCTCCTGAGGGTGGCGGTCTACGAGCTGGCGATCGAAGAGGATACGCCCCCCAGGGTGGCCATAAACGAGGCTGTGGAGATTGGCAAGACGTTCGGCTCTGACGCGTCCTTCAGGTTCGTGAACGGCGTGCTGGGGTCCATTTTGGCCGAGCGGCAAGCCTCTGGCGAGGCTGAGATAAACGGCAAGACGATGGAGGTGGTCGATGTCAACGGTTCTTGAAAGAGTCCAGACTGTGGTTGCGGACAAGTTGAGCGTAGAGACCGACGAGGTGGTCCTCGATGCCTCGTTCACCGAGGACCTGAACGCCGACTCCCTCGACCTCGTGGAGCTGATAATGGCCTTCGAGGAGGAGTTCGGCACAGACGACACGCCGATCGAGATCTCCGACGAGGACGCCGAGGGAATTACGACGGTCCAGGCAGCCATCGACTACCTCAAGCAGCACGGCGTCTCGGACTAGCGCCCGGCAGCTCTATGCCCCGGTCGGGCGTCACCCTGTAGAGCCTGCCCCGTACTCGATACGGGGGGCGGGTTTGAACCCGCCCTCGCCTTGCCTACGGCCAGCGTTGCCATTAGATGGGGGGCCAGGCGGGCGCGTCTCTCGTTGACGCTGCGAGCGCCTTGTTGGTACGATTCGCCCATATCCCCCGAGGCCTGCCCATGCCGCAGTACGATCTTCTGGTCCGCGAGATCCACGACTGTACGCGATGCTCCCTGGCGGGGAAGCGCACACAGGCCGTGCCCGGCGAGGGCTCTCTCGACGCCGACATCGTCTTCATCGGGGAGGGCCCTGGCTTCCACGAGGACAGGGAGGGCCGGCCATTCATCGGGCCGGCGGGCAAGCTGCTCGACGAGTTGCTCGCGTCCATCGGCCTGGCCCGCGGGGATGTCTACATCACCAACATGATCAAGTGCCGCGCGCCCAACAACAGGGACCCCCTGCCCGGCGAGATCGCGAGCTGCAAGCCCTTCCTCGACCGCCAGCTTGAGATGATCGACCCCAGGGTGATCGTGACCCTGGGGCGCTACTCGTTCCAGCGCTTCTTCCCCGGCGAGCAGCTCAGCAAGTCTCGCGGCAAGCCCAGGAAGCTGAACGGCTACACGGCATATCCCATATACCACCCGGCCGCCGCGCTGCACAATCCCAGGCTCAGGCCCGCACTAGAGCAGGACTTCAAGAACCTCCAGGAGATGCTTGGGGCCTCCGAGGCTCCTCCGCCTGAAACCGAGGAAAGGCAGGCTTCGGAACAGCTCAGCCTCTTCCAGTGAACCCGCTGCGCGTCGTCCCCCTGGGCGGGCACGGCGAGATCGGGAAGAACATGCTGGCGCTCGAGTATGGCGACGACATCGTCGTCATCGACGCCGGCATCCTGTTCCCCGACGAGAGCACGCCCGGCGTCGACTTCGCCATTCCCGACATCACCTACCTGCTCGAGAACCGCTCCAGGGTACGGGCCATACTCATAACCCACGGCCACGAGGACCACATTGGCGCCCTGCCGTGGGTGCTCGAGGACCTCGACGTACCCGTCTACGCGCCCAGGCTTGCACACGGCCTTATCAGCGTAAAGCTCAAGGAGCGGGGCAGGCTGGCCGGCGCAAGGCTCAACGTGGTCGAGCCCTACCAGCCCTTCAGTGTCGGGGACCTCGGCGTGGAGTTCTTCCGCGTGTGCCACTCGATTCCCGACGCGATGGGAATAGCCGTCACGACACCCCTGGGGTTGGTCGTACACACGGGCGACTTCAAGATCGACCACACGCCGGCGGACGGCATCGGCATGGACTTCGCCGTGCTGGCCCGGTTTGCGTCCGAAGGCGTGCTGCTTCTCTGCTCAGACTCCACCTACGCCGAGGTCGAGGGCTACACGCCCTCCGAGCAGGTGGTCGGCGAGGCCCTGGACAGGGTCATCGGAGAAGCCGGCGGGCGCGTGATGATCGCGACCTTCGCATCGCTAATATCCAGGGTGCAGCAGATAGTGGATGCTGCCGCCAGACACGGCCGCAAGGTTGCGGTGATCGGCCGGAGCATGATCAACAACGTGCGAATGGCCAGGAAGATGGGCTACCTGGAGGTGCCTGAGGGCGTCCTCGTGTCGGCCAAGCAGGCCGGAAGGCTCCCGTTCGACGAGGTGGTGATCGTGGCGACCGGGGCGCAGGGAGAGCCGACGTCGGCACTCGTCAGGATCGCCATGGGGACCCACCCGGACATGGAAATCGTCCCCGGCGACACGGTCGTCATATCGGCCTCTCCAATCCCCGGAAACGAGACGCTGGTGGCGAGGACCATCGACAACCTGCACAGGCAGGGGGCAGACGTCCTCTACAGCCGCATCGCCCTCGTTCACGTGCACGGGCACGGTAGCCGCGAGGAGCTGAAGATGATGCTCGGCCTCGTCAAGCCTCGCTTCTTCGTGCCCGTCCACGGCGAGTACCGGCACCTGGTCGCCCACGCCGCCA
This sequence comes from Dehalococcoidia bacterium, assembly GCA_034420735.1. GTDB lineage: Bacteria > Chloroflexota > Dehalococcoidia > Lucifugimonadales > CAJWER01. The sequence goes on from DAOULA010000085.1 coordinate 47,298, forward strand.
TAGCCCGGGCGTCCGGTGTGCCCGCCTCGAACACCTTCGTGCTCGAGGACGGGGATGTCCTCGAGCTTACCGAGGACTCCGGCGAGGTGGTCGGAACGGTCCCGGCGGGAATCGTCTACATCGAGGGGCATCGGCGCTGGACCGAGAACAGCGTGCTGGACGAGAGACTCAAACTGGCCCGCGACGGCGTCGTGGTCGTCATAGCATCGACGCGCCACGACGAGCATGGCGCCCTGGAGAAGCCGGTGGTGATGTCCGCAGGATTCGCCGGAGTAGATGGAGATTCCGCCAAGATCCTGGAAAGAGTGTCAGAAGAAGTCCAGATTCACCTAGACCACGACTCTGAACAAGTCTTAGATTACGACAGAACCCGCAGGATGCTCAGGGAGCGCGTGGCCAAGATCTTCTACGAGGAGACCCGGGCCCGACCCACCGTTCTGGTGCACTTGCGGGACGAATGAATCGAGTCTGCGGCGGCCAGCCGGAGCTCCGGCTCCAAGGGGGCCAGCCAACGACAAGCCTCTGGAGGCTAGCAGATGGTTCGTCGTATTCTGTCATCCACGGCCGGGATTGCGGCCGTCATCTTTGTGGTCCTGGCTATATCCGCGGCCGGGTACTGGTACCGGCAAGAGCTCCTGGAGATGTACTCGGCGGTAGAGCAGTCCGCCCTGACAGCCCTCAGCCTGGGCCTTGCAGCCGTCGCCGTCTGGGTTGTGGTCTTCACGGCCATCGCCTTCGCCCCGGTCACGCCGATCCGGCGCACCGTCCTGTGGGCATCGTCCGTGAGCATGCTGGCAGGAGTGCTGGGGCTGCTCTCCTTCTACGACGTCTATTTCGGTTCGCTCTCGTGGGCCACTCTCGGCGGAGAGGTTAGCCTCGGCGGAAGAGTGGGCGAGATAATCGCGGGCCCGCCGGGAGCTATCGCCGTCGCCAGGGTTGCGGCCCTATTCCTCATGGCGGCGGCCGCAGCCATGCCTTCCGTCACCAAGCTCGTTGGCAACGGCCTCGGCAGATTCGCCGTGGTCGCATACGTAGGGATGGTCCTCGCATTCGGCAAGCTGGCCTCGGCCCTGCGCAGGGAGAAGCGTGAAGAGCCCCGCGAGGAGCCGGTCGAGGCCGTAGAGTACGCCAGCTCTGCCGACCTCGCGGCTCTCCTGAATGAGAGCCCGTACGACAACGGTGCCGGCGAGCAATACGAGGCATGGGAGAGCACGGAGACACTGGTGGAGCCGTCGGCCGACACTTTCGACGACGCCCACGACTCGTCCCACGAGGAAATTGAGCCCGAGCCGGCGATCGTATTCGAGCAGGAGCCCGCCCTGGAAGAGTCCGCCCTGGAAGACTCCGTACTGGAGGAACCCGTCCTGGAAGAGGAGTTGGAGCCCGAGGAAGAACCACAGCCCGCGCCTTCGGCCTTCCAGCAGGACATCTGGTCAGGGTCTAACGACGACCCGCAGGCCACGAAGACCAGGTTCAACAAGTACTGGGGCGCCGAGGCGGTCCCGGTCGAGCACAACCAGGGAGTCACCCACTACGAGGACGTCGAAGACTCTGTCGAGGATATCCCTCCTGTTGCCTACCCGGACGCCTCCGAATGGGACAGGCCTGCGATGGACATCCTGCAAAATGTGCCGGAAGGCGGAATCACGCAGGAGGACATCGACAGGACTGCGGAGAACATCAAGACCACCCTCGCGGACTACGGAGTGGAGGTCGAGGTGGGCGAGACCCACCCGGGCCCGACGGTAACCATGTACGGGCTGATCCCGGGATGGATCCGGAGGCACAAGCAGGTCACCGTCACCGATGACGATGGGCGCCCGGTGCTCAACGAGCAGGGGAAGCGGACCACCAAGCGCGTGGAGACCAGGACCCGCGTCAAGGTCGAGGCCATCGCCTCCCGCGAGAAGGACCTGTCGCTCGCCCTGCGTACGCCCAGCATTCGCATCGAGACCCCCGCGCTGGGCAAGTCCCTGGTTGGCATCGAGATCCCGAATCCAAATCCCTCGCTCGTGACCCTGCGCGGCGCGATGGAGGGCCCCGAGTACCGGAAGCTTCGGGCCTCGGCCAGTCTGCCCGTGGCCCTCGGCAAGGGCAGCGGCGGCGAGGCAGTCGTGATCGACCTTGCGAAGATGCCCCACCTGCTCGTGGCGGGAGCCACCGGCAGCGGCAAGAGCGTCTGCATCAACACCATCCTGTCCGGGCTGATCATGGAGAAGACGCCGGCGGAGCTGCGGCTGCTCCTGATCGATCCCAAGAGGGTGGAGCTCACGCCCTACAACGGCATTCCCCATCTCCTGACTCCCGTGGTGGTGGAGGTCGACGAGGTTGTCGGCCTGCTGAAGGGGCTGATCGCCGAGATGATGAACCGCTACCGGCGCATGGAGGAGGCCGGCGTCCGCAACATCGCATCCTTCAACAAGAAGATGCCCGAGCAGATGCCCTACCTGGTCGTCGCAGTAGACGAGCTTGCGGACCTCATGATGACGGCGTCGTTCGACGTAGAGCAGACCCTCTGCCGTCTTGCGCAGATGGGCCGTGCCACCGGCATACACCTCATAGTGGCCACGCAGCGTCCATCCGTCGACGTGGTCACGGGCCTGATCAAGGCCAACTTCCCCAGCAGGATCAGCTTCGGAGTCACGTCCCAGATCGACTCCAGGACCATCCTGGACACCGCGGGAGCCGAGAAGCTCCTTGGCAAGGGCGACATGCTCTACCAGGCCGTCGACGCTGCCCGGCCCGAGCGCGTTCAGGGCGTGTTCATTTCGGACGGCGAGGTCGAGGACCTGGTCGAGTTCTGGAAGACGACCCCCCGGCTGCCGCTGCCGGCAGTGGCCCTCCATACGGCGGGCGACGGCGACATCGGCGACGATCACACCGAGGTGGATGACGACGAGGACAGGGACGAGATGTTCGACAAAGCCATAGAGCTGGCCCACACCCAGAAAAAGCTGTCCACGTCCCTTCTGCAACGACGCCTGCGCATCGGCTACCCCCGCGCGGCCCGGCTCATGGACCAGCTGGAGGAGGAGGGGCTGATCGGTCCGAGCGACGGGTCCAAGTCGAGGGATGTTATAATCGGCGTGTAGCAGTCGAGCGGCCGGGACAGGCACCCGCCTGACGCTCCACTCCGACCATCGACTGCGGGGAGGGGCGAATGGTCCGCAACGTCGCCGGTGCGATCGGCTCGGTGGTGGGAAGGCGCGATGGGGATGGCGGAGCACCGCAACGGGACTCCTGCCTTGTCTGCAGCACCGACCTGCTCGCCTCGGACCTGTTCGCCAGCAGCCGCATCTGCCCCGTCTGCAATTTCCACTACACCATGACCGCCAGGGAGCGGATCGACTCCCTTGCGGACCCCGGCACCTTCCGCGAGACGAACCGCAGGGTCTCGTCACTCGACCCGCTCTCCTTCTCGTCCAAGGTGTCGTACAAGCAGCGGCTCTTCCGCGACCAGAGGCGCACGGGCCTGACGGAGGCCGTCGTCACCGGCACATGCTCCATAGGAGGCAGCCCCGCCGTCATGGCGGTGCTGGACTTTGGGTTCATGGGCGGGAGCATGGGCTGTGTAGTCGGAGAGAAGGTCGCCCTGGCCATGGAGCGCGCCGCCAAGCGCCGGCTACCCTTCGTCACGGTGGTCACGAGCGGCGGCGCTCGGGTGCAGGAGGGCGTCCTGTCCCTGATGCAGATGGCCAAGACGGTGATTGCCGCAAGCCAGCTCCACGAGAAGGGCCTGCCGATAATCTCGGTGCTGGCAAACCCCGCTACGGGCCATGCCTACGCCAGCTTCGCCAACCTTGCCGACATCATCCTGGCCGAGCCCGGCGCGATCGTTGGGCTGGCGCCGATGAGGGCAATCAGGGAATCGAGCTCCCAGCCCATACCTGGCGGCTCTCACACCAGCGGCTCCCACCTTGCCCACGGGACCGTGGACGACGTGGTCCACAGGTCCGACCTGAGGGACAGGATCGCCGTGCTGCTGGAGCTGCTGGGCCCCAGGTACAGGCTCGAGGCCCAGAGGAAGGCGGATGCGCCGCAGCCGTCGGTGCACCGGCCCCAGGCCTGGGACTCGGTCAAGCTCGCGCGGCACAGCGACCGCCCCACGGCGCTGGACTACCTCTCTCGCATCATGTCCAGCTTCGTGGAGATCCACGGGGACCGCGTCCACGGGGACGACGGCGCGGTGGTCTGCGGAATCGGCTACCTGGGCAGCCAGACGGTCGTCGTCATCGGCCAGGAGCGGGGTCGCGAGGGCGACGACGTGGAGCGGAACGGCGGCAGGACCTCGCCCGAGGGCTTCCGCAAGGCGCTCCGCGCCGCCGACCTTGCCGAGAGGTTCGATCTGCCAGTCATCAGCCTGATCGACACGCCTGGGCCGCTCCTGTCCCTAGAGGCGGAAGAGCGAGGCCTTGGTAACACTATAGCGGCCATGATGGCCCGCATGGCGAGCCTATCCGTGCCCTCTATCGCTGTCATTACCGGCGAGGGAGGGAGCGAGGGCGCCCTTGCCCTGGGACTGGCGAACCGCGTGCTGATGCTCGAGAACGCCATCTACTCGGTCATATCCCCCGAGGAGGCGGCGGGCCTCCTCTACCAGGACCAGACCAGGGCCGACGAGGCCGCGGAGTCGCTCCGCCTCACTGCGAGCGGCTGCGAGGAGCTGGGGATCGTCGACCTGATCGTGCAGGAGCCGCCGGGCGGCGCACACGTGAACCCCGACGAGGCTGCCAGGCACCTTCGGAGGGCCCTGCTCAAGGAGTTGGCAGAGCTTCAGCCCAGGAGGAGGTCCGGCTTTGCCGCCGCCCGCCGCAAGAAGTTCCGCAACATGGGCGAGTACAGCTCGTCCTTCAGGTCCACCATCAGCCGCGACGTCAACCGCCTCCAGGGCCTGGCCGCCTCCGGTGTGCGAAGAATAGCGCGGCGAACGCCCCCCGAGCCCGAGAACCACGAGGGCATCCCCGCAGGGGAGGAGCGTACGTAGCCCGTCTGCCCCGCCTTCCGTGCGCCCGTAACCCCCGCCGTGCTACTGGAGTGGGATTGAAGCGATGCTGGCATATCTGGCCCGCCGGATCCTCCTTGGAGCCTTCACCATATGGGCCATCTCGATCCTAGCCTGGATCGTCATCCAGCTGCCCGAAGGCGACCTGGTCGACCGCTACTTCGAGGCCCTCGCGCAGGGTGGAGAGGTCGGCGCGCACGACGACCAGCAGCGGATCGAGCAGATGCGCAAGTACCTGGGCCTCGACCAGCCGATGTTCTACAGGTACATGAAGTGGATGTGGAATCTCGCCCAGGGCGATCTTGGCCGCTCCTTCCTCGGGACCCTCACCGGAACAACTGCTGGCGCGAGGGCACGCCAGCAGCCCATCAAGAATCTGATTGGGGACCGCATCTGGATGACTGTCGCGCTGACCGGCTTCACCATTGTCATCACGTGGAGCTTCGCCATCCCGGTTGGCATCTACTCCGCCGTGAGGCAGCACTCCATAGGCGACTACGTCTTCACACTGTTGGGCTTCTCCGGCCTGGCTGTACCCGACTTCCTCCTGGGACTGGTGCTCATGTACGTCGCGTTCGCGTACTTCGACCACAGCGTCGGGGGGCTGCTCTCGGCAGACTATAAGCAGGCGCCTTGGTTTGACGGAGGCCCCAACCTCGGCAAGTTCGCCGACCTGTTGCAGCACCTGTGGATCCCCGCAGTGGTGCTTGGAACGTCTGGTACCGCTGGTTTGATCAGGATCATGCGCAACAATCTCCTGGACGAGCTGAATAAGCCCTACGTGGTCACCGCCAGGGCAAAGGGGGTCGCACCTGCGAGGCTGGTCTTGAAGTACCCGGTACGGGTAGCCATCAATCCACTGGTCAGCACAGTGGGTTACCTGTTGCCAGCCTTGGTGAGTGGCAGCGTTATCGTCTCGGTGGTCCTCAGCTTGCCGACAGTCGGACCACTGCTCCTGTCGGGCATCCTCGAGCAGGACTCCTACCTGGCCGGATTCATCATCCTGCTCCTAGGGACATCCTCTTGGCTGTCGTCGATCCACGCATTAAGCTGACCTAAAGGCCCGGTGGGCCGCTCTACGTTTGGGGCTCACAAGGGTCCAGGAGGAACCGTCACATGAAGGGAATGGCCGTAGCACCGCAGCCCAGGGCGGCCGAGGAGGCCGTCGAGGCTCTAAGGAACGGCGGCAACGCCGTCGACGCGGCGATAACCGCCGCCTTCGTCCAGGGCATCGTCGATCCGCTGAACTGCGGCATGGGCGGGCTGGGCTGGATGCACGTCTACGACGCCGCCACGGGCGAGGACGTGATACTCGACTTCTGCTCGGTCGCGGGCTCCAGGGCGACCCCGGACATGTGGGAGGGCCTCATAGACCGGCAGGGCGAGGATGGCCTGGGCTACATCCTGAAGGGCGACGTGAACGAGATCGGCTACCAGTCGATCGGCCTCCCCACCGGCATACGCGGCCTGCACGAGGCCCTCACCCGCTACGGCACCTGGACCTGGGACCGCGCGATAGCTCCGGCCGCCAGGCTGGCCCGCGAGGGGTACGTCGTGCCTCGCGAGATAGCCGAGGAGTGGCGCAGCCGATATTCCCCGGGGCGGCCTGTCGCGATGACGCGCTTCTCGGTCACACCAGACGCGGCTGCGATCTACACGAGAAACGGCGCGCCACTCGATGACGGCGACCTACTCCAAAACCCCGACTACGCCGCAAGCCTGGAGCGCATTGCGGAGGCCGGACCCGACGACTACTACTCCGGCGAGATAGCCGGTCGGCTCGTCGCCGACTGGGAGGCAAACGGCGGCTACGTGACCGCGGACGACCTGGCGAACTACCGACCGGAGTACCTGGCCCCCGTGCGCGGCACCTACCGCGGCTACACCATCTCGGACCAGCCTCCTCCTTCGGGAGGCGTGACCCTCGTCCAGGTCTTGAACATCCTGGAGGGCTACGACCTCGCATCGATGGGCCACAACAGCGCCGAGTACATCCGCGTGCTCGCCCTGGCGCTGGGGGCCGGATTCGAGGACCGCGGGAAGTACATGGGCGACCCGGCGTTCGTCGACGTACCGGTCGAGATGCTCACTTCGAAGGAGTACGCAGCCGATTGGCGCAGACGAATAGAGCGGGGCGAGGGTCCTGACGCCGGCCGGGCCCGTCCGATTGACGGCGCGGGCACAACACACATCTCGGTCGTCGACCGGGACGGGAGCTGCGTGAGCCTGACTCACACCAACGGGCTGTGCTCAGGGGTCATCACACCGGGGCTCGGCTTCCTGCAGAACAACTACATGATCTCCTTCGACCCTAAGCCCGGCGGCCCGAACTCCATCGAGCCGGGCAAGAAGCGGACGACCGGCGCGTCGCCGTGCATCGTCTACAGGGACGGGGTGCCCTTCATGGTTTTGGGCGCGCCGGGAGGAACGTACATCATCGGCGCGGTGCTCCAGACCATCCTCAACGTGATCGACCACGGCATGACTGCGCTTGAGGCGGTGTCCGCGCCGCGCATCGACTGCCAGGGCGACACGGTCTACGTGGAGGGCCGTGTGCCCGGCTCAGTGTGCGACGAGCTACGGGCCGGCGGCCTGCAGGTCCTGCGCGACACGTCCTCGTACGGCCTGTACCCCAGCCGCTCCGCCCGCGTGCAGGCCATAGTCCTCGGCGACCACCGGGGCGAGCCGTCGGGCGGCAGCGACCCGCGAGGCTATGGGGCAGCGCTAAAGGCGTAAGCTGGAGGCGGTCGACAGGCGCCGGCTGCGGCTCAGTCGGTGATATAGGTGTGGGTGATGACCTCCCACACGTGGCCGTCGGCACACTCGAAGTAGAACCCGCGCCCCTGGTGCTTGTGGTTGATCTTGCCGTCCGTCCGCGAGCCCGGCCCGCTCCCGAACGGGACCCCGTCGTCCTTGACGCGCTGCAGCACCGCGTCGAACTCCTCGTCGGACGCCAGGAAGGCGTAGTGGTTGGACTGCGGGTCGTCCGAGTTGTCGAAGTCGAGGGTCAGCGTGTCGTTGACCTTGACCGGGGCAAAGTGCCCCCACGGACCCTCGTACTCCAGCCCGAACAAGCGGGCAATGAAGTTCGCGGACTTAACCTTGTCGTACGCAGGCACGATCGTGTGGTCTAACTGCAAGGCTATATCGGCCTCCTCAGCGAACCGCAGGACGACTGTTAAGACTTCACGCGCCAATGGCCTCTCGGCCCTTCAGCGTGGGAAGGGAGCTGATGTCCCTGCCCACCTCCTCCTCCGCAAGGCGCAGCTCGTAGATCTTCTGCAGGTTCAACCAGAACTCAGGGCTGGTGCCAAAGAAGTGTGCCAGCCGAAGGGCGGTATCTCCGGTTACTGCACGTCTCCCATTCAGGATTTGGGTAATGCGGTTTGTGGGCACAGCGATTTGCCGTGCAAGCGCCGCAGCGCTCATGCCAAGCTCTTGCAGCTCTTCGGCAAGATGTTCACCCGGATGGATTGCCTGTATGGTCATGGCCTACGTAGCCTACCTTATGTCTGTCCCTGTAGTCGCTCCTCCGTTGAGATCGAACTCCAGAGCATCTGGGCCGCCATTGGCCGAGAACTCATGGACCATGAACCCCAGGCTGTTGCCGTCGGAATCGACGCGCTCCAGGACGCGCTCATCCCCTTCGACTGGCTCGTAGGTGCCCCCACCGGGTGCCCATATCACCTCAAGGATGTCGCTCTCGGGCTCCCAAGCCACCTTCACTCTTGTTCGTGACATTGCCTTGTCTCTGTGCCCTCCGTGTACTCTGTGGTGACAATCGCGCCTATGGGTGGTAGATGACCATCTTGAGCTCGGTCATCTCCTCGACGGCGTAGCGGGGACCCTCCTTGCCCATGCCGCTGTCCTTGACTCCACCGTAGGGCATCAGGTCGGCGCGCCATTGGGGGCCCGAGTTGATCATCAGGTTGCCCGAGTCCACCTCGCGGGCGAACTTCATCGCCCAGTCGATGTTCTGGGTGAATATGGCCGCGCTCAGGCCGTAGTTGGTGTCGTTGGCCATTGCGATGGCCTGGTCGATGTCCGAGAAGGGCGTCACGGCCACGGCTGGGCCGAACAGCTCATCGCACGAGATGCGCATCTCGGGGCTCACGTCGGCCACGACCGTCGGCGCGTGCATCGCGCCCTCGTACTCCCCGCCCACGACGGTGCGAGCGCCGCCTGCCACGGCCTCCGTGACCCACTCGTTCACGCGCACGGCGTCCTGGGCCCGGACCATCGGCCCCATCTTCACCGTGCCGTCCAGCGGGTCGCCCGTGCTCAGGCCCTTCACGCCCTCGGTCAGTGCGTCCAAGTAGTCGCCGTACACCCTCTCATTGGTGAGGATGCGCTGGGCGGAGATACACACCTGGCCGGCGTTCGAGAAGCCGCTCGCAACTGTGCCCGCCACGACCTTTTCCATGTCGGCGTCGGGCATGACGATGAGCGGCGAGTTGGAGCCCAGCTCCATCGTCACCTTCTTGAGCCCGGCCGTCCTGCAGATGTGCTCGCCGACCTCCTTGCTGCCGGTGAAGGTGACCTTGCGCACGCGGTCGTCAGCCACGAGGGCGTCGCCGATGCTGCCGCCGGAGCCGGTCACGCACTGCACCGCCTCGGCCGGCACGCCCGCCTCGACGAGGATCTCCGTCAGCTTGAGGGCCGACAGTGGCGTGTCGGACGCGGGCTTGATGATGACGGCGTTCCCCGCGGCCAGGGCGGGCCCGACCTTGTGGGCCACGAGGTTGAGTGGGAAGTTGAACGGGCTGATGGCCGCCACGACCCCGCACGGCACGCGAAGCGTGAAGCCGAGCTGGCCGGTCCATGTGGGGGCGCCGTCGAGGGGCACGACCTCGCCGGAGAGGCGCTTGGCCTCCTCGGCCGACCCGGTCATGGTCTGGATGGCCCGCTCGGCCTCGCCCAGGCCCTCGCCGATGATCTTGCCCTCCTCCATGGTGATGGTGCGGCCCAGGTCGTCCACTCGCTCCTTCATCAGGGCCACTGCGCGCGTGAGGACCTCGTAGCGCTGGTAGCCGGACATCGCCGCCATCGCCTTCGCGCCCCGGTCGGCGCTGGCTATGGCGGCCTGGACGTCCTCCACGGTGCCCCTGGGCACGGTGTCGAACACCTGCCCGTTAAAGGGATTCACGACGTCGATCTTCTCGTCCCTGTCCACCCACTCGCCAGCCAGGTACATCTTCATTTCAGGTCACCTCCATAGGGGCCTCAGGATATGCACACGCCAGACCACAGTCAACCGCAGGGGAACAGCCGCCTGTATCCGCTCGTTGACACCCATCTACGCTGCTCTTACACTCCCGTGAGCCGCCCGGACAGGCCGTGTCGGGCCTCTCGATGTCATAGGGCTGCGGTCCGTTTCCGGGCTACCCCAAGACCACACGGACAGGAGAAGAATAGTGGCGCTCACCGTCTACGACTACAGGACAGACGTCATGAACGTGCTGGTCACGCCGCAGATACGCTCCCGCTTCATGCGGCTGGAACCCGGCGAGGTGGGGAGCCCTCACTCCCACGACCTCGGACACGAGGTCTTCCTGGTGCTGGAGGGCCGGGCCGAGTTCACCATCGACGGCGAGACCGGAATGGTGGGTCCGGGCCAAATGTGCGTCGCCCTGGTCGACCAGCTCCACTCGCTGCGTGTAGTCGGCGACGAGCCCATGACGATGTACCTGTCGGTCACGCCCCACATCCAGCCCACGCACACGATGTGGACGGAGGATGGGGAGCGGATGCCGCACCGCTTCGCCCCGTCCAGCGCCTACGACAGGCAGACCGACACGGACACGCCGCTCTCCACGCTTCTCGACAACCTGACCGCCGCGACACAAGCGGTACGGGAAGCCGCCGCCCATGCAGCTTCCACGCAGGAGGGCGAGGCCGGCGGTCTGGCGGACGCCGCGTCGAGGGGCGACCTCGACGCTTCCTCACGCTCCAGGGACGCGATCTGGGACGCGCTGTTCGAGGTCTACAGGCGGTCGGCGGAGCTGGCCGACCTCTGGAACGACGTCGCGCCCCGCGCGGGCAGGACGTAGGCCGGGCGGCGAGAAGGAGACAACCATGGACAGGGTTCGCATAGGCGTCGTTGGCTGCGGGGCGATAGCGCAGGTCCAGCACCTGCCCTTCCTGACGGAGCTGGCCGAGGAGTTCGAGGTTGCCGCCGTCTGCGACGTCTCACCGTCCGCCTCCGAGTACGCCGCTCAGCTCTACAACGTGCCGAGCCGGTTCACCGACTACCGCTACCTGCTCGACGCCGACGTGGACGCCGTGCTCCTGTGCCACACGGACCCCAAGACGGAGGTCGCGGTGGCGGCGTTCGACGCCGGCAAGCACGTCTTCATCGAGAAGCCGGTCTGCTTCTCCATGGAGGAGGTCGAGGCGATTACATCCGCAGCCGCGTCCTCGGGCAAGGTGGGGCAGGCCGGCTACATGAAGCTCTACGAGCCGGCGTACGAACGGGCCAAGGCCGAGATCGCCGAGATGGACGACATTCGCTTCGTGCAGGTCAATCACCTGCACCCCGACAACGACCTGCACGTTCGCCAGTTCAGGACGCGCCGCTTCGACGACGTACCTGGCGACGAGGTCGAAAGGACCCAGGCCGCGCGCGAGGCCGCCGTCCGCCAGGCTATCGGCGATGCCCCTCCGCACGTCGTCAGGGCCTTCGGCACCCTGTCGGGCAGCATGATCCACGACCTGTACGGGCTGCGTGACCTGTTCGGCGTGCCAGCCAGGGTTGCCAGCACCGAGATATGGCGGGAGGGCAGCGCAATCTCGACGACCCTGGAGTACGCCGGCGGCTTCAGGTGCGTGGCCACCTGGGTCGACCTGCCGGAGCTCTGGGACTTCTACGAGACCCTGGAGGTGTACGGCAGCAGCAAGCGCGTCATCGTCTCGTACGAGACGGGCTTCTCGCGCGGCCTCTCACGGGTGCGGATCCACCACATCGACCACAGGGGCTCCAGCGTCAGCACCGAACCGGCCATGGACTGGGAGAACCCGTTCCGCAGGGAGCTGCGCCACTTCCACGACAGCATCGTAAACGGGACCGAGCCAAGGTCGCCAATCTCCGGCGTGGGCAACGACATCGGCCTGGTGATCGACATCATCAGGGCGTACCAGGCCCGGAGCTGACCTACTCCACCGCCTCTGACGACGGCGCGCCGTAGGACTGCTTCGCCTCCCACTCCTGGCGGCCGATCTCCATCTTCACGAAGTCCAGCCCGCTGCGCCTCACCTTCACGGTCTCCCGCAGACCCGACTTCGCGAAGGCGCGGCGTGCCCGTTCGTTCCACTCCAGGGTGTGGAGGTACACCAGGTCTATGGACATGTTGGTGAAGATGTGCGCCAGGAGTGTCGCAACGGCGTCAGTCCCGTACCCCCTGCCCCAGTACTCACGCTTGCCGATCATTATCCCCAGCTCGGCCCGGCCGCGCCTCAGGTCGACGTCGTAGTACATGCAGTTGCCGATGTGCTCGCCGTCGAACGTGTCGATGGCCAGGCGACGGGACGTGCCTCCGGAGTAGAGCAGCTCGTCCTTGGAGAACCGGAGAAAGTCCCTGTACGTCATCCTCAGGGGCTGGGACGCGTCGAGCTTGGCCAGCTCCTCGTCGGTACGCCACGCATAGTCGTCGGGCGCGTCCTCGATGCGCTTGCCGCGGATGACAACCTTCTCGCCGCGAATGATTACCTCGCCGGCTCCTGGGTCCGCCTTATCGCGAAGCCAGGGCAAGGCCCTTTTCAACAACCCTCACCTCGTTTTCGTAGGTCAATGCCTCGAGGGCCTGCCCCGCGGGGAACCACCTCACTACGTCGAACTCGTGGTCGTGAAGGGACTCATGGCCGCCCGTCGGGCGCATCAGGTAGTAGTGGACCGTCTTGTGGCAGCGGGCGCTGTCCGTTACGAACCAGTAGTCGATGCTGCCGATGTATACCTCGCGCTCGACCTGGAGTCCGGTCTCCTCCACCACCTCCCTGACGGCCGTCTCCTCTCGGGTCTCGCCCGCGTCGGGGGTACCCTTGGGCAGCGCCCAGATGGGCGGAGAGTGCCGTCCGCACAGGACAACCTCCGCACCCAATTCCCCCATGCGGTACACCACCCCGCCACTGGACTCGAGCCGAACTGTCGACTTGCGTATTCCCATGAGAATGCGCGCCATTCTATTTGCGCAAAGGTACATTTTCAAGCTGACGCTCCACGTGCCAGGTTCTCTCACAGCATTCCGTGGCTCCTCCTGTCCCACTCTCAGTCAACCGGCCGCTCGCCGTTGAACTCTTCAGCGTGCGCCGCTACAATGATCGCTGTCCCTTTAAGTCAGTCCCGAGAGGCTGCCAAGGGCGCGGGTCGGGGTTCGCTGAAGGGCGGGCTCAGGGCATCCCATCGACCGCATCCCCTTGCCACCTCAAGCGAGGGGTTTAGTTTGGACAGAGGCATCCTCAGCCCCGACGAGATACGCCGCGCGCTCACGCGGATAGCCCACGAGGTCCTCGAGAGCAACCGCGGCGCGTCGGACCTCGTGTTCGTCGGACTGCACACCCGGGGCGTTCCCCTCGCCCAGCGTCTCTCCGCCCTCATCGCCAGGTTCGAGGGCACAGCGCCGCCCGTTGGCTCCCTGGACATTGCTCCATATCGCGACGATCTCTCCCGGTCCCGTCCGCGCATGCGGCCGACGGACATCCCGGTGTCCATCGACGGCCGCCCCGTCGTCCTCGTGGATGACGTGCTCTACACAGGGCGAAGCATACGGGCCGCGCTGAACGCCCTTACCGACTTCGGCCGCCCTAGCAGGGTGCAGCTTGCGGTGCTTATCGACAGGGGGCACAGGGAGCTGCCGATCAGGCCCGACTACGTGGGCAAGAACGTGCCCACCGCCAGGGGCGAAGAGGTGCGGGTCCTGCTGTCCGAGACCGACGACCGCGACGGCGTCCTCCTGGCCAGGAGCGAAGAGCGATGATCAGCCCAGACCCTATGGCGCCAATGGACACGGTATCTGCCCCTGCCGGTAACGCGCGCCGCCACATCCTCGACATCGACGACTACACCGCGTCGGAGATCGAGGAGGTGCTCGACAACGCGGAGGCGATGCAGGAGATCCTGGAGCGGGACATCCGCAAGGTCCCCGCCCTGCGCGGCAGGACAATCGTCACCGCGTTCCACGAGCCGAGCACCCGGACGCGCGTGTCGTTCGAGCAGGCCGGGAAGATACTCAGCGCCGACGTAATCAACGTATCCGGCTCGGGCAGCAGCGTGGAGAAGGGCGAGTCCCTCTACAACACGGCCCTCACGCTCCAGGCCATGAACGCGGACGTCATCGTCGTGCGTCACTCTCACGCCGGCGCGCCCCACTTCCTGGCGCGCCACCTGCGGTCGTCCGTCATAAACGCGGGCGACGGGGGCCACGCCCACCCGACGCAGGCCATGCTCGACATCTACACCATCAGGCGGCACTTCGGCCGGGTCGAAGGCCTCAGGGTCGCCATCGTAGGGGACATCCTCTACAGCAGGGTCGCGAGATCGAACCTGTGGGGGCTCACCACCATGGGCGCCAGCGTGGTGCTCTGCGCGCCGCCTACGCTCCTGCCTGTGGACATGGCGAACGGCTGCCGGGGCATCGAGGAGCACCCCTTCGCGGCAGTCGAGGTTGAGACGAATGTCGAGCGAGCCCTTGAGGGCGCGGATGTTGTAATGGCCCTCCGCCTACAGCAGGAGAGGCAGAGCGCGGGCCATCTGCCCAGCCTGCGGGAGTACTCTAGAGTCTACGGGATCAACCGGCGAAGGTTGGAGCTCGCGAAGCCGGACGCCCTTGTCATGCACCCGGGCCCAATGAACGAGGGCGTCGAGATCGACCCGGACGTCGCCCACGGTGTCCAGTCGGTGATCGAGGAGCAGGTGACGAACGGCGTCGCGGTCAGGATGGCGCTGCTGTACGGCCTGGCAACCCCGCCGCGCGAGAGGGCCGAGCAGTGACCGGACAACTGCGCGACCGCGCCACCCTGGTGGTGATCAGGAACGGCCTCGTGCTGCTGGCCCGGGACGCAGGGCAGGGTCACTTCAACATGCCGGGCGGCGGCATCGAGGATGGTGAATCGCCGGAAGAGGCGGCTGTCCGCGAGCTGCGCGAGGAGACGGGCATGGCAGCGACGGTGACGGAGAGTTTGTTTACGTGGGAGAGCACCGTTGCCCGGCACCACGTCTTTCGCGTTGATGCCGACGGCGAGGCTAGGACCGGAGGCGAGGTTGCCGAGCTCCTGTGGTGGGATGGCAAGGGACCCCTTGAGACGGCCCCACACGTGAATGTGATACTGGAGAGGCTGAGAGCCCATGGCTGACACACGGCCGATTCTGATACGCGGCGGCCGCATAGTCGACCCTTCCCAGGGCATCGACCGGGTCGCGGATCTGCTGATCGAGGACGGGGCGATATCCGGGATCGATACGCGGATCGAACGCGACGATGCTCAGGCATTAGACGCGGCCGGGCTGGTCGTTTCCCCCGGCTTCATCGACCTGCACTGCCACCTCCGGGAGCCCGGCTTCGAGTACAAGGAGACGATCGCCACGGGCACCTTGGCCGCCGCCCGCGGGGGCTTCACGACGGTCTGCGCCATGCCCAACACGGACCCGGTCATGGACACCCGGGCGACCGTCGAGTTCGTGCTGAGCAAGGCCCGCGACGAGGGCGTGGTCCGCGTGCTGCCAATCGGGGCAGTGACGAAGGGCAGCAGGGGCGCTGAGCTGGCCGAGATGGTCGAGCTGGCCGAAGCGGGCGCCGTAGGCTTCAGCGACGACGGCCACCCCGTCGCCGACTCCAACATGATGCGCCAGGCGCTCAGCTACTCCTCGTCGCTGGGGCTGCCCATCATCAACCACTGCGAGGTGCCGGAGCTGTCGG
The DNA here is from genome assembly GCA_034420735.1 of Dehalococcoidia bacterium. Lineage (GTDB taxonomy): Bacteria > Chloroflexota > Dehalococcoidia > Lucifugimonadales > CAJWER01. The sequence goes on from DAOULA010000085.1 coordinate 63,207, forward strand.
CCGGCGGCATGATGAACGAGGGCTGGACGGCCAACCGGCTCGGCCTGCGCGGCATCCCAAACGCCTCCGAAGAGGCAATGGTGGCCCGGGACATCTCGCTGCTCGAGACGGTGGGCGGGAGGCTGCACATAGCCCACGCCAGCACGGCGGGGACGGTCGAGCTGGTGCGGCAGGCCAAGGAGCGGGGCGCCGCCGTCACGTGCGAGGCCACGCCCCACCACCTGACGCTGACCGACGAGGCCATCCTGGGCCGCGGCGGCGCGCAAGATGCATTCGAGCCGCTCACGGACGCGGCCTACGACACCAACGCCAAGGTGGCGCCGCCGCTGCGCTCACGAGACGACAGGGAGGCTATGGTGGCGGGCCTGAGGGACGGCACGGTCGACTTCGTCGCGACGGACCACGCGCCCCACGGCCGGACCGACAAGCTGTGCACGTTCGACGAGGCGGCCAACGGCATCAGCGTACTGGAGACGGCCCTGGGCTCGGTCATGTCGGTGGTGCACAGCGGCGCGCTCACGCTGCCGCAGCTGGTCGGGAGCCTCACGGCGTCGCCCGCCCGCTTCCTGGGCATGGACCTGGGCACGCTGAAGCCGGGCTCGCCGGCCGACGTCACGATATTCGACCCCGACGCCGAGTGGGTCGTGGACCCGGCTCAATTCGCCTCCAAGGGCAAGAACACGCCGCTGGCCGGGACGAAGCTGCGGGGCCGCGTCGTCGCTACGATAGCTGGGGGAGAGGTCGTATATCATGACATGGAGGTGGACGCAGCGAGGGTAACGCAATGCAAATGACTGAGCTGATCGATGCGGCGCGATTCGTAGTGGACTCGGATGGCCGTAGGAAGGCCGTGGTGCTCGACTACGAGCACTGGCAGGAGTTGCTGGAGTTGCTGGAAGAGACCTGGCCGACCTGCAGGAGATCGACCGCGTCCGCAACGCCGGCGAGGAAACGATACCGTGGGAGCAGGCCAAGAAGGAGCTACGGGCGTAGGGTGTATAGGAGACAGACATGTCATTGACATTCACTATCGAGACCGAGCAAGAGGTGGATGGCCGCTGGATTGCGGAGGTCATGGAGATCCCGGGCGCCATGGTCTATAGCTCCACAACCGATGGTGCCGTGGCGAAGGCGCAGGCACTCGCCCTGCGCATCTTGGCGGAGTGCCTAGAAGGCAGGGACTTGTAGGAGAACACTGCCATGGATGAAGTGAAGATATGGTCGGTAGACGGTGACTCTAACGTCGAGCCGTTGGCGTCGAAAGGCCAGACGGACACCGAGTTGCAATTGGAGAAGGCACTCGTCAAGAACCCGCTCGATCTGCTTGGAGTGGATGAGGAGGGCAGGCTGGTCGTATTCGAGCTGAAGCGCGGGACGCTCTCGAGGGACGCCGTGGCCCAGATCATCGACTACGCCTCCCACCTCGATGGGATGCCATTGGACGACCTCGCTGGCTACATATCCGCGAGATCAGGTGCGCACGGCATCGACGAGATTCAGGACTTCGAGGACTGGTACAGCTTCGATGAACTGGATTCGCTAAAGCCCTTACGCCTGTTCCTTGTGGGACTGGGCGCCGACGACAGAACGGAGCGAATGGTGAGGTTCCTTGCTGACAACAGTGCCATGGACATCTCACTCCTGACCTTCCACGGCTTCGCGCACGATGGCAAGACATTCCTTGCCCGACAGATTCGCGTGGAAGCGGAAAGCGAGCCTGAGCCTCGCCAGTCGAAACCAGCTCTGAGCAGAGAAGAGAAGTTGGAATTGGTCATTGGGCGTGCTAAGAATGAGGGTGCGGTTAACCTGTTCTTGGACGTAAGACGTATGTTCCAGGCGAACTGGCCTCGGATCAGCGAAAAAGTGTCCAAGCAGAATGTCGGCTTGTGGCTTCAAGAGAGGGAAGATTCGGGGAAGCTCAAGTACAAGTCACATGCTTTTATTCGCCCCGAAGAGGACAAGGTGCTCGTGGGTTTCCATTGGTGGCACGTCGAGAGGTGTGTCCATCGGTTGAAACTCACGGATGAGTTCAGGCGTGCCATGGAAGTGATTCCCTTCCGGACATGGCCATCGGATCGGAAGCAGGACGCACTGGAAGCTCCCCCTGTGGAAATTGGATTCTTATTGAACGTGGATCGTTGGGAAACCGAGGGAAGGGCCTTGGACGAGCTTACGCGAGCTGTGTATGACGCCCGGATGAGGGCAAATCACGATGAGAATACCGCCTGATCCTCACACGGAACGGAAGCATGGCGATGGAGAAGTTTGACCGAATAACCCACGACCCGGATGTGATGGGTGGCCGCGCCTGCATCAGAGGGATGCGAGTGACGGCCTCGCTCGTGCTGAATCTCTTGGCCAGCGGCGCGAATACCGAGGAGATTACCCAGGCATATCCTTATATGGAAGCCGAAGACATACGCCAGGCCCAGAAGTACGCGGCCTGGTTGTCGGAAGAGAGCATCCCCCCGCCGGAGTCCGCAGAAATCCGCAAGGAAATAGAGGTCACTGACAGACTGAACAAGCTCTACTCGAAGGACCCCTCCGGTCTTGATGAAGACATGGCTCGGATGCAGTGGGTCTCGCTGCCCAGGGAGGACTGGTGACCCGGCCCGCGCATCTCGTACTGGAAGACGGCTCGGCATATGAGGGCCTTGCCTTTGGGGCGGAGGCCGACGCCTTTGGCGAGGTGGTCTTCAACACGTCGATGACCGGCTACCAGGAGATGCTTACGGACCCGTCTTACGCCGGGCAGATCGTCGTGCCGACGTACCCGCTGATCGGCAACTACGGCATCAACGAGCGCGACTTCGAATCGCGCCAGGTCCAGGTGGCGGGGTTCGTCGTCCGGGAGCACTGCCCGAGGCCCAGCCACGCCCTGAGCACCACGACCCTCGACGAGTTCCTGGCGGCCCAGGGGGTGACAGGCATCGCCGACATCGACACGCGCGCCGTGACACGCCGCATCCGCACCCGCGGCGTGATGATGGGGGCCATCGCCGTTGGCGGCTCCGCCGAGGACGCCCTCGAAAGGCTTCGTGGACTCCCTCGATACGACGACACCGACTTCGTGTCGAAGGTGACCACCGAGGCCGCCTACAGACCCGAATTCAGGGCCGGCGCCAAGCCAGCCGAGCGCGCCCTCACCGCAAGGCAGGCTGCGGGGCAGGCTCCCGGAGCCGGCCGCCGCATCGTGATCGACGACTGCGGGCTGAAGTACAACATCATGCGCATCCTGGAATCGCACGGCTGCGAGATCGTAGCCGTCCCCGCCGGGACGTCAGCCGAGCAGGTGCTCGACCTCAAGCCCGACGGCGTGGTTATGTCGCCCGGCCCGGGCGACCCGGAGCTGCTCGACTACGCCGTCGAGACGGCCAGGGGTCTCGCCGGCAGGCTACCCATGCTGGGCATCTGCCTGGGGAACCAGGTGATCGCGCGGGCCTTCGGCGGGCGCAACTACAAGCTGAAGTTCGGGCACCGCGGCGGCAACCACCCCGTGCGCGACAACCGCACCGGCCTGGTACACATCACCGCGCAAAACCACGGCTATGCCGTCGACCCCGACTCGCTGCCGGCCGACCTGGAGGTCAGCCACGTCAATCTGAACGACGGCACGGTGGAGGGCCTGCGCCACAGGACCCTGCCGATCATGAGCATCCAATACCACTCGGAGGCGTCGCCGGGGCCGCTCGACAACGAGTACATCTTCACCGAGTTCCTTGGAATGGTAGCTGGTCACGAAGAGTAGGTACCCGACACAAAAGCGCATCCAGGCGCGATGTGGCATAATGATGTGCAAGACTGGTGCTCGCTCGAAGCACGGAAAGGGGCAGCCACCACAATGCGGACGACACTTGACATCGACAGTGAGCTTCTCGATTCAGTAGTCAGTGCGACCGGAGAGAAGAGCAAGAGCAGGGCGGTGAACGCAGCCCTGAAGGAGTACATACGTCGAAAGCACGTCCAAGAGTTGATCGACTCGTGGGGCACCATCATTGTGGATGACTACAGTGAGCAGGCGCTGGAGCTGGAGGAGCGAAAACGGAAGTACCTCGCTTCATTGAGGGACGGCCCTGGCTGATGATCCTGATCGAGTCGTCGGTCCTGATGCAGGCACAGAGACTTCCCGATTCTCAAGAAGCCATCGAGCTGGCTGCCTTGATGTCTTCGGGCGAAGCGGCGTTGACCGGGCCAGTAATCATGGAGTATCTACGGGGCGCGCGTTCACCCGCGGAGCTCGAGTTTCTAGCTGAAAGGGTCGTGTCCATCGAGTGCCTTGACATGGACCAGCAGGCTTGGGTGATTGCAGGGCGGCTGAGCAATCGTCTCATACGATCCGGAGGAATGATGAGTGATCTGGGCGTAGCCATTGCCGCGACAGCTATTCGACACGACGTACCACTATACACGTTGGATGGGGATTTCGAGCGAATATCTGAGCTGAGGCTATACCGCTCACTTCATCACTAAGCAAGTCCCAAGGAGCCACGTCTCTTTGATTACACGAACCTACAAATTCGAGAACGGCTACGCTAGCCCTATGAACAGAGGCGCGTCCCTTTGGAACGGGAGCGAGGGAGATATCGGCCCGGACAACCCCCGACGGTTGTTCAACGGCCTGATCTATGAAGCCATAGGCACAGAAGAAGTAGGGTCGGACGGCCGCAACCTGAAGGGGATCAAGATCACCATCGAAATCGAGGAAGCGACCAGGCAATGACCTCCCTCTCCGGCATCACGACCATATCGTTCGACGTGGACGGCACCCTGTGGGACTTCGAGGGGTTGTCGCGCCAGGCCCTCCAGCAAGCCCTGGGCGAGCTGGCGAAGATCGACCCGGAGGTTGCGGGCAGGCTCGACGTCGAGCGGCTGGTGGCCCTGAGGAACGAGATTCACACCCGGCTCCTTGGCAGCGTCACCGACCTGGACGCCGTTCGCGAGCAGTCGATGCGAGAGGCGCTCCGGGAAGCGGGCCGACCTGACGACGAGCTTGCTTCGCACATGGCGCAGGTCTACTTCCGGAGTCGCGACGAGCTGCGCGCGTTGTTCCCCGATGCCCGGCCGGCCCTGGAGAGCCTCGCGCCCGGCTACAAGCTCGGCCTGCTGTCCAACGGCAACAGCCGCGCGGAGGTCCTGGGAATCGACGACCTGGTCTCGTTCGAGGTCTTTTCGCAGGACCATGGCGGAATGGAGAAGCCCGACCCGCGCCTTTTTGAGATCGCGCTGCGCGAGGCCGGCTGCGAGCCCCACGAGCTGCTTCACGTGGGGGACTGGCTCGAGAGCGACGTTCAGGGGGCGCTCAACGTGGGCGCCCACGCTGTCCTGCTGAGTCGCAACGGGGCCAGTCCGGCTCCCGTGGACGTTCCCGAGATCCGCTCGCTCGCCGAGCTTCCCTCGCTGCTTCGAGCCGGGCATGCCGCAGAGATGCTGCCATGAGTGGCGGCTCGAAGCTGGAAAAGGTCCTGGTCATAGGCTCTGGGCCAATCGTCATCGGGCAGGCGGCGGAGTTCGACTACGCGGGCACGCAGGCATGCAGGGCCCTCCGGGAGGAGGGCGTGACCACGGTGCTCGTCAACTCCAACCCCGCGACCATCATGACCGACGAGGACATCGCCGACGTCGTCTACATCGAGCCGCTCACCGTCGAGGTGCTGGAGCGCGTCATAGCGGCCGAGCGGCCGGACGGCATCCTGCCGACGCTGGGCGGCCAGACAGGGCTCAACCTCGCGGTCGACCTGGACGAGGCAGGGGTACTCGAGCGCTACGATGTTCGTCTCCTCGGCACGCCACTGAAGGCTATCAGGGACGCCGAGGACAGGGACCGCTTCCGGCAGCTCCTGATCGACATCGGCGAGCCCGTGCCTCCCAGTGCCACCGTGGGTACGATGGACGAGGCGCGCGTCGTCGTCCGGGAGCTGGGCCTGCCGCTGGTCGTCCGCCCGGCCTACACCCTCGGGGGAACCGGCGGGGGTATTGCGAACACGGAGGAGGAGTTCGAGGCGATCACCGCTGGCGGGCTGGCAGCCAGCCCCATCAGCCAGGTACTGCTCGAACGCTCCCTCGTCGGGTGGAAGGAGCTCGAGTACGAGGTGATGCGCGACGCATCGGACAGCTGCATCACCATCTGCAACATGGAGAACATCGACCCGATGGGCGTGCACACGGGCGACAGCATCGTCGTCGCGCCCAGCCAGACCCTTAGCGACAAGGAGTACCAGGCCCTCCGCTCTGCAAGCCTCAAGATCATCCGCGCGCTGGGAATCGAGGGGGGCTGCAACGTCCAGTTTGCGCTCGCACCGGGCGACGTGGTCGGGCCGACCCTGCCAGGAGGAGGCGGGAGCGAGAACGAGTACTACGTCATCGAAGTGAACCCCAGGGTAAGCCGCAGCTCGGCGCTGGCCAGCAAGGCGACCGGCTACCCCATCGCCCGTGTGGCGGCGAAGATAGCCGCTGGGCGGCGCCTCGAAGAGATCCCCAACGCCGTGACCCAACGCACCGTCGCTGCGTTCGAACCGGCGCTCGACTACTGCGTGGTGAAGATACCCCGCTGGCCCTTCGACAAGTTCCCCGCCGGCGACCGGAGCGTCGGGACGCAGATGAAGGCAACAGGCGAGGTGATGGCCGTCGACCGGACCTTCGAGGCAGCGTTCCAGAAGGCAGTCCGTTCGCTGGAGATCACCGGGCGCTCGGTGCTGTGGGAGGACCCCGACTGGCGCGGCGATGGGCGCGGCCCCCTGTCCCGGCTGCCCCTCCACCCGAACGACGAGCGTCTCTGGGCCCTATTGTCCGGGCTCCGGCGCGGGTCCAGCCCCGAGGAGCTGTCCCGCACGACCGGGGTGGACCCCTGGTTCACGCGGGCATTCGAGAAGATCACGGATACCGAGGCGCGGCTTCTCTCGGAGACCCTCACTCCCGGACTGCTCAGGGAAGCGAAGCGGATGGGCTTCGCCGACGAGAGGATCGGCGTGCTGACGGACCGTACGGGGGAAGCCGTGAGGAAGCTCCGTCAGGAGCAGGGCCTCCGGCCCGTGTACAAGATGGTGGACACGTGCGCCGCGGAGTTCGAGGCGGAGACGCCGTACTTCTACAGCACGTATGAGCAGGAGAACGAGGCCCAGGCGCTTCCCGGCAGGAAGGCCGTCGTAGTCGGCAGCGGACCGATACGCATCGGCCAGGGGATCGAGTTCGACTACTGCTCGGTCCACGCCGCGTGGGCGCTGCAGCAGGCCGGGCTGAAGAGCATCCTGGTGAACTCTAACCCGGAGACCGTGTCGACCGACTTCGACACCAGCGACCGACTCTACTTCGAGCCCCTCGACTCCGAGAGCCTGCGCGACATCATCGAGAACGAGTCCATCGTCACCGCAGCGGGCGAGGACGGCGCGCCGCCGTCGGTCGTGCAGTTCGGGGGCCAGACCGCGATCAACCTGTCCCAGGCGTTTGCGTCCTCCGGGCTGCCGATTCTCGGCTCCACCGCCCGCTCCATAGACACGGCCTCGGACCGGCACCTGTTCGAGGAATTCCTGACCCGCGTCGGCATCCCGAACCCGCCCGGGGCAGCCGTGGCGGACCTGGAGCAGGCCGCGAACGTCGCCGACACCATCGGGTACCCGATCCTCGTTAGGCCTAGCTACGTCCTGGGGGGAAGGGCGATGGAGATCGTCCAGAACCCAAACGAGCTGGAGCGCTTCATGGGCGAGGCGCTGGCGGCCGGCGAGGGCCGGCGTGTGCTCATCGACAAGTACTTCGAGGGGCGCGAGGTAGAGGTGGACGCCGTGTGCGACGGCGAGTCGGTCCTGATCCCCGGGATCATGGAGCACGTCGAGCGGGCGGGGGTGCACAGCGGCGACTCGATGGCGATCTACCCGGGCCTGACGCTGAGCGAAGAGGAGGTCGACACGATCGTCGACTACACCACGCGCATCGGCCTCGAGCTGGGTGTCCGGGGCCTCATGAACATCCAGTACGTGGTCGTGGGCGGCGGGGCCTACCGGAGCCCCGGCAGCAGCAACGGGTCGGAGCAGCCCACGGAGGTCTTCGTCCTGGAGGTCAACCCACGGTCGAGCAGGACGATCCCGTTCATATCCAAGGTGACCGGCGTGCCCATGGTGCGGCTGGCGATCAACGCGATGCTGGGCCGCACGCTGCGGGAGCAGGGCTACGAGGGCGGGCTGTGGCCGCGCCAGAAGCTGGTCGGGGTGAAGGCGCCTGTCTTCTCCATGTCCAAGCTGGCCGGCGTCGACACGTACCTGGGCCCGGAGATGAAGTCGACCGGCGAGGTCATGGGCATCGACAGCGAGTTCGGCCCGGCGCTGGCAAAGGCGCTGATGGCCGCCGGGCTGATGCTGCCGCCGAAGGGTGCGATCCTGCTGAGCATAGCGGACCGGCACAAGCCCGACGCCGTGGAGATGGTCAGTGAGCTGCACAAGCTCGGGTACGGCCTCTACGCGACGGAGGGCACGGCTGGGATGATCCGGGAGATGGGGCTGCCGGTGACGACCGTACCCAAACGCCTGTCCGAGAGCCACCCAAACGTCGTCGACATCATCGTGGACGGCACCGTCGACGCCGTGGTTAACACCGTCACCGGTGACCGCGAGGTGCTTCAGGACGGCTTCCACATACGTCGCGCCGCCACGGAGAGGCGCATCCCCTGCTTCACGTGGCTGGACACGGCTCGGGCTGCCGTCGCAGGGCTGGCCAGCGGAGCGGACACCTACAGCGTCAAGCCCCTGCCCTCCTACAGGAACGCCTAGCCGCTCCCCACTGCCAGACAGGCTTGCGCACTGGGTAGTGTCACTGTACACTATAATGTGTACACTACCCCAAGAAGGGCAGGTCCTGGGAGGTGGGAAATGCGGAACGTTACCCTTAGTGCGGACGCGGCACTGATAGACGCGGCTCGCCAGCGGGCGGCGTCCGAGAACACCACCCTGAACGCGGAGTTCCGGCGGTGGCTAGAGGGGTACGTCCGCCACGAGCAGGCGGGGCGCGCCATGAGCGCCGTACGGGAGCTGCAGGCCAGGTACGACGCGGGCGGGCGCAAGTTCACCAGGGACGAGATGAATGAGCGCTGAGGACTTCCTGGACACGAACATCTTCGTGTACATGTTCGACGCCTCCGACCACTTCAAGCGGCAGCGCGCCGAGGAGCTGGTCCAGCGCAGCCTCGCCAGGGGGACAGGCTGCATTAGCTACCAGGTCGTGCAGGAGACACTCAACGTCGCCACCAGGAAGCTGGGTTTCGCGGAGGACGACTCGCGCACCCTTCTCACCGACGTCCTGGCGCCGCTCTGGACCGTGCATCCGAGCGCAGGCCTGTATCGACTCGGCCTGCACGTGCGCGGCAGGTACGGCTTCAGCTTCTACGACTCCATCATCGTCGCCGGGGCGATCGAGTCAGGCTGCACCCGCCTCTACAGCGAGGACCTCCAGCACGGCCAGCGCGTCGAGTCCCTGACCGTCGAGAACCCGTTCAGGACACCGTAGGTCGGTCCTCGCGCCGGGCGGGTCCCTACTTGTCGCGGCCCAGGAGTGCGTTCTTGGTCAGGCGGTAGCCCAGGAAGCGAAAATCGCCCCAGGGCTCGAAATGGGCCTCGATCTCGTTAGGGCCGATGCCGTACCGCTCGCGGCAGTACGAGGTGACCTCCGAGTCGACGGGAATCCGGCGGAAGTCGTGCTGCAACACGGCCATGTGCGACGCCGCATAGGGGCCGATACCCCACAGGGCGATCAGGTCGTCGTACCCGACGGGGGCGGCTATGGGATGACCGGCCTCGTCGATCAGGCCTTGGTCGAGCATCGTACCCGTGCCCTCGGCGAGCGACCGAGCCCTGAAGCCAAGCCCGCGCTCCCGCAGTCCGCCCTCGCCCAGTTCGAGTATAGAGGCGGGCGTGGGGAACAGGCCGTCACTGGCTCCGACAAGAGCGGCGACCATACGGCGGCTCCCCGACCATGCGATCTGGATGGTGCAGACCGTCTTCACGAAGTCCTCGTAGAAGGTGCTGGAGCGCAGGAGCCTGCCGCCGCCGGCCTCGATAGTCCCGGCTGCCGCCGGATCGACCGTGCGTGCTGCGGCTATGGCTCCGGCGGGGTCCCAGTCCAGCGAGAGCCAGCGTTTCGCCAGGCCGGTCGCCTCGTCCGCGTCGCTGCCTGAGAGGCCATCCCCATCGACGGCCACGTCGATCCGGTCGGGGGCAGGCTGCGTGACCTGGATGCGGGCTACCCTTCCCGACGAGAGCCTGTCGCTCCTCCACAACTCGCCCGCGGAATCGTCCCATCCCCAGGGGGCGAGCATCACCCAGCCGTGGCTTCTCACGGTGCTGCGTAGGGAGACAGGGTACGGCGGAGTCAGATCGGTCTTGACGGTACCCATCGCAGGCCACATCATAGCGGAGAATAGGGAATCGTGAATGTGGAATTGCGAAATGGGAGTAGCTGCGCTAGCCAGATTCGGCCTCCAAGAGCACTAGGGACTCTATCGTGACAATCAGGCTTTGCATGCTGTCGGGGTCATTCGAGTACGACTCGAAGGGGTCGCTGGCGATCTTCACGGAACACATTCGAGTCACCGCCGGCGTCGAGTGCTCGACGGTAGAGTTCGAATCGGAGGACGACGACAGGTCGCTGGCACCCATAGACGACGCGGACGTGCTGCTGGTCTTCACGCGCCGCCTCAACACGGCCGGCCCTGAGCTGGAGCGGTTCAGGGCCTACTGCAACGCAGGACGGCCGATAGCCGGGGTGCGGACCGCCAGCCACGGCTTCCAGAACTGGCTGGGCTTCGACGCGGAGGTGCTGGGCGGGAGCTACGACATGCACTACGGCGCGGGGCCGCTGGTGCGGGTGGACGAGGCGCCGGGCGCGGCTGGCCACCCGATTCTCGAAGGAACAGCGGGGCTCGTGTCCCACGGCAGCCTGTACAGGAACACGCCCATCGCCGACGACGCGGCCCTGCTGCTGACGGGGACGACGGACGAGGCGACCGAGCCGGTGGCGTGGACCCGGATGAACGGGGGCGGGCGCGTCTTCTACACGTCCCTGGGACACCAGGATGACTTCAGGGACCGCCGCTTCCTGCGCCTGCTGACCAACGGCGTACTCTGGGCGGCGGGGGTACTCTGAACATGGGCATCGACAACGACAACCCGCACCTGCTTCTCAACCTGCGCACCCAGGTCGTGACGCTCAAGAGCACCGGTTTCTGGGACCGCGTGACCGTGCCCAAGCTGTTCCCCGTGGCGGAGACGGCACTGCTCCTGTGCGACCTGTGGGACGACCACTGGTGCAGGGCCGCCGCGAAGCGCACGGCCGCGATCGCGGAGCACGCAAACGGGGTCATAGCAGCAGCCAGGGCGAAGGGCGTCCAGGTCATTCACAGCCCGTCGGACACGATGGACTTCTACGCATACGCGCCCCAGCGCAGGCGCATCGCCGACGCCCCGATGGTCGAGCCGCCCGATCCCATCGACCTGCCCATCGCGCCGCCGCTGCCCATCGACGACTCGGACGGGGGTTGCGACGACGGGGGATGCGAGCAGCGCCGTCCGTGGACTCGCCAGCACCCGGCCATAGAGATCGCGGAGGACGACGTGATCTCCGACAGCGGCGAGGAGGTCTACAGCTTCATGCGGGCTGCGGGCATCGAGAACCTGGTCGTGATGGGCGTCCACACGAACATGTGCGTGCTTAACCGCTCGTTCGCCATCAAGCAGATGACGCGGTGGGGCATCCGGTGCGTGCTGGTGCGGGACCTGACCGACGCCATGTACAACCCCAGCCGCGCGCCGTACGTGAGCCACGACCGCGGTACGGATCTCGTCGTCGACTACATAGAGCGCAACTGGTGCCCCAGCATCCTCAGCCGCGACCTGCTGGACGTCCATGGGCGCGCCGGTGCCGGCACTCGGTAGAGTCAGTCGGTGCTGCCGCCCTCGAGGCGGGCTACCAGGTCGGAACTGTGGACGGCGTCGCGGATGTCGTTGATGGGGATGCGCCCGGCCGCAACGGACTCGGCGACGTGCTTGTGCATCTCCAGGGTGCCGTCGTACGCGTGTGAATCCCCAGGGTCCGCGCCCTCGAGCGCCGCGCCGTGAACATCCTTCGGGTCGTGGCCGCTCTGGAGGACTTCGATGCGCTCGGGGATACGCATGTAGCACCCGACTCCGATGCCGTGTAGCTCCGACCTGAGGGTGCGCCCGCCCGACGACCTGTTGGCCAGCAGTACGCCTGCCGCACCGTTCTCGAAGCGCATGAGGGCCGTGAAGTCGTTTCGCCAGTCGGACGCGCGGGCGTCCTGGAAGGCCGTGGCATCCGTGACCTCGCTTCCGGCCATGTACCTGATCAGGTCGACGGCGTGGCAGACGTCGTTCCAGATGGTGGTCCTCGGCGGCTTGGGAGCGCCGAGCATGTCCTTGTGGAACTCGCCCACGGCCAGGGTCGCGCCTCCCGCGTCCCCGACTAGGCGCATGGCCTCCCTAGTCACGTCGGCGAATCGGCGCTGGAACCCGACGGCGCACACGACACCATTGGACTCGGCGGCTTCGAGGAGGGCGTGTGACTCCTCCGGGCTGGCTCCGGCAGGCTTCTCGATGAAGACGTTCCTGCCGGCATTCATGCAGTCGATGGCGATGGGCGCCATGTACTCCTCGCCCATGATCACGTAGACGAGGTCGGGGGCCACGGCTTCGATCATCTCGCGGTAGTCGCCGAAGGCCTGGGGGATGGCGTAGCGGTCGACCACCTCGCCCATCCGGGACTCGTCGAGCTCCGAGACCGCCTCGATGTTGGCGTCATCCAGGCGGCTGACGCTTGGATAGTGGGCCGACTGTGCTCTTCCGCCTGCGCCTACGAACGCCGTCTTCAGCATGGGTGTCTCCTATGGGTGCTACTCAGCTCGGGGCTTTGTTGCCCGGTTCGGGGCCCGATGTTATCTTAGGGCCGCTCAGGGTACAACGCCCTTGAGCGAGAGGGATCACCCTCACCTCAATCCTCTCCCGTCAAGGGAGAGGAGGGGGAGCCCCGCCCACCTCCGGCTTCCGCCGGAATGACGAGTACATGTAGAGGTGTGAGATGACAGACAAGTTGCGGGTTGCGATTGCCGGGTGCCACCGGATGCTGGACACCCTGGACCGCGGACATAACTGGGCGAACGGGTTTGCCCGCGTGCCGGAGACGACGGTGGTGGCCGTCTTCGACAGGGGGCGGGAGACGAGGGACGAGTTCCGCTCGGTGTGGCGAGAGACGTGGGGCGAGATCCCCGGGTACGACGACTACGACACGATGCTGGCGGAGACCGAGCCGGACATCGTGTGCGTGACGACGCGGCAGACCATGCACGCGGACCAGGTCGAGGCGGCCGTGGCCGCGGGTGTCCGGGGCATCGCGTGCGAGAAGCCCCTCGCGCCCAGCCTGGAGGACGCCGACCGCATCCTCGCCGCCTGCAGGTCGAAGGGGGTGCCGCTGGCGTACCTGCTGGACCGGCGGTGGACGGCCAAGCAGCACGCCACGCGAAAGCTGCTCGCCGGCGGCGCGATAGGCGACGTCACCAGCGTGGTGGGCTACGGCGCGTCGAACCTGATCAATCACGGGTGCCACTGGTACGACATGGCGCTGGCGCTGGCAGGGGACGCGGAGCCGGTGTGGACGAGCGGCGAGGTCGTCGACGTGTCGGGCGACCCGCCCGACTCCAGGCGGCCGATGGACCCACCGGGCCGGTCGATGACCCGGCTCTCCAACGGCGCAACGGTCCAGACACTTCCCGAGGGCTCAGGGCTGTCGTTCCACGTCGCTGGCACCGAGGGCGGCCTGCTGGCGCGGGGCGACTTCACCTCAGTGCAGTACTGGCGCGACGGCGAAGACGGTCAGACCGAGTTGGCGATGCCGTCCGACGAGGTGGAATGGCCCGCCGGCCCGGACGCCGTGGGCGACCTGGTGGACGCCGTGGTCAACGGCGGCACGACGGCGTGCGACGTGGACGAGGCGCGCCGGGCTACGGAGATCGGCTTTGCGGTGCACCTGTCGCACCGGGCGGGCGGCGCGAGGGTCTCTTTGCCGGCGTCGGACCGGGGCCTGCGGGTCGAGTCGTTCCCGTGGGGGAACGAGTAGGAGCACCTGACACCTCGTCCAAACAAGGCCTGGGCCTTCGTTGGGCGGCGGCCTTCACAACACCGGTTGGATCGTTCGGGTTTCCAACCTTGTGTGGTTGAAGTGCTGGTTCCACCTCCCGCCGCCCCTCTGGGTCCCTGCCTTCGCAGGGACGACGTCCAGGCTACATGACGTTGACGCAGACCGACTGAACGGCGTTGACGGCGTAGCCAAGACGGTTCCAGCGGTTCTCCATCGGCTGGACGTTGCCCAAGGCGTCGCGCGCCCTGACCATGAGCGTGTGGTGGCCCTTGGCGTCGGGCGTCCACCGGGCGTTCCACTGGCGCCAGGTGTACTTGTGGGCCAGGCCTCCGAGGTCCGCGGGCTGCCAGCGCTCTCCGAAGTCCTCGCTCATCTCGACAGAGACGATCTCCCCGAAGCCGGACCATGCCAGCCCCGCGATCTGCAGCTGGGCCTGGTCGAATACCTGGCCGTGGCGGGGCTTGCTGAAGAGCGACTTCACGAGCATGTGCGCAAGGGGCTCGGTCCGGCCGTTGCCGGTATCCAGGACGTAGCGATCTCTCTGGAAGAAACCCTCGTACGGCCGGTCGATTAGGGAGATCCGGGTGAGCCATTTGACCGACGCCATGCCGTACCAGCCGGGCACGACGAGCCTCAGCGGGTAGCCGTGGTCCTCGGGCAGGGGCTCGCCGTTCATCTCGTAGGCCAGCAGCATGTCGGGGTGGCGGGCCAGGTCTACCGGCAGGCTGCGTCCGTAGGGGCTGGGTGGTGCGCCGGGCACGGGCGAACCCGTGTCTGCGCCCTCGAACACCACGTCGACGGCTGAGCCGTTCACCCCGGCGCGGTCGAGCACGTCGGGCAGGGCTACCCCGGCCCAGATGGCGGTGCTGACCGCGCCGCCCTGGAACCTGTTGCCGCTGACAGGCGGGTCGAGATCGACACGGTTGTTGCCGGCGCACTCCATGGTGACAGGGACCGTGCGACGCGGCATATCGAGTATGTCCGAGTAGGTGAGCTCGAGCGGCGTGGTGGTGAGGCCATCGACGGTCAGCGCCCAGCTTGAGACGTCGATGGATGGGGTGTCGTAGTGGTTACGTGCGTAGTAGAGGGCGTTGGGGGTAAGCCAGCTCTGGATGGCATCGATCGGCGTCTCGCCCACGAAGGGCTCAGAATCGATGGTCACCAGTGCGGCGGGCTGTGGATGCGGCTGAGTGTGCCAGGGGTCCTCGGTTATCCCGGCTGCCTCAGCCGGCGTACACCTGCAACGTTGCATGCTCGCGCCCTCCATGCCAGGTTCATCCCAATTCTAGGGCTCGTGAGCGGCGGTTTCAACCGCCAAGACACTACCGCAGAGGACGCGGAGAACGGTGAGGACAGAGATGCCCTGCGTTCGCCCTGGGGCTGTAAGCCCTGGGCACTGCCCGTCGGCTTGCTCAGGGCGAACGAGCTTCGTCCGCGGGGCGCACCTCATAGATGCGGACCTGGTCTGTGCCGTAGACCTGTTCGAGGGCGGGCGACATGGCCTCGTCGAACTTGGCGAGGCCGGTTTCGGGATAGTAGAGGCGTTCGAGCTGGCCGACGTATATGTACTCGACGCCGTACTTACGCAATAGTTCGAGGGCCTCGTCCGCGTCGGTTGTGGAGTAGACGTGGTCGACGTCGCGGGCGCGCTCGGCGATAGCCCACCTGTAGCCCCATCGCTGCTGCTCCTGGTGCCACCTCCAGCCGACGATCGTCGGAAGGCCGGTGTAGACGGAGATCCGGCCCCCCCAGCGATAGTTAGGCGTCAGGCCCTCGAGGATGACCGGTGAGCCCTGCACGTTGTCCTGGAGCCAGCGTATGGCGTCGTAGTCCGCGGACAGGTCGATCTGGCCGTTCCGGTCGTTGTAGACGGCCGTGCGCATGTAGGCCATGCCGTCCAGTGTGAGCGGGAGCACGTCGAATCTGGTCTTGAGCCGGGCCTGGGTGCCCAGAACGGGGTATATGGCAGCACCCATGACCAGCAGGGCCAGCGCCCATCCCCACGCCGCGCCCCAGGGCCCGGGCATTGCCTTCGCCACGACGCCCGAGCGGAGGATGCGCCAGCCCAGGTAGGCGGCGGCGATTGCCAGGAGCACCCACACCTGCAGGTAGAGCTTGAAGACGCTGTTCATGCGGTCGATGTCGCCCTCGACCCGGAATATGTCGAGCCCGATGACGACACACAGGGCCGCACAGACTAGAAGAGTCGCGAAGGCCACCTGGCGTGAGTCCGGCACGCCCGACGACATGTGCTTCAGTCCGCTGGCGGCGGCGAGAACGAGCAGCAGCAGGGCGAAGGGGATGGTGCTGCCGGTCACGCCGGTGAGGAAGCTGAGTGCCAGGTAGGCCGCAAGAAGCAGGGCGATCCCCAGGGGCGCCATCTTCGCGCGGCTCTCCCCCGCTTTGCTCCAGAGCCTCCGCAGCGAGGGAACCCAGTGGGTGCGGGTGTCGAGCAGCAGGTGCGACCCGACGACGAAGACGAAGAGGCCGTGTATGAGGAGGAATTGCCAGAGCACGGTCTGGTTGGTGGTGGCCTCGACGCTGGTGAAGAAGGTCTCGGTGCTGGCGTGATATGGCATGAAGGCGAGGAAGCCGACTGCGACCATGATGGCGGTCTTTGCAGCGGACTCCGCGAGGACCCGCAGGCTGAGGCCTCCGTTCCTGAAGTACGCCGCCAGGAGAACGGCGGCCGCGGCCAGGAGCATGTACACGGGGACGTCCCAGGTGTTGATGGCGCGAAGGGAGCCAACGGCAAGGCCGAGGAGCGCGAGCCGGGCGAGCTCGGCGGGGCCCCAGAGGCCAGACACACCCGGCCACCACCTGGACCCTCTCCTCAGCGGCAACGACGAACTGCCATCTCCTCCGCCACTATCCGACCCCTCCTCCCCTCTGGACTCCGGCTTTCGCCGGAATGACGGTGCATCACTTCGTCCGGACATGACCACCGCTAGGGAGAGACCGATGGCGAGGAGCGTGAACGGCAGGGCCATCAGGTGGGCGTGCAAGTCGCCGAACAGGAAAGTGAAGAAGGGGAACTCGGTTATCTCGTGGCCGGGCGGGTCCGGCGGCATCACCCTCGTGCTGCGCCAGAAGTCGAACGGGGCGGCGGGAACACCGCGGACCAGGGAGTCCCAGGCGCCGCCAACTAGCTGTACTGCGCCGTCCAGGTTGCCGAGCACCACCACGAAGGCGGCTCCGGCCAGCCCAGCGGCGGCGGGAGAGAGGGCGAGGCGCGCGAGCCGGGAGGGGGCGGCGGCGTCCCCTGCCATCGTCGAGGCCGACCCCGTCCCAGGTCCCCCGGCGCTCGCGACACTGGCGAGCCGTTTGGGGCGGGTGCCGCTGGCCAGGTTGTAGACGATGGAGTAGGCCGCGCCGGCGGTCAGGGCGAAGAAGAGGGGCACGGCGAGGTTGAAGGCTACAGCCGGGTCGATCCCCGTGGCCCTTACGAGGGTCGCCACCATGAACTGGCCCCAGTAGTAGTAGTTGATGTAGCCGCCGCCGAACCACGGGTCGTAGGGCGGCATGTAGCTCGACTTCAGGACCGCGTTGAGGTACGCCATGTCCATCGGCTTCTCGCCGCCCAGGTGCGAGTGCCACAGGTCGGGGTTGGCCATGCGGACCAGGACGAAGGCCAGGAAGGCGGCGAGGAAGACGATCTCGCCCGCCAGGAGGGTCCTCCACCTGCGCGCGACGAATGCGCCGGCGTCACGCCAGTTGGCCGCCAGGAGAACCAGCGATACGGCCGCGATCGCGGCCATGCCCACGCCCACCGACACCATCGAGAATGCCAGCAGCTCGTAGCTGGCCAGCAGCCAGACGAGAAGGCACACGAGCAGCAGGCCGAGGGGCTTCGCGAGGAGGTAGCCGCGGTCCGGCAACCGGCGCAGCACGACGAAGGCGATGGGGACCGCCAGCAGCGACATGAGCTCCACGACGAGGAGCCAGGACAGCACCGGGAGCCCGGCTGCCCAGCCCGCGGGCCTGACGATCTCGGTCCAGGTACCGCCGGCGCGCTGCGCCTCGGCCTGGTCAGCGGAGAGCATGAGCCCCGGCATGCGCAGGTCGACCGACATCCCAACGCCCAGGGCCTGCTCGATCTCCCCGGCCGTTCGGCGGCCCCGGTTCTCGAATACGAGCGTCATGGGGTGGTCGTAGACGGTGAAGCTCTCGTCCGCAAAGCCCATGTTCAGCACGAGGCCGTCCGTCCTGCCGGATACAAGCTGGCCGGGCCTGGGGATCCCGGGGCGCGAGAGGGTGTCGTCGACGAACGTTATCCCGGCAAGCCCGGCGTAGGACGTCTGGACGTCGACCAGCTCGTAGCCGAGGTCGCCCGAGAACAGGAGCCGGTAGTACTCGCTGCTGAACGGGTAGCGCTCGGGCAGCCTGGGTATGGTGCCATAGAGCCTGTTGCTGTAGAAGACCACGTAGTCGGCGGTCGCCAGCTCGTTGGCAATCCGGCTGAGCTTTGTCTCGGTGTCGTCGTTGTAGAGGGGCAGCTCGCGGATCTGGTAGCCGTGGAGTCCTGGTATCCCCTCCTCCCAGTGCTCCTTGAGAATCACCGAGCCCCTGGGCGCGTTTTCGTTGATCCAGCGGGCGGTCCTGATGGCGGGGTGCTCGCGCTCATAGATGGCTGTGTACGCGACCGTGTAGAAGCCCGTCGAGACCAGCAGCAGGAAGAGGCCTGCGACCAGGATGGGGCGCGCCCGGGGCAGCCTGGCGCTCACCAGGTCCCACAGGTCGAGGAGCATCCGCGACCCGAACAGGACGAGGAACGGCGTGGCGGGAATCATGTAGCGCAGGAACTTCACCTCGAACGAGCCGGTAATGAGCAGGTACGGGACGACCCACGAGAGGAGGAGCACCGAGTCCCTAGTCTCCACGGAGCGGAACGGCAGCGTGAGGAGGAGTGCTCCCAGCGCGATGCCCGACGCAGCGAGTATCGCGAGGAGGCTGTGGGACAGGACGAGGAGCGCGCCCGGGACGGCGATGCCCGCGGCCAGGTATATGAGCCCGTGGACCGGGCGCATGCCGCGGATGGCTGCGTACACCAGGCCGGCCCATGCGACGACCCCGAGGGGCAGGCCGAGGCCCCACGTGGCCAGCTGGCGCACGTGGTACCAGTAGGGTGTCGTGTCGACGTACTGGCGGGTATAGGGGTAGTCCCTGATGCGCCTGACCATCTCCGACTGCTCGACCACGTCGCCCATGAAGCGTGCGAAGTCGATGAAGGCGTAGGGCTGCACAGCTGCGAACACGACCACGGACGCCGCGCCGCCCAGCACCAGGCCGTTTACCGCCGCCGCAACTCGCTCAGCAAGGCTTCGGCCCTCGGCCTCTCCGTCGTCCAGCAGTCCGAGGGCATAGATCGCATGGGCCACGACGAATGCGCCGTAGATGGGCGCCAACGTCACCTTCGTTGCGATGCCGAGGCCGATTACGGCCCCCGCCGCGAGGGAGTCGCGTGTCCTGCCCTCCTTCGCGACGCGGGCGAGGAGGTAGACGGCGGCCACCGCGCAGGCGGCCATGATGGTGTCGACGGCGAAGAAGTGGCTGAGCTGGACGTGGAGGACGGCCAGGGTCACCAGGATCGCGGCCAACAGGCCCTCGCGACGTCCATAGAGTCTCGCACCCAGGGCGTAGACGAGGGCAACCGTGGCCGTGTCGGCGAGGGCGGAGAGCGCCCTGCCCAGGACCCTCAGGTCGTGGATCTCGACGCCCGGCACCGCGGAGAGCAGGCCCTGGAAGGCCTTGAGCAGGTAGAGCGGGAAGCTGCCGTAGGGGAACCAGCGCGGGTTCAGGGGACTGCGCTCGGCGTCGAGCAGGTCCCCCACCTCGCCGGGGCTGGGCAGCGACAGCTCGCCGACCCTCATCAGGATGGCGCGCTCGTCCGGGTGCGGGGTGAAGGGGTAGCCGCTGTCCCACTCGACGCCGTAGAGGCGGAGGGCCAGCGCTACCGCGAGGGTGAGCGCGAGGACCAGCGCGAGGACAAGGTCCCGCGAGCGCGCGGCCCTGGCCGCAGCCGGTATGTGCCGGAGCCGCTCCATAACCGGGATATTGTAGCCCGGTTGAGCTGTCGGCGGTCTGCGTCCGGGGCGAGGTTAGTAGATGACAGGCAGCGTTTGGCAGTAGTTTAGCAGTTGGGAGACCGAAACTAGCAGGGTACGGCCAGCGTTTAGCAGCAGCATAGCAGCTATAGGCATGGTATTATGAGTAGCGCCTGGGTTTTAGTAGATAATGCAGGATAATTAGCAGCTGAGGTGGGCGATGAGTCAGCGACCTGACGAAGAAAAGGACGACCGCGTGTTGAGCTTGCGGCTCGGGGCTGCCTTCAGTCCCGCGGCACCCGTCAACGAAGCAACCCTCTTTGCAGGGCGGCAGCAACAACTCCTAGAGGCCTCGGACGCCGTCAACCAGCGTGGGATGCACGCGGTCCTGTTCGGCGAGCGAGGCGTGGGTAAGACCTCCCTGGCAAATGTCCTGCCAGAGTTCCTGGGGCTGTCTGGGTTGAGTGGTCTGGGCGTCTCCAGGGTGAATTGCGACTCCACGGACACGTACGCCAGCTTGTGGCAGAAGGCTTTGCGTGAGTTGCAGGTCGCCATCCAGATTCCGATGGTCGGCCTGGGGGCCAGCTCCCGAACCGACCATACCACCTTGGATAACCTGTTGGCGGCGGAGCCAAGTCCCGAGGACATGCGATACGGCCTGCAGCGTTTGGGAACGCGTGTCCTTTTCGTCATCGATGAGTTTGACCGCATTCAGGATCCGGAAGTATCCCGTCTGATGGCGGACACCATCAAGGCCCTGTCCGACCACTCGGTAAACGCAACCGTGGTGATCGTTGGCGTCGCGGACACGGTGGACGGGCTACTCACCGAGCATCTGTCTATCGACCGGTGTCTTGTCCAGATCCAAATGCCTCGGATGTCGCCCGAAGAACTGTCGGACATCCTCAACAGAGGGTTCTCGCAAGTAGGCATGGGGATGGACGAGGCCGCCTCTGAGTTCATCACGTACTTGTCACACGGCCTTCCGCACTACACCCACTTGCTTGGGCTTTTCTCCGGGCGGGCCGCCCTGAATAACGGGCGCAGACACGTCCGGCTAGAGGATGCCACGGAAGCGATCACGGCGGCAGTGCATCAAGCCCAGCGCAGCTTAATGGTGGCCTATGACGCGGCAACTGCCAGCCTGCGTCCCGAGAGCCTCCTGAAACAGGTGCTGCTGGCGTGCGCCATGGCCCCCGTGGACGAACTCGGCTACTTTGCGGCGGCAGATGTGCGTGGCCCCTTGTCCATGATCATGGGACGCCAGTACGACTCTCCCGCCTTTGCACGGCATCTGTCCCAATTCTGCGACACCTCCCGTGGTGGCATCCTTCAAAGGACGGGTAGGCGTTATCACTACCGCTATCGGTTCTCCGACCCGCTAATCCAGCCGTATGTCCTCATAAGCGGCTTTCACCAAGGCCTGATCACGCTTGAAACGCTGGAGGCCATGCGCGGGTCAGATTAGGCCCTGCGTCCATGTTACGGGGCGAAGCGGAGGGCCTGGTCGACTATGTCCAGGCCGACTGCCTCGCTCCAGGCGGCGAGGAGCTGATTGGTGACGGGGCCTGGCTTTCCGTCGCCGATGGGGCGCTTGTCCACGACGGTCATGGGCAGGACGCAGTAGCTCGTGCTGGCGAAGAAGGCCTCGTCGGCGGTGTAGAGATCGTAGGGCTGCAGGTCCTCCTCCACGACTGGGATGTCGAGCTGACGCGCGAGGTCGAAGACCATGCCCCTGGAGACGCCCTGCAGGATGGCGCTGTCCGTCGCGGTGCGGATGACGCCGTCGGTCACCAGGAAGTAGTTGTATCCGGTGCCCTCCGACAGGTTGCCGTCCATGTCCAGGAGCAGGGCCCACGCGCCGGGGTCCACGTCGTCGGCCTCCAGCGTCGCGAGGTTGAAGTTCATTCGGCTGTGGTGCTTGATCTTGGGTTCGAGGGCCTCGGGAGGGTAGCTCCTGGTCTTGGTGATGACGCCGTGCTTCCCCTGCTCGTAGGAGCTGGCATAGCGCCCGAAGTCGAGGGGCAGGATGTTGATGCAGACGGCCGGCTGGCCCTCTGGGTAGCCGACGCCGCCCGTGCCCCGGGTTACCCACTGGTTGACCCTGTAATCGCCCACAGCGGACCTGTACTGCTCGTTGCGGCTGATGGCCTCCTCGCTCAGGTCGATCATCTCCTCGGCGGTCATGCCGGGGTCGATGCGCACGTACTTGAGGGACCTGTAGAGACGGTCGATGTGCTCCCTCATGCGGAAGCTCTTGCCGTTGAAGGTGCGCTCGACGTCGAACACGACGTCGCCGACCGTGAAGCCGCGGTCCTGGGGGTGCACCCTGACGTCGCCGAAGGGCATCCACTCGCCGTTGTAGTATGCGATGAAGTGGTCCACTCTTGTCCTCCTGGTCCTGGGGCACTGCCCTTCGACAAGCTCAGGGCGAACGGTCTCTACTACGGTGTCGTCAGGCGGGCGGATTATACCCCAAGGCCGTCGATGTGCGACGCGTCCGCGAATCTGTTGATGCGCCAGATGCGGTGGCCGCGGTGGGGGCCTTCGAGGGACCAGCGCTCGACGTCCAGCGAGAAGTCGAACAGGGCGGTGTTTCGTATGTCCACGGCCCAGGTCCTGTCGCTGTTCAGAATCGCCCTGACCAGGTGGGCCATGATGCCGCCGTGGGCGACGGCCAGCACCACGTCGCCCTGCGCGTGGCGGCTGAGGATCTCGCCGACCGCCCGGCGGCCCCGCTCGAGCCTGGCGTCCAGGGGCTCCGCCCCCGGCAGGCCCTCGAACCCCTTAACCTGCTCCAGGGCCAGGTCGATGTGGGGGTAGCGGGCGGAGATCTCGTCAAGAGTCAGGCCTGAGGCGGAGCCCATGTCGTGCTCCATCAGGTCGTCCCAGTACTCGATATCCATGCCCCACCGGTCCACAATCAGCCGGGCGGTCTCGGCGGCGCGGCTTAGGGGGCTGGCGTAGACGTGGGTCGGCTTGAGGCCCTCGCGATCGAGCCTCTCTCCGCAGGCCCGGGCCTGCGCCCTGCCCCGGGCGGACAGATCGAACTTCGGGGACTCGCCCTGGCCTTGCACCAGGCCCTCGGCGTTAGCGTAGGACTCGCCGTGACGTACGAGCAGCAGCCTCATCGGTCGTCTCCTCTCCTGGGCGCGGCAGTTACTATGGTCCTGTTGTCGGCCTCGAGGAACGAGAAGAAGTCGTAGCCCCTGGCCCTGATGGCGTCGCTGCCGCCCTCGCGGCGGTCGAGGATGCACGCCACCAACACGACCTCGCACCCGGCCTCCTCGACTGTGTCTATGGTGTGGAGCAGGCTGCCCCCCGTCATGCACGTGTCGTCGATCACTGCGACCCTGTCGCCGGGGCGGGTGGAGCCCTCGATGATCTTTCCCGTCCCGTGCTGCTTGCGCTCGGGCCTTACGATGAGCCCCCGCACGGGACGCCCCGCTGCGTAGCTTGCGGTCGCGATGGACGCAACCATCGGCACGGCTGCGACGGCGGGCCCCGCGGCTGCATCCACCCTGTACGCGTCCAGCACGGGCAGGAGCGCGTTGGCCACGGTGTGCGAGCCCTCCGGGTCGAGCGTGACGAGGCGGCCGTCGAAGTAGTATGAGCTTGTGCCGCCGGCGGTGAGCTTGAACTCGCCGAACTTCAGGGCGCCGAGCCTCTCGGCGATCTGCGTGATCCTCTGCGCGTCCGAGGCCACTATCGAGGCGTCTATCATTCGCGTGTCTCCCCCTGGATGTACAGCCGGTTGTCGCTGATGTAGCGAGCGACTGCGTCTGTGACGAGATGGTCGATGGGCAATCCCTCGCGGGCCCGCTTCCTGATTCTGGTGCTGCTTATGTCGGTCATCGGTCCCTGCAAGGTAATTGTGCGGCCCGAGGAGCCGGGGGCAACTCTCTCTAAAGGCGCCGGGTCGAGCCGCTCATATCCCGGGCGGGGAACACCGACTATGGTCGCCTTCTCCATTATCGCCTCCGGGCGCCCCCATTTGTCGAACTTGCGGAGGGCGTCGATCCCGGCAATGAGGTAGACACTGCTCTGTCCCCGCTCCCGCTCGAGCCGCTCTAGGGTGTCGGCGGTGTAGGACGGGCCGCTGCGCCTTATCTCGATGTCGGAGCTCGTAAACAGGGGATCAGCCGCCGTGGCAAGCTCCACCATTCGGAGGCGGTGATGAGGGGCAGCCGAGACAGCCATCTCCTTCAGCCGGGGCTGGCCGGCCGGGATGAATAGTACCTCGTCGAGGCCGAGCCGCGTTCCGGCCGTCTCTGCTACGGTCATGTGTCCATTATGGACAGGGTCGAATGTGCCGCCGAAGACCCCCAGCCTACGCACTATTCCCAGGTCCACTCCTTACCGCCGAGCCAGAACACAGCGCCAGCCCCAGCACCAGCCCTTTGCAGGGCGCCCATCACGCCAACGCGCTCCAGGTGCCCGTAGAGCTGGGCGCGCGCCTCCCAGTCGCCCGGGTCCACCATGGCAGCTATCCGGCCGGGCTGGTCTGCGTGGACGACGTAGCCCCGTCCTTTCTTTTCGACTGCGAAGGGCGCATCCGCGGGCTCCGGTCGGAGGACCACCGCCTCGCCGCTGTCGCTCTGCGGCTCGTCGTTCTCAAGGCTCCGGAGGCTCGCCAGGACATCGTCCATCATCGGTTCCAGGCCGAGCCGTGCGACGGCGGATATGCAGTGGACCTGCCTCGCCTGGAGCTGCTCTATCAGGGCAGGAAGCTTCTCCGGGACGCCGGGGATATCGGACTTGTTCAGCGCGACGACCTCGGGTTTCCGGGCAACGTCCTCGCCATATTGGCGCAGCTCGTTCCTGACCCGCTCGTACTCGGCGCGGGGGTCGTCCAGGGACCCGTCCACGACGTGCACTAGGACCGCGGCGCGCTCGATGTGCCTGAGAAAATCGTGCCCAAGCCCAACTCCCTCGTGCGCCCCCTCTATCAGCCCAGGAATATCCACGAGCACTGCGCGCTGGTTCCTCTGCTCGATGACCCCTAGCACGGGTTCCAGCGTAGAGAACGGGTACGCCGCCACCTTCGGCCTGGCTGCAGTAAGCGCCGCCAGTAGACTGGACTTGCCGGCGTTCGGCTGCCCGATTATGCCCACGTCCGCTATCAGCTTGAGGTCGAGGACTGCGTCGAGCTCCGCGCCCCGCTCTCCCTGCTCGGCAAGCAAGGGGTACCGGTTGGTTGAGGTGGCGAACCGGGCGTTTCCTCTACCGCCACGCCCACCCGGAGCCAGGAACTCTTGCCCTGGCGCCTCGAGATCCGCACGGCTCCGGTTGCCGGCAGTGTCCTCCAGCGTTATCACCGTCCCCTCAGGGACCCTGAGCTCCACGTCCTGCCCGTTCGCGCCGTGCTTCCTTCTACCGGCGCCATTCCCGCCATCGCCCGCACTAAACCTCCGCGTGTACCGGAAGCTGGCAAGCGTCTTCACCGAGGCGTCACAGGTTATCCTGACAGAGCCGCCATCGCCTCCGTCGCCACCATCAGGCCCACCCATTGGGACGTACTTCTCCCTCCTGCCGGAGATAGCTCCATCCCCGCCATTCCCGCTTCTTATCTTTATGCCCACAGAGTCAATCATCAGGAAGAGAGTATAGCAATAACAGGTAATAAGCTTGTGGACAGCGGGCATGTGTCCGAGCGGTCGCGGGCCTGCTGGGCCTCAGCCGTTCGTGTGACTGTCGGCTTGTGGGTGACTCTGTGTGCGAACAGCGTGGGAAGAATGCGGAAAGGGCTGAGTTATCCACGGGATGCGTGAGTTATCCACACTATATGCATAGATACCCACAAAATAGAGAGCCGTCACGGGCGGCTATGGGAAGCGCCTAGGCGGCGTTGAGGGAAGCCCTGATGTTGAAGACGTCCTGCCGGAGGTGGGGCTCGGCGTCCATCTGGGAGGTGACGCGGCTGCATGCGTGCAGGACGGTGGAGTGGTCCTTGCCGCCGAGGAGGCGCCCTATGGCGGCAGCGGTCATATTCACCTCTTCCCGCAGGAGGTACATTGCCACGTGGCGGGCCATGGCGGTCTGCTTGTCACGCCGCCGCCCGGTGATGGCTTCCTGGGTAATAGCGAAGTAGTCGGCCACGGCGGTAACGACAGCATCGCTCGACACTGCCTTAGGCCGGCCGTAGAGGTGGCTGTCGGCGGTAATGCGGCGCACCATGTCGAGCGAGACGGGCTGGCCGGAGAGCTCGGCGTAGGCCGTGAGGCGGTTCAGGTGACCCTCCAGCTCGCGGATGTTGGACTGGACACTCTCTGCCAGGAGCTGCAGGACATCCCCAGGGAAGATCAACTGGGCCTCGTCGGCCTTGGTCTTGAGAATGGCGAGTCGGGTCTCGTAGTCAGGTAGCTGTATGTCGACGACGATGCCGCCGGCCAGCCGGGACCTGATCCGGTCCTCGAGGAGGGTGAGGGCGGAGGTAGGGCGATCGCTCGTGATGACGATCTGCTTGGCGGCCAGGTGGAGGGCGTTGAATGTGTGGAAGAAGCCCTCCTGGGTCTGCTCCTTGCCGATGATGAACTGGATGTCGTCGAGCAGGAGCGCGCCGGCGGACCTGTAGCGGTCGCGGAAGGCCTCGGTCGTGCCGCTGCGGATTGACTGGATGTACTCGTTGGTGAAGTCCTCGGTGGTGGCGTAAATGGGCTGGATGCCGCGCGCGGCCAGCCGGGCCCCGATTGCATGCATAAGGTGAGTCTTGCCCAGCCCAACCCCCGAGTAGATGAAGAGGGGGTTGTAGCGCCGTCCAGGCTCCTCTGCAACCGCAAGGGCGGCGGCGTGGCCAAGCTCATTGGACTTCCCCACGACGAAGTGGTCGAAGGTGTACTTGGAGTTGAGCGGGCTTGGCCCGCGCACCCAACCCTGGCCCTTGGCATCCACCGCCGGGGGTTGCTGCGGGGTGGGAGACCCCGTGTTCTCGTGCTCCTGGGCGCCCGGGCCCGATTCGAAGGTGATCTCGACGTCTTCGCCGGTCACCTTTTCGACGGCCTGGGAGATTACTGAGTACATACGGCGCTCGAGCATCTCGGAGACGAAGGCATTCGGCGTGGAGACCGTGAACCTGCCTTCGACGAAGGTGCCGCCGGATGTGCCCTGTAGCCAGGTGTCGTAGCTCGGCTTGGGCACGCATAGCTGGAGCTCACCGAGCACGGCCTGCCAGACAGATGTTGCGTCACGAACGACCAATAGGGATCCTCTGTGTACACGTACGGAAGACCGGGAAGCGCATGGTACAGGCGCTCGCGGGGAATGGGGTCTTTACCGCGCATGAAGGGTACCGGCAGAGTCTAGCACCCGATATGAGGGGCCGGGAGCGGGGAATTTCCGGTTTGTCCGCCGATGTTTTCAGGAATCGGGAGGCGTGCTGCGGAGCCTCGTTGTTCGGCCGCCGGTGGGCGATGGCGTATAGACGCTGGCGCGGGGCAGGGAGCCTGTAATCTCCACGCTCGCGGCGCCGGGCGCCGATATTCAGGCGCCGGGCGGGGAGCCGTTCTAGCAATGTTCCACACAAGTCCGGGAAAATGAGCATACCGGAAACAAGCCATTTCCCGGACGACTGCAAGGAGGGCCGGTCGTGCCCGGATCGACAGGATGATGGAGACAGGCGGTCACGGACGGGCCCTGCCGGGAAGGGGAGGCAATCGCCGCGATGGGCGTCAGCCGGGCTGGGGCCTATTCGCTGCCGCTGTTGCTGGACTCGACCCGGCGGAAGGGGAATGTCCAGTTCGCCAGCGAGCGCGGGTTGCGGGACTGGACCCAAAGCCTGCCGCGCCCGGAGAACTCCATGATGATCTGGTCGGAGAACAGGAAGGACCGGATGCGCCCCGCGCGGGTCAGCCTGTAGTCGAGGGAGGGCTCCCAGGCGACGGCGTGGCCGTTGTCGACGACGTAAGAGCCGTCGACCTCGATCTCCTGGATGTCTCCATATGCGTTGAAGAAGAGCAGCCCACTCCCGGAGACCCGCAGGATGAACAGGCCCTCGTTGAAGAGGCCGCGCAGGCCCTGGAAGTCGGCGTTGGTCTCGATTCCGGACGTGGAGGCGAGGTAGGCCCCGCGCTCCAGGAGCAGCTCGCCGCCATCCAACTCGTAGGTCTGGATGTCGCCCGGCTGGCCCGGGGCCAGGCCGATCATGCCGGGCCCGCCCTGGGCGGTGTAGGTGTTCTGGAAGAAGCTCTCCCCGCCGCCGATGGCCCGCTTCACGCCCGACATCAGCCCGCCCCTGGTCGAGGTCTCCACTTCCAGGTTGGAGTCCATCCAGGCCATCGCGCCGGATTCCGTAACGAGCTCTTCGCCCGGCGCCAGGGTGACTTCCAGGAGGCTGTAGCTGGGCCGTGAATCTATCGTGTAGTCCATCACGACCTCCGGGGCGGGAGCAGCGGGCCGAGGGAGTTGCCGAACTCCGTCGGGTTGTGGCTCTGGACGTACAGGCGGCCATGGCCTGAGAAGGTCATGGTCACGCCCTCGCCCGTCAGGAAGGACTGGACCCAGCTTCCCCCCGCCTTGCCGATCGTGTAGTCGAGGGAGTCCTCGAACGCGACGACGTGGCCGTTGTCGACGGTAAGTTCGCCCGAGACCTCGACTTCCTTGATCGTACCGAAGGCGTTCACGACCAGGGGGCCCACGCCGTCGACCATCAGGAACGAGAGGGACTCGCCCGACAGGACGCCGCGGAGTCCCTGGAACTGGGTGTCTATATTCAGATGGGGCGACGAGCCGAGGTAGCTTCCCCCGGCGCAGACCCATGCGGTGGTGCCGCCGCAGTCTATGACGGCCACCTCTCCCTGCAGCGTGGGCGCAAGCCCCACCTCGGCCGGGTCGTTCCCGGCGGCGGTGAATGTGGAGAAGAAGAAGTTCTCGCCCGCGATCATCCGCTTGATCCCGGACATGATGCCGCCCGTGTCCCGGGAGCGGGTCGTCACGTCGATATCCACGTTGCTGGATGTCCTGAACATCGAACCCGCCTCGGCCACGAACCGCTCGCCGGGGTCGAGGTTGACCAGGGCCCAGCCGAACGCGCCGCTCTTCACCGCTTCTACGTGCATGGTACCTGCCTAGCCAACGAACGGGGTCAGCCACGAGGCCGCGCCGCCAAGGGTCCTGGTCTGGAGGTAGAGCTTGCCGCTGCCGGAGAACTCCATCGCGAGGCCCTCGCCCGAGAGGAAGGTGCTCTTGATGTTCCCCATGCCCCGAATGCTGTAGGTGAGGCCGGGGTCCCAGGCGACGACGTGGCCCGTGTCCACCACGAACGAGCCGTCGACCTCCTTCTCGACTATTCCGCCGAATGAGTTGAAGAAGAGATCGCCGTTGCCGCTGCACTCGACGAAGAAAAGCCCCTCGCCGGAGAAGAGCGAGCGCAGGCCCCCGAACCTCGTCTTCAGCTCGATGCCGGGGGTGCAGGCCATGAACGAGCCGGCCGTCAGGATAATGGACCCGCCGGACAGGGTGCGCTGCACGACCATTCCAGGCCTGGCGGGCGAAAATGTGACGCTGCCCTCGCGGTCGGCGGTGTACTCGCCGACGAACAGCGACTCGCCGCCCGTCAGCTTGCGAATGAGGGCGGGCAGGAATCCGCCAAGCAGGCGCGCCTTGACGTCGAGCCCGCTGTCCATCCAGGCCATCGCGCCGCTCTCGGCGATAAAGGTCTCGCCGGGTCCAAGCTGGACCCGGATCTGCCCGTAGTCAGGGTTTCCGTCGATAGCGAATTTCACGTTGGTGGAATGCTAGGTAATACAGGGACATGCGTCAAGGACATTAGGGTGCGTATCGACGCCAGTTGGGCTATCGGCCCGGCCGTGCATTGACAGGCTTGCTAGGGCGTGACTACGATGCCTCGATGTCGTTTGGACGGCCCTCTAATAGGCCAAGGGATAGCGGATGCGTGACCGTGCAAGCGTAGTAATAGTCGGCGCCGGCATTGTCGGCTGCAGCGTCGCCTACCACCTCGGCAGGCTCGGGCTGACCGACGTGGTCGTCGTGGAGCAGGGGCCGCTCTTCGAGACCGGCGGGTCCACTTCTCACGCCCCGGGGCTTATCTTCCAGGTCAACCCGTCGCGTGCGATGACCGAGTTCGCGAAATACTCGATGGACCTCTACTCACGCCTGGAGAGTGACGGCGGACCCTGCTTCTATCCCGTAGGCGGCCTGGAAGTGGCCACGACGGAGGAGCGCTTCGAGGACTTCAAGCGTCGCCGCGGTCTGGCCCTGGCCTACGGGATAGAAGCCGAGCTGATCGGCCCCCGCGAGCTGTTGGAGCTGGTGCCCATACTCTCGGAGCGAGTCGTCGGCGCCCTCTACGTCCCGTCGGATGGGATAGGCAAGGGGGTCAGGGCCGCCGAGGCGATGGCAAGGGAGGCCCAGGCGTCCGGCGTGCAACTCTATGCCGGCGCCCGCGTGACGGATATCGAGGTATCCGGCGGCCGCGTCCGGGCTGTGGTCACGGACCGGGGCCGCATTCGCACGGATCTGCTGGTCTGCGCCGCTGGCATCTGGGGGCCGAAGGTCGGCCGGATGGCCGGCGTGTCGGTCCCCCTGTATCCGATGCAGCACCAGTACGCGCGCATCGGCCCTATAGCGGAGCTGAAGGGCGAGACCGGCGAGGCGAGCCATCCCATCATGCGGCACCAGGACCGCGCCCTCTATTTGCGCCAGCACGGCGACAGCTATGGGATCGGCTCCTCCGACCACGAGCCCCTGCCCGTCGAGCCGGACGACATCGTCGAGCATGGGGAGCCCGGTGCTATGCCCGCGTCGATGGCCTTTACCCCCTCCGACTTCGTCCCAGCCCGTCGCTCGGCTGAGGAATTCATCCCTGCCCTCGAAGGAGCGGAGCTCGTCGAGCAGTTCAACGGCATGTTCTCCTTCACGCCCGACGCCATGCCTGTCCTGGGTGAATCGGACGAGGTCCGCGGCTTCTGGGCGGCCGAGGCGGTCTGGGTCGCCCACGCGGGCGGCGCCGGCAGGGCTGTCGCGGAGTGGATCGTCGACGGCTCGCCGTCGTTAGACCTGCGCGAGTGCGACATAACCCGCTTCCACCCCTATGCGCGGACCCGGGCCCACGCGCTCGCACGCGGGGTCGAACAGTACAGGGAAGGACCGACGGTCCACCACCCCCTCGACCAGATGCACAGCGAGAGGGAAAGCCGGCTCAGTCCCTTCCACGCAAGGGAGGAGGCCCTTGGGGCTGTGTTCTTCGAGAGCGCCGGGTGGGAAATACCCCAGTGGTACGAGGCCAACGAACCGCTGCTTGGCGCTTACGACGAGCCGTGGAAGGACCGGCAGGGTTGGGCGGCGCGCAACTGGTCGCCCATCGTCGGCGCGGAGCACAGGGCGGCGCGCGAGCGGGCGGCGCTCTTCGACCTCACGGCGATCACCAAGCTGGAGGTGAAGGGTCCGGGCGCACTGGCGGCCCTCCAGCGACTCACGGCCAACCGGGTGGACCAGCCTGTGGGCCGGATCACGTACACCTCGGTGCTCGACGAGAAGGCCGGCATCGTAAGCGACCTCACGGTGACGAGGCTGGGCGACGAGCGATTTCTCGTCATGACCAGCACCGGTTACGGCTACCAGGACCTCAAGTGGCTCCGCGACCACATGCCCGCCGACGGCTCCGTGAGCGTCGAGGACGTGAGCGACGACCTCGGCTGCCTGTGCCTCTGGGGTCCCAGGGCCCGGGAGGTCGTGAACGCAGTCAGCGACGACGACTTTTCGAACGAAGCGTTCCCATACCGCGGCGCTCGGCACGTAACGATAGGCGGTGTGCCAGTGCTTGCCGTCAGGCTCTCCTACGTGGGAGAGCTGGGCTGGGAGCTGTACGTGCCCAATGATCGCGGCGCCGACCTGTGGGATGCGCTGTGGGAAGCGGGGCGCCCTCACGGGCTGATCGCCGCTGGCACTGCCGCTTTCACGTCCATGAGGATCGAGAAGGGGTACCGGCTGTGGGGGACCGACATCCACACCGAGTACAACCCCTACGAGGCCGGACTCGGTTTCGCGGTGCGGCTCGACAAGGGCGACTTCACCGGCAGGGCCGCGCTGGTTGAGGCCCGCAAGGCCGGGCTGCGAAGGAAACTCTGCTGCATGACCCTGGACGACCCGGCCGCGGTCGTGATGGGCTCAGAGCCGGTTATGGCAGGGGAACGGGTGCTGGGATTCGTCACCAGCGCCGATTACGGCTACTCGGTTGGGACTGGGATCGCCTACGCCTACCTGCCTGCAGAGTACTCGGAGCCGGGTACCAGTGTGGATGTTCTATACTTCAACGAGCGATACGCCGCCAGGGTCGTCGAGGAGCCCCTTTACGACCCCAAGGGGGCGAGAATGAGGGCATGAATGGGTTCACCTCCAATCATCGCAAGACTGGAAGCGGGCGAAAAACTCCTGCTGGACGGCGGCACCGGCTCGGAGCTCCAGCGGCGCGGCGTCGATGTCTCCAGGCGGACTGCCGATGGCGCCATCGGCGCATGGTCGGCCACGGCCAACGTGGATGCTCCCGACGCGGTGCGAGCGGTCCACGAGGACTACCTTCGGGTTGGGGCCGACATCATCACGACCAACAGCTTCTGGTCGAACCGCACGCGCCTGGGCCGCCTCGGGCAGTCGCACCGCATGGAGGAGTACACGCGCGTGTCCGTCGAGTTGGCGCGCGAAGCGGTCGACGATAGCGGCCGCGACGCCTTCGTGGCGGGCAGCATGGCCCCTCCGGCCGGGCGGCGGTCGCCCGGCAACATAGTGGACGAGGACGACCTGGCCGGGGAGTTCCGGGACCAGGCCGCCGTCCTCGCCGAGTCGGGCGCGGACCTCATCCTGCTGGAGTACGTAAGCTCCACCGACGAGGCGGCTACCCTCGTGGACGCCGCCGCGGCGACCGGACTACCCGTATTCCTGGGGCTCAAGCACTTCGACGCCGCCGGAACTATGGCCTCCACGGAGGACGCCGTGGAGGCCGTCCGTGCCGTCGAGGACCTGCCGGTAGCCGCTGTCCTCGACATGTGCAGTCCCCCGGAGGAGATCACGGCCGTCTTCCCCCGCATACGGCAGGCGTTCGAGGGCCCGATCGGGGCGTACGCCAACATCGGCTACTGGGGGGACCCGAAGGCCCTCACCGACGCCTCCCGCCAGTGGCACCGTATCGACGTCGGCGAGAACTCGCCCGACCGGTACGCGGAGTACGCGCGGGGCTGGCTGGCCGAAGGCGCACAGATCATTGGTGGCTGCTGCGCCTCCGGTCCGGAGCACATCGAGGCCCTGAGGCCCCTGATACCTTCTCCCCAGCATGCCGCTGTATGAAGGCGAGGGCGGCTGCGACATTGACATAGGGTTGGCGGGGCGCGAATAATATTCGCCGACGGCTGTAGCCGGGAGTTGCACATGGTGACCGAACACGAGGGACTCGTGAATGAGTTCCAGTACATAGCCAATCCGACAGAGCTTGCCCATATCCACACCCTGTTCGAGGGCACGGACGCGCTGATGCACGAGACGGCGTACGCGCTGATCACGGGAGACCAGCACGAGGTCGACCGCCTGACTCAGCAGGCGCTCGCCGACGGCTTCACCGCCAATGACGTGCTGGACGACGGTCTGATCGCGGGGATGGCCGTGGTGGGCATCAAGTTCAGGGACAACATCATCTTCGTGCCCGAGGTCCTCGTGGCCGCCAGGGCGATGAAGGCGGGGATGGCGCACATCGAGCCGATCCTGTCCGCGTCCGGCATCGAGCCCATCGGCACGGTAATCATGGGCACGGTGAAGGGCGACCTGCACGACATAGGCAAGAACCTGTGCATCATGATGCTGCGCGGGGCCGGTTTCGTCGTACACGACCTTGGGGTCGACACCAGCCCGGAGGAGTTCATCGACGCGGTGGTGGAGCACGAGGCGAAGGTGCTCGGCATGTCCGCCCTGCTGACGACGACGATGCCGAACATGGGGCGGACCATCCAGTCCTTCGAGGACGAGGGGCTGCGCGAGGACGTGAAGATCATGGTCGGCGGCGCGCCGGTAACCCAGGAGTTCGCCGAGGACATGGGCGCGGACGGCTACGGCAAGGACGCCATCGCCTGCGTTGACATGGCGAAGGAGCTGCTGGCAGCCGAGGCGCTGTAGGGGTGGATTCCAGTAGTGAGCCCCCAACCTATGCGTAGTGACGAGAGGGCCTCGCCCTCACCCCAACCCTCTCCCGTCGAGGGAGGCGGGGTTGGCAAGGTGGACAGGGCGCGGTACGAGGCCAGCGTCGAGCGTCTCTACAACATCTTCAAGGACATTTCCTCGACGGTGGGCGAGGTGTCCTCGTGGCGGTGCCCCTACAAGAACGTCGAGGACCGCTGCACCGCTAACTTCGGATGCCGCAACCAGGACCGCGACGTCCCGTCCGGCCAGCTCTATATCTGCACGGGCAGCGACAACCTGGACTATCGCAGCGCCTGGGAAATCCAATAGGAGCTCCGTGTCCCGGGCGAGCCCGACAGCGACATGACATGACGGGCATCTGCATTCGAGAGTTCACCGGTGATGACGCCTCCGAATTTCGCAGCCTGAGACTCAGGGCCCTGGGGGAGCACCCAGACGCCTTCGGGTCATCCCATGAGGCCGAGCTTGCCGTACCCATCGAAGCGACAGCCGAGCGATTGAGCTCGAACGCCGAATCCGAGGGCTCGTTCACGCTTGGCGCTTACCGCGGAGACGAGCTGGTCGGAATGGTCGGGCTCGTCCAGGAGGCGAGGGAGAAGACGCGGCACAAGGGCAACATCTGGGGCATGTATGTCCCATGCGAGGAGCAGGGCAAGGGGACCGGGCGGGCGCTGCTGGCCAGGGCGATCGAGCTAGCGAAGGGCATGCCCGGCCTGGAACAGCTGCATCTTGCGGTCGTCTCCCGTAACAGGCGGGCACGAGAGCTGTACGCCTCGTTCGACTTCGAGACGTACGGCGTAGAGCCAAGGGCCCTCTGCGTCGGCGGCGAATACCTCGACGAGGAGCACATGGTGCTTCTCCTACGGGACGCCTGAGAGGGCCGGGTATGTCTCCGATCACTCACGATAGCCACACGCTCGAGTCGGTAGCAGGCAGGAGCGTCTTCGACTACGCCGACGCGCTGCAGGTGCGGGTCCCGACCTCCTGCGGGCGGAGCGGCGAGTGCCACGAGTGCATCGTCGAGATCAAGCAGGGCATGTCCGCACTGAGCCCGCCCACTGAGTCCGAGGCGTTTCTGCGGGGCGATTACAGGCTGGCGTGCCAGGCGCACGTGACGGAACCCGATGCCGACCTGGAGTTCGCGGTGCTCAGGCGGCAGCCGAGAATACTCACCCACTCGGTGAAGCGGCACGTGGACCCGGCCCCGGCGGTGGTCCGCAGGGGTGATGACGTCTACTCGGGCGACAGGCGTCTGGAGGCCTACAGGGGCCAAGTATACGGGCTGGCGGTGGACGCCGGCACTACGACGGTCGTCATGAACCTGGTCGACCTGGAGAGCGGCGACGTGCTGGCGACGGCGTCGTTCGAGAACCCGCAGAGGTTCGGCGGCAGCGACATCATGCACCGCATCTCGTACGACGGCGGCGAGCACGCCGGCGAGCTGAGGCAGGTCCTGCTCTCGTCGATCAACTTCGAGATCGGCGAGATGAGCCGGCAGCTCCGGTTCCACCGCAGGCGTATCTACGACATGGTGGTGGTGGGCAACGCGACGATGCGGGACATCCTGTTCGGGGTGGACGTGCAGAGCATCGGCCAGAAGCCCTACAAGTCGCTGGTCGAGCTCGAGATGGACCGGGGCGAGCGCACGGGGACGTCCCTGAACACAACGGCCCGGGAGCTCGGGCTCCGCGTCTTCCCCGGCGCGAATGTGTACGGCGGCCCGCTGGTGGGCTGCCACATCGGAGCGGACGTCACGGCGGACCTCCTTGCCATCGGCATGGACGAGGAGGAGGACGTGGTCATGCTCGTCGACGTGGGGACGAACACGGAGGTGGTCGTCGGGAACCGGCACGGCATGATGGCGGCATCCTGCCCCGCGGGCCCGGCGTTCGAGGGCGGCGAGATCACCTACGGCATGCCCGGGTACGAGGGCGCGGTGGAGTCGGTGGAGATCGGGGAGACCGGTGTGGAGTGCCGCACCATTGGCGATGTCGAACCGCAGGGGATCTGCGGGTCCGGGCTGGTGGACCTGCTGGCCGAGCTCCGCCGTAAGGGGATGATGAATGAGCTGGGCGTCTTCGCGGACGGCGGCAGCGAGTTCACCTTCGCGCCGGAGCAGGGGATGGCGGTGTCGCGAGCGGATGTGAGCGCCCTGGCGCAGGCCAAGTCCGCCAACTTCAGCGGGCAGCATATCGTACTGCGGAGCTACGGCGTGACGCCTGGCGGGCTCTCCAGGCTTTACCTGGCAGGCGGGTTCGCAAACTACGTGGACGCCCGGAACGCCGCGAGTATCGGCTTCATTGCCGACGCGCCGCCGGAGCGCGTGGAGAAGGTCGGCAACGCCGCGCTGGAGGGCGCGACGCTGATGCTGGTCTCCCGCCAGATGCGCGAGGAGGCGGAGCGAATCGTGCGCCGGATCGAGCACGTCGAGCTGGAGACGACGCCGGACTTCTTCGAGGTCTTCGTCGAGGGGTGCATGTTCAAGCCGATGGCGGAGTCGCAGGCCTAGGGACGGATGCACCCCAAGTGGGACTGGGCGGGCCGTCTATAATGGGCAACGCTATGTCCTTCGTGGATGCCATTCACAGGCTCAGCGACCTCAAGCAGCGCGGGCTGATCAGGGATTACGCCGTCATCGGCGCCGTCGCAGCCGCGGCCTACGTGGAGCCAGTCCTTACTCAGGACGTAGACGTGGTGGTCTTGGTGGACTCGGACGACGAGTTTTGGGAGACCTACCGCCGGGTGGGAGAGGCCGCCGAAGGGATCGACGGGATGCATCACATCCTCGGAGGGCGGCCGGTCCAGATGTTTCCATCGACTATCAAGCCCGTCTACCGGGACACGCTGGCCGCGTCGACGGAAATGAAGATCGGGGACGCCATGGTGAAGGTCGCGTCCCCAGAGCATCTGGTCACGCTGGCCTTGGAGGCCTTCCGGTACAAGGACCAGCTGCGCATCGCAGAGTTGCTGGGGCTGCCGGAGACAGACAGGGAAGCGATATGGAAGCTGATAAGGGAGTTCGACGATGAAAGCGGATCGCTCGCCGAAAGATTCCGCTCGTTTGGCTGAGCGCCTTTTCGAGGAGAAGGCGAAATGGCATCGGCGTCAGGCGCAGGCCAGCTTCGAGAGCAAGCTGGCGGTGCTGGACAAGCTCTACGAGGATGCCAGGCGCCTGCCTAAGCTGGAACGGGAGTGACGCCAGGGCTGTCCGTCTGCGCGCCAGGCAGAGATGACGGGGGCCGAGAGACGCCTCCTTATTGAATCTATGCGCTACCTGGGAAAGAAGCGCGATGCCCGCTGGATGCCACCATCCAGCCTGGCCTCCTCACCCCTGGATACCGGCTCTCGCCCGTATGACGGTTTTGGAAGGGATCCCCGAGGAGGAGAGGGTGAACCCTCACGCGCCCACGCGGGGCACGTCCAAATGTGGTCAGAAATGGCCGTATGTTGTACCTTTGGGCGGATAATAGTCACCGAGAGGCGTTGAGATGACCAAGAAGGTGCTCATTACCGACTACGTCTGGCCGAGCGTCGAGCCTGAAAGGGCCGTGCTGGCCCTGGCCGACGCTGAGGCCGTCGTCGCGCCGGACGGCAACGAGGACACGCTCGTTGAGATGGCGCGGGATGCCGACGCGATCCTGACCTGCTTCGCGAAAGTGACCGAACGGGTCGTGCGGGCTGCCGAGAAGTGCGTCGTGATCAGCCGGTACGGGGTCGGCGTCGACAACATCGACGTGGACACGGCGACCGAGCTTGGAATCGTCGTGACGTACGTGCCCGACTACTGCATCCCGGAGGTGTCCGACCACGTTATCGGGATGATGCTGGACTGGAACCGGCGCCTGACCTTCTTCGACCGCGCCACCAAGACGAAGGGCTGGGGTAGCGAGGGGCTGGGGATGCGGATCATGCGCCTGGAGGGCAAGCGGCTCGGCATCGTGGGGTTCGGCCGGATCGGACGCGGAGTCGCGGCCAAGGCGCAGGCCTTCGGGCTAGAGGTGCTCGCGTCGGACCCGTTCGTCACGCCGGGCTCGGCCGCCTCGAGCGGGGCCCGGCTCGTCGAGCTGGACGAGCTTCTGCGTGAGTCGGACTTCGTGACCATCCACTCGCCCCTGATACCCCAGACGCGTAACATGATAGGCAGCGACGAGCTGGAAATCATGAAGCCGGACGCGTTCCTCATCAACTGCGCGCGGGGCGGGCTGATCGACGAGGACGCGCTCTACGATGCGCTGACGACGGGGGGCATTGCGGGAGCGGGGCTGGACGTGCTGGTGGACATCGACCCACCGCTCGACAACCGGCTCATCCAGCTCGACAACGTGATCGTCACGCCTCACACGGCGTTCTTCTCGCAGGAGGCGGTGCTGGAGCTGGAGGAACGGGCGGCCGGCGAGGTCGTGCACGTATTCCAGGGCCAGATGCCCGACAACCTGGTGAACCCCCCCGTGCTGGACCACGCCCGGGCCGAGCTCGAATGAGGGAGATTCCCTGTGCGTCTCGAAGGCACACCTCAGCCCCGCACCCTGCGGGAACGATGGAGTGACGAACCTGCACCGCCCTTAAACCTTGAGGATGAACCGGCGGCGTGAGATACAATTGGCGAAGGTGAGATATGTGCGGCGTTAGCGGGATATTCCACAAGAAGGCCACGCCGGGGCGGCCCGCGCCGATCGGGCGCGACCTGGTGAGGATGCTGGACTCGATGGCCCACCGCGGGCGGGACTCGACCGGCTTCACCGTGGCGGGCGAGGCCACCGAGGCGGACCTGATCGTGCGCCTGAGGGCGGACGACGCGCCTCCCGAGGAGACGGCCGCCCGGGTGACGGACGCGGTGTCCCGCCTGGGCGCTGTGGTCGTCTCGCTGGATGCGCAGGGCGACTTCATCCGGCTCTTTCTGAACTACGAGGGCGAGGTTCCCGAGCTCGCGGGCGCGCTCTATGAAATGCCGGAGGTCGAGATACACAGCATGGGCCGGTCCTCGGAGGTGGTGAAGGACGTGGGCACTGCGTCGGACGTCGACGCGCGGCATGGCCTGGGGTCCCTGCGAGGCACCCATGGCATAGGCCACGTACGGCTGGCGACCGAGAGCATCGTCGACATCAACCACGCGCACCCATTCTGGGCCTACCCCTTCCCCGACGTGACGGTGGTGCACAACGGACAGCTCACGAACTACCACAAGATGAAGCGCAAGTACGAGGACTCCGGGCACCGCTTCCAGACCCACAACGACTCGGAGCTGATCGCGGTGTACCTGGCGGACAAGATGGCGAACGGCGAGACGCTTGAGGACTCGCTGCGGGCCTCGCTGGAGGACCTGGACGGCACGTTCACGTACCTGGTCTCGACGAGGGACGGCATGGGCTGCGCGAAGGACCGGTGGTCGGCGAAGCCGCTGGTGGCGATGGAGACGGACGACTTCGTGGCCGTGGCCTCGGAAGAGGTGGCGCTGCGCAGCGTGTTCGACGAGGAGATCGCGCGCACCGAGCCCCAGGAGTCCGAGGTGATGACGTGGTCGAGCTAGACGCCGCGTCGCTGACCACGCGGGAGCTGAACCGCCGCATCAAGGACCTCGCTGCTTCCGGGCAGGACGCGGTCGTTACGAATCCCATGGCCCGCCACAACATCGCCGTCGGCGTGCTCCAGCCGTGCCGGATCCGCATCGAGGGCAGCGTGGGCTACTACTCCGCGAGCATGCTGGACGGCCCGGAGGTCGAGATCGAGGGCAACGCGGGCTGGGGCCTGGGCGAGAACCTGATGAGCGGCAGCATAAGCCTGTCGCGGGACGCCGGGGCGTCGGTGGCGGCTTCGATGCGCGGCGGCGAGATATATGTCGGCGGCAACGCCGGCGCCCGCGCGGGCATATCGATGAAGGGCGGCACGCTGCTGGTCGGCGGCGACTCCGGGTTCCTGACCGGGTTCATGATGCAGAAGGGCCGCATCATCGTGTGCGGCGACGCGGGCGACGCGGTGGGCGACTCCATGTACGAGGGCATCATCTACGTGGCGGGCAGCTACGGCTCCCTGGGCAGCGACGCGACCGTTGAGGAGGCCAGCGAGGAGGAGCTGCTCGAGCTGTGGGGCACGCTAGAGAGTCACGGCATAGACGAGCGGCCCCACTTCACGAAGATCGTGTCGGCCAAGCGTCTCTATCACCTCGACTCGCTTGAGCGGCTGGAGAAGGCGGCGGTCTGATGGTCTACCAGAGCAGCCAGATCATGCCCCCGTGGGTGATGGACGACATCCACTCTAAGGCGGAGCTGGGGCGGTACCGGATACGCGGCTTCAGCACCTTCCAGAAGGTGACCCACTTCGACGACCTGACGTTCCTGTCGACGGGCCTCACCCGGTTCCCGCTGGAGGGCTACAAGGAGAAGTGCAACACCCGCACGGTGATCGGCCACCGGTACGCCGAGGAACCGCTCGTGCTGGAGACGCCCATCTACATTTCAGGCATGAGCTACGGCGCGCTCTCCGCCAATGCCAAGACGGCGCTGGGCAAGGGTGCGGCGCTCGTGGGCAGCGCGAGCTGCACCGGCGACGGCGGGATGCTGCAGGCCGAGCGCGACGCCGCCGACAAGCTCATATACCAGGTGCTGCCGAGCCGGTACGGGTTCGACCCGCACCACCTCGTGCAAGCGCAGGCTGTCGAGATCGTGGTCGGCCAGGGCGCGAAGCCGGGCACCGGCGGGATGCTGATGGGCGTCAAGGTGCTGGACCACATCGCCGAGATGCGCGACCTGCCGACGGGCATCGACCAGCGCAGCCCGGCGCGGCACCCGGACTGGCTGGGGCCGGACGACCTGGCGATCAAGATCGACCAGCTCCGCGAGGCGACGGACCACAGGGTGCCTATCCACGTGAAGCTGGGGGCCTGCCGCGTGATGGACGACGTGAAGCTGGCGGCCAAGGCCGGCGCCGACGCGGTGGTGATCGACAGCATGGTCGCGGGGACCGGCGCGTCGGCTGAGATGCTCCTGGACCACAGCGGCATACCGACGGTGCCGGCCATCGTGCTGGCCCGGGAGGCGCTGCGGGAGATCGGCATGTACGGCGAGGTGAGCCTGATCGCGTCGGGCGGCATCCGCAGCGGCGCGGACGCGGCGAAGGCGCTGG
This sequence comes from Dehalococcoidia bacterium, assembly GCA_034420735.1. Lineage (GTDB taxonomy): Bacteria > Chloroflexota > Dehalococcoidia > Lucifugimonadales > CAJWER01. The sequence goes on from DAOULA010000085.1 coordinate 104,636, forward strand.
CCCTCGGCGCGGACGCGGTGGCCATAGGCATCGCGGCCCTCGTGTCGCTGAACTGCAACCGCGACATACCCGAGGCCGACTACGAGGCCGAGGTGGGCGTGCCGGCGGGGTACTGCGCCCACTGCCACACGGGCAAGTGCCCGGTCGGCATCACGACCCAGGACCCGGACTTGGTGAAGCGGCTCGACCCCGAGGAGGGCGCGGAACGTGTCGCCAACTTCCTCAACGCCATGACCATGGAGATGTCGCTGCTGACCCGCTCGCTCGGCAAGGGCGACGTGCACAGCCTGGAGCCCGAGGACATGGCCGCCCTCACAGTCGAAGCATCCGCCATGGCCCGAATCCCACTGGTAGGCACCAACAAGGTCTTCGGCGAATAGCCGGGCGCATGAGTCCTGGAGGAAGCTATGGCGACTGAAACAGAGTTGCTCGAACGTATCACCGTGCGATCGGACGTATTCGGCGGAAAGCCCATCATCCGGGATATGCGTTTCGCGGTGGAACACGTCCTCGGAATGCTTGCTGCAGGAGAGACCAAGGAATCCATCCTCCGGGAGTATTCTGTCCTCGAGGATGAGGACATACAGGCTTGCCTGCTGTTCGCGCACCGCTCGCTGGCCGGCGAGCACGTGCATGAACGGGTGCCTGTTCGCTAAGTACTCTTGAAGTTCCTTCTCGACGTCTGTGCTGCGTCCCGTAGCCTGTATGCGGCGCTGAACGAGCGGGGCCACGATGTCCTCTCGGCTTCTGATAGCGACCCACTCGCTACGGATGAGACGTTGCTCGCTTTGGCACACAGCGAGCAACGCGTGCTCATCACCGAAGATAAGGACTACGGAGAGCTGGTGTTTGTGCGCCGCCTGCAGCACCCGTGCATCGTCCGCTTCGTCGACATGCAGGTCTCTGAGAAGGTGTCCGCAATGCTGGAGCTGATCGAGCACAATGCGGATGCGATGCGCGAAGGTACCATGATTGTAGTGACGCCGAGGAGGGTAAGGTTCCGCTACTGGGGAACGTGAGCGGGTAACTATCTGGCATGAATAGCACGCACGAAGCCAACCGGCGGTACTGGAACGAGGCCGCTGGGTGGTGGAAGACGCTCGAAGAAGAGGGCGGCCTGTGGCAACGCTTCGCCAGCGAGCCCGGCATCGCCTTTACAGGAGGCGCGCTTCGCTTGGTCCTCGAGGTGGCTGGCACAATGTCGGAGAAAGACGTGTGCGTCGTCGGCAGCGGCGACACCTTGCAGCCTTCGCCTTTGCCGGGATGGGTGCCACCGTCACGTCGGTAGACATCTCTGAGGAGCGGCAGTCGGCGGCCTCGAAACGGGCGAGACACCTGGGGCTGCCGATCGCGTTCGTGCAGGCCGACGCCGCCGACCTGAGTCCTGTCGGGAGCGAGGAGTTCGACCTGGTGTTCTCCTCCCAGGGATTCTTCGTCTGGATTGCAGACCTGCAGGCGGTCTTCAGCGAGGTATGCCGTATCCTGCGTCCTGGTGGACACTACGTCTTCTACGACATCCACCCGTTCCAGCGGCCCTGGAAGGACCAGGTGATGCCCATCGAGGTTGCGAAGCCATACTGGGACACCGGGCCCTTCGATGGTGCGGAAGAGTCGTTCGGGTTCAACTGGACGCTTGCGGACATTCTCAACCCCCTGGCGGCCGCGGGACTCATCCTGAGGCGAACCCTTGAGAGCCCGGCCGAGGACTCGAGATTCTGGCAGGAGTTCTCGTACTTGCCGGGGACAGACGACAGCCTCCTGGACTGGAACGAGAACCCCCGGGCGGCACTGCCCGTATGGCTCACGCTGGCTTTGCAGAGGCCCACGTCAGCCATTGTGCGGGACGAAGTGATGGACGCCCGCGAAAGCAATGGGTAGTCTGAAATCAAGCAACAGAGTGGTCCTCATTGGGGGCACTTCCCATGTCGGCAAGTCGTCGGTGGCCGAGTTGCTGGCAGCCAGGCTGGGCTGGAGCCATACATCCACCGATAGCCTGGCCCGCCACCCCGGTCGACCGTGGAAGCCAGCGCCAGAGAGGGTGCCTGACCACGTTGCGGAGCACTACCTCACCCTGCCGGTTGACGCACTGGTCGAGGACGTCCTCCGACACTACCGGGTCAACGTCTGGCCAATGGTCGAGGCGATCGTCGGGTCGCATACGGACGACCCGTCCGCTGGTGGGTTGGTCCTGGAGGGTTCGGCCCTATGGCCCGCCTTCGCGGTAGGCTTGGACTACGACAAGGTCGCCGCGCTATGGCTCACGGCGAGCGATGAGGTGATTGCGCAAAGGGTCCACGATGGGAGCCTGTATCGCTCGAAATCCCCTCGTGAGCGAGAGATGATCGACAAGTTCCTGCAACGCACCCTTGCCTATAACGCGCAGATGGTCGACGCCGTTAGGCGAAATGGGTTCGTTCTCATGGATGTCCAGCAGTCCAGCGTGGCGGAGCTTACCGAGCGGTGCATGACGTCACTCGGAGTTAGGGACGCTCCTCCATCAATGGCATCGCCCGATGCCGATTGAGGTTCCGGCTGGGCCCGGCGGCGCGGATCGGGGAAATACCCCTGTGCCCGGCGACCCCTGCTACCTTTGCGAGGTCATTGAGGGGCGCGCGGACAAGGGCATCGTCGAGGAGACCGACCTGACGCTGACGCTGGTCAACTGGGCGCAGTTCGAGCTCGGCCAGGTGTACGTCATCCCCAGACGCCACGCTCCGACACTGTTCGACCTTACCGATGAGGAGGCGGAGGCGGTCATCCATGCCGTGCGCCGGGTTGCCGACGCACTTCTACGCGCGTACGACCCGGACGGCCTCAACCTGGTCCAGAACAACGGTGTCGTCGCTGGGCAGGACGCGCCTCACTTCCACATGCACGTCGTGCCCAGGCGCAGGGCCGGCAGCGATTGGGGCAACGGCCCTCCGCACATCGCGGCAATCGAGGGGAAGCCCCCGACGAGACCCAAGCGGGACGTGAAGGTCAGCCTGGAGCGGGAGCTGGAGATTGCCAGCCATATCAAGGGGTTCATGCGGTGAGGTGCGGTCATGAGCCCGCCGACTTGATCCGTGACTGGATGGGAGCCCTGCGAGAAGAGGGCGGGTTTCAAACCCGCCCCTACCAAGTCTCAGCCGGACCATCTCGATAAGCTAGCAGCCCACCCTAACCACCTGCCCGGTCCTGGAGGACTCCTTGGCCGCTTCGACCACCTCCAGCATGTGGACGGCTGACTCGATGGGGCTGGGTGCTGGTGAGCCGTCCTTTGCCGCCGCGAGGAAGTCGGAGAAGAGGCGCTCGGCCATGACTCCCCCGTACACCTCGGAGTGGGGCACGTCGAAGGTGGAGCTCCTCGTCCCGCCTGTCTCCCAACCGGGCGCTTCGCTCCACATCGAGTAGGCCAGCCCGGACTGGTCGCCGTCGAATCCGCGTGCCGACCACGGAGTCGAGAGAGGCACCTGCAGGTAACCCCTGGAGCCGCGCAGGGCGATCATGGATTCGTCCGGGTTCTTGCCGGGCCCGGCCATCAGATAGCCCGCGTAAAGTGTGCCCATCACCCCTCCTGCCGTTCTGAAGACGACCATGGCAGTGTCCTCCACGTCGATGGGCTCGGGGTTCTGGTTGCCGGTCATGGCGGTGACCTCGGCGATGCGGTCGCCCGTGATGAAGTTGAACATGTCCAGCACGTGGCAGCCGAGCCACGATAGGATGCCGCTGCCCGCGTACTCGCTCCTGAACAGGTAGTTGGTGCGGGGGCGGCGATACCTCAGCTGTGAGGTCAGGATCCGCATCTCGGCCGCCCACAGCTCGCCCAGGCCACCCTCCTCGAGGGCCCTCTTCGCCTCCAGGATGGCGGCGGAGTAGCGCCACTGGAACATCGCCCCGGCCGTGACGCCCCTGGACGAGGCCAGATCGGCGACCTCGCGCATGTCAGCCGCGCGGGTGGATGCCGGCTTGTCGAACAGGACCGGCACTCCCGCATCGACGATGGTCCGCATGGTCGGCGGACCCAGGTCGGGGCGAACGCAGACGCCCACGGCATCGAGGGGCCCGCTGAGCAGCTCCGACAGGCTGCGGCTCTTCGACGCGGTCTTGGAGGACAGGGCCGCGATAGCGTCCAGGTCGGCCTCGTCGGCTATGGTGCAGACGTGGATGGCCTCGACCTCGGGGAGCTTGTCCCAGACGGTGATGTGGCCGTTTTCGTGGCCGTGGGAGGAGACTACGCCGACGCTATAGCCCATGGTGTTACGTCTCCGTAGCTCACCTGCATAGGGTGCCAGTGCGTATTCTGAGTAGGCCGATCACGCTCGAGAGGTTGTCGCAGCCAGCCTTGCTGCCTCCCCGCCCCCCTGGATTCCGGCTTTCGCCGGAATGACGGCTGGGCGCGGCTCCCGCCTAGGGAGAGGGTGCCTGATCCTAGACTCCGTTGAAGATGGACTGGTCCCAGTCGACCCACTCCATGATGCCGCTGGCCTCGGTCTGGCGCCTGATGTGCTCCTCGAACTCGGGGGTGACGTCGGCCTGGCCCGGGAAGGGCGGCCCGGCGTCGAGGCCCAGGCTGCGGAGGATGACAAGGGCGTTGGGCCCGTCGGCGACCATGTTCTTGCGGGGCGCGGGCATCGAGTCGGGGCTGTATACGGGGTCGAAGCGCACCTGCTTGTGAAGTGCGTCGAGCTGATCGTAGTCGCCGGCCTCCATGAGTGCCGTCTGGTGGAGTGAGAACCTGGGCGCCGCGTTGCCGAGCACGTCGATGTAGCCTGTCATCCCGAAGCGCGTGCCCATCGAGAAGAAGAAGCGGTTCTGGATCATCTTGATGCGGTCGCCGAATAGCTGGGCGATGCCGAGGTAGTCCTCCGTCGTGGGGGCGCTCCACTTCATGCCGTCGACGTTCTCCAGGTCCGAAAGCCGCTCCAGCAGCCCGCGGCTGAAGGAGTAGTGGTTTGGCATCACCCAGTAGCTGTTGTACAGGACGATGCCGATGTCGGCGTGGTCGTTCACGTACTTGTAGTGGAGGAATACGTCGTCCTCGGAGGGCGCGGAGTAGTGCGGCGGCGAGAGCAGGACGAAGTCCACACCCGCGTCCGCGGCGACCTGGCACTTCCGCGCAGCCGCGCGGGCGCTCAGCTCCGCCACCATGACCATGACGGGGGCCTCGCCGCGCGCCTCCTCCACGCCGAGCTTCGCCAGGGTGGCGAACTCGTCGTCTTCGAGCATGTAGGTCTCGCCCACCCCGCCCGCTATGAGCAGCACGGCCCGGCCCTCCTTCATGCCCTGGTCGACGGCCCAGCGCAGGTGCGTGCGTTGGCGGCCGAGGAGCAGGTTGTGGTCCTCGTCGGTGAAGACCGGGAGGGAGAGTATGGAGCCCTTCAGGCGGTCTCTGCGCAGCGTGCCCATTGCGTTCTCCTCTGGCTTGGGTTGGCGGCTATTCGAGTATCGCCGGGTCCCAGTCGACCCACTCCATGATGCCGCTCTCGTCGATGACCCTCTTCGTATGGTCGATGTAGTCCTGGGACGGCTGTGCCTGCGCGGGGAAGTTTGGGCCGGTCTCGAGGCCCATGAGCCGCCAGCGGAGCCGCCCGAACACGCCGTCGGCGACGGACGCAAAGGCCGGGGCGCCCTCGCCAGTGTTGAGCCTGTTCTCGGCGTCGAAGTGGAGCGCGTAGAGCAGGTCGTCGAGCTCGTCGTACCGCTTCTCGCGGATCAGCTCCAGCTTCTTCAGGGACAGGCGCGGCGCCACGTTGCCGTAGAAGTCGACGAAGCCCGTCATGCCGTGCCGCTGGCCGAGGGAGTTGGCCATGCCGTTGTCCATGAAGGCGAACTGGTCCGAGAACAGCCTCAGGATGCCGACGTAGTGGGCCGCGCTGGCCGAGCTCCACTTGAACCCGACGACGTGCTCCAGGTCGGTCATGCGCTCGATGAGGCCCCGGGTTATCTCGAAGCCCGGGGGCGGCGTGGCCCAGTAGTTGTTGTAGTTCATGATGCCGATGTCGGCATTGTCGTTGATGTGCTTGGTGAAGATGTAGACGTCGTCCTCTGACGGGCACGAGTAGTGGGGCAGGCCGAGCTCGAGGAAGTCGATCCCGGCGTCGGCGGCGTACTTCGCCCGGCGGGTTGCCTTGCGGACGTTCAGGTCGAATATGCCGACCATGGTCGGCACCTTGCCGCCGGCCTCGTCCATGAGCGTGTCGATTAGCGCGAAGAGCTCGTCGTCCTCCAGGTAGTAGCCCTCGCCGTAGCCGCCCGCGACCATGAGGATGCCCGCGTCGCCCGTGATCCCCTGGTCCATTAGCCACCTGATGTGCGCCCGCTGCCTGTCCAGCCTGAGGCTGAGGTCATCGTCGGTGAACGTAGGAAGGGAGACGAGGGCCCCGGCCAGCTTGTCGATCCTGCCGTCGGTCATGTGAACCTCGATTCGGGTCTATAATAGCGGCCCTAGTATAGCGGCATGGTGGTATAGGCGCGAGGGCCTCTCTTGCCCCTTCTCCCCTGGCGTGAGAAGGATGGGATGAGGGGGATCTGCCGACAAGGAGAATACATGGGCACAGGCGAGGTTTCTGACGAGATTATCGAGCGGTTCAAGGGAGTCGGGACGGCGACCGTGTACAGCGCGGTGAACCAGCGTGGGTATCCGCACTGCTACATGAAGGGCGTGAACTGCTACACGCCGGGCAAGCGGGTGGTCGGCAGGGCGCGGACGCTGCAGTACGTGCCGTTCAGGCCGGACGTCGAGGAAGAGATAGGGGGCGGCGAGGACGCGCCGGAGTACAGGGCGATGGGCTCCTGCGGACCGGGCGACGTGCTGGTGACGGCGACCAATCGCAGCGTGGACCTGGCCATAGCGGGCGACGTGATCCTGCTCCACCTGAAGATGATGGGGGCCGAGGGCGTCATAACTGATGGGGGGATACGTGACCTGCCGGAGGTGAAGGCCTACGGCTACGGCATATTCGCGGGCGGCATCACCCCCGCGGGACGCCAGGGCATGATCACGTACGCCGATAATGTCGACGTGGTGTGCGGCGGGATCACCGTCAGGCCGGGAGACGTGATCGTGGCGGAGGACCACGACATCGTGTGCGTGCCGAAGCAGATCGCCGAGGAGGTGATCGACTGGGCGGAGGAGCACGAGGAGCTGGAGGAGGTCGTGAAGGGCATGATCCTGAAGGACGGGTGCCCTCCCGGCAGGTACTACAACGCGGAGACCTTCGAGCGGCTGGAGAAGGAGCGGCGCGGTTAGGCGGACGGCTTAGGTTGGAATGGCCGGATTTGTCTTGACTGCTATTCGGGGCGTCTGGTAGATTGACTGTGCAGGCCGAACTGAAAAGGAGACCATCTCTACTCACCGATGAATTTGCTACGGCGCCGCTCTAAAGCCCTCTGGGCGGCCCTCCCACTTCTCCTTTTTGTGCTCTCGGCGGCCTGCTACCCCGACAATCCGCAGTCGACGTTTGGCGTGTCGGGGCCCGTCGCGCAGTCCCAGCTCAACCTCCTGTACTGGATACTTGGCGCCGCGATATTCGTCTTCGTGGTGGTCGGTGCGATCCTGATGTACATCACCATCAGGTACAGACGGAGGCCCGGAGACGCGGACCCCGAGCAGATCCACGGGAACACCCCGCTGGAAATAGGCTGGACCATCGCTCCTTCACTCGTACTGGTGGTAATCGCCGTGCCGACGGTGCTGACGGTGTTCGACAACCTGAACAGCCCCGACCCGGACGCAATGACCATCGACGTCGTGGGCCACCAGTGGTGGTTCGAGTTCGAGTACCCGCATCCAGACGGCGAATCGACTGTCGTGACGGCAAACGAGCTGCACATCCCGGTGGGCGAGGTGGTGAACATCAACCTGGACTCGAAGGACGTGCTGCACAGCTTCTGGATCCCGAAGATCGCGGGCAAGGTCGACCTGGTGCCGGGCAACAAGAACTTCATGTGGATACAGGCGGACGAGGCCGGAGAGTATCTTGGGCAATGCGCTGAGTTCTGCGGCGAGGCCCACGCTCTGATGAAGTTCAGGGTCGTCGCCGAGCCAAGAGCGGACTTCGACGCCTGGCTGGCAGGCGAGGCCGCAGCCGCCGAGGACCCGGTCGACCCGCTGGCCCAGCAGGGCAAGGCCCTGTTCGAAGGCAGCAAGGCCCAATGCTGGTCGTGCCACTCGGTCACGGGGTCGGACAAGTCGCGGGGCGAGACGGGGCCGAACCTGACACACGTTTGGAGCCGCAGCCATATAGCGGCCGGCGTGGTCGAGACCAACCAGGAGAACCTGCGGCAGTGGCTCGAGGACCCGCAGTCGATCAAGCAGGGCACGATCATGTACAGGGACGCCAAGATATACACGGACCCGGACAACAAGCTCACCGACGCCGACGTGGCGGCCCTGGTGGCCTACCTGCAGACGCTGGACTAGGGCGGTACGAGGGGTGGAGAAGATAAAGGCTATAATGGACGGCTACAGAGCAACGTCCACCGTCAAGGGGGTCGCGTCATGACAACCCTGGCTATTCCGATACCCAAACGTCCCGTCCACCCCACGGGTGTCTGGGGCTGGATCACGACGATCGACCACAAGAGGATCGGCATCCTGTACGGGGTGACGGCCTTCATCATGTTCATCACCGGCGGGCTGGAGGCGCTGTACATGCGTGTCCAGCTGGCCCGCCCCGAGCAGGAGCTGGTCAGCCCCGAGGTGTTCAACCAGCTCTTCACGATGCACGCGACCACCATGATCTTCCTGGCGATCATGCCGATGGGCGCGGCGTTCTTCAACTACGTCATCCCCCTCCAGATCGGCGCGAGGGACGTGGCCTTCCCGAGACTCAACGCGTTCAGCTACTGGACGTTCCTGGGCGGCGCGCTGATCCTGAAGCTGAGCTGGTTCCTGGGAGGCGCTCCCAACGCGGGATGGTTCGGCTACGCGCCGATAACCGGGGTGCAGTACAACCCCGGTCACGGCATCGACTTCTGGATCATGAGCCTGCAGGTGCTTGGCATAGCCTCGCTGGCCGCGGCCTTCAACTTCATCGTAACGATCATCAACATGCGGGCGCCCGGCATGTCCCTCATGCGGATGCCCCTGTTCACCTGGATGACCCTCGTCACGTCGTTCCTGCTGGTACTGGCGTTCCCGGTCATCACCGTCGCCCTGATCGAGCTGATGTTCGACCGCTTCTTCGGCATGAACTTCTTCGTGCCGGCCAAGGGCGCGAACCCGCTGCTGTGGCAGCACCTGTTCTGGATATTCGGCCACCCCGAGGTATATATCCTCATCCTCCCGGCGATGGGGATCATCTCCGAGGTGATTCCCACGTTCTCGAGGAAGCCGCTCTTCGGGTACCCGGTGGTCGTCCTGTCCGGCGTCGTGATCGGCTTCATGGGCTGGATGGTGTGGAGCCACCACATGTTCACCGTCGGCCTGGGACCGGTGGCGAACTCGGTGTTCGCGCTGACGACGATGGCCATCGCCGTACCCACTGGCGTGAAAATTTTCAACTGGATGGGGACGATGTGGAAGGGCTCGATAGAGTTCAACACGTCGATGCTCTTCGCGCTGGGGTTCATCTGGCTGTTCATAATCGGCGGGCTGAGCGGTGTGATGCACTCCTCGGCAGCCTCCGATGCCCAGCAGCAGGACACCTACTTCATCGTCGCCCACATCCACTACGTCCTGTTCGGCGGCAGCATCATGGCCATCCTGTCGGGGATCTACTACTGGTTCCCGAAGATAACGGGCCGGTTCATGAACGAAACGATGGGGAAGATCAACTTCTGGCTGGTGTTCATCTCCATGAACATCACCTTCTTCCCCATGCACTTCATCGGCCTGGACGGCATGCCCCGGCGCATATACACGTACGACCCTGACATGGGCTGGAACATGTGGAACATGGTCGCGACGGTGGGGTCCTTCGCCCTGGCCTTCTCGATCCTGGTCTTCATCATCAACGCCGTGCAGAGCGCCAGGAAGGGCGAAAAGGCCAGCGGCGATCCGTGGGACGGTCGGACCCTTGAGTGGTCGATACCGTCGCCGCCGCCCGAGTACAACTTCGCCCAGATACCGACAGTCCATGGCGTCGACGCCCACTGGATAACCAAGCGCGACGGCGTGCCCGCGGTGCCGGTGGCCGGCGGCTCCGACGACGAAGGCCACGACATCCACCTGCCACAACCCTCGTACTGGCCTTTCCTGGCTTCGCTGGGGCTGTTCGTCGGCGGCTATGGACTGGTCTACTTCCAATCGCCAATAGGTCTTGCATTCGCCTCGGCGGGGGCGATGCTGACGATGATCTCGGTGTACGCCTGGTCGTTCGAGCCCGTCAACGATCCTGAAGAGGGGCACTAGCTTGGCAGAGGCCGCTGTAGCACACGGAGAGCACGAAGAGACCACCACAGGCCTGAACCACAGGAAGCTCCTGATGTGGGCGTTCCTGGGGTCGGACTGCATGTTCTTCGGCTCCCTGATCGCGACGTACGTCGTGTACCAGGGCAAGAGCAAGGTGGGCCCGTTCCCCGAGGATGTGTTCAGCATCCCCATTACGTCGGTGAGCACGTTCGTGCTGCTGATGAGCAGCATGAGCATGGTGCTGGCCTACGCGGCCCTCACGCGCGGGAACATCAAGGTCTTCCGCGTGTGGCTGGCTTCCACGGCCATCATGGGCATGACCTTCCTGGCCTTCCAGGTGTTCGAGTTCAGGGAATTTGCCAACCATACCGTCGAGCTGGAGTGCGCTCACCTCGAGCCGGACAAGCTGACCGAGTTCGAGAAGACCTTCGTGGACCGGTGCACGGAAGGTGTCGACGAGTTCGAGGAGCAGCACGGGCTGACTCCGAGGACGAACCTGTTCGGCACGACGTTCTTCACGCTGACGGGGTTCCACGGCGCCCACGTGACGCTGGGGGTGATCTGGCTGCTCTCGATCCTGTTCCACTCGTTCCGGGGCGGGGTGCGGCCTGAGAATAACCTTGACGTGGACCTGGCGGCGCTCTACTGGCACTTCGTGGACGTGGTGTGGATCGTGATCTTCACGGTGGTGTACCTGTTCGGCGTGTTCCCGGGCATATAGGAATGGTCTGAGTGAGAGGTTTCCCAGGTTCGTTCGCCCTGAGCTTGTCGAAGGGCAGTTCTCCATCAATGCAGTTCAGGGGTTCCATAGGCTAATGGCAGAGGATACTCACAACCACGACAGCGCTGGGGAGGTCCACACCGGACACCCGACGCCGATGACGTACTTCAAGGTGGCGATGATCCTTTCGGTCATCACCGCCATCGAAGTGGCGATCTTCTATGTCGAGGACCTGGGCCACGGCATCATCCCGATCTTGGTCGTGCTGTCGGCGGCGAAGTTCGCGCTGGTGGCGATGTTCTACATGCACCTGCGCTACGACGCGAAGCTCTTCACGAGCTTCTTCGTCGGCGGCCTGATCCTCGCCTTCACCATCGGCATCGCCCTGCTGGCCCTCTTCAAATTCTTCGTTTGAGCCTGCCCAGTGGAGTCGATATGGACCCACTGGCACGCCCACCCCGACGTACTGATCGGGCTGGCCATCCTCGAGGGTGCCTATCTCCTCGGCGTCGGTCCCATCCGGCAGCGCTACAATCTTGCCGAGTCGGCGGACCCGCAGCAGGTCGCGACCTTCACCCTCGGCGTACTGGTCATATTCTTCTCGCTGCTCTCCCCGCTGCACATCCTGAGCGACCAGTACCTGTTCAGCGCACACATGCTGCAGCACGTGCTGCTGACGCTAGTCGCGCCGCCGCTGCTGCTCCTGGGCACGCCGGACTGGCTCATCAGGCGGCTGCTGCGGCCCGACTGGGCGTTCATAGCTGCGAGGATCACCCTGCACCCAGTCGTTGCCGTGGTGCTGTTCAACGTGGTGTTCTCGGTCTGGCACCTGCCGGCCCTGTACGAGCTCTCGGTGACGAGCCGCTCGGTCCACATCGGCGAGCACCTGCTGTTCATCGCGACGGCCGTGATCATGTGGTGGCCGCTGATGAGCACCATGCCGGAGCTGCCCAGGCTGTCGTACCCGCTGCAGATGATCTACCTGTTCGTGATGTCGCTGGCTCAGATAATCGTCTTCGGCGCCATCACCTTCGCCCCGGAGCCGCTGTACGAGTGGTACGTAAACGCCCCGCGCATCTGGTCTCAGTCGGCACTGGCGGACCAGCAGATAGGGGCGGTTATAATGAAGGTCGGCGGCGGCCTGCTGTTCATAACGCTGATGATCATCGCCTTCTTCCGCTGGTACGGCGTGGAGCAGAGGAAAGAAAAGGCCGAGGCCGCCGAGCTCGGCATCTCACGGGAGTAAGAACAAGATGAAGAACAAGCTGGACAATATGGTGGTTCTGTACCCCGTGCTGTCGGTGCTGGTCATCGTGCTGGTTGGCGGCGGCCTTGGGGCCATATTCTCCGTGATCTACGAGATGACCCATAACGAGTGGGGCGTCATCATCCTCGGCGTAGCGCTCGTCGTCGGCGTTCCCGCCGCCGCTGCGCTGCTCCAGAAGAGGATGGAGCAGGAGTAACACGCACCAGGGCCACGCTCATGGGCAGAAGAGCTCTAAGCCTCTTCCCCCTGAGGAGACCCTTGCGGAACCGTCGTTCCGGCGAAAGCCGGAATCCAGGGGGTGGGGTGGTCGGCTTTGATTGTGCTCTGTTCGGGACCTCACGAACCCTGATACTCGTGGTGGTGCTTCTCATTGGGGCGCTGTCGTGCGGCGGGCCCGAGCCACTGGTGGGAACGGTGATGGACCCCCCGAGGGACGCGCCGGACTTCGCACTCCACGACCAGGACGGCAGGCCAGCCTCGCTCGACACCTACGACGGCGGCGTGACCGTCGTGACCTTCCTGTACACCTACTGCCCGGACGTCTGCCCCGCCGTGACAAGCCACCTGCGCGACGCACAGCGCCTCCTCGGGGACGACGCGGCGCGTGTGGACTTCGTGGCGATCAGCGTCGACCCTGAGAGGGACACGGCCGAGAGAGCGGGCGAGTATCTCGACGCCTGGAGCCTGGACGAGCGATGGGCGTTCCTAGTCGGCAGCGAGGAGGAGCTGTCCCCCATCTGGCGGAGCTACTTCGTCGACCCTGCGCAGATCGAGTGGGAGCGCGGCGAGCCGGCCGTGACGCCGCAGATCGCGGGCTCGGAGCGAGGCGTGGCCGCACTGCTGCGCGACATCGCCATAAAGTACGAGGTGAACCACGCCGCGCCGGTGTACCTGCTGGACAGCGAGAAGCGGATGCGCGCGCTCCACACCCCGCCGCTGAACTCCGACGACATCGCCCACGACATCCGGCTGTTGCTGGAGTAAGGGAGTTGGTCGGAGCCGAGTCGGACAGGGTCGACTACTCGAACTGGTCCTCGATACCGTCGAAGTCGGTGTCGACAATGATGAACTGGTGCTGGAAGTAGCCGTGTACTGTGCCTGCCTCGATTAGCGTCCTGTAGTAGGTCCTGGCTACCGACTCGGGGTCCGTTATGGTGATCGAGAACCTGCCCTTCATATCGAAGGGCCACTCCCTCGACCGGAGGATAGCTGCACCGTTGCTGATGCTGGTAGTGTGAGCTTCGCCCCCGATTGTGATCTGCGCCGTACCCTCGGGGACACCGTCCACGCCGACCATGATGACGTAGTCCTTCTCACGGTCCTGCTGGAATCCCCTGAGCCCGAAGAAGTAGTAGCTGTCCCTCGCGCCTGGGTCATGCTCGAAGTAGTCCGTGAATGTCACCGTCCCCTTGTATAGTCCGATGGGGAAGTTCTCCATGGCGAGATCTTCAGCATAGAACCACCCGAGCCCAGTGGGGGAGCCCTCGGGTAATCTGTCCCAAGTGGTCTTGAACTCAAAGGAGGCGTGCTCCTGCCCGTAGGTGTCCATGACCTCCACAGCGAAGGTGGATGCCTGAGTGTCAATGTAATGGCGGCCTCCCTCGCTAAGGCTTGTCGGTAACCAATCCGGAACGCTACCGAGCTCGTCCTCGAGTATCCCCCACCATAGCCTGCCATCAGGAATGGCATAGGCCAGCGCGAAATGCTGATCACCAGACTCCCCATAGGGTCGTATGGCTTCAAGGACATAGGCACCCTCGTCCAGCTCCCTGCCGTTGAAGACAGGCAGGGAGTCGAGGAATTGTCCAAGTGGATAGCCGTTCAACTCTGGCACTAGAGTGACCCACATATCGACAAGATCGTCGCGGTTGGGACGCCAGTCCGGGTCGTCCTGGATCCGTCGATGATAGAGGGCCATGAACTCCTTCATGAAGTCAGGATTCTCCCTGACCATCATCTGGATAGTTGCAGCAGAGATGGAGTATCTATTGTCTGCGCTGCTGGGCGGGTTCCAAAAGTCTCCGCCTCCTGTCCATCTCAGGTTCTTGATTGCGTCGTAGTAGGTGGTCCCAGGGCTCCAGTACTGGAACGGCCTGTCGCCGAGGACATGCAGGGTCGCGGCATCGTCTGGGTAGCTGCGGACGTACTCCTGGATGATCTCGTATGCCATGCCCCCGGCTAACCCCTCGGCAAAGCCGCTCAGGGAGCTGTCGTACTCCCAGTCTGCATCGCTTTTAATGCCATAGCTGCCCTTCCAAGCGTGTACCAGCTCGTGGACAACCAGCCTGGGCAGGAAGCTTGTATCGGTCACCAGCACCCTGCCGCCGCGTGTCGAGATGAAGCCTTCGCCGTCCCTCCCTGTGTTGGTGATGAGGATATTGAACGCCTCGGCCGGCGGGCCCAAGTACTCGTACAGGATGGGGAACACTCTCGTCAGAAACCCGTTGTACTGCTCCCGGGCCTCCTGGGGAAAGCCCCTCGAGAATGTGTAACTTAGCCTGTTGAATGGGTCGCCCACGATGGAAGGGTCGGGAAACGCCAGGGTGGACAGGTCGATAGTGAATTCAGAGGAGTCTCCCACCCAGGTGCGGTCCAGCACATACCTGGAGAACGCGCCTACCAGTGTCTCCGTCCCTGTCAGATGGAATTCGCTGAGCACGACTGGCGCGAATTCTTCATGATGGCCGCCATAGTAGATGTTCCATTGGTAGGAGCCCTTGGTCTTGAGGCTGAGGGTGTAGGTGAGGTACTTGCCGGTCCCTGCGTTTTTCCACCGGATGTCGATTCTTCCCGGACCTAACTCATAGTACGCGCCAATCTCCGATCCCTGGATGGGGTGCTTCTCGGGACTTGCCCCGGCTGTTGGTCCTGGTTCCGCCGGGAAGCTGGTGGGGTCGAGTAGATCGAAGCCGTACTTTCTCTCCGCCGCGTCGGTCATCCCGTCGCCGTCCGAGTCGGTGAGGTCCCCCGACAGGTACTTGGTCAGGTCGTTTGGCGCTGTAGGATTAGTCCAGCGGATCGTAGGAGTTGGTCTCGGCGTCACAGATTCGCGCGCCGGCGCCGGTGATTCGGTAAGCGCTGTGGGGGTCGGCGCAGCAGTGATCGTGGGCGCAGCAGTCGGTTTGGCCGTGGGTGTTGGAATGAGTGGGAGCGTTGGTGCGCTAGCTGGATCAGGAGTTGATGTGGCCGTGGGTGTCGGAATGAGTACGATCGGCGGCGCGCTGGTGGGAGCAGGCGTGGCTGCGGCTGTCGGCGTGATGCTCAGCTCGGCAACCTGGGTGGAGAGCCCTTCGATCTTCTGCGCAAGCTGATCGTTTGCCCTGCTGTAGCGCGTCGATCTGCGGGTCATCGCCGCAAGCCGACAGCAGCAAGGCGACGAACGGGACTAGCGCCGTCCTCCAAGTCCATCTACGAATGATTTTGGGCAAGTTCCCCAGCATTTCGGAACTTTACATGAGCAGGGAGTCGAAAGGAAACTGCTCCTGATACCTTCGCAGGGCTGGACCCCAAGACATGGCCCACGAGAATCGGGCCGATGCTAAAGTGAGGGTACTCAGAATCAAAGCTGGAGGACTGGGCAGGATTGGGGACTTGGTATCACGGCTCCCAGCGGAGGCTGACGACGCTCCGGGCCGGGAGCTCGGTCACCCAGAACAGGGATGTAGCGAAGGCGTTTTCGCACAGGCCTTCGCTCATGTCCATGACCCAGCCGGAGGAGGGGGAACGGTGGAGCGTAAGGCATGACGGCACCACGACCGGCTACCTCTATGCCGTGTCCGAGGAGATTTGTGACGGCGACGTTCGCCCGCACCCCCACCCGGTTAATGCGGCTCGCTGGGAGTGGCTGACCAACCGGGACCTGGAGCTGCGCTTCATCGAAGAGACGCGTGTGACGGATGAGGAGAGGCTATCGGACGATGAAATAGCGGAGATGAGGAGGAAGCAGAGGGGGAAGGGCGAAGGGTCTTTCGCGGAGTCGTCTAACTGATGGGTGAGGACCGCTCCGGGCCGGTGTGAGACGTGGCTGCGGGAGGAGCATTGCGCTTTGGGTCAGTGGTGTAGACTTAGAACTAGCTCAAGGGAGTGCTTCGACAAGCTCAGCACGAACGGGACTGCACATGCAAGAAGAGAAGAAGACAACCGCTCCCAATTCGCCTAAGCATCCCGGTTGCAGGGAGCTCAACCGGAGGCAAGGGCGGAAGCTGGGCGCATTGGCTGGCAAGATCTGGGTATCCTCCGGCTTCGACGAAACGCCGCCGGAGGTCATCGCGGCGTTCGAGGGCAAGTAATCCACCCGCACGCATAGTTGGCTGTCTACAGGACGCCGGTGGTGCGCCAGGTGGCTATCTCGTGGTTTGAGGCGCCGGCGTAGTCTCGCAGGACCTGGTCGGTGTGCTGGCCCAGGGCCGGGCCCGGGCGGTGGTCTGGGGTTGCGCCGGCGATCTTGATGGGGTTGGCGGGCTGGTGGATCGTGCCGAGGGTCGGGTGCTTGACGGTGGCGATCATCTCGTCCTCGGCCACCTGGGGGTCGGCGAGGGCCTCCTCGACGGTGTTGACGGGGGCGCACGGGACGTGGCCCCGCAGCAGCTCCAGCCACCTCGCGGTCGTCTGTTTGCGCGAGAGGTCCTTGAGTATCGGGCCGAGCACCTCGCGGTTCTCGAGGCGGTCGGCGAAGGTGCGGAAGCGGGGGTCCTCGGCCAGCTCGGGAGCGCCCATGATGGTCACGAGGTTGCTGTAGAACTTCTCCTTCGCGCACATTACGACGAGCCAGCCGTCGGCGGTGGGCAGCACCTGGGACGGCACCTGGGACGGGTGTGACGAGTCGGGCCAGCGCTGGGGCTGGTAGCCGGCCGACAGGTGCCACGCGCCCAGGTAGGCGAGGTGGGCGATGGCGTTGTCGAACAGGCTCACGTCCACGTCGCAGCCGCGGCCCGTCTGCCTCGCGCCCACGATGGCGCTGACCATGCCGAGGGCGGCCATCAGCCCGCCGCTGTAGTCGACCATGGAGAGCCCGGCCTTCTGCGGGGGCGAGTCGGGCTCGCCGGTGATGCTCATCCAGCCCGCGTAGGCCTGCATGATGTAGTCGTAGCCGGGCTCGGCGGCCCTGGGGCCGTGCCGCCCGAAGGCGGAGAGCGAGCAGCAGACGATGGCGGGGTTGGCGGGGCTCAGGGCCTGGTAGTCGAGGCCGAGCTTCGCGGGCAGGTCGCCCCTCAGGTTGTTGAACACGGCGTCGGAGGACGCGACCAGACGGTGGAGCACGCCCTTCGCGTCGGGGTGCTTCAGGTTCAGGGTGATGCTCTTCTTGCTGCGGTTGAAGCTCTGGAAGTAGATGCTGTCCTGGTCGCCGGTGAAGGGCGGCACGTAGCGGGCGACGTCGCCGCCGGTGTCGGGGTTCTCGACCTTGATGATCTCGGCGCCCATGTCGGCGAGCGGGAGGGTCCCCCAGGGGCCCGCGCCGTACTGCTCGAAGGCGATTATGCGGACGCCTTCGAGGGGGAGCCGAGGGTCGGGTGTCTGGTCTGGTTGTGTAGGCATGTGGAGATTATATCAAAACATATGTGTGGGTTGCACGGCCCATTCGGCAAGCTCAGGGCGAACGCCTTGGAGTTCATATGTGTGGGTCGAGCACTGCCCTTCGACAAGCTCAGGGCGAACGCCTTGGATTCATATGTGTGGGTGGCGCTGGCCTCAGGCAAGGCGAGGGCGGGTTTCAAACCCGCCCCTACAAGCAGGCAGATATGGCGTTCACCGAGCGGATGGGGGATTGCGGTCGTACCGAGTCTATTGTCCTTAGCCTGGCGAGTCTGCGCCGTTTGTTAGCCAGGATAGGTCGAACTGGGCCAGGCGGATGGTCTCGTAGGGGTGGCTGTCGCCGCGCTCGTAGAGGCAGTTGATGGTCATGTCGGGGCCTACGGCGAGCTCGGAGTAGGCGGCCGGGCCTACGTATAGGACCTTGGAGACGGGCCAGCTCTCGCCGTCGTCGTAGCTGAGGCGCACCGTGATGTTGTCGCGGGTCTCGAGGCTGTCGAGGTTGGAGAGGACGATCCTGCTCCTGTCGTGCTCGTCGGAGTAGGAGTAGCGGGCGATGCTGGCCTGGCAGTTGGGGTCGGGGATCTCGTCGATGGGCGCGGCGTCGGACCAGGTCAAGCCGCCGTCGCTGCTGCGGGCGTAGTAGCGGCGCTTGTCCCTCCGTTGGGCGGTCCTGATGGTCATGTAGAGGCCGCCGTCGTCGGTCTCGACCACCTCGGACTCGTTGGTGGCCGGGCCCAGGGAGCCGCCGGGCTTCCAGGACGCGCCGTGGTCGTCGCTGTATATGACGTCGGAGTGGCTGAATATCCAGTCGCGGCGCGTGCCCTCCGTGTGGTCTCCCGGGAGCACGAGGGTGCCGTTGCGCATCTGGATGCCGTGGCCGGGCGCGAAGCCGAACCCGGCCCAGTTGGACCCCTTCACGTCGGCGGTGATGTCGACCGGATCGGACCATGTGACGCCGTGGTCGTCGCTGCGCATGACGTGGGGGTAGTACGCGCCCACGGCGTAGGCGAGCCAGACCGTGCCGGTATCGCGGTCGACGACGACGGTGGGGTTGTTGTGGGTGGTCTCCTCGTTGCCTGTGAGGAGCTGCAGGTCGCCCCACGTCACGCCGTTGTCGGTGCTGCGCCGGAGGACCAGGTAGTTGGCGTGGAAGTCGTCCTGGCCGTGCTTGCGCCCCTCGCAGAAGGCGAGTATGGAGCCGTCGGCGGCGACGGCGAGCGCGGGGATCCTGAAGGTGTGGTATCCGAGGGTGCCCGAGGTGAATACTTCTGTCTCGCGGAAGAGGGGCGCGTTGGCGTTCATAGCAGCCTCCTTGGTGGGCGAGGGCCATTATATGCCACAGCGGGCGGAGATGCTTGGGAGTCACCCTCACCCCAGCCCTCTCCCGTCAAGGGAGAGGGGGTAAGAGCCCCCATCTCAATCTTCCCCCCAAATGGGGGAAGAGGGAGTCCCCCTCATCCCAGCCTTCTCCCGCAAGGGGAGAAGGAGCAAGAGCCCCGCGCTCGCTATTCGGTTGTGTGGTCGGGTCGCGGTCACCCAGGGGGCGAGCGGCCGGGGGCTTCGGGTCCTGGGTTCTTTCTGCGCATGGCGGCCCTGGCGTTTCCGGCCATGCGGCGTTGTTTTCGGGTGAGCCGGCGGCGTGGGGGGAGAGTTTGTAGTTTCGAGTTGTTGGTTTCTGGGTGAGCGGGATGGGGTCTGAACTGTGATTGGTGTGATTGGGATGATTGGTGTGATTGGTGTGATTGGGATGATTGGGAGGGAGAGGGAGACGCCGCCCGGCCGCCCCTCTGGGTCCCCGCCTTCGCGGGGACGACGGATGGGGTGTGCTGGGTGTGAGCGGTTTCGGCTGTGTTGGCAGGGACCCCGCCGCCCCCCTGGGTTCCGGCCTGCGCCGGAACGACGGTAGTGTGGTCTGCGTTGGCTGCGGTGCTGCGAGCCCCGCCGCCCCGTTCACCCTCACCCCAGCCCTCTCCCGTCGAGGGAGAGGGGGAAGAGAGCCCCTCCCGATCCCCGCCCCTCTGGGTCCCTGCCTGCGCAGGGACGACGATGGAGGCCTCGTCGCGGAGTATGTGTGCTATTAGCTCTTTGGCGGCGGCTAGCCTGTGGCGGGTCTTGAAGGTGTCCTCGCGGTTGTGCATGACGTCGTCGAGGAATTCGACGATGGTGCCGCCGTCGGCGGTCTGGGCTCGGATGAGCTGTCTCATGAGGAACTCGTCTATTCCAGAGAGCACGGTGAGGAACTCCCTGGTAAT
>DAOULA010000086.1:0-2958 GCA_034420735.1 Dehalococcoidia bacterium
AAGTTCGCCATCTACGACTCCAACCCCAACGACCAGTACGCCAAGCTGTACTCTCCGAAGGTGGTCGACATAGTGAAGGACCTCCACCTGCCCAGGTACGGCCTCGCCAATTACGTGCTGGATAACCCGGAGACGCCACCCACCAAGGAAGAGGAGCGGCAGATCGACCACCTGTCCCGGGCTGGGAAGCGTCTTATCGGGTTCTGTCGCACCAACCTGTTCAAGCGCCTGGAGAGCAGCGGTGCGGCCTTTCTGCAATCGGTAGAGCGGCATGTGCTCCGCAACTACGTCTTCCTCCACGCCATCAGGAACGGTCTGCCCCTGCCCCTCGGCACTCAGGATGCCGAGATGCTGGATTCCCGCTTCACCGACGAGGACGCGGACCAGGCGAAGGGAGCTCTCTTCGACCCCGATGACGATG
Source organism: Dehalococcoidia bacterium (assembly GCA_034420735.1). Classification (GTDB taxonomy): domain Bacteria; phylum Chloroflexota; class Dehalococcoidia; order Lucifugimonadales; family CAJWER01. The sequence continues at coordinate 422 of DAOULA010000086.1, forward strand.
ATCAGGATGAAGCGGCAGAGGAGACCGGCGGCGCTTGGACTGCCTCCGACTTTGAAGCTCGGGCAGCCCAGATATACGGCGAGTACCAGGGCCGCTACAGTCGACGCTTCAAGTGGCTCCGCGCCGATCTATTCAAGAGTTCCCTTGAGAGCGAGCTTCTCTGGGACTCCAAGGCCCTCGTGGGCATACTCCAAGCCTACGGGGACTGGGACCCCGCCAAAGACGCCAAGCTCGACGCGCTCAACTTACTGTTGACGGAGACCTTCCCAGATCAGAAGGTGCTGGTGTTCTCTCAGTTCGCCGACACGGTCTACTACCTGGAAGCGCAGCTCAAAAGGAGGGGGATGGCGAACATGGCCGGGGTCACCGGCAGCTCTGCCGACCCCACGGAATCGGCATGGCGATTCAGCCCGGAGAGCAACCAGCGGCCGGGCCAGGGCAAACCGGAGCGGGAGCTTCGCGTCCTGGTAGCCACCGACGTTCTAAGTGAGGGCCAGAACCTCCAAGACTCCCACGTGGTCGTGAACTACGACCTGCCCTGGGCCATCATCCGTCTCATCCAGCGTGCGGGTCGCGTCGACCGCATCGGGCAGAAGGCGGAAGAGATACTCTGTCACTCCTTCCTACCGGCCGAGGGTGTTGAGCGCATCATCGACCTGCGAGGGCGGGTCCGGGAGCGGCTCAGAGAGAACGCCGAAGTTGTCGGGGCTGACGAAGCGTTCTTCGAGGACGAAGACGGCGATCAGGCAATCGTCAACCTGTACCACGAGCGCGCCGGCATCCTGGATGGTGACCCAGAGGGCGACGTGGACCTGGCGTCCCATGCCTACCAGATATGGAAGAACGCCATCGGCTCAGACCCGCGATTGGAGAAGGCCGTGGCCGACTTGCCGGACGTCGTATTCTCATCGCGGGAGCACACGCCTATCGCCCAACGGCCCGAGGGCGTCCTCGTATTCATGCGTACCGCCGATGGCAACGACGCCTTAGCCTACGTGGACCGCGAGGGGCAAAGCATCACGGAATCGCAGCTTGAAATCCTCTCCGCCGCCGAGTGCAGGCCCGACACCCCAGCGCAGCCTCACCACGAGAGTCACCACGAGCTTGTTACCGAGGGCGTCAAGCACGTCGTCAGGGAGGAGAAGCGAGTCGGAGGCCAGTTGGGGCGGCCCTCAGGGGCCCGCTTCCGCACCTACACTCGCCTCAAGACCTACGCCGATGCCATTAAGGGCCAGTTGTTCGACGTAGATGCGTTGCACAAGGCCATAGACGACATCTACCGCTATCCCCTGCGCCCTTCGGCCGTGGACACCCTGAACCGGCAGCTCCGCAGCGGCGTCTCGGACGACCAGTTGAGTGAGATCGTCATGTCGCTGCGCGAAGAGGACAGGCTCTGCCTGACGGGGGACGCCGCTGCCGAAGCCCAGGAACCGCAAATCATCTGCTCCTTGGGATTGTTCGACACGGAGGATGACTCCTGATGCCGGTCTCCACTGAAGAGCTACGGCCTCACCTACAGGCTTTCGACTTTCCACGTCTCTTCGTGGAGGGACTGGGTTGGGACCACTATGTGACAGAGCCGTTCGTAGTCCGTGTCAACGGGCGGGACTACGCGCTCAATCCAATTGCTGAGAAGGCAGGGTTCGCTGTCTACGAGTGCGATTCCAGCGTCGACAACAACATCCCTCAGTACCCGGCCCGTCGCAAGATTGAGAGCGAGGTTGCCAAGCGAACCTTTGAGCACCTCATCATCTTTACCGACCCAGGCCGCAAGGCGCAGGTCTGGCAGTGGGTCAGGCGGGAGACCGGCAAACCCGCCGCCTGCCGCGAATACGCCTACACCACCGGCGGCAGCGGAGACCATCTGCTCCAGCGTATTCAACCTCTGTTCGTCTCCTTGGATGAAGAGCCGTCGCTGAACATCGCCCTGATCGCCTCACGGGTCAGGGCGGCGCTAGACGTTGAGAAAATCACCAAGCGCTTCTACGAACGATTCCAGAAGGAACTGACCGCCTTCGGAAAGTTCATTGAGGGCATCACGGCGCAAGGTGACCGGGACTGGTACGCCTCCCTGATGCTCAATCGCATGATGTTCGTCTATTTCGTCCAGAAGCAGGGCTTCCTCGACGGTGACCTAGACTACCTGCGCAACCGCCTGAAGATGGTGCAAGAGCAGAGCGGGGGCGGGCGGTTCCAGCAGTTCTACCGCCTCTTCCTCTTGCGGCTGTTCCACGAGGGTCTCGGTCAGCCCGAAGCTCAGCGCGTGGCGGAACTGGCCGCGCTCCTTGGGAGGGTGCCATTCCTCAACGGCGGCCTCTTCGACGTTCACGACCTAGAGCGGGACAATCCTGACATTTCCATCCCCGACGCCGCCTTTGAGCGGGTCTTTGACTTCTTCGACGGTTACCGCTGGCACCTGGACGAGCGTCCCTACCGGGAGGACAACGAGATCAACCCAGACGTGCTTGGCTACATCTTTGAGAAGTACGTCAACCAGAAGCAGATGGGGGCCTACTACACCAAGGAGGACATCACCG
>DAOULA010000087.1:0-20846 GCA_034420735.1 Dehalococcoidia bacterium
GCGAAGATGAAAGCCTGGATGAAACCGACGAACAGCTCCAGCCCCAGGAACGGTATGAGACCGACCAGGGGTATCAGGAACGCCATCGCGATGAGGAGCACCTCGCCGGCGAATATGTTGCCGAAGAGGCGGAAGGTGAAGCTGATCACCCTGGAGAGCTCGCTGATGCCCTCCAGCAGGCCTACGAACAGCCCGATCGGCCCCTCCTTGAAGTTCAGGAACTTGCCCACGTGCCCAAAACCCAGGGCGCTCAGGCCCCAGTAGTGGACCATCACCATCGCGATGATCGCTAGGGCCAGCGGCGTGTTGATGTCGGTGTTGGCGCTCCGCAGGAACGGGATGATCACTCCCGCGCGCTGCCCTTCCTCTACTCCCTCGTCGTGGTGGTACTGGTCTGCGGTGATCACGTTGTCCACGGAGCCGAAGGGAAGGTACTTCACGGCCCCCCCGTCCTCGAAAACGTGGACCTTCAGCGTCGTCAGATCGACCTCTTTACCGGCCGCCTCGGCCGCATCCTCCTTGTGGTGGATGAAGTCCTTGGCAGGCTCGAACCGGCCGATCGTCCCGAACCCCGGCAGGATACCCAGCCAGTTGGAAGTGAGCACGAACAGGAAGATCGTCATGAACAGGGGGAAGAAGCGCCGGGCCTTCTCCGGGCCGGCGACACTCTCGGCGATGCCCAGGAACGCCTCGATGACCGTCTCCAGCAGACCCTGGAGCCGCCCGGGCACCTCTGACATCCTGCGCGTTCCGAAGTAGGACACCAGCGCCAGGATGGCAATCGCTATCCACGCCGTGAGCATGGTGTTGGTGATCGAGAAGCTGCCGATGATCGGCTTGGCCGTCAGCGGCTCTGCCTTGAGCTCGATGATCGTGAGGGGGGAGCCGATGAAGCCGCCGCCGAACTCGTTGCCGAGCGCGCCCCCGACGAGTCCGACAAGAAACAGGATGGCCAACGCGACCAGGCCGGTCAGTACCTTCGGGTTGGCTAGCAGACGGCCCACTATGTCTCGCTCTGGTCCTTGCTCGACTGGGTTACGACGGCCATCAACATTCTGTACGTCCCTATTCCTGCGATCACCAGCCCCCCTCCGAGTCCGATCATCGTCAACAGGGGGCTCGTCTCCAGCCTGTCATCCAACCAGAGGCCTCCGAGTACCCCACCCAGCAGGCAGATGGCAACGAACCATCCAATGCCCAGCAGCCTCAGCACTGTGCCCATCTTCGACTACCCGAAATGGGCCTTCGTCAACCGTTTGTGCATTTTATCACAATCGAATTTCAAGGGTCAACGAGAAGCCAATTCCCACTCCGTCATACCGGCGGGAAGCCGGTATCCAGAATCCCGGGCGAATCCGGTCAAAATACCGACACGTTGCCCGCTGCGCTCGAGACCGTGTCCAGCCGCTCCAACTCCTCCGCATCCAGCTCCCAGCCCAGCGCCCCAAGATTGTCGTCGAGCTGCTCGATCGTGTCGCTGCCCGATATAGCCACGGTGATCTCCGGCTGAGAAAGCACCCAGTTGACGGCCACCTGCGCCATCGTCTTCCCGCGCTCTGTCGCAATCTCCCGGACGGCGTCCATGACCGCGATCGTCTCAGGCGTTAGGGCATCCTTGAGGCTCCTCCGGCGGTCTTCCCTGACCCATAGCGAGCCTGCAGGCGCGGAGCCGTCAGTGCCGTACGCCCCGCTCAGCAGACCGACCGCGAGAGGACTGAACGCCATGGCCCCAAGTCCCTGGTCGCGGATGATCCCGAACAGCTCCGTCTCCGGGCCGCGTACGAGGAGGCTGTACTGGTTCTGGAGCGTTATGAGCGGGTCGGCCCCGATCCCGTCCTGGACCCACAGCATCTTGCACACCTGCCAGGCAGCGAAGTTGCACGCGCCGACGTAGCGCACCTTGCCCGACGACACCACGTCGTCCAGCGCTCTCGCGGTCTCCTCGATGGGAGTCTCGTCGTCCCAGCCGTGGAGCAGGTAGACGTCGATGCGGTCGGTCTCAAGCCTGCGCAGCGAGTTCTCGACCTCGCGCAGGATGTGGTACCTGGAGCTGCCCTTGTCATTGGGGCCGTCGCCCACAGGGCTGTGCACCTTCGACGTGATGACCACGTCGTCGCGCTTCCTCTTGAGGACGCGGGCCAGCACCTGCTCCGAAGTGCCGCGTACCCTCCTGTCGTCCCCCAGGCCGTAAATGTTGGCGCAGTCGATCAGGTTGATTCCCGAGTCGATGGCATGCTCGATGAGCCGCTGTCCCTCCGTCCGGGAGTTCTGCCCCCTGAATCCGAGGCCCAGTGCGATGGGCGACACCTTGACGCCCGCGCTTCCGAAGTTCACGTATTCCAAGAGACTGCCTCCTCGATTACTCTAAGCCGCCCGCGTGCCAGGTACGCCGCCTTGGCAAGGATGTATACTGGTTGGCCTGTATGCGCCACCCGAGTCCAGTGGAACACCAAGCTACGACCCGTCGGCGGTTCGATGGTATCTCATTCCCGCACTGATAGCGAGATGCCCGGGCCAGGCGGGACTGCCCTGTCAGTAGCCGCGTCACAGCCCGCGCAAATGGGCCTGCTGGTCGTGGGAGCCAGGGAGCTGGGAGTAGAGCTCGACGGAGTTCAGATCGACCGGTTCCAGCGGTACTATTCCGAGATACTGGCCTGGAACCGGAGGGCCAGCCTGACGAGCGTCACCGGCCCCGACGAAGTCCAGACGCGACACTTCATCGACTCGTTGACCGTACTGAAGGGACTGCGTACCGGCGCCCTGGGCTCGGGTACGAGACTCATCGACGTGGGAAGCGGAGCGGGGCTGCCTGGGGTGCCGCTGAAGATCGCGTTTCCCGAGACGGCAGTCGTCCTGCTCGAGGCCAACGGTAAGAAGGCGGCCTTCCTCGAAGACCTCGTCCGCACCCTCGGGCTGGACGGCGTAGAGGTTGTCCGGGCCCGCTCCGAAGAAGCGGCCCACCGTGAGGACCTCAGGGAAGCCTTCGACGTCGTCGTGTCCCGCGCGGTAGCCTTGCTGGACGTACTGGTCGAGTTTACCCTCCCATTCTGCCGCGTCGGAGGCGTTGCCGTAGCCCAGAAGGGCGCAGACGTGGACTCTGAGCTGAGCCGGGCTGGTCACGCCATCAGCCTCCTGGGAGGGGGAGCCTCCCGTACGCACAGGATATCGCCACCGGGCAGCGACGTGGCCCGCAGCCTGGTCTTAATCGACAAGGTGAGTGAAACGCCCGCCAGGTATCCAAGGCGCCCCGGCATTCCGGCGAAGCGGCCCCTTTGACCGCAGGGAGTCCCCGCCAGCTTCAGGACGCCTTGGGGGCAACCCTTCGACGGCGCCTCCTGTCCCTCCCCACGCTTACTACGCTCGTGATTGCCGCGTTGTTCGTCCTGTTCCTCGCCACCCGGTTCGACTTCGACTGGGCCAAGGCCTGGTCGAACATTCGCGGGATGGACCCGGCCCTGTACGCCGCCGCACTGGCAGCCTACTACGCAAGCTTCGTACTCAGGGGAATGAGATGGCGCATCCTGGTCCAGAATGCTGGGATGGACTCTCGAGACAACGCTGCCCTGCCATCAACGCCCCGTTTCTCGCAGCTGATCATCATTGGCTGGTTCGTCAACTCCATCGCGATCTTGAGGATGGGCGACGCCTATCGCGCCTACGCCCTCACCCGGGAGGCCAAAGTCGGCTTCGCCTCAAGCCTGGGCACCATCCTGGCCGAGCGAGTGACCGACGTATTTGCAATCCTCGCGCTGGTGCTGGTGGGCGTCGCCGGGTTCTCAGCCCCGGGCGATACGGCCGTCGTCGTCCAGGTGCTTGCAGCTTCCATCCTGCTTGCCGGGGTCCTGGCCTTGCTGCTCCTGGTCATGAAGACCTTCGGACTCAGGCTCTCGGCGCGGCTCCCCAAGACGCTGGAGATGCGGTACCGCGCCTTCCACCACGTGGCGTTGGGAAGCCTGAAACGCCTCCCGATAGTGATGGCCCTCGGGCTTGGCGGCTGGCTGCTGGAAGCGGCCCGCCTCTACTTCGTCCTGGAGGCCCTCGACCTGTCGATTAGCTGGCCCCTCCTGCTCATCGTGGCGCTGGCACATGCGATCCTCAGCGCCGTGCCCACTCCCGGTGGGGTGGGCGCCGTCGAACCGGGTGTGACCGCTCTGCTCGTCCTTGGACTCGAGCGGAGCGACGCATTGTCGGTGACCCTCGTGGACCGCACGATCACATACATGAGTGTCCTGGTAATTGGAGGCCTGACCTTTCTCCTGTGGCAGGCGTCCCTGGCCCGCAGAAATCGCAAGCGAGATGCGTAAATCCATGTTGACCGCCTCGCCAGCAGGTCGTACACTCGCGGCGGCCGCATATTGAATGGAGCTTGCCCACCCGGAGGTAGCATGTCCAAGCAGGTCAGCCACAGCGTCAAACGGCCCGGACGGGTAATGGGGGACCCCGACGTAGAGATCCCCGTAGCAGAGGACCTGGCTACTGTCCCTGGCATACCGCTCCGCCAGGTGGACGTGTCCTTCTACAGCCGCGTCGAACCCCTGGAGAGCCAGAACGTCGAGAAGGGCGCAGACCGCGACTGGGTGTGGACCGTCTACGAGGACGACGTGGCCGAGTACATCAGGGGCCACGACGAGCGGATGAAGCCCTTCATCGAAACCGCCCTTGTATCGGGTGACGTCGAGCCTGCTGGCGCTCCGGAGAATGGCCACGACCTCACCGACGAAATCCGGCTCGCGGCCCGCGAGCTCGGCTTCGGCGAGGTTGGCTTCACCAGGTTCGACCGGCGCTACGTCTACGAGAGCAAGCGGCGCTGGGTGAAGTACCCCCACGCCATCTGCCTCGCCCTGGAGCAGGACTACGACCAGACCCAGAGCTTGCCCAGCCTCGAGGCCGAGTACGCCCACTACGGCACCTACGAGATCGAGAGCGAGAAGGCCGACACGCTGGCTGAGACGATACGCAGCCGCGGCTACCACGCGCAGATCCACAGCCCCCGCGACCCCAGCGCCGCCGTGATCCCCATGTTCGTGGCCGCGGGCCTGGGCCAGCTAGGGGCGAACGGCCAGCTCCTTTCGCCCCACTTCGGCTCGCGGGCACGGCTGATGATGATCACCACGGACGCCCCCGTGACATACGACGAGCCCGTCGACTACGGCATCCACGGCTTCTGCCAGAAGTGCCAGGTGTGCGTGAACCGCTGCCCCGGCCGGGCGCTCGTGCGGGACCGCGTCTGGTGGCGCGGCGCCGAGAAGAACAAGCTCATCTACGACCGCTGCCGGCCCGTCATGGCAAAGTACGAGGGCTGCGCCGTCTGCATGAAGGTGTGCCCGATTCAGAAGTTCGGCATGCCGGCGGTCATGTCCCACTACGTCGAGACCGGCGAGGTCCTCGGCAAGGGCACGGACGAGCTGGAGGGCTACACCCTTCACGACAAGGGCTACTTCGGCCCCGGCGAGCTGCCCCACTTCGACAGGAGCTTCTTCGAGTTCCCTCACGGGCGGCGCGAGAACTGGCTATTCGAAGAGTTCAAGAAACGCCTCGCGAACGAAGAGATCCCCACGACGGAGGACCTTCAGGATTTCGCCGTAGGCGTGAAGCAGGCGATGGTCAAGAGCCGCATCACCCGCGACGAGTAAAACCGTCATTCCGGCGAAAGCCGGAATCCAGAGGGGCGGAGCGGGCGGGACCGTCTACCGCCGCGCGGCAAGCACTAAACGGAGAAGTAGAAATGGTCGTTGACACCAAGGTTGACCTGAAGCGCCACAGCCGGGCCGTTAGCGAAGGGCCGGACCGGGCCCCTGCCCGCTCCATGCTCCGGGCCGTCGGACTCGGCGACGAGGACATGGACAAGCCCTTCGTGGCTATCGGCAACCTCGCCAGCGACGTCACCCCCTGCAACGTCCACCTGGACAGGCTCGCCAAGAAGGTTAAGGAGGGCGTCTGGGAAGCCAACAGCGTGCCCTTCATGTTCGGCACCATCACCATCAGCGACGGCATCTCCATGGGCACCGAGGGCATGAAGGCGTCCCTCGTCAGCCGCGAGGTCATAGCCGACTCCATAGAGACGGTGGCGTTCGGGGAGAGCATGGACGGCCTGATCGTCGTCGCCGCGTGCGACAAGAACATGCCGGGCGCAATGATGGCCATGGCGCGCCTGAACCTGCCCTCCATGTTCTTCTACGGCGGCGCGATCCTGCCCGGCAACTACAAGGGCGAGGACGTGAACATCCAGGACATGTACGAGGCCGTGGGCTCCTGGTCCCAGGGCAAGATGAGCCTGGAGGACCTCCTTGGAATGGAGCGCGTCGCATGCCCGGGCGAGGGAGCGTGCGCGGGCATGTTCACCGCAAACACGATGGCGTCAGCCATCGAGGCCCTCGGCATGTCGATACCCGGCGCTTCCTCCATACCTGCGGTCGACCCCAGGAACGAGGATCTCGCGGCAGGGGCCGGCGAGGTCCTCTACTACCTGCTGGAGAACGACATCAAGGCCCGCGACATCCTGACTCGCGAGGCGTTCGAGAACGCGATCAGGGTCGTGCTCGCGATGGGCGGCTCCACCAACGCCGTCCTGCACCTTCTTGCCATAGCCCACGAGGCCGACGTCGACCTCGAGATCGACGACTTCGACACGCTCAGCCGCACGACCCCGTACATCACCGACCTGCGACCTGGAGGCCGGTTCGTCATGTCGGACATGGACAAGGTCGGCGGCGTGCCTGTAGTAATGAAGGAGCTACTGGGCGCGGGCCTCCTGCACGGAGATGCGCCGACGATCACCGGCGAGACCATCGCCAAGAACCTCGAGGCTTTCGACGCGCAACCGGACCGCCAGGTCATCCACCCGGTTTCAGCGCCCCGCAAGCCAACAGGCGGCCTGGCTATCCTCAAGGGCAACCTCGCGCCGGAAGGCGCAGTGATGAAGGTTGCGGGCACGTCTCACCTGGAACACAGGGGCCCGGCAAAGGTCTACGACGGCGAGCGCGCCGCGTTCGACGCCGTCGCCAGGGGCGAAATCAAGGAAGGCGACGTCCTCGTGCTGCGCTACGAGGGCCCGAAGGGCGGGCCCGGCATGCAGGAGATGCTGGCCGTCACGGGAGCAATCATGGGCCAGGGTCTCGGCGACAGCGTGCTGCTGCTGACCGACGGGCGCTTCTCAGGCGCAACTCGCGGCCCGATGATCGGACACGTTGCCCCCGAGGCACAGGTCGGCGGCCCGATTGCCCTCGTGCGCGAAGGCGACATCATCAAGATGGACGTCGAAACGCGCGAGCTGTCGGTGGAGGTATCCGACGAGGAGCTTGCGCGGCGCCGCGAGCAGTGGACGGCCCCCGAGCCCAAGCACACCACCGGCGTCATGGCCAAGTACGCCAGGCTCGTCACCTCCGCAGCCAGGGGCGCAGTCACCACCTGATCACGCCGGGGCTACCGTAGGGCCCTACGTCCGTCATACCGGCGAAAGCCGGTATCCAGTCCCCCTAAACTCGATGCGAACTACTAGGCCGTAGGGGCGGGTTTGAAACCCGCCCTCCCCGCTACATCGAGACAGCCCACCCGCCTACAATCACTCCCGGCTTCGCCGCGCCTCGGCCAGCATCGCCTCCATCAGGAACCGGTTGAACCCCAGTTCGACCGCCCTGGCAGCGTCCACGTCCGCCTCCGCGTCCCTCCCCACGTACGCGTACGCCGCTGCTCTGCCGGCATGCGACTCGGCATCCGTAGCCGCCAGCGCAATCGCTTCCGAGTAGTCGGCGATCGCCGGTTCGTACGCCTGTAACTCCATCTGCGCCGCCGCTCTTCGCCTGTAGGCCCTTCCTGCAGTTGCGTATGACTCGGCATCGCTGGGTACAAGGTCAGTCGAAACGACGAGGTCGGCTATCGCGTCCGAGAGATGGCCGATGGCAACGTCGAGCTCACCCCTGTCCGCGGCGGTTCTGCCAAGCTCGTAGTATGCGAGGCCCCGCCCGTTGTGGGCGTCGGCCGACCGCTCGTCGATCTCCAATGCCCGGCTGTAGTCCTCCAGCGCATTCTCGGGCCTGAACTGCTTGACCCACGCGTCGCCCCTGGCCACGAGCGCACGGACATTGTCCGGTTCGGCGGTCAACGCCGTGTTGAAATCGCTGATCGCCTTCGGCGCATCGCCGCGCTCCAGGTGAGCGAGGCCTCGGGCAATGTGCGCCGAAATGTCGGCCGGGTCCAGCACGATAGCCCTCGTGTGGGTCGTAATCGGGTCCTGGCGAGTCAGACCCTCGGCGAACTTGAAGTCCAGGATGGCCTTGTCTCGCTGGCCCAGCTCGTACAGCACCGAGCCTCGCTCGATGAGCGCCTCGACGTAATCCCTCTCCAGGAACAGGGCGCGGTCGTATGCGCCCACGGCAAGGTCGAGCTCGCCCCGTGCCCTGTGCGCGTTGCCGCGCTTCGTGTGCGCTTCGACATTCTCCGCGTCGAGGCTGACGGCCCGCTCCAGGTCCTCCAGCGCATCATCGAGAAGGCCCAGCTTCGTCCTGGCTTCACCACGTCCCACCAGGGCGCCGACTCGCTGCGGGTCGAGTTCGAGGGCGCGGTCGAAGTCCGCGACCGCCTCGTCCAGCCGCCCGGACAGCATGAGGGTCTGTCCCCTGTCCAGGTAGGCCAGCGGGTCGTCGGGCGCAAGATCGATGGCCTTAGTCAGGTCTGACAGTGCGCGGTCGAGCTGGCCCAGCTCCATGAATGCCCTGCCCCGGAACGTGTACACCATACCCTGTCCAGGCCTGAGGCGAATGGCCTCGTCGAAGTCCGCAACGGCGTCCTCCGGTCGGTCAGTCAGCGCGTTGTAGTCCCCATAGGACCTGTCGTCGCTGAGGCGCATGTAGGCATACCCGCGCAGGAGGTATGCCTCGGCGTTCGACCGATCGAGCCTAATCGACTCTTCCAGGGCGGCGAGGGCGTTCTGGTACCTGCCGGCGTTGATCAGGGCTGCTCCCCGGCGATAGTGAACATCGGGGTCGGACGGCAGCAGCTTTACCAGTTTGTCGTAGTCGTCAATGGCGTACTGGCAGGCGGGCCCGGGCCGGCAGAGCTGCGGCCGGTCGTCCTCTGGGCGGAAGAGGCTGATGTGGACATAGGCCGCCGCCCGCTTCCTCAGGGCGTCCACGTTCCCTTCATCCAATGCAATGGCCGTGGCGTAGTCTCGAATGGCCGCAGAGTAGTTCCCGTCCTCGACGCGGCTGTCTCCCCGCGCTATGTACTCCGCCACAGACAGCAGTTCGCCCTGCTCCGGAATCTCCTCGCGGACCGCGGCGGGCTCGGTGGTCGCCTCCTCGTTCGAGCATGCCGCGGCAACCAGGGCCAGCAGCAGGAGAAGCGCAGCAGCCGTACGCATGCCTACCTATCCCTCGAGTGCGCCGGACTTGATGTTCAGGCGCGTCTGGATGCGCAGCTCGTCTCTTTCGCTCATGTGGGGCACGTAGTTCTCGATGAACTCCTGCAGCGTCTCGTCCGGGGTAGCGTCAGTCGTGTCCAGGTTGAACTTGTACCGCAGGAGGGAGTGGGAGTAGTGGTAATCGAACCGCTCGATTACGTGCTCGACGTCCTCGTCCCTCAGCACGGTGCGGGCATGGGGAGCCGTCTTCATCCGCTCGCGAATCGCCTCCGGCGTGGCCTTGAGCTGCACCAGCACAGTGTCGGGCGCGGCCTCGATGATGTCGGTCTCGATGTGCCTGGCGAACGACTCCCTGTCGCCGTACTCCCCCTCACGTCCGTAGCCGTAGTACAGGGGCGCGTAGACGGCCTCCTCGATGTGGAAGCCTATCAGGATGTGGTCGGAGTCCCTGTATAGCTGCGGCATGAGGTGGTAGTGGAACTGGTAGCGCTGGAACATCTCCTTCAACTCGGGCCCAAGCGACATGAACTTGGCCATGTCCTCCTCGGATATCTCATCCCAGTGTCCCACCCACGGAAGGGTGAAGTGGTCGTGGTAGCGCACTATCCCCTTGGGCGTGGGCGGACCCATCACCTCGTCGCGCCAGTCGACGATCTTCTCCACAAGAGTGGTCTTGCCTGCGTACTCCGGTCCTACGATTATGAGCCTCACGGCCTGTCCTCCGTCGCTGGCAGGGCGACCTCCCTGGGCAACCCTCTACAGTAATCATACCATCGACGCCCAACCGCCTGGCTGCGCGTTTAGACTTGGCGAATCCGGTGGGGTGGCCAGTTTTTGACAGGCGCATTTGGCGTGGATATAGTGAGTGTCGGAATACCTGTCCCCAGGAGGCTTCGCAATGGCAGATTCCAACGTTGCCCTGATGGCCCACCTGATGCGGCGCGCAGGCTTTGGCGCTTCCCTCGACGAGCTCGAGACCAGGGCCGCCAACGGCTACAGCGACACCGTCGAGGAGCTGCTGCATCCCGAGAAGCAGCCCGAGGTCGACATCTACGATCTCCATCGCTACCACCCGTGGACGTGGAAGCCCGGCACCCTGTTCGGAATGGGCCATGCCAGCTGGACCTACCGGCTGCTTAACACCGAGGCCCCGCTCCAGGAGAAGATGGCCCTCTTCTGGCACTGCATCTTCGCGACCGGCGTCTCGAAGGTCGACCACTGGGACGAGATCGTCGACATGGTCGACATGCTGCGCGAAAAGGGTATGGGCTCCTTCAGGGAGATCCTCATCGAGATCGCCAGGAGCCCCGCGATGATCTACTGGCTCGACAACAACGAGAATCACCACGACCGGGTCAACGAGAACTGGGGCCGTGAGCTCCTGGAGCTCTTCTCCATGGGCGTCGGCAACTACACCGAGACCGACGTGCGCGAGTGCTCGCGAGCCTTCACCGGCTGGACCATGGAGCCGAAGCTGCCGCGCTTCCCCATGGGCCGGTTCGACTGGTTCTTCGAGTACCGCCCGGACGACCACGACAACGGCGAGAAGACCTTTCTCGGCCACACCGGCAACCTTGGCGGGGAAGAGGTGATCGACATCGTCTGCCGGCAGCCGGCCACCCTGCGATTCATAGCCCGGCACCTCTACAACTTCTTCGTAGCCGACGAGGCCCAGGTGCCCGCTTGGTCCGTCACCGCCCCACGCGACCCGCAGGCAATCCAGACGCTGGTCGAGGCCCTGGCGGAGTCCGATCTGGACATCGGGCACACGCTCCGGGTCCTGTTCAACTCCGACTTCTTCAAGGAAGCCCGTTTCAGCAGGATGAAGAGCCCCGCGGAGGTCGTGATCGGCACCCTCAGGGTCGCGGGCGGTTCGGAATTCCCGAGTCCCGGGTTCGGAAACCTCTCGCGCCAGGCAGGGTACATGGGACAGGAGTTCCTCAACCCTCCCTCCGTAGAGGGATGGCACACCGGCGCCGAGTGGATCAACAGCGGCTCGCTCATGAGACGCACCAACTTCCTGGTGGATACGATGAGCGACACCGACCGCCCCGGCGTTGCCGCCATGGTCGACCGGATCAGGCAGCACGGCGAGTTGTCACCCGAGCAGCTCGTCGACCTGTGCCTCGACATGATGGGGCCGGTCCAGGTCGACGATGCCACCCGCGCCGAGCTCGTCGAACATGCTTCCACTCAGGGCCCTGTCAGGTGGAACGGCGCAGGGGCCAACGGCTCGTCAGACAGCCGCGTCACGGAGATGCTGCAGCTAATCGCCTCGCTCCGCGACTACCAGTTCGCCTAGCGGCAGACGCCCCGCCTTCGCTGGCGACAGGGTCTACCTCGGAACAATCTCAATGCTCCTCCGGCGAGCCCAGGACCCGAGAAGATCGTTCGTCCTGAGCCTGTCGAAGGACAGTGCTCTAGCAGCGCTCACAGCATTGCGACAACTACTTGACCAGCCGGCGGTGCAGCAGCATCGAGGCGATGGGGATCAGCACGGCGATCGTGCCGAGCACGTACAGGGCCGACAGCAGGTGCGACATGTCCAGGCTGCCCGTCAGGAATCCCCGCGCCAGGTGCACCGATGGAGTGAGCGGCGTGGCCCAGGCTACCGGCTCCAGCCAGTCCGGCAGCACGGAGATGGGGAAGAACGCCCCGCTGAAGAAATAGAGCGGCGACGCCACCACCGTGAAGCTCAGCGACAGGATGTGGATGTTCGGCGCCAGCGCGGCGAATATCAGGCCCAGCGCGCCGAACTGGATGCCCACCAGCGCAGCCGCAAGGAGTACCCCCGCGCCTGATAGGGAGTCTATCCACCCCAGCGCGGTTGCGACCAGGCCGATGCACGTAGCCGTGATTACAGCCCTGCTCATGGCCCAGGAAATGTCGCCCATGGCAAGCTCGCGCGTGCTCACTGGAGCCGTGAGGGTCGTCTCGTAGACACCCTTCTGTATGCGGAAGAAGGACCCCCACGAGCACTCGAATATGGCGTGGAACATGGCGGAACCGGCGATTACGCCGGGGGTAACGAAGCGCGCATAGGACAGGCCCTCGATGTCGTCCACCAGCGTCCCGATCCCCACGCCTATCGCGAGAAGGATCACGACGGGCTCGACGAAGTACCAGGTAATGGATGGAAGCCATGTGTGCCTCAACACAAGGGCGTGGCGGTACCATATCCCGAAGATGCTGCGGGGCCGAATGCCACCGATGTACGTGCTCTGCGCTACCCCCATCATTCGTCTGTCAGCTCCCTGCCCGCCACCGACAGGAACACATCCTCCAGGTTCGAGGGGCGATACGACACCCGCACACCCTCGAGGCCTGACAGGTCCGGGCGGCCTCCGCTCGGTGACGTGACCGTGATCACCGCCCCGGCCTCCCGGTAGTCGAGACCGGCGCTGCCGATCCAGTCCACGACGTCTTCCCGTGCGCCGTTCGCCACCCGGACCTGCGCCACCTCATGCCCGGCGTGCCGGCTCACCAGCTCATCCGGGGCCCCTTCGGCAAGAATCCTGCCGTCGTGCATGATGGCGAGCCGGTCGCAAAGGGCCGATGCCTCGTCCATGTAGTGGGTGGACATCAGTATAGTCACACCCGCCTGCTTCATCGTCTCCAGCTCCTGCCACACGCGGTTCCGGCCCTGCGGGTCCAGGCCCGTGGTGGGTTCGTCGAGCACTATCACCTGCGGCTTGGTCATGAACGCCCTGGCAATCGCCAGGCGCCTCTTCATCCCTCCGGAGAGGTTGTCGATCTCGTCATCCGCCCTGTCCGACAGATCGAAGTACATCAACACCGCGTCTGCCCTACGACCTGCCTCCGATCGCGAGAGCCCGGCGATGAACCCGTACACGATCAGGTTGTCCCTGGCGCTCAGGTCCGTATCGAGGCCGTCCTGCTGGGTCACGACACCCAGAACGTGGCGCACCTCCCTGCCCTGGCGCGAGACGTCGATGTCAGCCACGGTCAGCTCTCCGGCCGACAGCGGCGACAGCCCGCTGACCATGCGCATCGTCGTGGTCTTGCCCGCGCCATTGGGGCCCAGTAGGCCGTACGTCTCCCCGCCCCGGACCTCGAAGGACACGTCGTCGACCGCCGTGACCCCTTCGAATCTCTTGGAAATGCCCGCAGCCCGAATGACTACGCGTTCACTATGGCCGTTCAAGTCCGCTCCTCTGCCACTCGCACCGGTTGGCAATACGATCCGCACAGGCGCGTCAACCTATCAAGGGTCACACGGCTATGCGGCAGCCCGCAAGGTATCTCCGGGTTCTGGGTGGTGAGCCGCCGTCACACCGAGAACAGGATGTTGAGCACGTCGCCTTCCTGCACCTCGTACGACCGGCCCTCCTGGCGGAGGAGGCCCTGGCTGCGTGCCGCCGCGATGCTGCCGCACTGCTCCAGGTCGGAGGTGGACAATACCTCGGCTCGGATGAAGCCGCGCTCGAAGTCTGAGTGTATGCGTCCGGCTGCGGCAGCGGCCCCCGTGCCGCGGGGCGCCGTCCGCGCGTGCACCTCGTTGTCGTTGCCGGTGAAGAAGGTGACCACGTCTGCGGCCTTATGGGTCAGGGCGATCATGCGATCGAGGCCCGACTCTCCTACGCCCAGGCCTTCCCGCATCTCCTCCTCTTCCTCGGGCGCCATCTGGGCGAGATCCATCTCCAACGCGCCGCACAGCACCGCCGTCCCCATCATAGGCCCCTGGAACTGCTCGGCTGCACGAGAGTAGAACTCATCCGATTCGGCCAGCTGTTCTTCACCGATGTTGACCAGGACGATGACGGGCTTGGCCGAGAGGAGCCCGAACCCGGCTAGGAGTCTCTCCTCGTCGGCCGCCAGGCTCGCGCCGCGCATCGCCTCGCCGGCCTCCAGGCGTTCCTTGAGGCGGGCAAACAGCCCCTGCTCCTTCAGGATCGCATCGCGCTCGGGCGCCCTGGCCCCTTTCATTCCCTCGGAAAGCCTGGCCAACCTGCGGTCGATCATCTCCAGGTCGGCAAAGCTCAGCTCCAGCAGCATCGTCTCGGCATCACGGAACGCGTCCACGGAACCGTCGACGTGCACCACGGACTCATCCTCGAATGCCCGGGCAACTACCGCTATGACGTCGACCGCCTGAACGAGGTTCAGGTGCTCGCCAGATATCCCCCGCGTCTTCCCGAACCCCTCCGGTGGCGGGGGCAGGTCGAGGTAAGAGACCTCCGACGGCACGACCCGCTTAGGCTTGTAGACCGACGCCAGTGCCTCGAGCCTTGCATCCGGCACCTTGGCGACGCCGACGTTGGGCTCAGCGCGCCCGCCGTATCCGGCTACCTGCGCCGTGCCGCGCGTCACCGCGTTGAACACCGTGCTCTTGCCGCTTCCGGGCAGTCCGACTATTGCGACGTCCATTCGCCCTGCTCCAGCCCCCTGCGCCACCGCGCCAGCCAGGCCCTGACAGCCGTGTTGGACCACCCGACCAACAGCGACACCGCAATCATCCTGTAGACACGGCCGCGGGACACCCTGGTGACCTTGTCAGGGTCGAGCCAGGACTCGCTGCGTGCGAGTTCGGCTAGGGTGCCTACGGCCAGCAGCAGCGGCCACAGGGCCGCGAGACGCAGCCGCAGGCAACGCCTCGGGATGGCCAGCAGGTACTCCTCCGCGGCGGCGACGTGGCCCAATGCGATTTCGATTCCCGCGGCCAATGCCGGACGCGCGGTACCCGAGTTCGTACTGTTCAACAGGTCCTCGGGCGCCAGGCCCAGCCCAGCGAGCATATCTGCAGGAACGTAGCAGCGGCCGGTCCTCAGGTCCCTGGGAACGTCGCGCAGCACGTTGACCATCTGCAAGGCCTTGCCAAATCGCACGCCCAGGCCTGACATCGCTGCCCGGTCCCACTTCCTCAGGGCGGGCGTGTGAGCCACTGTAATGTCTGTCCAGAACTCGCCGACGCATCCCGCCACGAGATAGGTGTACCGGTCCAGGTCCCCCACTGAGCTCAGCGCTGCCAGCTTCCCCGAGTCCTCCGGCGGAAACGTCGTGAGGTCCATCTCCATGCCCTTTGTCAGTGTAATGACAACCCTGCGGACTCTCTCCGCGTCCGCTGGCGGAAGCGAGTCGAGCAGCTCAAACACCTGCGGCAGACTGCCGAGTAGCCTGAGGTGCGCGTCGGCTCGATCATCCCCTGCCCCTCCGACTGCAGACTCGATCTCCGAGAGCGCCTCCCGGGAAGGGCTGCCCTCGACCTGCGCGCGGAACAGCAGCAGCAGGCGCAGGCGGTCCTCGGGCATGAGCAGTGCCGTGTCCGCGATGGTATCCGCCGCCCGCGCCAGGAGGTACGCCAACCCCACGGGCTCCCGCAGTCCGGCTGGCAGCACTCTGATCGAGAGATAGAACGAGCGCGAGACGCCGGCAAGCGTGTGCCTCAGCAGGCTGCGACGCTCACTCTCCGTAACTGCTGGACGTCTCGTAGAGGCCGAGGTCATATTGGCATCAATCCGTCCCGCCCCCTCTCGCCAAGAGGGTACCAGCGCTCTTCAATGGTACCGCCTGCCTGAGGCCGGAGGAAGCCTCAGCCGGACGCCTCCTCCAGCTGCCGGGAAGTCTTGGGCAGCCTGAGGAAAACAAGCATTGCAGTCGCCAGCAGCGAGACCGCCCCACCGTACAGGAAGGCGCTGTGAATGCTGAAGCGGTCCACGAGATACCCCGCAAACCAGGGCGAGAAGGTGCCCAGGAACCCCGCGCCGTATATCAGCGACACCACCGTCGACTGCACATTCCCCCGTGCGACGTCCATTCCCGCAGCGATGAACATGTGGTGCAGCGGGAAGCTGAATGCGCCCTTCGCGATGACCAGGAGCATCAGCACCAGGCCCGCTTCGACCCCCGCGAACCCAAATGAGAGCAGGGCAACCGCCGCGACTCCTGGCAGCAGCACCGCCTTCCGCCCATATGTATCGGAAGCGTGCCCGAACACCGGCTGCGTGACCAGTCCCGCCACCTGGGACAGGGACAGGTACACGGCCACCCGCAGCTCCGAGAACTCCAGGTCTTCCCTAAGGTAGACGGGAAGGAACCCTGTCACCGGCGCGTCCCCTGCGCTCCTGATGGCCGCTATGACGACCAGGAAGACCATCACGGGATTCTTCATGACTTCTCTTATGGATGAGAAATACGCGCGCGTAGAGGCCGACTGGGGCTGGCGGCTCGTAATCGAGCGCATCACTGCCCAGATCAACACCCCGGCGAGCAGGGCCGGCACCAGGCTGACCTGCAGGACTCCCCGCCACGAGGCCAGGCCCAGCAATCCTGCAGTGACTATGGGGCCGAGCACCTCGCCCGCGTTCCCTCCCATGCCGTGAAGCGAGATAGCGAATCCCCGCTTGTCGGGGAATTGGCGGGACAGCTCGCCGAGCGCCGGAGGGTGATACAGCGACGGCCCCATGCCAACCAGCAGCATGGCAAGGAACATCACAGCGTAGGTCGCCGCATGCCCAGCGATGAAGAAGGAGATTCCGGTCGTCGCCAGCGATATGCCGAGCATCAGGGCCGCCCTGTTGCTGAAGCGGTCCCCCAGGTAGCCCGCGCCGACAGTCGTGCCCCATGACGTGATCTGTTGGGCAGTAAGCAGCGCGCCGAACTGCGACCCCGTCAGCCCCAGCCCTATCTTGATTTCAGGCATGAGGATCGCCCTCATGCCCGAGTTGAAGACATGCTTGATCGCGTGCCCGGTAACCACCACCACGGCCAGCAACCCACGCCCCCGGGCAATCCCAGGCGTGCCCCGGTCGGTGGAGTCAGGTGCTGACCCGGTTGCCTCCCGCTCAGCCATGCGCGGAAATAGCTCCGGCCGGTTGCCTATCCGACTGGGAGGGCCTGGCCGCTATGGCGTGTATCAACGGGCAGGCTCGGCGAAGGGCAGCACCCTGGCGGGGTTGTCGATCAGTATTCGCTCGATAGACTCCTCGGTGAAGCCGCGGCGGCGCATCCTGGGCACGATCGACCCCAGGATGTACGCGTAGCCGTACCCGCCGTACTTGATCAGCTGGCTCTTGCCGCACACGTCCTGGGCGACGACCACCTTGTCGCCGTGCCCCTCTTCGATTATCCAGGCAATGTCGTCCATCCGCTTGGCATCGCTCGGCATGTCGACGGCAAGGTTGTAGACGTACAGCGACTGCTCCCTGCCAAACAGGTCCCACTCCAGGTAGCACCCGGCATCGGCGATGGCCTTCAGGTTGTCCCTGACGAACACGGTCCGGTCGATGTGCCCCATGATCGTATGGGACAGGTCGGCGCCCATCTCACTTAGGATTTCGATGATCTCGAATGGTGAGGTCTCGCCCCTCCCCGGGTGTATGAGCAGAGGAGCGCCCGTTGCCGCCTGGGCCCTGCCCGAGGCGCGCACGACCTTCCGCTCGTTGTCCGAAAGCGGGAAATTGCACCCGACCTCGCCAATGATCCCCGACCTGATCCCCGTGCCGTCGACGCCCTCGGTTACGTCTTCGACGATCTTCTCGAAGATTTCGTCCTCGGTGCGCTCCGACATATCCGGCGGATGGCTGAACCCGACGTAGTAGGACGAGCCCATTACTATGTTCAACCCAGTGGCCCTGGCTATTCGAGAGAGCCCGACCGGGTCGCGAGAGATTCCTATACTGGTCGCGTCCACGACGGATCCGCCGCCGTGCTGCTTGTACAGGCTGATTTCGTCGATGGCAGTCTGGATGTCCAGGAGTTGGGAGTCGTCGTGGTTCGCGTAGCCGTAGTGCTTCAGGTATCCGACCGTCTCCAATGTCACCGGCCTGTAGTAGATTTCCCGCAGGAAGGCCTCGCTGGGCGGCTCTCGATGAAACGCCAGGTCGATCAACAGGTGCTCGTGCGTCAGCGTCACTCCCAGCTCATCCGGATGCACGGCTCCCAGCACCGTCTGCACCAGGCCCACGTTGTCGCCGGTCATCGCTGCCTCCGGTCCCCGGAATTGGGCCGTGAGCTCAGCACTATACTTCCGTCCCGATTCCGCGCTCGCGCGCAAGCCCGTATACGTGATAGCCCGCGGCTATGTCCTCCAGGGCGATGCCCTGCGACTCGAACAGGGTTATTTCGTCAGGAGAATTACGCCCGGGGACCGTTCCCGACACAACCTCCCACAGCTCCCGCACCCTCTGCCACGTCAACTGGCCTCGCTCTACGGGATGTATCAGGTCCGCACACTCTAGCCGGGCCTGCTCCACGTCATCGGCCACGATGACGCTCGCCCGGGCGACCGCCCTGCCGTCGAGCTCCCGGCGTAGCCAGTGGTTACCGCCAGCCGCGTTGACGTGCGCTCCCTCGGCGAGCCACTCGCCCTTCAGTGCCGGCGACGTCGCCGACGTGATCACCGCCACGACATCGGCGTCCGCTACACACTCCTCGGCAGAGCTCACGGCGGTCGCTTCGATGCCGAGACTCGCCGCCGATCTGGCCGCGAAGGCCTCGCGCCGCTCCGCTGTCCTGCTGAAGACCCTGACCCGCTCCACCGAGCGCACCCGGCATATGGCCTCGAGCTGCGTCTCGGCCTGGTAGCCGCTCCCGATCACACCCACGGTCCGCGCCTCGGGGCGCGCCATGTATTTCGTAGCGACACCGCTGGCGGCTCCCGTGCGTACCTGGCCCAGCCTTCCCGCCTCCATCACCGCAAGCAGTTCCCCACTCTCAGAGTCGCTTAGCTGGACATGGAATCTGGTGCCGCCCGACCCGAAGCCGCCGTACCACTTCATCCCGGTGACGCCGGTCGACCTGTCGGCGGCAGCCATGAAATGGAGCATGCCGCTGCCCATACGGATGCGCCGCCTCGGGCTGTTTGAAGCGATGCCGGCGGCCTGGTGCCTGAACCCCTCTTCGAGGGCCCCTATGGCATCGTCCATCGTCAGCAGGCTCTCGACGTCCTGTTCCGTCAGGAAAAGCGTCACTCGACTAGCTCCAGTCAGTCCGCCAGGCTGGGAAAGTGGTTGAGGGGGCCGTGCCCCCGTCCGATGGGCGCCGCGTGCCTGATCGCCTCCGTGACATACCGCTTGGCCTGGGTCACAGCCTCGCGTTCACCCATGCCCTTGGCAAGACCCGCGGCGATCGCCGACGCAAAGGTACACCCCGTGCCGTGGGTACTCGTCGTCGTGATGCGGGGCGCGGTAAGCACCTTCATATCGTCCCCGTCATAGTAGATGTCCGATGCCGGGCCGTCCAGGTGTCCGCCCTTCACGACGACCGCGCCGGCGCCCATGGCGATGATGTCCCGCGCAGCCTCCCGGGCGCCGTCCACGTCCGTTATGACGCGCCCCGTCAGGACCTCGGCTTCGGGGATGTTCGGCGTCACCATGGTGGCAAGGGGCACGAGGAGCATCCTGAGAGCGTCGACGGCATCCTCTCGGAGCAGCCGGTCGCCGCCCTTGGCGACCATCACCGGGTCGACGACCAGATTGCCGATGCCGGCGCCGCTCACTCTACCGGCCACCGCCTCGATGATGCCCGAGCTTGACAGCATTCCTGTCTTGACGGCGTCTGCGCCTATGTCCGACATCACGGCCTTCATCTGGGACTCCACGAGGCTCACGGGTAGCTCCAGCACATCGGTCACGCCCTCGGTATTCTGGGCTGTGATCGCCGTAAGGACCGATGTGCCGTAGACCCCATTTGCGGCGAAGGTCTTCAGGTCGGCCTGGATACCGGCTCCGCCGCCGGAGTCCGAGCCCGCAATCGTCATGGCCCGAGGAACGGTCCTCATACGCGCTCGCTCAGGACTGATTCCGCATCTGGCATTTGCCGGCTATCGCGTCGCACGCCGTCCACTTTTGCCCCCAGCGTCTCTAGCTCTCCGGCGGATGATGTCCTGCAGCAGGCGAACGCTGCGACCGACGACTCGCATCTCCCGCTTCTTGCGCCGCTTTCTCTCACGCCTCTCGCCCTTTGTCTCATTCATCGCTCTGACGGTAGATGATACATCAATCGGCGATCAGCTTGACCTGCTGGGCCAGGCGGTTGAAGTCGTACTCCCCGACCTTCCTGCTCGCCGAGACGTAATTGAGCACGATGCTGAGAACCGTCGAGACGCCGAGGGCCGCCCCGAAGCTGTACAGAGTGCTCCCGGACAGTGGCAGTGAGTTCCATGCGCTGAAGTCTGGCAGTGGGAATAGCAGCGCACCCACTACGAGCCCTACGACGCTGCTGACCAGCGCATCCAGGGCACTGAAGCTCCGTGTGTACATGCCAAAGAAGACAGGGAATAGCACGGCTGCGCACACGAGGTCTGCTATGAGGAACAGGTACAGGACGCTCCAACCCTGTGACGCCACGATGATGGCCGGGATGATCAGCAAGGCAGTAATGACCCTCGACGAGCGCAGCAGGGAACCGCCCGCCAGGTCCGGCCTGAAGCGCGCCAGGTCGCTCGTGATCGTGCTGGCTATACCGTTCAGGAGCGTGTCCATGCTGCTCATCACCAGCATCAGCGCCAGCAGCAGCACGACCACAGCGG
>DAOULA010000088.1:0-3448 GCA_034420735.1 Dehalococcoidia bacterium
AAGATGGGCTTCACGCAGGTGTCTCTCGCCAAGCGTGAGAACGTCCGGTGCGCGCTGAACGCCGCTCGCAGCGCAAGGGAGATCCTGGGAGGCTCCGGGATCGTGCTCGGGCATCCAGCGATCAGGCATATGCTCAACCTGGAGACCGTGGACACATACGAGGGCACGCACGACATTCACACGCTGATTCTGGGGCGGGACCTTACGGGCCACAACGCGCTGGGGTAGCTAGTGGATCACCACTTTTGGTTTGATGGTTAATTTCACCCTCACCCTAACCCTCTCCCATCAAGGGAGAGGGGATGTTGGCTTGCCGCCTGACCATTATTCAATTGTGTTGGACTACTAGCCAGCTACGGTCAGGTGCGCTTCTCCCAGTCCCTCAATTGAGATGGCCGCTGAGTCGCCAGCATTCAGGAAGTAGGGCGGGGCGAAGCTGCCGGTCAGGATCGTGTCTCCGGCTTTGAGGCTCTTGCCGAGTCCGGCGAGGTTGTTCGCGAGCCATGCGACCGGCTCCAGGGGGTGGCCCATGATGTCCGTGCCGACTCCCTCGCCGATCACCTCGCCGTTTACGATCATCTTCCCGTGTGACGCTGCGAGGTCGATGGACTGCCAGTCTGTTACCGGCTCGGCCAGTACCGCGCCGCCGTTGTTGATGTTTGTCACGATGGCACGCAGCGCCGGGTTACGGCCGTCTCCAGCCGCGCCATCGCGGCCGTCCACCAGCTCGAACGAGGCTGCCAGCCACTCTATGGCTTCAAGCACACTCGCGCGGGTGTACGGTGCGCCGGACGATGGCAGTTCGGCTCCCATCCTGACGGCCACCTCGCACTCTATACCCAGCCGGAGGTAGTCGTTCGGGTCAAGCGTTACGGATGAGTCGTGGACACCACTGGCCAGAATCAGGCCTGAGCATGGGTCCTCTATGCCCGAGCGCTCCCGCATGACAGCGTTGGTGTACGCGATCTTGTAGCCCCAGACCTCGGTGCCTATAGACTCCGCAACCCGTCCCAGGAAAGCTTCCTGTATAGCGTACGCTTCCTGCTCGTTGGATGGCGCGAAAGGCTGGACCATCACGTCCAACGGCCTTCTGGCTAGGAACTCCGCTGCGAGGTAGTCGCCAGCCTGCTGTATGCTCTCTGAGTTCGTCAATTCAAGCTGCCTTTCTGTGGATACCATCCGTCATTCTCACGAACGGAAACCTTTGCATAGGGAATTATATACGTAACTAGCCACGCTGTTGTCGGGGTCAAGGACTGTGAGACCAATCACGTTGCCGCTGAGGTTGTCCAGAGAACGAACAGGGAGACCCTACAGGACTTCGTACACTCTCACACTGCCCCTGACGCTCAGGCGTACACCGACGAGCCAGCGCGTACGTTGGACTCGACAGACCTCACCAAGCCGTCCGTCACAGCGTCGGAGAGTACGTCAGGGAACAGGCGCACACCAACGGGATGGAATCGTTCTGGTCGCTCATGAAGCGGGGCTACACCGGCACCTACCACAAGATGTCACCCAAGCATCTGGACAGATACGTTCAGGAGTTCGAGGGTCGCCACAACAACCGTCCGCTGGACACCGCAGACCAGATGTCAGCTATGGATCAGGGTGCTGTCGGGAAGCGTTTGAGGTATGTGGACTTGATCGCTGAGTAGTGTGCTAAACTACTCCGCAATGATAGAGTCCAAGCGTCCATCTTCATTCTTCAGAAACATCCCTAGGCATAGTGGTGAGTGTCTTACTGCCTCGGTTGACGAACTCTGTGAGTACTTCGGTGTACCCAAGGACTTCGCTGGTAGAGAACTGTTCGATACCATGCTCGGTCTGAATGAGGTCATTGAGGACTCTCACTATCCTTGCCAAGTGGATACGGTCAATGTGAGCGAACTCAGTAGCTAGAACGTTGACGATCACCTGCAAGGCGATCACACGCCCGGATAGCTCTTCTACGTAATCCTCT
The DNA here is from genome assembly GCA_034420735.1 of Dehalococcoidia bacterium. Classification (GTDB taxonomy): domain Bacteria; phylum Chloroflexota; class Dehalococcoidia; order Lucifugimonadales; family CAJWER01. Next base: position 1,964 of record DAOULA010000088.1, read on the forward strand.
GGCATAGTTTCTCCTTACTCAACCCCGCGTCTTGAAGTGTGCAGCTCAGGCGCGGGGTTGCTGTTTGTCTCTACTCTTCGAAGCATGGTCCAGCGGGTTGTTCACTGAAGATGCAGAAAGTTCTCGCAGAACCTCCATCATAAGCAGGGGCTGCTGTTATGAACATCAGTGCATTATAGGGAGCTGACCATGTCATCAGAGATGACGACTTGCCGATGTCATCTTTCATATTAAAGTGAATGCGGCCGCCCTTTCTGAAGTGAATGCCGCTGGATTCCCCATATCGCTCGTCATGGTAGATTTTCACCATCCACTCCCCATCGCTATTCACGACGCGCAATTCCCGAACTTCAAGAACATCTGCCAGTGATCCTGCTGGACCTGATTCACCCTGCTTTCCTTGTGGCCCAATGAACCCCTGTAGTCCGCGAGGCCCGCGTTCTCCCTGTGGCCCAGGCGGACCCGCTGGCAACTCGATCTTGGCGACCTCGTCGGCTACATCTTCTGAATAGTGGCGTCGTCAACCGCTGGTGCGCATGAGAGAATGACGGACATGAGAATGACCATCAGACCCCTTCCTCCCCACGATCTCATGTCCAGGTGCCTCCTTGTGGCTGGGATAGCTTCTCTGCCAAAGTCGCTGTGCTGGTCTATGAGCCGGTCAAGGAGGCCCGGGGGCCATCCCGTATTTCCGACTCATAGACAGCGCCACACTGAGCACGGTTCAAACCGGATAACTACTTTGGCGATAAGCATCGTAGTAGTATTGGCAGACGATGGCAACACATGGTGTGATAGAGTGGGCGCGATGAAGAGGGTTACATGACCGAAGCAAAACGCGGATGTGGACGCCCAGCCACATGGGAGTATCCCGAGCGCATAGACGCCAGCCCCGAAGAGATCGCCCAGCTGACCACAAGTGGCGGTACCTGGAAGAGGCGAAGCCAGAAGCGGAGAAATAGCCCTGCCCTATGAATGACGACCTCCCCCCTTCCAGTGGCCGATTATGAGACTCCCATTCTAATTACGCTTCTTGAATCGCCAAGTATGGGATTGTCGCGGCAAGATGCCCTAGACCGCATCAAGGAGCGGGTTGGGCGATACATGACGGACGCCGACTTTGTTACCCGTCCATCACCCAATGATAGTCAGCAAATCTGGGTGCATCACGTGGACAGAATGGTTCAAATCCTAGTTCACGATCTTGACTGGGTGACACACCCATACTCAGGGTCTTTTCATTGTCGTGCTGAGCGGAGTGAAACGGAGTCGAAGCATCTATTTGCCGACAGATTCTTCACTACGCTCCGCTTCGTTCAGAATGACAGAGACGAGATGATGTTTGGCTCAGGGCGATAATGAAAAGATCCTGCACCCATACTGGGGAAGATGGGAACTTACGTTAGAGGGAGTCTATGAGGCTCAACGACGCAAGTATGGGTTCAGCCACCGGACGGGCGTAAGCCCCTAACTACTTGGCTAGCT
>DAOULA010000089.1:0-44159 GCA_034420735.1 Dehalococcoidia bacterium
GGGATGTGACGAGTCCTGCCAGCGCCGGGAGATTCGGGCTGGGGAGCTGCGTCGATGGGGGAGCGACTGGACCGCGAAACGTCATCGCGGAACCGGCGCGTGTGAGAGGGGAGGGCGGAGCGAAGGAACGCCTCGGTGTGTCTCTTCTCAAGAGACGTGGGGCGTCCTCATCACCACGTGATGAACCTGCGGCCCGGCCATCAGAAGCCGCGCCGCAAAGTACGGAACCGGTCGGAGCTATCAGCTCACGCCGAGGCTGGCCTTCGTCAGAGGACGAAGCGCTGGACGCACTCCGCCCAGGGGGCCCGACCTTCGAGGCGGTTCTCGGGGGAGCAAGGCTCAACCCGTCCGGTCAGTCCGTCGCGGGAGGCCGTTCGGGGAGCAGTGCTCAACCCTATTCGGCCATTCCCGGGCTCAGAGACTGAGCCCCCAGGTTCTCGGCATGAATCCCTGGAAAGCCTGACACTGAGTCCATTGTTAGCGTACCGAGTGACAAATTGGAAGGGCTTCGGGGTCCCGGGGCTCAAAGTGTTCACTTTTCATTGCGTTTTGGCTGCGAACCGATGTCGTTCGCCGACCACTCCGAGGGTCAAGGGGCCCGGAATGCATGGTGCTGCCGGGCCCTCTCTTGTTTCCCTCTATCCTTGTTGCTGAGTCGTGTTTACACATCCGGGGATCTTGTAGTAGCCTTCAGACATGAACATTTCCCAGGGAGAGGCGCACAGATGGTGAAGTTCGAAAAGATGTCGCAGACCAAGGCTGAGATGGACTCGGCCACAGGCAAGCGGGCTGAACTCATGGTCGAGTACCTCGGCTACCTCAACCAGTTGAACGAAGGGGAGGCCGGCGTGCTCACCGTGAGCGGCTCGGATGAGAGTCCGACAGCCCTCCGTCGGCGGATCGGCAAGGCGGCACAGTCTGTAGGGAAAGAGATCGTCATCAGACGCAAGGATGATGCGATCTACTTCTGGCTCGGCTCCAATGGGAGGCGGCGAGGACGCCCACGAAAGGACGTCGCTCCCAGCACCTAGGCATTCGTCTCGTCACTTAGGAATGAGCGGCGTTTGCCACAGGGGGCGCCCACGCTTGGGAATGTACTTTCACTCCTGCTCACCGCGAATATCGTCGTAGGCGGTGCCGCAGTGCTGACCACCGATATCGAGGACGATGCAATTGATGCCGTGAAGGATGCCATAGAAGGTAGGGACTCGGATATCCCTTCTGCGGCGCCCTCTCCCGTCCCCCCTACGCCGCACGGGGGCCTTGTTCCTATCAGTACCCCATACCCCGGGTTCGGCCAGTGATGTTCCGGTGCATCGTATACCGCCTCTCCGCCGCCGCCCGTGATCACAGTGAAGTACGAGACGCCGACCCCTGTGCGCGTTGTGTCGAGTCCGGTCCCGACGCCAGTGATCAGGGTAACGCACTCGATGCCTACACCTACACCCTTACTCATTATCACATCGCACTCTGCCCCGAACACCGTCCCAATCTACGAGCTACCAGAGCACTGTATCATCTCGGAATGGGTTGATGTAGAAGGGTCGCCCGAACATGCCAAGTTATCAAAGAGGAGTGTTCCAGGTGTGTATGCTTATGTAGACTGCGACACTAGGCCTAACAGACATCACGGGGCAGTCCAAAGATGCACAGACCCCTTTTCACCATTGGGCTGTGGCGCTCTATCATCATGGCGACCGCGTAGAGTGTGGAGGGCTGATACTAGCAGGGGGCGCTATTCGCTCAGCAGGAGTCCCTGGGGCCGCATTTCGAAGAGTCAGGTTATGCGGCATCTGTTGAGCTTGCAGAGATCCGCGTAGAGTCACTCGTGGCGCAGATCATAGCCGTGGACAAGCGCTCCCGTCGCTGGAAGGGCATGTGTGCCATCTGCGTCTGGGAGTCAGATACTTATTGATAGGAGGGTTGGCTCTTGCACAAACAGGAAGCCGCTAGGCTACGTGCCGAACTCAACGCATTGCGGACGCGCTTCCTCAGACTGAGCGAGGTCAGCCGCCGGGTCGAGAGCCTCGACCTAGCGACCGTGCTGCAGGAGGTGGTTGATGGCGCCCGTTCCCTTGCGGCCGCCCGATATGGCGCCCTGGCCGTGTTTGGCGAATCGGGGAACGTACAGGACTTCATCACCTCCGGCATGACCCCGGAAGAGCGCCGCCGGCTCACGACATTGCCCAAAGGCCTGGGTATCCTGGGTTACCTGAATGAGACCCGCGAACCGCTGAGGATTGCGGACTTGACCATTCACCCCCGCTCGGTCGGCTTCCCTGAGAATCACCCGCCTATGAGGACGTTCCTGGGTACCCCGATCCTGCACCTGGGAGAGTCGGTCGGAAACATATACCTGACCGAGAAGGAGGGTGGCCAGCAATTCACGGATGAAGACGAAGAGACCCTTGTCATGTTCGCCGCCCACGCCGGGATGGCGATTGCCCACGCACTCAAGTTTAGCGAGGAGCATAAAGCCAGGGCAGTAGTTGAAGGCGACCGAGAGCGATTGGAGGCACTGGTCCGCACCTCGCCAGTAGGCGTCCTGGTGGTGGACGCACGGACCCGCTCGGTGGTCTCGGCCAATCAGGAGGCTCAGCGCATCATGGGTATTGCGCCGGAGCCAGGGAGCTCATTGGCGCGCTATCAGGATGTGACGATCTACCGACGGACTGATGGCAGCAAGTACGAGATAGACGAGCGCCCTCTGTCACGGGCCCTGGAACACGGCGAGATCGTCAGGGCCGAGGAAATCCTGTTCGAGCGGTCGGATGGCCGGACGGTCTCCACCCTCATCAATGCCACGCCCATCTACTCTGAAAGCGGGGAAATCACGGCCGCGGCCGCGGTCATCCAGGACATGACCCCACTCGAAGAGCTGCAACGTATGCGAAACGAGTTCCTTGCGATGGTGAGCCATGAGCTGCGTGCCCCCCTCACGACCATCAAGGGGACTGCCGCCACGGTGCTGAGCACGTCGATGTCGTTCAGCCCCTTGGAGAATCGGCGGTTCTTCCGCATCATCGACGAGCAGGTCGACCGGCTGAGCGAACTCGTCAGCAACCTGCTCGACGTGACCAAGATAGAGGCGGGCGTGCTGGTGGTTTCGCCCAAGAGTACGGCCATAGCGGACCTCGTGGACGAGGCGATCCAGACTATCCTGCGCGCGGGGTCGCGGAACTACGTCGACGTAGACTTACCGCCGGATCTGCCGGCGGTTGCGGCTGACCCGCTCAGGATCACCCAGGTGTTGGGCAACCTTCTTTCCAACGCATCAAAGTACTCCCAGGGAGGGTCTGAGATCAGCGTGTCGGCCGTGCTGAAGGAGCCATACCTGGCTATCTCCGTCGTGGACCAGGGCCAGGGGATTGCTTCGGACCAACTGCCGCACCTGTTCCAGAAGTTCTCCCGGGTAGGAAGTTCAGATGGGCAGACCGAAGGACACGGCCTGGGCCTTGCGATCTGCAAGGGCATCGTGGAAGCGCACGGCGGCCGCATCTGGGCTGAGAGCCGCGGCCGCGGCCATGGCACGCGCTTCACCTTCACGCTGCCCATCGCCCCGGCTGAGGCGGACAGCGACGTTGAACAGAGTCCTCGGAAAGCAGCTGCGGGGCTGACGCGCATCCTGTCGGTGGATGACGACCCGCAGGCGCTGCGATACATACGCAACGTGCTGACCGATGCAAGCTATCACCCCATTGTTACCGGCAATCCGAATGAAGTGATGCACCTGTTCGAGATCGAGAAGCCCCATCTCGTCCTGCTGGACGTGAGGATGCCGGGAATGGACGGGTTTGAGCTGATGAAGCAACTGCGCAAGGTTTCCGACGTGCCTGCCATTTTTCTGTCTGGGAGCGGCGGCGACGAGAACGTTGTCCGCGCCCTGGAGATGGGTGCGGCAGACTACATAGTCAAGCCGTTCTCGCCAACCGAGTTGATAGCACGAATCGAGACGGCGTTGCGCACGCGACCTGGGAGTGTCGAGCGATCGGAGCGCAAGCCCTATCGCTTGGGAGACGTGACCGTCGATTACGACACCCGCACTGTGGCGGTGTCGGGTCAGGCGGTGCAGTTGACCGCGACGGAGTACAGGCTGTTGTTCGAGTTGACCACAAACGCCGGGTTGGTATTGACCCACGACCAGCTACTCCAACGGATTTGGGGAGCAGAGTATTCTGGAGAAGGGCAGCTCGTGCGTGTCTTCATCGGGAACCTGCGACGCAAGCTTGAGGACGACGCCAGGAACCCACGGTACATCTTCACCGTACCGCGGGTGGGCTACCGCATGGCGAAGCCCTGAGCGGAGGGGGATACTTGCATGGGCAGAGGCAAGGCAATCCCCATCTGCGATAGTGGGAGCAGGTTCTGCGACGGAAAGAGTGCGAGTGACTCGCCCCGACTTGAGTGATTTGTTTATAGAACCCTTACGGTTTCACGCCTTAGCATTACGCTAGGTCTACAGTGGGGCTGTAGGATAGGGTCAGGGATCTCTAGATCTACTGCTCCTGTTCTCCGAGTGGAAATGAGGTGTCAGGAACAGTGATGGGGGGAGGTATAAGTAAGTGAAGCGAATGGCGCTGTTGGCAATCCTGCTATTGGCAATCTTGTCTGCATCTATGTACTTCGACTACACCCAGGCCAGGGCGAACGAGGAACGCCAATTCGAAATCATCTCTCTTTTGAAAGATATCAAGCAACTGCACTCGCTAAGCGACGGCCTTGCGTCGAGGCGTCAGGACACCATATCAGTAAGACGCCAAAGCACAGACGACGTCGTGAGTGTATGGATACTGGATGGGACGGATGAATGGAAACTGGAATGGAACGAAGGGATCTGCATATGGACCGACCCGACAGGTAGGTTCATGCGCCTGATGGCGAATGACCCGTGTCCACCGGAGAGATAGGAGAGGGATTCGTTTCAGAGCCTTTACAGTTTCAGGCCTGATCTTTACGTCAGATTTACAGTTAGGCTGTAGGATGGACTCACGCTTCAAGTAGAGGAGGCGCTAATGAGCTTACATTGCCCCTGGTGCGGAGCGCCCCATGCTCCGAAGGGCCACTAGGGTCACCGGTACAGGGTAGCCTCCACTCTCTCGTCCGAGCCCCAGGAGAGCCTTTAACCCCATAACCCCAAAGCATGGAGGCTACCCGCAAGTCAGCTACAGGTCAGCGAAGGGAGGATGTGTGATGAAGAAGCGAACGTTAGCTATCGGGGTCTTGGTGGCGGTGGCAGCGGGGGTCGGCCTCGCGCTCTCCACCGGGATACGGAGACGGGTCCTGGATGCGGTGCAGCCAGCGCCGACCGGGTAAGACCGAACCAGACAGCAGGGGACGCAGACAATACCTGCGTCCCCTGATGCGCTTTAGGACTACAGGCCACCGTGACGGGCCTCTGATGCTGACAGATTCAAGAGAGGCTGCTATGACATACCTTGACTTTCCCAAGATGCTCGGCAACTACTGGGAGCGGCCTGTCAATGTCTACGACGAGGAGGGATTGGGCGGACCGGATGAACACCCCGCCGCCGAGGAGGTTAGGGGAGGCAGCATCCTCAAGGATGTAGCCATCTGGTTTGTCTGGATGGCTGTGGCGGTGGGGTTCATCGTCTTGGTCCTGCTCCTGCCGGGGATTGTGGCGGGCCATTGACCGAGGACGTGCTGTTCCCTTTACTGATCGCGGCTATCGTGGTGGGGACAATAGCGTTGGCGGCGGGCCTCGGCCTACTGGTAGCCAGGCTCGCGACTGTCACTTGGCTGCAGGTGATGGGCCAGGTCATGGCCGCTATTGCGGTGGGCCTTGCCCTCATCCTGCCTCTACTGATGATGCTGACGTTCCCGGCCTACGAGGAGAGTGAGACAACAATCATCAATTATGCCAGGGTGTCTTGTGGGAGCTTCTCCGACAGGAAGGCGGCCCAAGCCTTCTACGATGCTGTGCAAGACCTCGACTACAAGTATGAGTATTTCGACAGGGACCGCGACGGCATAGCCTGCGAGCCCAACGACGATAAATACCACCCAGATGAAGTGCAGCTCTTACCCTTCTCTTCTGACCGAGTAGTGACTGATACTCCTATGCCGACGCCTACGCCAGACTTTGGCTACGTCTCTCCTGCTCCCACGCCAGTTGTTCGATAGGAGGCTGTGGCCTACGAGACCATACACGAGCGCACGGACGATGAAGAAGGTCCAGCCGGGTCTGCGAGCGAATAGGGGCTCTAGGCTCATTCCATGGGTGTCGTGGATAACCATGGGGTTGTCGGCGGCGGTGGGTGCATTGTTCCTGTGGGTCGATGCCACAGGAGCGAAGCCCCCCACTCACGCACTCGCCGCCGTCTCTCTACTTGGGATTGCCGCAAGCATCCTGACCATAGTAGGTCACCGCTGGAGATCCTGGAGTATCTCCTCATTCGCGCTGGGCCTCGCAGCTGTCTACGTACTGGTACCCCTGATGCCGGAGGTAGCTTCGGCTATAGCCCACTGGTACGTCCCGGTCGCAGTTGCAATCCTGAATGTATCTATGTGGAACTTCGCAGTACTCTGGAGAGAGGAGGAATACCCAGACAGGGGAGGGTTTGGAGCCGGCCTGTTCTACCGAGTATTCGCAGCCGCACTGACGACAGCATCCATCTATTACCTATTCAAGGACTTCGTGTGGTGGTGGAGATAGAAAGGGATGGAAGCTAAGACGTGGCTGCAGAGAACGTCCGGTCCTACCGGAACGACTTCTGATGGTGACCACAGTGTGCATGCTGCTATTCGAATCGGAGGATGGATAAACATTGTGGAGGCAGACGGGTGATTATGAAGAGGGGTGTCTTTTGCCAGTATCATTAGGACAGGGCTAACCACGAACATTAGGACACCCTGGGGACGGAGGTTTCACGTTTCGATCTTGGCCGATGCGCCTCTCATGCCGCGTACCAACAGGCGTATCCGCCGCCTGAGCTGGTCGGTCTGTTGTGGTGGATTCCACAAGTGATCACGAGGTCCGGCAGGCAGGGACAGGGAGGTCATCAACTACGACGGGGAAAGGAAAGTTGTGGCATCGACGACCACCTGCCAGCCTATTCTAGCCTACTGAGCCACAGGAGGAATAGGCGTAGGCGTAGGACGGTGGATCACCTCTGCTCTCGACGACAACTTGTTGCCGTATCTGTCAAACGTCTCATGAATCCGGATGATCGCGTTGTTCGGCCCGATCCTCTCCGTGACGACCGACGTACCGTCGGGTCCCACTCCCGTAGAGATACTCAGGCACTCACTGCACCAGGGCTCCGGTTCACCGAGCGGCCAGTACCCGCGCCAGCGGACCCAGCCCACCTGCCGGGTCTTGTCGTCCGCGCTCCAGACCGGATACGGCCGCACAGAGTCCAAGCCGAAGGCCTCCGCGGACCTGGCGACTCCGACCACAGTGCCCGTCGAGTCCTTGACCTCGAAGTACTCGGGCGTCCATATGCCGCGCTCGTCTATGTACGGCCGGCCTGTATCCTCTTGCCCGTCCCGGACGATAGAGACTCCGACTGCGGCAGCGGCGACGACTACGAGGGCCGCGACCACGATTCTGAACTCGATCGGAAACAACCTCTCCCACATGGGCGCCCCTCTCCAATGCGCCGGGATGTCCTCCCTGTGGCATCATCATAGCTGAGTTTCGCGGGATCGATCGGCGCATGGTCGTTCACGTTGGCTCCGTTGCTAGTGAACACCGCCGACTCCGGCCAGAACTCGACTTGTTATCAGCTGCTGTCCACGTCGGCACCTCACACCCGCCACCTTCGCGCGTCCCGGGGCCCCATCATATAGGCCAGTACACTTGGAACAACCGGCACTTGCCGAATTCTCCACACGGAGAGGGTCTGAATTTGTACTATATTGCAGGCTGCCTCTTTCGGTCTAGTAGCGACCTGCCCATCCTGGACGACCTAGGACCGTCTCACCAGACAGCAGTCGGTGGACCTCTACCAGTTGGTCATCCCCAGGCATCGAACATCCAGCTTCGTTGTCACCTCCAACCGGGCCATCGAAGAGTGGCTCGGCCTCCTCAACCATCCCATCCTGGGCAACAGCATGCTGGCTTCCAAACTGCGGAACTAACCGGGCTTGAGACTGTCTCGTATCAACGGCTTCCTATAGGCAGTGTTCGATGAGACGCCTCAGTCTGTGCGAAGTTGCACATCCAATGGTGGGAGCCAGTGGGGCACGCTCACAACCTGGGATCGACCGGCTCGCTCTCTAGGGCGAGTACGGCGAACGCGCACTCATGCATTCGGTATATGGGCTCCCGGTCGACAAACCGCTGGAGCCCCTCGACGCCCAGCGCGAGCTCCCGAAGCGCGAGCGACCGCTTCTTGGAGACGCTGCGGTTCCGCAATCGTTCCATGTTCTCCGGCAGGGTGTACTCAGGACCGTAGATGATGCGCAGGTATTCGACACCCCGGCACTTCATCGCGGGCTGCACCAGGCCGCGCTTGCCCGTCCCAATGAAGTCCACTGGCTTCACCACCATGCCTTCCCCGCCTCTTGCTGTCAGCTCGTCCCACCAGCGCGTGGCCTCGATCTCGTCCGAGGTGTCCAGCCGTACAACCTTGTGCTCCGTCGCCTGGAACAACTCGGGTTCGGCCCGGTGCAGGCGCGCAGCCATGTCCATGTGCCACAGGTGGTCCTTGTCCGTGTGCACCTGGCCCTCGCTCGCCATCAGGTGGAACGGCGCAATGCGGATGTCCGCGAGCGAGGTAACCGGCCAGCAGTACCGGGCATACGAGTCGCTGTAGAGGTGGGCGAGGCGCAGCCGCTCTTCGATCCTGGGCAGGGTGTCGCCCGTGTCGATACCGCGACTCGCCGTCTGTTCAAGTAGCACCTTCGCGGACTTGATGCTGGTTCGGGCTGCAGCACCGACTGCCGCATACTGCTCGCGGAGCAGTTCCTGCGCCTTGACTGACCACGGCATGATCTCGCTGTCCAGAACCACCCAGTCGGTCTCCAGCACATCCCAAAGACCGGCTGCCGTCACCGCCTCGCGGACCCGTTCAAGGAATTGGGCCTCAAGAGCGCCGTCTTCGAAGAACCTGCGCCCCGTCCGCGTATAGCAGGCGCCGATGCCCTCGTCTGCGATTCCGAACCGCTGCTCGATGGCTGCAGCGTCTCGGCCCACCACCACTATGGCCCGCGAACCCATGTGTTTCTCTTCGCAGATAACCCTGGACAAGCCGTTGTTGCGGTAGTAGGCGAACACCTCTGCCGGATGTTCGAGCATGCCTGTGAGACTGGAGGTCTCGCACGGGGATATGGTGGGCGGTAGGTACACCAGCCAGCGGGGGTCTAGTGCGAAACGGCTCATCACCTCGAGCGCCGCCGCCGCGTTCTCCTCCCGCACCGTGACGTTGCCCCGGAGCCGCGTCGCCACGAGGCGCTTTCCGAGCACGTCGTCGATGTCGAGGACGTGGGCGGCGCGTGCATCGGCTGGCTCCTCAGACTGTGCGGGCGCGGCCAGGGGCCTTATCGGCTCATAGTAGACCCGTGATGCAGGGACCGACACGAGCTCCTTCTCCGGGTACCGCAGCGCGGTCAACTTGCCGCCGAAGACGCAGCCCGTATCGATGTTCACCGTGTTGTTGAGCCACGCGGGCTCCACGACCGCTGTGTGGCCGTAGACCACCAGCGCCTGGCCGCGATAGCCGGCCGCCCAGTTGAGGCGCACCGGCAGCCCGAACTCGTCCGCTTCTCCGCTGGTCTCGCCATAGAGACAGAACTCACGGACGCGCGCGGACGCCCGGCCCTGGTATTCCGCCTTGATCCCCGCGTGGGCAACCACCAGGTCCCCGCCGTCGAGCACATAGTGGCTGATCAACCCATCCAGGAACTCAGCCGCCCGCTGACGAAACGCCGGGGGCTCCGTCTCCAGCTGCTCGATTGATTCCGCGAGCCCATGGGAAATCTGGACGTTCCTGCCCTGAAGCTTGCGGTTGAGCTTGGACTCGTGGTTGCCGGCGACGCACAGGCCCACGCCGTCCGCCACCATGCTCATCACGAGTCTGAGCACCTTGGTAACGCCCGGCCCTCGGTCTACGAGGTCGCCAACGAACACCACCTTGCGCCCTTCTGGGTGGGTCACCGAATAGCCGGTTCCCCCATCGTCCTCAGTACGGGTCTCGGTCCTGTACCCGAGGTCCGCTAGCAGGGTGGAGAGCTCATCGAAGCAACCGTGAACGTCGCCGATGATGTCGAACGGCCCGCGCTCGTGCTGGAGATTCGTCCACATGGGCGTGCGCTCTATGGTGACCGCATCCACCTCCTCGGGGGAGTTGAGCACGAGCACTTGCCGGAAGCCCTCGCGCTTCAGCCCGCGCAGCGACCGCCTGAGCTGTTCGGCCTGCTGGCGGATGACGCGCCGGGGGAACTGCCGGTCGGGACGCTCCCTGTTGCGGGCCGCGCACAGGGCCTCTGGCATGTTCAGCACGATTGCCACCGGCAGGCAGTCATTGTCTTTGGCGAGCTCCACCAGGGGCTTGCGCGCCTGTGGCTGAACGCTGGTGGCGTCGATGACGGTCAGGCGTCCGGCTCGCAGGCGCGTGGCCGCGATGAAGTTGAGCAGCGCGAAGGCGTCGGGCGTTGCGGTCTGGTCGGTCGCGTCGTCCGCCACCATCGCTCGACAGGCATCCGAGGACACCACTTCGGTGGGCTTGAAGTGGCTGGCGGCGAATGAGGACTTCCCCGACCCCGTGGGCCCAACCAGAGCCACGAGGCACAACTCCGGTATGGTGATCTTCATCGCGTGAAGACGCCCATCTGGGTTGGCGTCCCGTAGGTGGGATGCTCAGGGCCGATGCACTGGAATCGCACGTCGTACTTGCGGCGGTCGGCCACCCCGCGCGACCACTCCTGGAATTCCCCTCGCGTCCACTCGAAACGGTGGTCCCTGTGCCTGGGCGCTCCCTCGGGCAGCCCGTCGAACAGCGCGTTGTACTCCACATTGGGCGTGGTGACGATCACGCTATCCGGTCTCGCCGTCCCGAACACCGCCTCCTCGAAGGCGTCGAGCCGCGCGGGGTCTATGTGCTCGATCACCTCCATCGCTACCGCTGCGTCGTGACCTGCGAGCCGTCCATCGGTGTAGGTCAGGGACCCGTGTAGCAGGGCGACGCGGTCCCGCTGCTGTGTCGGCAGCCTGTCGAGGCGCAGACGCCTGTGCGCCGTTTCCAATGCCCGGTGCGAGACGTCTAGGCCGGTAATCGACCCGATCGAAGGCTCCTCCAGCAACTCCCGGATCAGCCTCCCCTCGCCGCAGCCGAGATCGAGCACCTTGGAGGCGCCAAGGTCGCGGAGCGTCGCCAGCACTGCCTGTATGCGCTGCCCGGCCAGCCGAAGGGGGGCTTCGAGCTGCTCCTCCTCCTGTTCCTGCCGTGCGTCAGCGGCGCCTGGGTCGGACGGCCCTGCGTCGAGCAACTGCACCAGTGCCTGGTCGACAAGGCCGCGCTGATGCTTTAGATAGCGGCGCGAGATGAGCTCCCGCATCGGATGGCTGTCCAGCCACCCCTCGCCGAAGCGCAGCAGCTTGGCAACCTCGTCGTCGCCCACCCAGTAGTGCTTGTCGTCGTCCAGCACCGGCAGGAGCACGTACAGGTGCGCCAGAAGGTCCCGGAGCCGGGTCTCCGACGCGAGGGCCACGCTGAAGTACGGACCGTCGCCCCACTCGGGGAAGCGCACATCCAACGCATGTCCCTCGACGGCGACGGCGTAGCCAAGGGGCTCGAACAAGCCCCGGATGAGGTCCGCTCCTTCCCGGGATGGCACTGCCGCGATCCGTGCCTCTAACGGGATGGCCGACTGTGCCATCTCAGGGCGGTCCCGGCTGGCGCCAGAGAGAGCGCTGCCGAATACAGCGGAAATCGCCACGCTCAGGTGCGATGAGGCGACGTAGGGACGGTCGTTCACGTACTGCCCGAGCCAGTCCCCGGCGCCGCTGGCCCCGGGCTTCTGCCGCACGAGACCCACAGGGTCGATGTCCAGCATGAGCGCTGCGGTGCAACGGTCGCTTTCCGCTTCCGGGTAGAAGACATCGGCCCGCCCGAACGGGAGCTTGAACGACTGGAATCGACCCGGATTTTTGTGCAGCAGGAACCCAAGATCGGTCGCGGGCCGGTACGTCGTGGAGATGGTGAGCAGCATAGCTCCCTCTCAATCAAAACAGATGCAGCCATTGAGGTGGACTCACAGCTTTCAATTGTACCTAATCTCCCAGCTGGAGTCGGGGCCGAGACCTAATGATGCCGAGGTTGGGCCTAGCTGTCGAATACCGAGTCTTCCAAGCCCGACGGACCTGCAACAAGATGCTTGGGAGGGTGTCTCGGATGATGCCCCTGACCTTGCAGGTGTCGATGGCTCCTGTCAGGACTGCGTACTCAAGTCCGAAGTGGCGGCGCACCCGCTCAACCAGCCCGTCCCTAATACTTTTGGGGAGTCGAGATCGGTGTCCGGGAGCGTGTTCATATCCCTAAGGAACAAAGCGCTCCAGGGAAGGAGACTTCATCAGACGCAAGGGTGACGCGATCTACTTCTGGCTAGGCTCCGGTGTGCGGAGACGAAGACGCCCACGAAAGGACGCCGCTCCCAGCACCTAGGCGTTCAGCTCGTCGTTTCCCAATGACCGGCCCTGCCGACGAGTCGCGTCTGTGGGACCAGCGGCCCAGCCCATGTCGACAGGCCCAGATCAGCCCCCGAAGCTGGCTACTCCCGCCACAGCCCGATGGTCAGGACGCGCCTTATCTTCCCCAGCATCTCTTGCCTGGCACGCACCCACCGCAGATCGTCGAGTTCCCTCCACCGCCAGCCGAGGTAGTCCCTCTTATCGTCTGGGTGCATGGGTGAGGTCGCTGGCGGCAGGGTCAGGTCGTGGTCTTCGATCATCGCAATCTCCAGGGCCATGATCCGCTCCCGTGACCTGGCCCGCTCCAGCTTCGTGCCAACCTCACGCCGCAGCTCCAACGTTCGCCATTCGTCCACCAGGGGCCACGCCTCTCCGTAGACCTCCTCGTCATCGTCAGCAGGCTCACTGGTCACCAACCCTGGGTACTCGCGCCGATTGTCCGTGCCGGCACCGCGTCGCCCGGGCCCGCCCACGGCATCCCGCCTGTCGACCCTGGAAGCATCCGTGTGCCCGAACAGCCGCTCGACCAGCCGCGCCGTCCGCGAGTGCTCCTTCCTCAGGGCCTCAACATCATCCCTGATCCCCTCGACGGCCTCCCACACCTCCTTCTCCAACGCCTCGACGCGCCGGCTCAAGGCGTCCCGGTCCTCATCGTCCCCCTCGGCTAGGACCCGCTCCAGCGCCTGCCGGACACTGCGCGACAGGACTCCAGCCCTCAGGCTTGCCGCCACGGTTCTGCGGTCCAACCCCAGGACCCTCGCCGCGCCCTTGTTTCCCCTCTCATTCACCAGTTCCGACAGCAGCGACATGAGCCGCAGGTGATGAACGTCAGCCACGTTCCTACTCTTCTGCACGAGTTTCCTCCGACTTCCCGGCCCGTTCCCCCTTTCGCGGAGACGATGCCAGCTACGGCCTCTTAGCCGCGAACCCATGTTCCCAGGGGTACAAAAATGTACTTCTCAGCTACGGCCGATGTACCCCGTCTCGTTCTCGACAGGGGTACAAAAATGCACTTTCCAGCTACGGCCGATGTACCCCCTCACTGGAACCGGATGTCAACTTCAGGTGCTCACATTTCTCCTGTAGGGAGGGGGCCTGGACGCCTGCAACACGCCGTTCCCGTCCAGTTACCCCCTCTCAGAAAAAAGTCGGATTCTCTGTACACGGTAATGACACCACAGGACGCCCCCTCCGGGTAACGCCTCGAAAGTCACCACATGTGGAATGCCTTTCGGGGCATTACGAGGGGCACTCCGGTCGTTCACACTCGATTGCCGTGACTCACGGAGCCATTGCCGGATAGGGAGGCGCACATGGGACTGCAATCGGGAATAGGGACAGCAGGGGTCTACTCCGCACTCAATACGGGGGCGAGGCTACGTGTGCTTCTAGCATCACTGCTCCTGGCATTGCTGGTTGCTGTCGTCTCAGGCGGAACGGTGATGGCCCAGGACGGCATCTCGCTGGTCAACGAGAGCGCGAACGTGGTGGAGCGCCGTAAGGACGGGGGATTCATCGCCCGTCCGGTGTTCGACCGCCAGCTGGCGTTCCTGGCCTACGCGGTCCGGGACCCCGACACGGGCGACTGGCTGACCGGCGTCACGCAGGTGCGCGGCGGCGAGAACAGGCTCCGTGATGGCTGGGAGTACACGTGGGAGTACCCGGCGTACGCCGAACAGCCATCCCTCGACCCCGAGCGCGTCTACGTGCTCTTCATGATGGGAGCCGAGACGAGCCCCGGGGAGCCGGAGCAGTTCCACGTCGTGATCCCCGTGCACCAGCCGACCGGGCTGTGGGACCGGGTGATCGGATCGTTCGACCCATCGCGCTGGGCGCGGGCCCTCGCCCGCTGGATCATCGAGGGAGTCCACGGCGGCCTGTGCGGGGTCGTGGAGAGGGCGACCGGCGAGGACGCCGCCAACTGCCGGGGAGGATAGGGAACCTTGGGCGACATCCTCACAGGTACGCCAGCTGGATTGACCTACGAGCACGCGTTGGTGCGCGAGGCGTGGGCCATCGCGTGGGCCATAGCGTCCGGCGCCCTGGTGGTGGTCCTGGGCTGGATGGGGTTGAGCCTGATCGTGGGCGAGCACCTGGGCAGGCAGCAGGCGGGCTGGCAGGAGATGGTGCCGCGCCTGGTGCTCGGGCTCGTGGCTGCAGCCACGTCGCTGTGGTGGTGCGCCCTGGTGCTCGACGTGGTGGACGGGGTGTCCGGCTACGTTGCAGCCGAGCTGGAGGTCACGCCCGGAGACCTATTGAGGGCTCCGCTAGAGACGCTGCTCACGGCGGTGCAGTCCGGGTCGGTGGGCATGGCCCAGCTTCTGGCTGTTCTCTACCTGGTCTACGGCTTCTTCGTCCTGTACCTGCTGGTGCAGATGATCATCCGCCTGGCCCTGATCGACGTCCTGCTCGCCCTTGCCCCCATCGCGTTGGGGCTATGGATCCTGCCCCACACGGCCGGTTGGAGCCGTCACTGGCTGCGCCTCTTCATGACGACGGTGTTCCAGCAGGCGGTGCAGCTCATCTGCCTGGCATTGGGCATGGGATTCCTGAACGAGTTCGCGTCGCTATCGGCCTTCGAGCCGGTCCAGGACCTGGTCTGGAAGCTGCTGATGTCCCTGGCGTTCGTCTACCTGGCGACGCGTGTGCCGTCGATGCTGGGCCAGGCGGGGACATTCGACGCATGGGTGAGCACGCTCTACTTCGGCATGTCCCTGCCCGGCTCGCTGATTCGGTCGGCCCGGACCATCGGAATCCTTGCCGGCGGAGCCGCTGGGAGATCGGGGGGCGCCGCGGCCGGAGCGGCTGGCGCGAGCGGAGCCCGGTCGGCGGCGTCCATGTCGACGCCCTCTGCCGGTGGAGGACAGGGGCCTCCGAGGAGCAGCGTCCCGTAGCTGGATACCAGGAACGGGCAACGGCCCGATAAAGGATGTCCGGTTGACGGAAGAGCAACCGGAACAGGAACGAGAGGAGAAGAGATGGAGCAGTTGACGCAGACGATATCGAATTTGGTGGGGATCCTTCTGGGCGTGGTGGGAGCGGTGGGAGTGGGGTTCTTCGTGTACGGGGCGTACCTGTACCTGACGGCGAGCGGTGCGCCGCACCAGATGGAGCGGGGTAAGAGCGCCATGATGACCGCCGTGGCGGGCGTCGTGCTGGCGATGGTGGCCTACGGAGTGGTCGAGCTGGTGATGAACGCCGTGGTCGACCCGGCCGTGACGGTGACGCTGCCCACGCCTGCCACACCCACGCCTACTCAGGTGCCGTCCGGATAACCGGGTGAGGAGAGGGAGGAGAGTATGACAGAGCACGAGGTTCCAACACACGTGCAGGCCGAGGACAGGGTGCTGCTCTGGTTCACGTTCCCACAGATCGTTGCGATGACGGCGGTTTGCGCCCTTGCATACGGTGCGTACAGCTACGCGCCGGTCGGATCGACGGGTGTGCGAATCGGACTGGCCGTATTCGTGGGCCTGGTGGGTATGGCACTGGTGGTGGGGAGGATCGGCGGGAGACGGTTGCCGCTGGTGGCGGCCGATCTTCTGCAGTACCGGCTGGGAGCCCGGCGGTATGCCGGTCTTCCGGCCCAGCTTGTCCGAAGCGAGCCTCCCCCCGTTCCGCAGGGCGGTCCGAGTCCCCTGGGTCAGATGGCCCGCCGTGCCAAGCGGGTCCTCAGGAGGTTGAGCCTCATGTCCAGAGACGCGGGGCGGGACCTACGCAGGTGGCGCAAGAAGAAGCGTAGCAAGGAGCGGCGCAACGGGCGGAGGCCCCTGCGCCCACACCGCTGGCTCGGCAAGCGCCGGAAGCGGATGGGACGGGGTCAGGACCTCGATGCCGATGAATGGGACGCCACGAACAGGCTCTGTGCGGTCGGCCTGGCCATCGCGGTCCTCATGGCTGCTGCCGTAGCCGCACCCCACCCGGTGGTCGCCGACGGACACTGGCTGGACGATGTCGAGTTCGAGCCCGATGAGCCGGTGGATGGGCGGAGGCTCTTCTTCGAGAAACTCCGGGTCGCCTATGGCCGGGCCGAGGTGACCCTGCGGGCAGCCACCGACCTGGAGGTGCGGGCGCGTGCCCTCGGCGGCTGGCAGGGGCGCCAGCCCCTGTTGTTCACCGCGGCCAACCTGTCCGAGGGGGGGCGCGCCTACTACCGGCTGCCCCTGTCGGGCGAGTCTCCGTCCCTCGTCTTCTCATGGGAGGACACGCTGGGCCAGGCCGGAGCCTTCGTTCTCAAGGAACGGCAGCTCCCGTTCGCCCTGCCGTCCGTCGACGGGGAGCTGTGCGACGTCAGCGTCGTCTCCCTGCGATGGACGCCCGGCGTCATTGAGGGAGTCCTGGAGTCCGAATGCGTGCCGACCATTGAGCAGATGGTGAAACTCCCGGTCTCGGACGGACACCACGTACAGACGTTGACGGCCGCGATGGACTCGACGGTTGCGGGGATAACCGGCACGGTGACTGTCACTGCGGGTGATTCGCACGCGGAGGCTTCGTTCGTCCCAGACGGCGAGACGGCCTTCGAACTTCCCGTCGCGGTGGGCGAGGGGGTCCACGAGGTCGCAATCGGGATCGCCCTGGAGGCGGCCCTCAGTATCGACATCCCTCCCCTGGTCACTCTCACTCACCACCCGAATAGGACGGAGCAGCGCACCGAGACAGTGCGCGTGCTGCGCCCCGGTACCAGCAGGACCGTCAGCGAGACGGTCACGGTGACCCACACCGATGGGACCGCGACGAGCCACACCGTGTCTGCCAATCTCTCGATTCCCAGCGAGACCGTCCAGGTGGGGGTGACGTTGAACATCCACCACCCAGAGCACGTGAGGGCCGAGGTGGTGGAGCGAGGCCCGCTCGCGCATACCAGGGTCGAGAGCCTGTCGCTGGATCTTACCGTCGGTTCTGACGACCCCTTCCAGGTCTTCGTCCCGCCTGAGCCTGAGCGGGAGCCGGAGCCCGCAGAGCAGACGCCTCTGACCGATGAGGAGACGAGCGAGCTGTTCGACCACTTCGGATGGGAGCGGCGGCCATGAGGCATCCCATACCCCGGGCGCTGATGGCTGGAGCGGCAGCCGTGACCCTGGGCGCGTCACCGGCCGAGCAGGCGATGCTCAGTGCCTTCGACGGGGTCCTTACGGCCATGGCCTACGCGGCCGCGGGGCTGTGCCTGTTCTCCATCGTCTGGGCGGGCTTCCTGCTGATGGCCGAGGGGAGTGACGAGCGCGGCGGCGGCGCGGCGAGGAGGGCGGTCGTGGGTTCGCTGGTGGGCCTCGTGCTGGTCCTGTCGGCCAAGGGAGTGGCCGCGGTGCTGAGCAGCGGCATCGTTCCCTTTCCGACGCCCTAGTCAGAGGAGAAGTAACCATTGAGAAAGCTAGTCCAGCTGACCAGTCGCGGGTCGGAGGCCGTCAGGAGCGGGCTCACCGCTTTGCGGGACAGGCGCCCGGCATCCACTCGCATGAGCCCCGAAGCCGTATCGACGGAGCCTGCCGCTCCCGCACCGAGGCCGCCGGCCCCCCTGCCTCTGTGCTTCATGCTCTCGCACCTGGAGGAGGACGGCATCGTGCGTCTGGACGGGGTGAAGCTCGGCGTCTGCGAGGTGATGGGCCTTGAGATCGACGAGCCGAAGCTTGGAGCCTTCGCCGGGGCGTTGAACGCCCTGGACTTCCCGGCGCAGCTTCTCATCAGGCAGCACGCGCCGCGCCTGGACGGCCTGAGGGACAGGCTGCAAGGGGCCCAGCCTGACGACCTGCCCTCGCAGACGAAAGCAGCCTCCGAATCTCTCCGAAGGCTGCTGTCCGACCTTGAGACGAGAGACGGCATCCTGGACAGGCGCTTCTACGCGGTCTGCGAGTTCGAACGTTCGGAAGACCTGCACGGGCTGCTGGCACGGGCGGGTCTGTCCGTCCACCCGCTCACCGGCCGCCCCCTTCGGGAGTTCCTCGTGTCGTCCGCCATAGGCGGTTCACCCGCCGCGTTCGAGGAGGACTCGCCGGTCGAGGTGGAGATCAACCGCCGCGACATGCGCATCGGGGACCGCCTGGTACGCTCGCTCCACCTTGGCAAGTGGCCCCGGTCATTGGCTCCGGGCTTCCTCCAGGGTCTGATGGCCGCCGGAGCGCCCATGGACCTGTCCATTCACCTGGGGCCGATACCGGCCGAGCAGGCGGCCAGGACGCTGGAGTGGCAGAAGGTCAGGTTCGAGTCGGCCCAGTCACTCTCGTTCAAGCGCGGCCGAACCATGTCGCCCGAGGCGGAGATAGCCCTGGAGGACGTGACGCGCCTGCGGGACGAGGTGCAGCGGGGCCGTGAACGGCTCTTCCACACCTCACTGTCGGTCACGCTCCATGCCGAGGACGAAGAGTCCCTGAAGGAGATGACCCAGCGTGCGAGGGCGCACTTTGCCGCCATGCTGGGCAAGCTGGACGCCCTACCGTTCCGCCAGCGCGTGGGTCTCCTGTCCACGCTACCCCTGGCACTGAACGCCGTTGCCGAGTGGCGGACGCTGGACACGTCGTCCGTGGCCCGGCTCTTCCCCTTCTCGCCGCCCGATCTGGACACGCGGAGCGGGACCCTCTACGGCATCGACATGCGCGCCTGCTCCCCCGTGGTCTACGACCCGTGGGACGGGACGCACCTCAACGCCAACACCGCCGTGCTCGCCCGGTCCGGCTCGGGCAAGTCATTCTCGACCAAGCTCGGTGTGCTGCGCGGCCTGTGCCGGGGAGTGACGGCGTACGTGATAGACCCGGAGGGCGAGTACGCGGACATGGCGAGGGCCGCCGGGGGGCGTGTCCTCTCCCCAGGGGTGCCGGGACAGGGCATGAACCCCTTCGTCATCGATAAGGGCGATTCAGAAGAGCTCCTGCAGCGCATCGGCAGCCTGAGGCGTCTGATCGAGGTCATGGTGGGGGAGAGCCTCGGCGCCGAGCGCCGCGCATCCCTCGACCACGCCCTGGCGGGCTACTACGCCCGGCCGAGGGAGCGCACCGGCTTCAGAGACTTCTACGACTACCTGCAGAGGGACGAGGGGGGCGATCCCGGTCTCGCTCGCCTGCTCCGTCCCTTCGCCACCGGCAGCCTGCGCCATCTGCTCTCCGACGAGGGAGACGACCTCCTGTCCAACGAGGCCCTGGTCACCGTATTCGACCTGCGGTTGCTGGAACCGGAGCTCCGGCCGGCAGCGGCGATGGTTTGCACCGAGACCGTCTGGGCATCTGCGGCCCAGGACCCGAAGCCCCGCCTCCTCGTCGTCGACGAGGTGTGGTCGATCATGCAGCACCCGGAGGGAGCCGCCTTCCTGGTCTCTGTCGCCAAGAGGGCGCGAAAGCACCGGCTTGGGCTGCAGTTCATCACCCAGGACGTCCAGGATCTTCTGTCCGAGGACTCTTCGAGGGCCATCACCGGTCACAGCGGTAGGGCCCTCCTGCAGAACGCCGCATTCAAGCTCCTGCTCCAGCAGGACGCAGCGGCGGTGGGCGCCGTGGGCGATGCCTTCGACCTGCCGGAAGACCTCCAGCGGTGGCTCCTGTCGTGTCCCAGGGGAGACGGACTCCTGATTGCCCGTGGACAGAAGTTCCCCGTGCGCATTGAGGCTACGCCGGAGGAGACGGCGGTAGTTGAGTGGCAGCCCGGACGCCATTAGAGAGGGAAGTAGACCATGAAACGTAACCCATTCGCACGACTGCTCGGCAGCAGCCGGCAAAGGGAACCGGTACTGCTGGCGGTGACGCCGCCTCGGACGGGGGAACGCACCCTGCTCGGCGTGGAGAACATGCTCGCCTCCATCGCCGTCCCCGAGCCCTTCTCCCTTGAGATGGCAGGGGATGCTGACGGGGTGACCCTCATGGCCCGCTGTCTGGACGACCAGGCGGTCAGGGCACAGCTGTCGGCCCACTATCCTCAGGCCCGCGTCCACAAGGTCGCCCGTGAGGACGACCCCATGCGCCTCAACGAGGGCGAGCAGGCTTGGAGGATGACCCTCCGGTCGACCGGCCCCGACTACGCGCCCCTCAGAATCTTCCGCGACGACGACCTGCTCGACCCTGGCTCCGACCCCCTTATAGCTCTCATGGGAGCCCTGTCCGACCTGAGGAACGGTGAGCGCGTCGTCGCGCGGCTGCTGCTCAGCTCCCTCGGCCCCGACTGGTCGCGGCAGCACCAGGACAGGGGCCATAAGAGCGCCATACCTGGAACTGGGGAGTCGTCCTATACCGGTCAGGCCAGAGACCACCGGACGGACGGCGTGACGATGGCCGTAGTCGGCGCCGCTGCCCTGGTGGCCCTCCGGGGATACCTGTGGGTGAGGGCCGGGGAGATGTGGAAGGCCATGCTGCTGGGTGCCGGCGTCGCGCTGGCACTTGCTGTTGGAGGTTGGGCCTGGCACCGCTGGAAGAAGGCCCACTCCCGCGTCTACGACCCCATTCAGATACGCGAAAAAGTCTCGCGCATCGCATTCGACGCGGAGATCGAGATCACCGCCATCATGCCGGCTGGGGGCCAGCTCGCGCGGGCCACGGATCTCCTGGAGCAGGTGGCCTCGGCCTACCGACACTACGACAATCCCGCTGGAGCGCGCTTCAAGGCGGGCAGGGTGAGGCCCGCAGCGCCCGCAGTTTCCCTTCATCCGTCAGCCCCTGGGCTCTTCGGAAGTCGAAGCATACTTGGAGTCCGCGAGGCGGCGGCCCTGTGGCACCCGCCGGGTGCGGGGGACGAGACGCCTCTCATGGAGCGTTCCGGAGCCAGGGCTCTCCTGCCCTCGGCCCGGGGAGTCAGGGGAGGAGCCCCCGTGGGCGACGCCACCGCGGGCGGGAGCCGCGAAATACACTTCCCCAACGACCTGCTCAGGCGACACCACCTCTACGTCGCACGCACCCGGATGGGCAAGTCCACCCTTATGCACCACGTGGTTGCTCACAAGCTGCAGGAGAAGGCTGCGGGCAGGGACGGCGACGCGATAGTCGTCGTCGACCCCCACGCCGACCTGGTCTCGGGTCTGCTGGAGCAGGTACCTCGCACCCTGGCCGACGACGTGCGCCTTATCGACCTGGCCGACCACTCCGGCGCTCCCGGCATCAACCTGCTCGACACCCGTGTGTTCGCCGACCGCGATCGCACTGCCGACTCGGTGGTCCGCGTCGCCAGGGGCCTCTGGGACCAGTGGGGCCCCCGGATGCAGTCGATTCTCGAGCAAACTGTCAAGACCCTGCACGAGGTCAACGAGACGATGGAAGAGGACGAGCAGTACACCATCCTGGACGGCCTGAAGCTCCTGTCCAACGATCCGTTCCGCAACGAGCTCATCAAGAAGCTGAGCGACCCGTACCTGCTCGAGTGGTGGGAGAGGGATTTCAAGGGCTGGCACAGTCAGTACAGGGCCGAGGCACTCGCCCCAGTCCAGACGCGCCTGTCCTACTACGCATCGTCCAAGCGCGCCCGCGCAGTCCTGGGCCAGCGGCGCTCCACCATCGACATGCGCCGTACGATCCTGGACGGTGGCGTGCTGTTCGTCTCCACGGCCCAGGGGAGCGTGGGCCGGGACGTGGCCGCGCTGGTGGGCGCGTCCCTCCTGAACCTCGTGGACGCCGTGATACGCGAGCAGGGAACCCTGCCCCCCGAGCAGCGCAGGGGGGCTCTGGTCGTCGTGGACGAGATGCAGTCCATGCCCGGGGTCGACTACGAGTCTATGCTCGGCGAGCTCGGCAAGTTCGGGGCGTCCTTCGTCCTGGCCACCCAGAGCCTCGCCAAGCTCGACGATCTCTCGCCCACCATGAAGGACACGATCCTTGCCAACGTGGGGTGCCTGGCCGTGTTCCAGGTGGCTGCGTCCGACGCCCGTCACCTGGTCTGGGAACTCGGCAAGGAGCGAGTCACAGAGGACGACGTCACGTCTCTGCCGGTGCACCAGTGCTACGTCCGCGCCACCGTGGGAACCGAGCGGATGCCCGCCTTCTCCATGGCGGTCAGGAAGCCGGTACCGGGCAATGCCTATACCGCAGAACTCATCCGCGCAATCGCTGCCGAGTACACGCCGGCGGCAGAGGTCGACGAGGAGCTCAGGAAGCGCGTCCGGCGCTTCAAGGACGGCATAAAGGCCCTGAAGGACGGCGAGGTCCCCCCGGACGAGGAGAAGAGCCCAGACGAAGGGGCTACGAAGCCAAAGAACAAAGAGAACAAGAGGAACAACAGGCGTCGGTCGAAGTGGGACAAGCCCGGCCAGGGCGAAGACGGCGATGTGGCTGACGGGCAAGCCGAGGAGTCAGAAGGATGAAGCCCACCGGATGCGTGTACGAAATCCTCAAGCTCCTGTCGTGGATGCCCTTCCTCGACCGGCCGGAGATGGCCGCCGTCACGGGCCGGTCCCGGTCGGCGGTCTATGAGGCCGTCCATGAGCTGGAGGACGAGGGGCTCACCGCACCGGTTCCCCACGCGACCGATCTCACACCGCTCACCGCAAGGTACCACCTCACGGCGGATGGTGTGGGCCAGCTGGCCCGTGAGGAAGGAATAGCCCCGGACGACCTGCTGTGCTCCCGTCCCGTATCCCTACAGTGGCGGGCCGTCATGCTCAAGCGTCTCGACGCCGTGGCCGTCATATACCGGCTCGCCTCGGCGGTCTCGGACGCAGCCCATCCCATGCTTTTCCGCTGGCATCGTGCCACGCCCACGGACGCCGCGATGATCATCCCGGATGGGAAGAACGTCGCCGTGGTCAGGCAGGGGACCACGGCGACCAGGACCGCCTTCTCCAAGCGGATGCGGAGGCTCTGGGACGGCCCGCTTCCGGGTGCGGTCCTCATGCTCGTGCCCGACGACGTGCGGCTTAGGCACGCCCGTAGGCTGCTCGCCGGCGCGCCCCGACCCACCTTCCTGGCCCTGGAGGGAGACGCGGCTGCCGCAGGCCCGGACGACCCGATATGGCATCCCAGGGCCGCCAGCTCCACCGTCGACCTGCGTACGGCTCTGGACGATGTGCGTCCGGGTCCCGAACTTCCGGAAGAGCCGCCGCTCACCCGGTTCTCGCTACCTTGGGACATGCCGATGGGCGGCCCGGGGCGGGACCTGCCGGACCATGCGCTCCCGGCCCTGCTCAAGTCGGCCGAGAAGCGCTGCCTCGATCTCCTCTCAGACTGGCCCTGGATTGCCTTGAAGAACCTGGCCTCTCTGCTGGCAGTATCGGACTCGCGCGCTTCAAGGATCGTGTCGGTCCTTGAGGACTTTGGCCTGGTGATGAGCTTCACGCCCGGACGCCGGAGGCGGCTGGCCCTCACCGACAGGGGATTGGCCGTGCTGGCCCACAGGGACCGCGGGTCCCTCCCCATCGCGAAGACGCGCTGGAGCGCCGAGCCCATCGACACGGGCGCACCCCCCGACTGGCGCAACGTCTCCGGTTCGAGGAGCAGGCAACTGCTCAGGTACGTCCAGCACACCGCCGCAGTCCACTCCTTCGTTGCGAGTCTTGCGGCGCAGGCCCGCACATTGGGATGGGAGGTCACGCAGTTCGATCCGCCGCGCCGGGCTTCCAGGTACTTCCGGCATGAGGACAGCCTCCGCTCAGTCCAGCCGGACGCCTTTGGCATCCTCCGGAAGGGCGGGACTTCCTGGCCCTTCTTCCTTGAGTGGGAGCGCCGAGCGGTGCGCCCTGCAACTATGGCCGCCCGCATCGCCCCCTACATCCGCTACTACTCCACACACCGGCCCGCCGACGATCACGGCCAGAGGCCCGCCATCCTCATCGTCTTCCACGACGACCTCGCTGCGGCGCGTTTCCTGCGCACGGCGCGGGAGGAGATGGACAGGGCAGATGTCGCTCTCCCACTGTGGGTCTCCCACAGGAGCCTGCTGCAAAGAGTGGGGGCGCTGGGCCCCGCCTGGCGCGCGCCAGGCGACTACGAACCCACCCACGCCCTTCCGGCGCGCCGATAGGGAGGCCGTTCAGCATGAGCGAACACGGCAAACGCGACATCGACGATACGAAGGGCTCAAGGAGGACCCTCCGGCGCCGGACCGTCGTCCGCCTCAACACGCGGGCTCTCTGGGACAGGCTCGACTTGCTCAACCGGTCCCAGGGATGGCTCGCCAGAGAGACTGGCATCAGCCCGGGCTACCTGTCCATGCTGATAAGACAGCGACGGGCGCCCTCGGGACGCGTCCGCAGACGGATGCAGACGACCCTCGGAGTCGAGGACTTCCGCGAGTTGTTCGACTTGGAGGAAACCATTGACGAATAGCTCTCATCGAGTGTGCAACGACCGCTACGACGGACTCGCCATACACGGCCGCTCTGTTCCCTACCTGAGCGGCGTGCTGCCCGACGACTTCGGACAGCGCATCGACAGGCTCAAGGAGGCGTCCGGACTCACGTGGTCCGGGTTTGCTCAGGCCGTTGGAGCCGACCGCAGGCAGGTGCTCAGGTGGCGCAAGGGCGCCGAGCCCTGCGGCGGAGCCATGCTCGCGCTCGCACAGTTCTCCCTCATGATCGATGGTGGCTTCGCCATCCTCACCGGGCTGAACGTCCGGATGAGGCTCCAGGGGGACTAAGACCATGCCCAGACGGCGAAACCACTACCCGAGATCCACACGCACACCGCCCGAGGACTTCGCACAGCGTCTGGAGCGCTTC
The DNA here is from genome assembly GCA_034420735.1 of Dehalococcoidia bacterium. GTDB lineage: Bacteria > Chloroflexota > Dehalococcoidia > Lucifugimonadales > CAJWER01. Next base: position 25,269 of record DAOULA010000089.1, read on the forward strand.
AAGGAAGTCTCCGGCCTGTCGTGGAGGGAGCTCGCCCGACGCCTGAGGACCTCCCCCGTCACGCTCTGGCGATGGCGGAACGGGGTCAGGCCACACCCTCGGCATCTCAGGGCGCTGTATGACCTGGCCGAAGAGCTTGGCCTCTAGGGCACCCTGACCACGGGGACCGCCGACTGCGGCGGCCCGGCGGGAACGCAGGAGTAGCGCGAGACGTAGGCAGTCTCACGCAGGTGAACAGGACGATTGCACGGCGCTCGTACCAAACGACGGGAAACGGGGTCCACATCTGGAGGGCCATGCCAAAAGGGTGAAACGACCAGAAGGCTCCCCGAGAGAAAAAACGCCGACGGGCGAGCGCAGGACCTCGTGCGCCCTTCAACAGGGCACAGTAACCGAAGAAACACAAGACATGAAAGGACGCGAACAGATGCCGGAAGTCATACCACGAGGTACCGGAGGTGAAGATGCTGAGGGCTGATTACTACTTCGAAGTCGAAGACGAGGAGTACATGGAATTCTCGTCCATGTGGCACAGGTCGGACCGCACGCGTGGCATGTGTTCCCCGACCAGGCCTGAACCATTTTCGTCCACAAATGCGCGCTGAGATTAGGACAAGGAGTTGAGGATGACAGAAAAACTGTTGAGACGCCGACAGGTTGAGGAGATGACGGGATTGAGCCGCTCTTCGATTTACCGGCTGATGCGCATCCAGGAATTCCCGGTTGCTGTCAAGGTGGGTCCTGCTGCTGTCAGGTGGAAGGAGAGCGACATCACCAGTTGGCTTGAGTCCCGGCCTTTGGCCACGGGTGATCACGGTCCAACAGACGCTGCCTAAGTCTATGGGATTTCCTGAACCGGGGACGAAATGCCCGCTCTGCCGACGCCCGCATCCTCTCGTGGTCACCCACGAAAGCAACGGCGGCCGAGTTGATTTCAGCACTTCTCGCCTTTGATTATGTCTTGTCATCGCCGGTGTAAGTTAGGTGTTGACTAAGCTATGCGTCATCTGGCTGATGCGGCCCTCCGAGACGCCTAGCCAAAGGGCATCAACCGTTTCTACAGGACCCGCTCTAGGAACCGTTTGGTGCGATTGTGCCGGGGATTCCCAAAGAAGGCGTCCGGAGGCTGGTCTTCCACTATCTGGCCTTCGTCGAACATCAATATGCGGTCCGCTGCCTCGCGTGCGAATCCTATCTCGTGGGTTATGGCCAGCATGGTCGTCTGAGACTGTGCCAGGTCCCTCATCACGTCCAATACCTCCCTGACCATCTCCACGTCCAGCGCCGAGGTTGGCTCGTCGAAGAGCATGATGTTGGGGCGCATGGCCAGCGCCCTGGCAATGGCCACCCGCTGCTGTTGTCCTTCCGACAGCTGGTACGGCGGCTTCCCAGCCTGTTCCGGTATCCCCACCCTTTCCAGCAGCTCCATGGCGTCGTCGCGGGCGTCTCGGGGGTTGACCTTCCCCACCTTGATGGGGGCCAGGATTATGTTGTCCAGCACCGTCATGTGGGGGAATAGATCGAAGGTCTGAGACACCATGCCGATGTTACGGCGCACCGCCTCGATATTCCGTGTGTCATCGTTCAGGAGCACCCCGTCCACGATGATGTCGCCCCTCTGGAATCTCTCCAAGTAGTTGATGGTCCGTATGAAGGTGGACTTCCCAGACCCTGAAGGGCCCATGATCACCAACACCTCGCCCCTCCCGACAGTGGTGGTGACACCTCGGATGGCGTGGTAGCCGCCGTACCATTTGTGTACGTCCCGGCAGACGATGATGTCTGCGACCTCGCCGTGTTCCTCTGTCATGGAGCTCTATTGGCGCCTCACCACGCCGCCTCAGGTCGGGGCAGGGCCGGGTTCCTCAGTCGGGTTTGACCTGCTTCTCATAGGCCGGTATGCGGACAGTGAACTGAGTATACTCCCCCAGCTGGGACGCTGGTCGGATGTCCCCGCCGTGCTCACGGATTATGTCGTTGGACATGCTGAGTCCCAGTCCGGTGCCCCGGCCGGTGGGCTTGGTGGTGAAGAAGGGGTTAAATATTTTGTCGATGATTTCTTCGGGTATGCCGCTCCCGTTGTCCTTCACCAGGATATTCACGTTGTCGCCGTCCCTCGAAGTGGTTATCCACATGGTGGGCCGGTACCCACGCTCCGACTTGCCCCTATCGGAAGTGGCGTAGCAGGCGTTGCTGACCAAGTTGAGGATCACCCTTGCGATGTCTTCGGAGATTACGTTGACCTTTCCGGCGTGGGGGTCCAGATCGAGGGCTATCTCCATGTTGAACGTGGGATCGAGGCCTCTTGCCGAGTGGTAAGCCAGCATGACGTGGTCTTCGACCAACTCGTTGATGTTCACCGTCTGGTAGTTTCCCTTGGTGGCCCGGCCCATGTCCAACATGTCCTGGACAATGCGGTTGGCCCGATCCCCGTGCTGGAATATGCGCCTCATGTTTTCGGAGAGCTCGCCGACCAGTTCGTCGATCAACTCTGCCTGTTCCTTATCGGGCGGCCCTCTCAATTCCGCCATGGCTTCCTTTAGCTCCCGCATCAATTCTTCCGAGGCCCTGGCGAAGTTCTGAGTCAGGTTCACCGGGTTTCTGATCTCGTGGGCGACCCCGGCAGTGAGTTCGCCCATTTCGGCTAGCTTCTGACGGCTAATCATCTGGTCTTGGGTGGCCCGGAGCTCCTCCAGGACGAGCTCCAACTCCTCGTTCTTGTATTGCAGGTCCTCAGAAAGCTCTTGCACCAGATCTAGGCGCTGGGCTCTCATCGACTGGCGTCTCAGCACCTCCAGGTCATAGGATATCTCCGTTATTTCGTCGTTTCCAGATGGACTCACGGAGTAGGCCAGGTCCCCGGCCCCCATGCGTCTGATCCAGAACTCCAGCGAGATGATGCGGAGGCCGACTCGAACGATAATGATGACGGTGATAGACAGGGCCGCCAAAGCTCCGGCGGCGAGGCCCAGGGTTCCGATTCTGGCGCTCCCGATTACTCCTTGAGACTCTGATGCAAACCTCTGGGGGTTGTTCTGCGCCTGTTGGTCCAACTGGTTGAATGCGGTGGTGGCCACGACGGCTCCTGCGATGATAAACACCAGTGCCGTGACAAGGCTGAGACCTATGAGCGTCGACTTCCGCCTGAGACTGAACCGGTGGAGGGCTACCTCCCGTTGTGGGAGTTCGCTCCGGCTGTAGTACTGGACAGGGACGCCTTGCTGGGACACTTCTCTGGCGGGGTCCGTTGCTCCTTCTAGTTGTTGAAGCCAACTCCCATCGGCGGAGGGTTCATCGGATGCCGGAGTTGTGCTTTTCGCTCTCATGCCGGTACTGCGTTCGTTGTTTGGATCGAGACTCTTTTCTTTGGAAATGTATACAGTCTGGGCCAACCTCCCTGGATTCTACACTACCCTATAGTGGGTCTTCCCAGATGATATCTCTCGGCCAGTAACCTACGGAATGGGTATCGTGTCACCGTGCGTCGGGCACTCCCTGGACAACGGGTAGACCCGCACGAATTCTGAGGCGTGTCGAAGTCCAGGACCACGGCGGCCTCTCTGACACCCTTCGCCGTGAGGCAGTATTTCCCGCTCGGTAGATGGGCGGTGCTACGGCTGACACGCCCGACACTTCGCAATGGAGGTGCGGCAGGCCATTGTTCGGGAGAGAAGTTCACATCGGTCTTCAGACGGCGGAATGCCTCCTTCCGAGCGGGGTGGCGGGCTGGGGCTTGCACCTGCGGCCTTTCGGCTTGGCTGGCGATAGCGTTTAGCCAAAGAGGTAGTCGGCCCACTGTTGCATGAGGACACGTCGTCTCTCGAACAGGTCGCTCCTGGCGTACGCCTGCTCTGTGGAGTTGCCCAAGGTGTGCGCCAGCGCCGCCTCTCCAACTGCCCACGGGGTATCCGTTTGCTCCATAGCCCAGGTTTTGAAGGACGTTCGGAAGCCGTGGACCGTCGCTCGATCCGCCAGCCCGACGGTACGCAGTATCTTTGTCAGGGTCATATCCGACAGCGGACTGCCAGGCTTCAACGTCGAAGGGAAGACCAGCCCGGAGTTGTCGTCAAGACTCAGAGCCTGTTGAAGAACGTCCAGAGAGAAGTCGCTCAGCGGAACGCGATGCTCAACTCCCGACTTCATGCGAGTCGCGGGAATTCGCCACTCCCGTTCCTCAAAGTCGATCTCATCCCACAGGGTACCTCTGGCCTCTCCTGACCGGGCTGCCGTTAGTACGAGAAAGCGAAGGCAGAGCCTGGAGGACAGTGACGAATAGGACTCCTCAATAGTCTCCAAGGCTTTCCTCACGTCCCTGTAGGGAAGCGCTCGAAAGTGGGCCTTGACAGCTGGCATCGGAGGAAGTGCGGCGTCTATCACTTCTCCTGCGGGGTTGAGCTCGATGAAGCCGTGAGCCATCGCCCAGGAGAAGATCATTCGGATTCTCTGTCTCAGCTTTCTGGCGGTGGCGGGTTTCGTCGTCCATATGGGTTCAAGAACTGCTAGTACATCCCCTCTACCGACAAGGCTCACCCGTGTTTCACCGAAGACGGGGAAAGCGTACGTCTCCAGGGAGCCCTTCCAGTTCGTTGCGGTCTTCCCATGCCGCCAGCGAGGTCTGTTCGCGCTGATTGTGCGTTCTGAAGCCTCTCGGAACGTGGGCACCTCAATGGGCCCTCGCTTCTCGGCCTGCGGGTCTAGGCCGCCCGCAACTGCGGCTCGATTCTCCTCCGCTCGCTCACGGGCCTTAGCGAGGCTCACGGCAGGATAGCCTCCTAGGCCGATGTCTCGTCTTCGACCATCGATGGTGATGCGATGAACCCATGCCTTCGTTCCCGACTGCCTGACGAATAGGTGCAGGCCCTCTCCATCTGAGTACCTACCAGGTTCAGTGAGTGCCTTAACCTTCGCAGCAGTCAGCAGGGCCATATGTACCCTCCTCCAGTAGCCACTGAGGTACCACTGAGGTACCACAGTCTTTCTGGGATGCTACAGCACCGCGCGGGAACATTGCAAGCCCCATAGGGGCTAAATCAGATACAAATCGGGTGGTTTAGGGGAAGGCTCAGGTCTTGATGGGAGGGGTGAGTGGCTGCCCGGCCAGGATTCGAACCTGGGTCTGAGGATCCAAAGTCCTTCGTGCTACCACTACACCACCGGGCAGGGTGGGGACTACGCGTCCTCGCGGCGCTCCGTTGCGAGCGCCAGCAGGGCCTGGGCTCTCACGGCAAGCTGGAACAGGTTGATCGACCAGCCTACGCCCAGGATGGGCGGCGTGAACAGCCTGGGGTCGTCCCGGTTCCAAAGGCGGTCGCGCAGCCTGTCTGACGTCGGCGGCCGAAACTCATAGGGCACGTCGAGGATGCGCCCGCTCGGCTGCCTCGTGCGCATCGCGTACACGAATGCCGCGACCGTCGCCACGGTGAACAGTATCTGCGCAATGTAGGTCAGGCGCGACATCGGGCTGAGTCAGCCTCTCATAGACTTCTGCTTCAATTCTACATGCCGTGCCCCGCGTTTGCGAATTAGCAGCCGGCTTCCGGGCTTATCTCCGTTGGCAGGAGGGGATTGAGGATCTGTCCCGTACTCGATGTGGGGTGAGGGTGAACTCCCGCCTTTGCAAGGCTGCATGGCAATGGATTTGGGAGCGGCGGTGTGCTATTCTCCCAGTCGCTTTCAGCATTCGTGAACAGGGAGCTGCATGGACATATATCGACCAGTACCCGGTACCCCCGTCGAGGACCTCGACACGCCCTGCCTGATCGTCGACCTCGACGCTGTCGAGCACAACTTCCGCCAGGTGGCTGAGACCTACCGCGACAGCGGGGTCAAGATGCGCCAGCACACCAAGAATACCAAGAGCCCGCTGCTTGCGAAGATGCAGATCGATGCCGGCGGCACCGTCGGCGGCGTCTGCACCGCCAAGCTCTCGGAGGCCGAGGTGATGTTCGAGGGCGGCGTCACCGACGTGCTCATCCCGAACCAGGTCACACACAAGGACAAGATCGCCAGGATGTGCGCCCTTGCCAAGCGGGGCACCATCAAGGTCTGCGTCGACAACCTCGACAACGTGCAGACCATCTCGGACATCGCCGACGCCTACGGGGTGAAGATCGGCGTCCTGATCGAGGTCGACACGCAGATGGGCCGCGGCGGCGTCCGGAGCGCCGAGCAAGGCGTCGCCATAGCCAGGCTGGCCGAGTCGCTGCCGGGCGTCGAGTTCAGGGGCGTGATGAGCCACCAGAGCCTCCCCGAGTTCACCACGCAAGAGGACCGCTTCGCCGTCGGGCACGAGACCATCCAGCGCTGCGTCGACGTGGGCAACGCCATCAAGGCCGAGGGCATCGATGTCCCGGAGGTGTCGAGCGGTGAGACTTTCACCATCGACGTAGCCAAGGAGATTCCGGAAGTGACCGAGGTCGAGGGCGGCACCTACGCCCTCGGCGGCACCATGTACCACTACATGGAGGACTACCTCATCGCCAACAAGGTCCTGAGCACGGTGATAAGCACGCCGCGTCCGGGCACGGCGGTCGCGGACGCGGGAATGCTGGCCCTCTCTGTGCGGGGGGCCGACCACGTCGAGGGCATGCCGGGCGTGACCGTCGAGGAGATCCAGGACGACCACATTGTCCTGGGCACCGGCGACGACACCAGCCTCGAGGTCGGCGACAAGATCAGCATCATCCCGTCCTACCAGGACATGCTGGTCAACCGCTGGGACCAGTACATAGCCGTTCGCAACGGGATCGTAGAGCAGGTCTGGGACATACCCGGCAGGGGCTGCACGCAGTAGGACAGGGCCGCGTCGCATCAGGCCGGCCCGCCGCCGGGTCCCCGCCGCAGGGTAGAGGAGGACTGCGATGTCGGCGCCTGAGAAGCTTGCGATTCACGGTGGGGAGCCCCTGCGCACGAGACCATTCGGGCCGCGCTGGTACTTCGGCGAGGCGGAGAAGCGTCACCTCGCGGAGGTGATCGACGAGGCTTCGGAGCCCGCAGACACGCCTGACCGGCAGAGATGGAGGTCGCGCACCAAGGTCAACGCCTTCTGCAGTGCCGTCGCCGAGCGCCATGGAATGAGCTACGCGGTGCCGACGAACTCGGCTACCTCAGCGATCCACACGGCCATCGCGGCCATCAACCCCGACCCCGGCGACGAGGTGATCACCACCCCCGTTACCGACACGGGCGGCATCCTGGGCATCATGCTCCAGAACTGCATCCCCGTGTTTGCAGACTCGGACCGCGACACCTTCAACATCGACCCGGACGACATCGACCGGCGCATTACCGAGAGGACCCGCGCCATCATCGCGACACACCTGCATGGCAATCCCTGCGACATGGGCGCGATCATGGAGATAGGCCGGACGCACGGCATCCCCGTCATCGAGGACTGCGCCCAGGCGCACCTCGCCCAGTACCAGGGCCAGCTCGTGGGGACCATCGGCGACATGGGGATATGGTCCTTTGGCGGCAAGACGCTCACGACAGGCGCCGGAGGCATGCTCATGACCGACAACGAGGAGCTGGCCCGGCGCGCATCCAACTTCGTGCGCAAGGGCACCGAGAGCGACATCATGTTCCGAAGCTCCCATGCCCCTGAGCCGGAGCCCGTCGAGGCGCGAGGGTACGCGGCCTTCCTCGGCACCACGTACGCCATGACGGATCTGGAGGCGGCGGTAGGCCTGGCCCAGCACGACCGGTGGGACGACGCGACGGAGGTGCGGCTGCGCACGGCGGAGATACTGAACGAGGTTGTGCCGCACCTGCCTGGATTCCGCGTACAGCAGGTGCGCCCGGGCGACGTCAACACATACTACGTCTATGCCTATCGGATCGACCCTAAAGCTGCGGGCGTCTCCTCCGCCGAGTTCGCCGCCGCCGTGAGTGCTGAGGGCGTACCCGACTGCAACGGGCCGTACATCGAGGGGCGGGCACTTCACACCTATCCGATGTTCACGGACGAGGACACGTACGGCACGTCGCGCTTCCCCTTCGTCGACGATCAGGGCAACCGGCGCGTCGACTACTCGGAGGTCAGCCTGCCGGTCATCGAACGAGAGCTGCCCACGTCGGGTTCCATACTATTCCGCAACTCCTACACGGAAGACGACGCCCGCGACATAGCCGCCGCGATGAAGAAGGTGTCGGACTACTACGCGCCCCGGCGCGCCGCGCCATAGGCAAGGCCATCATAGTGGGACCGCTGTCTCATAGTGACGGTCCACCACAGCAGATCCCTCCCGCCGTAAAGCAGCGGTGGGACATCACCCCTGTCGACTATCTCGGCGGTCGACACAAACAGAGCTGGCTGGTCGAGTACGGACGCAGCCGTTTCGTGCTACGCAGATACCCGGAGGACCCGTTCCCAGACATCGTCTATGAGCTCGAAGTACTGTCCCGTCTGAACGGAGATGGATGGCCGGTGCCCGTAGCAACAGAAGACCCTATGGAGGTAGATGGGCGGACCTGGTGCCTGTCGAAGTTCCTCCCGGGGACATCTCGGACGGTCGAAGGGCCGGACGACCGCAGGAAGCGCGGACGCCTCCTTGCGGAAATGCACGAAGCCACGACACCCCTTGCAGAAATGGGGCAGCGTAGGGGGTTCGTCCTGTCTAATGAGTTGATTGGCGATCCTGAACTCGTTGGCGTGATCCGGGAATACGAGAAACTCAGGCCATACGAAGGCCATGTCGTGAGGTGGCACATCGACCGGGCGGTGGAAGCTCTTGACCGCCTCGACCCGGAGAGAGCAGAGAAGACTGTCTTGCATAGCGACTTCGTCCCTTGGAACCTCTTGTATGAGGGCGAGAGCCTCACCGGCGTTCTTGACTTCGATGCAACGCACCTGAACTACCGGGTCGCTGACTTCGCTCTCGCCTGGCGCGGCTACCAGGATGAGGTCATCGAGGGTTACGAGGAGGTCCACAAGCTGTCCGGCCTGGACTGGGAGTTGCTGGTACCAGTCTACTGGGCGTGGCTGTTCATCGGTGTCAAGCAGGCCATCAAGACGACGCTGGCGGAGAATGGGACTCCACCCAGCCTTGAGTGGCAAGTCAAACACCTGCTGCGCAGGGACGGGCTAGTGGGCCGCACTGTCCCAGCCTATCCTGGGCGGCGAGGGCGTCCGTGAGCCCGGCGAAGGCATCAGACTGGTGCCCCGCCGCTAACTACGTGAACCTGAAGGCGTAGAGGTCCGCGTCGTTGAGGCTGAACCGTAGCCTTACGGGGCTGCCGGCGAGCCGGCCAATGTCGCCGCCCTGCTGCCACCTGACGGCCCCCTCGATCTCGTCCGCGAACATCTCCGGACACTCGTCGAGGCCGTAGCCCGGGATGGCGTTCCCATTCGCGTCCTGAATCTCTACCTTTATCGTCCCGATGGCAGACGTCGAGTAGTTCAGCTCAAGCTCGTCGCCCTCGAATACGAAGGGCCTGGTCGTAAGCTCGCCTCCGGCGTAGCCCGCGTTCACGGACACGAAACCGTCGGGACGCAGCGTGTACCGCCTGACGTGGACGCCCGGGGTCTTGATGTGCTCGGTCACGTACATCGTCAGCTCGGTCGGCGAGGTCTGGTAGATGCCGTGCTGGAAGTAGATGCCGCGCTCGTGCCAGTTCCTCTTGTCCAGCCCGGGCCGCATGAACGCCTCCATGAAGCTCCTGTCCCAGTGCACACCGTCGCGGCTCGACATGAAGACGATGTCGTTGACCCCCGGGCCGTCGTACCAGTCGGGATCGGGCGTCCTGTGCGCCACGTACCTGGACGGAAACATCAGGTAGGTGCCGGGCGCCCTGTCGTAAGCCCAGCACTCGTTCGTGTACAGGTGCTCGTAGGGGGTTCCGCCCGTGTCGATGTTCCGGAGCGGCGTCCAGGTCCGGAAGTCCTGTGAGGTCGCGTGGCGTATCCAGCGGACGCCTCCGAAGAACTCGCGGCCTTGCTGGTTCCTGACCGATTCGAGATCGACTGTTGCGAAGTCAACGCTGGGATCGTTGCCGGCTATCCCACGGGTGTAGCCCCGGTACTGGCCGGTCCATTCGTCCCAGAAGAACAGGTTCTTGGTGTCGAAGGGCCAGCCCGTCAGGATAGGCTCGTCGTACAACTGGCGCCAGTTGATCCCGTCGGGCGAGCCCATGGCGTAGACCGCCGACTTCTCCCGGCGGCCCATCGACCTGAAGCCCTTGAAGCGCTCGCTCTCGCTGGCGTCGGGATTCGCGTCGATGTTCACGTAGCCTGGATTCGTCGAGAAGAGGTTGTTCTCCCTCGATCCCTCGAACTCCTCCTGGCGCAGGAACGGCTTGGTCCAGTTGATGCCGTCCTCGCTCTCCGCGTATGCCTTGCGGTGGTAGTTGACCCCGGCCACGCCGATGACCCGGGCGTCGTCGCACGCGTACCACATCCGGTACTTCTCGCCGTCGTAGGCCGTCGTCAGGGAACCGACGAAGCCAGCCTCCCATGGGTAGTCCTTCACGATCACCGGGTCGCGCCGGTCAGGCTCGTGCAGCCGCCGTGAAACCCCCTCCGACTCGGCGATCCAGTACTCGTCGACGAATAGCTGCCGGTCCGTCCCTATGTTCCGAATGTCGTCGGTCATGCCATTACTCCCAAGAGCCGTGAGATGAGACCAGAACCCGTTCGCCCTGAGCCTGCCACCTTCCCCGGCCGCTAGTGGTCGGCCACGAACTGCCAGTTCACCCCGAACTTGTCGGTGCACATCCCGAAGTAAGCCCCCCAGAACATTTCCCCCGGGGGCATGACGACAGTCCCGCCAGCGGAGATCTTGGCGAACAGCTCGTCCGTCTCCTCCCTGCTCTCGGCCGAGTACGAGACGGAAAAGTTGTTGCCCTGCTCGAACGGCGGTCCGAAGTTGGCCGAGGTGTCGCTGCCCATCAGCACGCTCGACCCTATGCGGTACGAAACGTGCATGATCCTGTCGCGCTCGTCCTCAGGCATGCCCATGTCCGGCGGACCTTCGCCAAACGTGTTGATCAGGTCGAAGTCGCCCCCGAAGACCGACCGGTAGAACTCGAACGCCTCCCGGCAGTTCCCGTCGAAGTTGAGATAGATGCTTAGCGTCACGTCGTGTCTCCTATGCCTGTATTGCTGGCGTCATTCTACAGGATGGGATGCGCCGTTGGCCCCAACCGCCGCGAGTCAAATGGGGTCCTTCGCCTGGGACAGTGTCAGGGCTGACGCCGGAGTCGGGCTGGGGCGTCGAGGCCCTCCACCGATCGGGAGATCTCAGCCAGCCGGTCAATGTCCGCCGGGTGGTTGCCGTAGAAGGCGCGGTCGAAGGCGTGAGTGATCGCTGCAACGATGTCGTGGGGAAACAGGCGGGAGAGCGGCCCGCGATGCTCCTGGGTCGTCTGGTGGGGGAGCCGGGCGATGCCCTGACTCTCGGCCGTGTCGAGCATCCGGTAGTACAGCCTCATCGGCTCGACTATTCCGGGAGGACCTTCGGGCAGCGGCATCTGACCTGGCTTTCTGCGGCGGGTCCAGCGGCCTCCAAGCTTCGAGAGCAGCCCGCCCAGGTCTGACAGCGGGTCGGCGTCCTCGCGCTCCGATTCGCGGTCGGGCCCCTCCGGACCTTCGGGTGGCTTCAGCATTCGCCTGTACGCGCGGCTGAACAGGAACACGGCCACGACCAGGGCTATCGCGCCCAGGATGGATATGACCGCCCACTCGATGATCTGCAATAGGAGCGCGTAGCCGGTCTGCACTCCCTCCTCGGCAAGCTCCGCCTCCTCGAGCGCGGCCTGCTGGACTCCCTCCCGCACCTGCTCGACAGTGATCTCGGACTGTTCGAAGGCCGGATCGTACGGCCGGCTGAAGAACTTTAGGAATGCGGCGACAGCCAGGTTGAAAAGCGTGCCGAGTGGCACGACCAAGGCCCAGAAAATTACAGCCGCGACCTTGCCGAACAGCGACGAGGCGGGCCCGGCGATGCCGGACAGGACCCCCTTGCTCAGGAGGCTGAACGCTACACCCAGCGTGAGGACGATGGACACGGGGCCGAGGAGGATGGCTCGCCAGCTGCCCGCCTTCGCGGTCCTCGAGGTCCCCTCGAAGAGCCGGTGCATGCCGAGCCCGCTCAGCCCGGCGGCGAAGAAGACGAAGATGCGGGCCGCGGTATCGAGGTCCTCTTCGTGTGCGATGTCGACGAGGGCCGCGAAGGCGAGGGCCGCCGCGCCGACTCCCATCGTTATCTTCAGGCTCTCGTTCAGCAGCTCGGCGGACGCGAGCTTGGCGCCCCGCCACCAGGCTATGATGCCCAGGGCAAAGCCTATCCCGGCGGCGAGCCTGTATCCGCTGCCACCATCGCCAACCACGACAGTCCATGCCCATCCGAAGTCTACCGACGCGCCATCGCCCAGCTGGGACGCCGCCGCCAGGTATATCAGCACCAGGCCGATGGCAGTCCTGAAGCGGTACGCCCGCGTCACCCACCTGTTCGTCGATGGGTTGAGGTGGGTGATGACGAGCGACACGCCCATGATCAGCAGCACGACGGGCCAGGACAGGCCCGCCCCGGGCGCGTCGGACGCCAGCCCGATGATGGAGTACAAGGCGGACAGCCAGGCGCTCTCAGCTATTAGGGTGGCCGCGAGTATCCACCTGGCGCTGGACGGGGGCAGCCTGGGGGGCTGGCTACTTGGGGGCATCGTCTTCTGAGGCTGTCGATTGGGAGCCGGGTATGGGCGCCCCCGTGGTGATGCTCTTCAACGTGGCCGACATCTCCGCGATCTGCTCCCGGTCGGCCGGGTGGTCCCCATAGCACGCCCGGATGAACGCATCGGTCGCCTGCGAGACCAGCCCCTTGGGAAACAGGTCGGCGAGAGTGGCCTCGTATTCGTGGGGCGTCTGATGGCTGTGCCGGCCTTGGCCCTTCTGCTGGGCGACCGTCAGCATGTCGTAGTAGAGGACCAGGGCGTCCACGACACCGGGGGGGCCGTCGGGTATGCGGAAGCCCGTGCCGCCCCTCCTTGGCCCGACCCAGCTGGGTATCAGCCGCAGCAGCAGCCTGCCCACGTCGGACTTCAGGTCCGAGTCCGGCAACAGGGAATCACGTTGGCCTAGGGTGGACTTCGGACCCCGCGCCAGCAGCTTGCGAAGGAAGCGGTAGAGCAGGTAGAGCAGGATCGTCACGACGATCGCGAGCACGATCCACTCGATAAGCTGTATGACGAAGGCGAGGAGCTCGCCGCTCTCCTCCTCGGCCTGCTCAGCCGCCTCGGCGCGGTCCGCGACCGTCGCCTGCAGCCGCCTGTTCGACTCGCTGTCCCTCAGCCCTCCGAATGCGGCCTCGAAGATGCCGAGCACCGCCTCGACGAACACGGTCCACGCGGTCGAGATCGGGATGATCAGCCCCCAGAACGCCCCCGTAACGACGGTGTCCAGCAGGGACAGTGCGGGGCGTGACAGGACCGACAGCATGTCCCTGTGCAGGAAGCTGAAGATGAGCCCCACACCGATTACCGAGGCGACGACGCCGCCTATGACCCTGGGCCACGCCCTCTTCTCCTCCGACTGTTTCGACTCCGGCAGCAGGTGGCCGACGCTAAGGCCTCCCAGTCCTGCCCCGAAGAACAGGAAGATCATCGGAAAGGTGTTCAGCCGCGCTGGGTGGAGAATGTCCACGGTGACGGCCAGGAACAGGCAGAACACGCCGAGCCTGAAGCTGAAGTTCAGGCTCTCGATGGGGAACTCCTTCCAGGCAAGGCTTCCACCGCGCCACCAGAGCACAAGTCCGGCAAGGAGGCCGGACAGGGCGACAAGCCTATAGTGCTGGTGGGTCTCCTCTGCGAAGACGAAGCTGGGCCACGCGAAGTCGAATCCACCCTCGGCTCCGGTGACGTTGGACGCGACCATGATGTAGGTGACCGACAGCCCGACTGCGAGGCGCAGCAGGTAGGTTATCTCCTCGGACAGGCTGCCCACCGGCCTGAAGTAGGCCAGCGCGGCCGCCAGGCCCATGGCGACGACGAACAGTGTCCAGCCGGCCGGGCCTCCGAGCCACGCCAGGGCCACCACCCCCGCGCCGGCCGCCGCTGCCGCGGTGGCGTACGACGGCGTCAGCTTCGAGACCAGCACCGCCGCGCCGAGTGTGATCAGCACCGTCGGCCAGCGCATGGGGCTGGCGTCGAACCCCAGGATCGCCCCCAGGACCCCCAGCGATGCGAATATCCAGGCGCTCTCGACCACGACCGTGGCCGCGAGGACCCACCTATCCTGCGACCGGCTCACCGGCTGCCTCCAGCTCGTCCATGTACGACCGCAGCTCGTGCACGATTATGCCGTCGGACAGGGCAGGGCACTCCCCCTCGCCGACGTACAGCACCACGATCTTGAAGCCCTGCTCGCGGACCGCGCCCAGGGTGGCCACGAACTCGTCGTGGATGAAGCTGGTGCACACCACAAGGGTCGCGCCAAGGGGGAACCTTCGCACGTACTCCAGGAGCTGCTTCGACATGGGGGCGAGAGCGTACGATCGGACTGTCGCCAGCGAGCCCAGTATTGTGCCAAGGTGCTCGCGTCCCCGGCTCGGCGGCACGGTCATCGGCTTGTTTGCGGTGATGGGCATGTCATTGCTGAACAGCCCTACCCCGTACCTCTGGTCGGTGGCGAAAGCCGCCACCGAGGCCGCGGCGGTGATCACCCGCTCCAGGTTCTCGGGGTCGTAGGAGTCCCAGTGCGGTGTCGCCGTGTCGACTGCGACGACCACGACCACGGTGTAGGTCGAGCTGGGCTCGTATACCCGGACCTGGAGCCCCCCGCTCCTGGCAGTGGCCTTCCAGTCTATCGACTTCAGCGGGTCGCCCAGCACGTAGTCGCGGATGCCGGCCGGCCTGGACAGGTCGGCGAAGATGGGCAGGCCCTTCCGCACCTCGCCCAGGGGCCGCGCGGCGGGTATGCCCAGGTCGTGCAGGGGGAATATCGGCGGGTAGACCATGACGGTGTCATCGTCCATGTTCCTGGCCCTGCTCCTCAGGAACCCGAAGGGGTCGCCGCTCTCGATTCGCGCCGGCCCGATCTTGTGCAGGCCCCGCCGACCTCCCTTGAGCCGGTACCTCCACCTGATCCGCTCGTACCACGCCATGGACGTGGAGTGCTCCAGGGTCTGGATGTTCGGTTTCACGTTGGCCGCAACGTCACCGCGGACGACGTGCAGGTCGTCGGGCACCTCGTCCTCCACGTTGATCCACGCGAGGGGGATCGGCTTGCGGTTCGTCAGCGCGAGGGTCATGGTCACTTCCTCGTTGAGGAAGACGCGGCGCTCCGACAGGTCCCGCTCGTATGTGACATCCTCCAGCGACAGGCGGTTCCAGATGAGGGAGATCGCGCCTGCAGCTATGCCCATCACGCCGAAGGCAATTACCAGGCCCTGGCCCATGAAGATGCCGACGGCCACGATGATGATGAAGAAGGCTATCCAGATGTCGTGCCAGAAGTGGCCCGACAGGAGTGAGCGTCTCATCAGCGTCTGCCTGGCGGTCTCGTCCGGGCCCGCGTCCGTTTCATGATCGCTGTGCCGGCGCTACTTGCTGATGGGGACGGGCGCTTCGGCGAGGATCTCTTCCAGTACCTGCTCCGCGGTTGCGCCCCTGAGCCGAGCCGTGGAGCTCAGTATCATCCGGTGCGACAGCACCGACGGGGCGAGGAGCTTCACGTCGTCGGGGATCACGAAGTCGCGCCCATCGACTGCCGCACGCGCCTGTGCCGTCTTGTAGAGCGCCAGCCCGGCCCTGGGGCTCGCGCCCAGCGAGATGCCGTCGTGGTCCCTCGTCCGGTTGATGATGTCGACGATGTATGAGCGTATGGGGCTGTCGATCTTGACCGTGGGCGGTATCTCCTGGGCCTGGCGCACGTTGTCCGCGCTCGCGACCGCCTCCAGCTCGGGTAGCTCGGAGCTCTTCTCGAAGCGCAGGTAGATCTCGCCCTCCTCGTGGGGGGTGGGGTACCCGATGAGCACGCGCACCATGAAACGGTCGAGCTGCGCCTCGGGAAGCGGGAACGTGCCCTCCAGCTCGACGGGGTTCTGCGTCGCGATGACCAGGAACGGCTCCGGCAGGGGCATGGTCACGCCCTCGATGGTCGCCTGGGTCTCCTGCATCGCTTCCAGGAGCGCCGACTGGGTACGGGGCGTCGCCCTGTTTATCTCATCCGCCAGGATCACCTGGCTGAATATCGGGCCTGCCCGGAACTCGAACTCCGATGACTTCTGGTTGAAGTAGTTGACCCCGAGCACGTCGCCTGGCATCAGGTCCGGCGTGAACTGTATCCGCTTGAAGCTGCAGCCCAACGAGGCCGCCAGCGCCTTTCCCAGGGTCGTCTTGCCGATGCCGGGCACGTCCTCGACCAGGATGTGCCCCCGGCAGAGCAGGGCGACCAGCGCGAGGTTGATGGCCTCGTCCTTCCCGACGATTACCCGCTGGACGTTTTCGCGAATCCTGGCGGCCAGGTCGCGGACCTCATCGACCGTTCCGTGTGTCTCTACCATTGGACTCCTTCGAATAGGGCTGCGTGCAGACTCGGCCCGCCCGACTATAACAGGTATACGCCATCGCCCGCTCGGCGGATGGGCGATGTGGCGCCGTCGGAATGCGCCTTGTAGCGCGTCCCCCTTTTGTCGCCTCTTGCAGGTCAGGAGCCGCGCCGCAAGACCTGCCCCCCGCGCGACTGGGTGTGCTCGCCGTCCCCAATGATGACGCTACCGTTGACCAGGACGTGCGACATCCCCTCCGAGAGCCGGTGCGGGTCCTCGAACGTCGAGTGGTCGATGACCGTGTCGGGGTCGAACACCACCACGTCCGCAACCAGCCCCTCCTCTATGCGCCCCCTGTCCGCCAGCCTCAGCCGCTCGGCGGGCATACCGGCCATCTTGTGGATCGCGGTCTCGAGCGACATCAGCGAGGCCTCGCGCACGTACCGGCCCAGGATGCGGGGGTGCGTGCCGTAGAAGCGTGGGTGGGGCTTGTCGCCCGCGTAGATGCCCGTCGGGGAGATGGCGTTGCCATCCGAGCCGATCATCGCGAGCGGGTGGGTCAGGAAGTAGCGCACGTCGCTCTCCACGCGGTTGTGCGCCACGCACCCGACCTGGTTGTCCTCCTCGTCCATCAGCGCCAGGTACGTCTCCAGGGGGTCCTCGCCCCGCTCGGCGGCTATCTCCTCCACGCTCTTGCCGACCACGTCCTGGTTCTTCTCCGACTTCACGTATGAGATGACGATGGTGTCGAGCTTCCACGGCAGCCCGCCGAAGTGGCCGTTCTCGCGCATGTCGTCGAGGGCCCTGCGCCGCTGGGCGGGGTCCCGCAGCCGGGCTACGAGCGCGCTGTCGCCCCCCTCTTGCAGCCACTGGGGGGTACTCTGCGAAAGGTGCGACCCGGCAGCCGTGTAGGGGTACACGTCGTAGGTCGCATCGAGGCCGTTAGCCCTCGCTCGCTCGATTACCCCGGTCATCTGCTCGCCCTCGCCGTACGCCCGCGGGTCGATGATCGCCAGGTGAGAGTACTGCACCGGTACTCCCGCCCGCCGCCCTATCTCCATGGCCTCCTCGATGGCGCCCACGTGGTTGCCCGCCCACACCCGCGCGTGGGTGACGTAGAAGGCCCCGTCGTACTGCGAGAATGACTCCGCGAGTGCGACGATCTCGTCCGTGTCGCCGTACATCGACGGCGCGACCGTCAGGCCGGTGGACATGCTGAACGCCCCCTGCTCGACCGACTCGGCCGTGAGCCTGCGCATCTCCACCAACTCGTCGGGCGTGGGCGCCCGGGAATCGGCCAACCCCACCGCGTTCCGAATGGCCGAATGGCCGACCTGGGGAGCGACGTTGATGCTCAGCCCGTTCTCTTCGAGCCGGTTCGCCCAGCCGTCGAGGTCGGTCCAGTCCCACTCGATGGTCGAAACGTGGGAACGGTCCACCGCCTCGTAGCCCATGACTCCCACGGGAAACGGGGAGAAGCCGCAGTTCCCCACGACCTCGGTCGTAACCCCCTGGTACACCTTGCTCTCGCCCCCGGGGTCGTCCAGCAGCGTCCTGTCAGAGTGGGTGTGCATATCGATGAACCCGGGAGCCACAATCTGCCCCGACGCGTCGATGATCCCGTCAGCGACCGCGTCCGCGAGGTCCCCGATGGCCGCGATCCTGTCGTTGGAGATGCCGACGTCTGCGGTGTACCTTAGCCGCCCCGTCCCGTCGATAACCTCCCCATTGGCTATAAGTACGTCGAATTCCATCGTGCTGCCTCACGTCTATTCCGGCCGGATGTTGAGCGGGAGTGTATGCACGGCCTGCCCCCCTGTCAACGAAGCACATGTGCGGCTGCGCTGTGCGCGTCTAGGTCCTTGCGACGCCGATCCCGCCAATGCAAGGCTGTGGCGCGAGAAAGTTGTCCCTATCTTGAGCAAAGAGTATTGTTAGCTGAATGACTGACCTCCCTAGCTTGGAATGCTTGGAATCGTGCGATGAGGAGGGGCCAGGGCTGGACGGGACCACTTAACACTCTCGCCTAGCGCGGTCAGCATGCTCCCGACGAAATCCGTGGGCTCGCCAAACACTTTGCTCCGCATTTTGGCGGTGGCGGCGCTTGCAGCACTCTTGGCTTTCGGAATCTCGTCGGTTGAGTCGCACAACGAGGGAGACACTTCCTCGTTCTCCCATCTGCACGACCTCAATAAAGGCGGCCACCCGAGCGGGGCCTCGTGCCATGACCATCACTACGGCGAGCAATACCCCGGCGGCGGCCTTCGTCCGGGTGAGTATCCGGACGAACACTTTCAGAACGGCCACCCGACTAAAGAATACTGCCCTCACCAGGAGCATTCGGGGTCACCCCCACCCCCACCGCCCCCACCACCTCCGCCTCCGCCCCCCCCGCCCCCACCCCCACCGCCTC
>DAOULA010000090.1:0-19101 GCA_034420735.1 Dehalococcoidia bacterium
CAGTATCGTGGCAGGGCCGAAGGCCGCTCCCATCCCGCCCCATGCGTAGGCGACAAGATCGAATATCGAGTTGGGGAACAGGAGCGCCATGGCGGCCGCCGCAGCCCCCGTCAGCACCAGGAGCAGCCGGCCAAGCCACACACGGCCGTAGGCCCCAAGCGTGAATCCGCGCCAGTCGCCTGTGGGTGCGTCCAGCACCCAGCCTCCGGTGCTCGGCGTCCAGTCCGGCCCTCCCGTCCTGTAGAAGAGCATCCCCATAGCCGCGTATTCGTACCGGATCCTGTACGCGTATTTCCTCACGACGGGCAGGTCGTCCGTCGCTATGGCCGAGGCCAGCAGAAGCTGCGAGTCGGCAGTGCTCATCACTGCCGCGATCACACCCGTGAGCAGCAGGCCGGTCACAACAGGCGTGAAGAACGCGTCGGCCAGGACTATGTAAACGCTCTCCGCGTCTGGGACCGCGATCCCGGCCTCGGCAAGGGCAGGCTTGGCCACCAGCCCCAGCAGGAAGCCCAGCCCGAATATGAAGAACACCCACGTCGTGCCGATGTTGCGGCTCGGTCCTATCTTCCCCTCTCCCCCTACCGCCATCAGGCGCTGCAAGATGCGCTGTGATCCGAAAGCGCCCAGCCCCCATCCAGGTGTCGAGAGGATGAAGGCCAAGGTCAAGCCCTGGCCCCCGGCGGCGGTCAGGGGATTCCAGAAGTCCAAGTCCTGGCCCTGGCCCTGGAACGGGTCGCTCGTCATCACGATGAGCGCCATGGGCAGGACGAAGAAGCCGGCCAGCATCAGCATCGCCTGGAACACGTCAGTCCTCGAGACCGCGAGGAACCCCCCGATGAACGTGTAGGACGTCACCGCGACGAGAGTCAACAGCACGCCGGGCGTCCAGTCGATCCCGAACACCGTCTCCAGGAGCTTTGCCCCCGCGATGAGCCCTGAGTCGATGTAGATCATGATGAAGAATATGGTCAGCGCGGCGGTCAGCGCCCGCAGGATGCCCGTCCGGTCCGCGAACCTCTTCTCGAAGAACTCCGGCAGGGTGAGCGAGTCCTCCAGGATCGTGTACCTTCGCAGCCTCTTCGCCAGCACTGTCCAGACGAGCCAGACGCCGAGCACGATGCTCAGCGCGGTCCAGAGGTGTACGGCTCCTTCAGAGAATGCGAGGGCGGGGAACACCAGCATCGTCCAGCCGCTGGTGGCGGACGAGCTGGCGCTCAGGGCGGACGTGAAGCTGCTCATCTTCCTGCCGCCCAGCACGTAGTCCGACATCTCCCGCATGGGGCGGACACGGACGACCGCTATGGCGATCAGCGAGGCAAAGTAGAGGAAGAAGACGGCAAGTATGAACGGGTGGAATTCCATCAGTTCGGGCGCGGAAGAGTGCGTTTCATCCTACTGACTCTACGACACCAATGCCCACCGGGCAATATATACTGTGCGCAGGGGGACAAATGACATGGCAGAGACGCGGACCGAGAGCATAGCCTACGGCGACAGGAGCCTCACCGTTCGGCTGCCGGAGCGCACCAGGGTGGTAGACGCCAAGCCTCCCGTGGCTCCCGTGCCGGACATCCGCGAGGCCGTGCGCGACGCCATCGAGAACCCCATTGCGCACGAGCCGCTTCGCAAGCTCGTGGGACCGAAGGCCAAGGTGACCATCGCCTTCGACGACGCGTCGGGCTCCTACTTCCAGACCAGGCGCACCGACTTCCGGCAGATCGCCATCGAGCTCATCGTAGAGGAGCTGACGTCCCTCGGCGTCGACCTGCGCGACATCACCCTCCTCTGCGCCCAGGGGCTGCACCGCAAGCTGACCCGCGTCGAGATGGAGACGTTTCTGGGCCGCAAGCTCGTGCTCTCGTTCGGCTACAACAACCTCTACTGCCACGACGCCGAGGACCCCGACCAGCTCGTGCACCTCGGCTACACGCACAGGGGGTTCGACGTGGAGGTGAACCGCGCCATCGTCGACTCGGACCTGTTCATATACCTGAACACCATGTGGGCGCCCTTCAACGGCGGCTGGAAGTCGACGGCCGTCGGCCTCGGCACATTCCGCAGCATCAGGCACCACCACCGGCCCTGGCCCTCCGCCCGCGGCCACTCCGTCGACGACCCCAAGAGCTCGGCCTTCAAGAAGCTCGTATGGGAGCAGGGCAGCCTCATCGAGAAAGCGCTGGCAGAAAAGGGCCGCCGCGTCCTCTCCATCGAGACGGTCTACGACAACTCCGCACCGCTGAAGGACATCACCGCCGTCTTCGCGGGGCACCCGACGGAGGTCCACCCGCACACCCTCCGCGCCATCGAGGAGCAGCTAGTCGTCGACGTGCAGGGTCAGGCGGACATACTGGTCGCCGGCATCCCTGGCGCGGAATGCTACTCGAAATTCTCGGTCATGAACCCCATACTCGTTGCCAACTCGGCCATGGCGAACACCGTGATGCAGTTCCAGGGGATGCCCGTGGTGCGCGAGGGCGGGATCGCCATACTGGCGCACCCGTTCGAGGCGGTGTTCGACGAGCGCCGGTTCGCTCCGTACGTGGAGTTCTACAACCGCCTGCTGGCCGACGAGACCGACCCGTACCAGCTGTGGGAGGGCGCGGTGGAGGACTTCGCCCACCGGCCCGAGTACATACACGGCTACCGCCACGGCTACGCCTACCACGGCTCGCACCCCTTCTTCATGTGGAACAGCACCGGCATCCCGCGCCGCTACCTGGGCCGCATATTCTTCGCCGGAGTCAGGGACTTCGACGCGGTCAGGCGCTGCGGCTTCGAGCCCTTCGCCACCGTGGAGGAGGCCGTAGCAGCGGCCGAGTCCGACCTCGGCGCAGACGCCTCTATCACCTTGCTCAAGCGGCCCCCGCACTTCATCCCCAGGGTCGCCTGAGTCGGGCGTCACCACCGAGGGCACGGAGAGCACAGAGGCAGGGATGACTCCATCCAAGAAGATCCTGATAGTCGCAGGCCCAAATGGCGCGGGCAAGACCACGTTCGCGACCGAGTTCCTGCTCAACGAGGCGGATTGCCCCACCTTCGTCAATGCCGACCTGATAGCGTCGGGCGTCAACCCATTCCAGCCGGAACGCTCGGCGGTCCTCGCGGGCAGGCTGATGCTGGACATGATCGAAGACTATGTGAGCAGGGAGGAGAGCTTCGCGTTCGAGATCACCCTGAGCGGACGCGGCTTTGCCAGGCACATCCCCCGCTGGAGGGAGCAGGGCTACTGGGTCAAGCTATACTTCCTGCGCCTGCCCTCGGCGGACATGGCAGTGGCCCGCGTCCGGAACCGGGTCCGAGAAGGCGGTCACGACGTGCCGGAAGAGGCCATCCGCCGCCGATTCGAGGCGGGGTGGCGCAACTTCAACCTGGTCTACAAGAGCCTGGTCGACGAGTGGGCGGTGTATAATGGCTCACAGAGCCCACCGCTAATGACTGAATATGGAGGGAAGGATGACGACTGATAACCAACCGGGACGTCGGCAGACTTCCCAGGAGCCGAGTGCCGACTCCCTAGCCGCCCTGGCCGCATTGCGCCGCGCCGCCGTCAAGGCCCGGCGCCGGGCCATAGAGACAACCGGCTCGGTCCCCACGTGGAGGGACGGCAAGATAGTCTACGAGACCGAGGTCTAGCCTTCGGCCCTCGCCTCCCTAGCGAGGAAGGACAAGCACTCTCCTCTTCTCTCCCGACAACTCTTCCCTCTGCGCTCTCCGCGTCCTCTGCGGTGAACCCTACCCCGCGTTGACACTCGACGGCTCCGCGTCTAAACTCGCGCTTGGCAATGCCAAATACGCTGGCGGTATGTGGACATGACGAACATCACGCTCGACGACCATGCCATGCAGGGCTTCATCAGGGACGGCTACGTAGTCGTCCAGCCCGACCTCTGCGAAGACTTCCACAAGCGCGTCTTCGACTCCATCGACCACGTATTCGAGACCGAGGGCAACCCCGGCAACAACCTGATGGCCCGCATATCGGCCATCGGCGAGGTGTGGGCCGATCCCGCGGTCGACGGCGCCATGCAGAGCATCCTGGGCCGCGGCTACTACATGCACCCGCACCGGCACATCCACTATCGCCCGCCCGGCGGCGAGGGGCAGACGCTGCACAAGGACGGCTTTTCCAAGCGCCGTCACCGCACCCGGTGGACCCTCGCCATGTACTACCCCCAGGAGACGACCCTGGAGATGGGACCGACGGCCTTCGTGCCCGGCAGCCACTACTTCAACACGGAGGAGGCGGGAACGGCCCGCGACGAGATGGCGCTCCCAGTCCCCGCCGGCAGCGTGGCGATAGTCGACTACGACATCTGGCATCGGGGCACGGCCAACGAGAGCGACCGCAAGCGCTACATGGTCAAGTTCCTGTTCGTCCGGATGGAGGAGCCGGACTCGCCCAGCTGGGACGGCCCCGGCGCCGACTGGAGTCCCGAGGGCGGGCACGAGGCCATGTGGTCTTCGATGTGGGACTGGCACACAGGCGGCAGCGGGGACGGCCCTGAGTCCGCGCCGAACGGCCGGTCCGTGGACGACCTCCTGCACACCATAGTGAACGACGAGGAGAAGGCCTGCCTGGACGCGGCCTACGAGCTCGCGGCCATGGGAGGCCGGGCGGTCGGACCGTTGATGGACGCGCTGCAGGCCGATTACGGCGAGGCCGCACCGACGGACGAGGTCTCCTACGGCAGGCTTGCCGCCGCGGACCGGCCTGAGCAGATTCGCAGGAATATCAGCTATGCGCTGGCGTCCATCGGAGCCCCGGCCGTCCCAGCCCTGGTCGAGGCCGCAGGGCACCCCGACTGGTGGGTGCGCGACGCGGCGGTCGAGACGCTCGGCGACATCGGGCCGGACGCGGCTGCCGCCGTTCCTGCTCTGGTGAAGGCGCTGGGCGACGATTCCCTGCAGGTCCGCCGTCATGCATCCGAAGCGCTCGGGATCGTGGGACAGAAGGGCGACGAGGCCGTTGGCGGCCTGGTCGACTCACTCGGCGACCCTGACGAGTTTACAAGGCGCAACGTGGCCCTCGCGCTGGCGCGGATCGGGCCCGCGGCAGCAGGAGCCGTGCCTGCTCTCGGAGGCTTGCTGCGCGACGACGACAGGTACGTAAGGGGCAAGGCGTTGGAGGCCCTTCGCCGGATAGGCACGCCGGCCGCCCAGGACGTCCTGATCGAGGACCTGCTCACGTCCCGCTGGTGCGAGATAACCACGAAGGACACCCTCTACTGACACCAACTCCGTCACACAATCTACTGACACCAACTCCGTTACACATCCGGTAGGGGCGGGTTTGAAACCCGCCCTCCCCGGCACTGCTAAGGAGGCTTACAGACCCACCAGCAGGCCGGACAAACATAGCCAAAGGAGTCAAATGTGAAGAAGTACAGTGTCGCCGTTATCGGACTGGGACGAATGGGCAGCTTCCTGGACATGTCCATCGCAAGCGCGGCAAAGGAGAGCGACAGGATCGACCTCGTGGCCGGAGCCGACCTGCTGGAGGAGCGCCGCACCAAGTTCAACGGCGACTGGGGCGTTCCGGTCTACGAAGACTACCGGGAGATGGTTGCGCAGCACAGCCCCGACATCGCGGCCATATGCACCACCGCTACCGGCCTGCAGAAGCCCGGCAGGGAGGCGCCTGACACCGACTTCGTCGGCGACTCACACGCCGACGACGCCGTCGAGGTGGTCGAGGCCGGCGTGTCCATGCTGTTCGTCGAAAAGGCCATGTCGTGCTCCATAGCCAAGGCCGACGCGGTCCTGGAGGCGTGCCAGGCCAGGGGCGTGAAGTACGGCTCCGGCCTGCTCCGCAGGCACAACAGCGCCTACAAGGCGGTCCGCAAGGCCGTCGACGACGGCGAGATAGGCGAGGTAAAGACGGCCGTCCACTACGGCAGCTCCAGCCTCATGCACGGCCACATCCACTCCATCGACACCCTCTCGTACCTGGTCGGCGACCGGAAGATCGGGGCCGTTCGCGGCGAGCTGATTCCCCGCGACACCCGCATCGAGGGCAACAGGATCGAGTCGGACCCCCAGGCCATCTACCAGTTGGAGTTCGAGGACGGCCTGATGGCTTCCACGGTGCCCGGCGGCGGCTTCGAGTTCGAGGTGATCGGGACTGAGGGCGCGATCCGCACCATGAACAACGGGGCGTCCGTTGCCATGCGCAAGACGTCTGGAGGCGAAGGCCGGCCGCAGATGCTCGACGCGCCCTTCCCGGCCAGCGAGCCGATGAACAACACCCTTGCCTGTCTCGAAGACCTTGTCGACGCCCACGAACAGGGGCGCGAGGCCCACGGCGACATCGCCGTCACCCACCACGTCACCGAGGCCTGCATAGCGGTCGCCGAGAGCCATCGCCAGGGCGGCGTCTGGATCGACCTCCCGGCGGAGAACCGCGACATGTACATCTTCCACGTGTAAGTATCCAACAAGCCCAGGGGCGGCGCCGTCCCCAGTCAGATCAGGGCGGCTGGGGATGTGTTGTATAATCGCGTATTGAGGCTGAACGATGGTCGTCAGGCAACCCATAGAGAGTCACGAGGTCCACAGCGAGCGCCTCATCCGGCACGCTGAGGAGCAGTTGACGAACGGGGACAGGCTCCAGGCTTCTGAGAAGGCCTGGGGTGCGGTGGCCCATCACCTGAAGAGCATCGCGGAGCGTCGCGGATGGTCGTACAGGACCCACGCGGATGTCTTCAGAATAGTGGACCGCCTCGCCAGGGAGATGGGCGAGCCGCGCCTCCGGACGCTGTTCGCTGTCGCGAACGGGCTGCAACAGAACTTCTATGAAGATGCGATGGAGATAGACTACGTACGAACTGAGATCGAAGACGTGAAGGAGCTGCTGGACCTGCTGGTCCAGGCGGACCGCCCATAGGGCAGGTCTCCTTCCGGGTCCTCTCCCTCGCCGGTGAGGATAGGAATCTCTCAGGAGAGCATGGGAATGGTAAATCCGAGACACATGCTGACCGCCGAGTTCAGGGACGAGTTCCGGGGCTCGGTCACCAATGCGGTGAAGATAGACTCGTTCGCCGATGCGGTCGAGAAGGCCATGTACCTCTTCGCGGGGCTGATCGCCCTGGGTTTCCTGGTCTTCCTCGTCTACTTCATGGGCGTGAAGGTCTTCGCCTTCTTCATTGCATTCTTCATCTTCCTGGTCTTCGCGAAGGGGCTGTTCGTCCTACTGATAAAGTAGGCAGCGCCCCGTCGTCGACGGGAGACGGGAGCGCTTGTCCCGCGGCGGAGCGATGGTTGCCCATTTGCCCTCGTCCCGGCGTACAGGGACGCCCGGGTCCTTGCGCTCTGCAGGCGCGACGGCGCAACTCTGTTCACACCCGAGGCGGCGACTGTGATGGAGCCGGGCGACGGCGTGATCGTGCTGGGCGCCGGCCCAGGCTCCGACTGGGCCGGGAGCCAGGCGTAGCCGACCTGCCGGGAACACGAAGAAATCCCACTGCTCCCGGAGATGACAGCAGTGGGACCTTGATGCGCTGGCTACAGCCGCGTGGAACGCCCTAGGGATGGCCTGAATAAGAGGCCCCAGAGGATCGTTCGCCCTGAGCTTGTCGAAGGGCAGCGCTCAGCCAATTCGGTTGATCCGAGGTTCCCTAGTAGACCCCGTCCAGGAATCTCCACAGCGACTCGGTGGCGATGTCTGCGGCCATGACCGCGGCGTCCCGGTCCGACTCGGTGGTCGCCAGGGCCTCGATCATCTGTCGCTCGGCGCCCGAGTGCTGCTCGTCGAGGGTCTTGTGCACCTCGAAGAACGAGGTCGTATCCTCGTCCTCGACGCCGTAGTGCTCGCGGAGGCCGGCGATCTTGGCCACGGCCACCTTCGGCACCTGCGACTCGAAGGCGTACAGCGCCGCGGCGCCCGCGGCCGTGGAGCCGGACGACGTCAGGCTCTTGTATGTGTCGACAAGGCTCGTGGTCGCGTCCACGGGCTCGCTGTTCACCACCTCGCTGCGGTCCACGCCCAGGCCTTCGCAGAACCTGAGCCAGAGCTCGACGTGGTTGTCCTCGCCGTGCTCCTCGTCCCAGAGGTTGTCCAGCAGGTGCTGGCGGACCGACGGGTCGGTGCACCTGTGGTGGACGCCGCTCAGGAAGGTCGGGTACGCGCTCTCGAAATGGTAGTACTGGGCCGCGTACTTCTTGAGGGAATCTAGCGGCAGCGTCCCCTCGTTCCAGGCCTGGTAAAAGGGATGCGTAAGGAGGCTCTTTCCTTCGATGATCTCGTCGATGGTTCCAATCACGTCGGTAGCCAAGGTAAGGTCCCTCCATGGTCCTTTGGATGCGGCGCACCGCCCTTCAGGGCGCCGCACGCGAGTTTAGCAGCGCCCCTTACGGTCGTCAACCGCGAGAACTGCAAAGTTGCCCAGTGTTGACAAGAGCGGACTTGTGACTTAGGATGTCTTCGGTCCGAGTCCCGCCAGTGGTGTGACAAACTGGCGGGGCACTGATTTTAGAGGGGCGGCTGCGGCCGTCCCTTTTTGTTTGTTCACATGAGGGAGTCGTACCATGAAGGTAGCCCTTTTCTTTGACGGCAAGAACTTCTACAGCGCCTTTCGGCAATACGTCTCCAACCGCGAGATAGACTACGACAGGCTCGCTAAGTGGCTCATTGATGAAGCCTCGGGTGGTACGGGGGAACTCGTTGGGGCGTACTACTACACGGGATACAGTCCACCGGACGAGACTGGCTCCGCATCCTTCAGGAATTTCCTAGAGGGACTGGAGCTCAGGCTTGGCTACTTCATCAAGAGGGAGCCGCGGGTAGGACGAAAGGGCTCATGCCCCAAGTGCAAGGCTGAGTATGATTACTCGACAGAGAAGCGTGTGGACACACGACTGGTGGCGGATATGATCCAACTCGCTGCGGTAGATGCGTATGATGCTGCGGTCCTGTTGTCGGGGGATCAGGATTTCGTTCCAGCGGTCGAGGCAGCCAATGCGTTGGGCAAGAGGGTGTATATTGCCACGTGGCCAAGCTCCGGTGTATCCAAAGAGCTCAGAGTACGTTGTTACGGGCAAATCCCCCTGGCAAATGGACTCACCGAATTCTCTACAGGGCGGGCGCTCGAGTCTCACGATACAACCGACCTGCTCCCGGAGGATCAAGACCCGCAAACCAACATGACCAGAGAGATAAGCCTTGCTCTAGACACTCACCCGTATCTGTCGCGAGGCTTCTTCATCAACAAGTGGCGGCCGCAATCCTCAATACCAGAGGCAGGACATGCCAGAGAGGAGATGCTGGACGCGCTTATCTTGGAAGGCAAGGTCATTGAGGACGTAACGGATGACACACGCGGAGGACGCTCGGTCAGAATTCTGACTCTGCCGAGCATCGAACAGTAGCGTGAGACCAGCGCGCACTTTGTCGCGCGTCTGTCAAACCGACTCACCTCACTATCTCCGCGGTCGCTAGCGTGTTGGTGCCGAACACCAGGTCCTCTCTGCGCCCTGCCGCGCATCTGCCTACTCGATCAGCGGCAGCTTCTCGAGCACCTTCGGGTTGAACAGGTTCAGCGGCCTGCGGCCGGTCAGCACCCGCGCGACCTCCTGGCCGCACCGCACCGGAAGGTCCGCGATGGCCGCGTCCGAGTAGTAGGACGAGTGGGGTGTGATGATCACGTTGTCCATGCCCAGCAGCGGCTCGTCCGCCGGCGGGGGCTCCTCTTCCAGCACGTCGAGCCCTGCTCCGGCGATCTCACCGGCCTCCAGCGCCCGCACCAGCGCCCCCTGGTCGACCACCGGCCCCCTCGAGGTGTTGATCAGGTACGCGGTCCGCTTCATCCTCGCGAACGCGGAATCGCTGAACATGTGGGTCGTCTCGTCCGTCTTCGGGCTGTGCACAGATATGTAGTCGGAGCGGGTGAGCAGATCTTCGAGCGACACCGGCTCCACTCCGGCCTCCTCAAACGCCCCGGACGGCAGGTATGGATCGTGGGCGATCACCTTCATCTCGAACGCCTGCGCCCTCGACGCCAGCGCCCTACCGATGCGGCCGAACCCGACTATGCCGAGCGTCTCTCCGTGGATGCTGCCCACCGGCGACGGGATGACCGGAACCCAGCCGCCGGACCGGATGATCGAGTCCAGCTTCAGCAGCCGCCGGTTGCAGGCCAGCAGCAGGGCGAAGGCATGGTTCGCCACCTCGCGTATCCACAGGTCGGGCACGCATATCACCGCGATGCCCAGGTCGGTCGCGGCGTCCACGTCGATCACGTCGACCCCGACGCCCGTCCTCAGCACGACCTTCAGGTCCTTCATCGCCTCCATGTCCCGCCTTGTGATGGGCGAGTCCACGTCGATGATCCCATGTGCGTCGCGGGCCTTGTCGACGAGCTCGTCGCCTTCCAGGCGGGGCAGTACGATCTGCTCCGCCCCAACCTTCTGCAACTCGAGTCGCTCGGGCTCCAGCAGATCGCGGGCATGAACTCCGACACGGTATACCTTGTACTTGTAGCTAGTCATGTACTCCAGATTCCAGGTAGGGATAGGTCGAATTCGCGGCGAGTATCTTATACCAGGTTGCCCCCACGCGGCCATGCATGCGGACGCCCGGCCCGGGCCTGGTCTTGGTTTCTTTCTCAAAAAGATATTGGATTTCCCCTTTATATATATCCAAAGACGGTGCTAGCATCGCGCAGTCATCCCAACGGAGGGGGCTGGAGAGGTCGAACAGGTGGAGTCGCTCCCATGACGACTCGGCTTACCGGCGGCTCCCAGCGGGGCCGACTGCTGAGAGCGTCGCGGAGCGCCGGCCTGAGGCCCACGTCCGAACGGGTGAGGGCGGCGGTCTTCTCGATGATCGGCCCTGGGGCCGTGGAGGGGACCGGAGTGCTGGACCTGTACGCGGGCACCGGCGCACTGGGGATCGAGGCGCTGAGTCGCGGAGCTGAATCGGTCGACTTTGTCGAGATTGACGCGGGCCGGTGCAGGGACATCAGGGCTAACCTGGAGGCCCTGGGACTGGCGGATAGAGGGAAGGTGCACGTCGGGCGCGTCGAGAGGGTGCTCGCGAGATTGGATGGCTCATTCGGCCTCGTGCTGATAGACCCTCCTTACGGCGCCGATCCCTGGGACGAAGTGATGACGCAGCTGGACGAAGGGAAAATGTTGGAACAGCAAGCGATCGTGTTGGCGGAGCACTCTTCGAGGCTCGAGCTGGCCCAGGCCTACGGGAGGCTGACCAGGGCCAGGAGCCGCAGGTACGGCGACACGTCGGTGTCAGTCTACAGCTTGGGGCGAGATGAATGAAGACGGCCGTCTATCCCGGCAGCTTCGACCCAGTCCACAACGGTCACGTCGACGTGGCCACGCGGGCCTCGGCAGTCTTCGACCGCCTCGTGATAGCGGTCTACGAGAGCCCGCCCAAGCAGATTCTCTTCTCTTCGAAGGAGCGGGTAGCACTGGTGCAGGAGGCCATTGGGCACCTCGACAACGTCGAAGTTGCCGTCTTCACGGGCCTGGTCGCGCCTCAACTGGTGCAGAGCGTCGGGGCAAAGTTCATCGTACGCGGGTTGAGGGCAGGACTGGACTTCGAGACCGAGTTCGAGATGGCGCTGATGTGGCGGACGCTGGACCCGGACGTGGACGTGGTCTGCCTGATGAGCGCTCTCCAGCATCAGTTCATCTACTCGACGCGCATAAAAGAGGTAGCAAAGCTCGGAGGCGACGTGAGGGGATTGGTCCCTGATTGCGTCGTATCCGAGATGAAGGCTAAGTACGGCTCGGCGAAATAGACGCGGAGCGAAAGGGGGCTCAGTCATAGATATCATTCAGGTCATAGAGGAGATGGATTCGCTCACGAGCACCGCCAGCAAGGTGCCGGGGATGCGCAAGAAGGTGATGGTCGACTCGGAGCGGCTCTCCGCCCTGTCGGCCGCACTCCGCACGGCGATTCCCGCAGATATCCAGGAAGCCAGGGAGATCCTCCGCCAGAAGGAGTCGATGGTCAACCAGGCGAACCTGGAGGCCAAGCGCATCAAGGAAGGCGCAAGGCAGGAGCAGTCTGCCAGGCTAGACGAGACTGAAATAGCGCGTCAGGCAGAGGTCAAGGCGGAGAACATCCACCAGGCGGCCCTCCAGGAGGCGCAGGAGATCACGCAGGACGCACAGCGCCGTGCATACAAGATCGTGGAAGACGCCGAGACCCTGGCGAACCACCGTCGCGAGGGCTCGAACCAGTATGCAAGGGAGACGCTGTTCGACCTCGAAGAGCGCCTGTCGACGGTCCTGGGCCAGGTGCGCCGGGGCATCGACACCCTCGGCCTCAAGACCGATTCGACGATACCTTCCTAACCTCCACCGGACCAGCCGGCAGGGGCACTAACGGTCTTGCCCCTGCCGGCCCCGGCTCCTTTGCGCAGAGGCTAGGTTACTGCCGCGGCTTGTCGTAAGTGTGCGATCGGGTGGGCGCTTGCCCACTCGTACGCCGCCGTCGCCGCCAGGGCTCCCTGGGACGCCGCCGTGATGGTCTGCTTCAGGTCGCCCGACGCGTCCGTGACGTCGCCGGCTGCCATGAAGCCGCCGACGTTCGTGCGCCCCATCTTGTCGACTACGATCTCCTCGATGTCGTTCAGGTTGACACCGAGCTGCTTCGCGAGGTCGACGCGCGGGTCCGCGCCGGCCTCGATGAAGAGGCCGTGAACGTCGATCTCCCTCGTACCGTTGTACTCGCGGTCCAGCACGATGCTGTCCAGCCCGTCGACGCCCTTTAATTCGACGACGTTCGTGCTGAAGACCTTCTCGACATTCGTCGCCTCGTCCAGGTGACGGATGTTCACCGGCTCCGGCCTGGTGAACGCCTCCCTCCGGTAGATGACGTACACCTTCTCGGCATACTTGCTGAGGAGCGTCGCGCCCTTCACTGCCGAGTCGCCGCCGCCCACAACCGCCACGATGTTGCCCCGGTGCAGCGGCGCGTCGCACACCGCGCAGTACGAGACCCCCCGGCCCGTCCACTCCTCCTCGTGCTCCAGCCCCAGGGTCCTGCGTTCTCTCCCCACCGCGATGATGAACGAGGCGGCCAGGTATCTCAGTCCGCCCTCCGTACCAACTTCGAAGGCGTCGCCATGCTTGCTAATCGAGACGACCTTGTCGTCGACGATCGGAACGCCGTAACGCTCGACCCCCTCCCGGAACTTCATCATCAGGTCGAACCCGTCGATCTCGGGATAGCCGGGGTAGTTCTCTATGAGGCCGCCAATAGCCGTCTCGCCGCCGAATGTCTCGCCTATGACAACCGTCGAGACCTGGTAGCGGGCTGAGTACATTCCCGCGGCGAACGCGGCCGCTCCCTGCCCGGCGACAACCACATCGTAGATTTCCGCTTCTGTCGTCAAGTGACTGGCTCCTTCCAAGTCCACTGCCTCCCCGTAGGGGCGGGTTTGAAACCCGCCCTCGCCCCGCGATAGGGCGACGTTATAGGGGGAATTGGCTCCTTCATGTCCATGCTACACCCTGTCTGCGGCTTCGTCCCATCAGGCAGGTCAGTGAAATACTCGCCCCGAGTCCATCGCCAGGGTCTGGCCGGTAACGCTGTCGGTCGCGCAGAAGAGGGCGACCTGCTTTGCAATGTCGTCCTTGTCGGCGGCCCGCTTGAGCAGAGAGCCCTGGACGGCCGCCTCACGGAACTCCGGCGCGAGGTTCTCGGACATCTTGGTGCCCAGCAGGTAGCCGGGCGCCACGCAGTTGACCTGGATCTCCGGGGCCAGGCCCACGGCCATGCACTTGGTCATGTGGATGAGGGCGGACTTGGCCACCGCGTAGGGGATGGACGAGCCCGTGGGCTCCAGTCCGGCCACCGACGAGATGTTCACTATCCTGCCGGCGCCCTGCCGCTTCATCGCGGGCACAACGGCCTTGGTGCACAGCATCGGGCCTGTCAGGTTCACGTCGAAGATCTTGGTCCAGTCCTCATACGTCATGGCGTCCATGTCGCTGAACGGGATCCACTTGTTGTACCCCGCGTCGTTGACCAGGATGTCGATCCGCCCGAACTCCTGCAGGACGGCATCCACCGCCGCCGACACGCCCGCCGGGTCCGTCACGTCGCACTGGACCGCCGAGGCCCTGACGCCCTTGGCGGCGAGCTCCGATGCTACGCCCTCCGCCTGCTCGCGCCCCGAGTTGTACAGGGCCGCGATGTTCGCGCCCTCGTCGGCCAGGGCGTGACAAATGCGCCCGCCCAGCCCGCCGCTGCCGCCGGTCACTATGGCTACCGTGCCCTTCAGGTCCATGAAATGCGCCTCCGTCTGGTCAATCTGCGGGGCGGATTATAGCACCCGGCGCATGTCACCACCGTCGCCTTCGCCACTCCTCACGGTTGACCCGTTTCTGGCCCAGCCTGTAGAGCCACGCAATCGCAAAGCCGAGCAGGGCCCCGAATACTATCCGGTCGCCCCGCGCCAGGTCCCAGTCCATCAGGTACGAGAACCACACCACCACGAGGGAAACGAAAACGATGGCGAGCCCGATGAAGGTGCGGGTGGAGGACTTCATACCTTCAGACTAACAGATCGACGAGGTCTACAGAGTTCATTCCCGTTCTCGCCTGTACCCAAGACTTGACCTCACACATACAAAGCACGTATCCTTCCGGTTGCCACACGTACACACTTGACGAGGAGCAGCGCCGTGAAACAGAAGCTCACCATCACGGTCGACTCTGAACTGGTCCCATCGGCCAAGCGGTACGCCCGCTCCCGCGGCGTCTCCCTCTCGTCGATCGTCGAGAATTCTCTCCGGGAGGTGGCAGAGGACCGGGACGAGTCCTTCGCCTCGCGGTGGCGAGGGCGGTTCCAGGCGGCTGAGCGCAGCGCCCCGCGATATGACGAGCTGGCCGGGAGGTATCTCCAATGATGCTCCTGGACACCGACGTGCTCGTGGACGTTGCCCTCGACAGGCCTCCGCATGCCGATGCAGCCGCCGAGCTCCTGGACCGGATCGAGCATGGCCCGCTGAGCGCATGTGTAGCGTGGCACTCTGTGTCGAACTTCTACTATCTCGTGGCGCCAACAGGCAGCGGAGTGAGCGCCCGGGACTTCATCGCCGAGCTCACACGCTTTGTGGAGATCGCAGCGACGGACACCGGGGCGGTCCGGTACGCCGCCGAGCTCCCGCTGCCATATTTCGAGGACGCCATGCAGGTGGCTGCGGCACGCGCCTGCGGGGCAAGACAGATCGTGACCAGGAACGCCGGCGACTACGAACGCTCCCCGATTCCAGCCGTCAGCCCCCAGGAGGCACTCGACGGACTGGTCTGATGCCTGGGACGCCGGGCGCTCTGAGATCTCCTATGCCTGGAGAGGGCTGGATGCGTGCTCTAATGGCAACACTTGTCCTTGCTGCGCTCTGGGGTTGCGCCCCCGAGCCGCAGCCGGCCTGCAGCGATGGCTTCGAGGAGTTCGCCGAGTACAGCCTCTTCTTCGGCAGAAGCGACTCCTCGGGCGCGGAGGTTGTCTCGGAGGAGGCCTGGAACGAGTTCCTGGCCGACACCGTAACCCCGCGCTTCCCGGCCGGGTTGACCGTGATGGACGGACGCGGCCAGTGGCAGTCGGAGTCCGGTGCGGTCCAAAAGGAAGGCACGAAGATTCTCTACATATTGGCCGGCACTGGAGACGGCGAGGTGCGTTTCCTGGACGAAATATCAGAAGAGTATAAGCGCCGCTTTGAACAGGAATCAGTCCTGGTGACCTCGGACACCACTTGCGTTGCGTTCAAGTGAGACAAAAGACGTGAAAACAATTTCTTGTGTTTCAGCGCATGGTAACTTGCCAACAAATCAAGGCCACACTCACTAACGATTCGGCGCCGGAGTGGCCCGGAGTGGCCCGTAGTGACGGGGAACTTATGAAAGAAACTGCAATATTGACAGTGTCTGTAGTCCTTGGTTAGGCTGGCTCGATAGGTTAGAAAAAAGCACTTTCGAGTGCGGGAATCTAAAAGGAGGTGGACCAAGTGCTCCCTAATATTTCTCTCAGGTCGGTTTCGCGCGATGACGTCGACAGGGTCGCATGGTGGTTGGAGGATGCCGAGGTCTCTTCCCGCTGGTTCGGGCAGTATGCCTGGGGAGAGCCGATTCACCGCAGCTACGAGCCCGCCCACATGCTCGAGTCGAGCGACAACGAGTGGCGCCACATTTTCGGGGACCCGAAGCGCCTCATCTTCTCCATCTACAACGACATCGACGAACACGTGGGCGAGTGCCAGATCATCTTCGACGGCGAGGAGGGCGCGGAGCTCTCCCTGCTCATAGGCCGCAAGGACCTGTGGCACCAGGGATACGGCGCCGCGACCGTAATCGTTCTCATGGACCGGGTCTTCTCGACCCTGAAGTTGAGCAGGGCCTGGGTAAACGTGCCCGAAGACAACCTGCCCGCGCTGGGGCTGTTCGAAAAGCTCGGCTTCCTGCGGTCCGACAAGCGGGCGTTGGGGACGAGGGCCGATGGCACCGTACTCAACGCATACATCCTGACGATCGACGCGCGGGCGTACACGAAGCGCCAGCCGGCCGAGGAGAGGCCCAGGCCGAGCGAGGTCGTGACCATCTCGGGCCTGCCCGGAAGCCGCTCCGAGGAGGTGGCCTACGAGGTCGCCAGCATGCTAGGCAGCCGGCTGGTGGACAACGAGATTCGCGACGAGCTGCTTGGCCGCCTGAATTGCTCCGCCGCGGAGCTTGAGGGGTTCGAGGCCAGCTTCCGCTCCTTCTGGACGCGGCTGCTCAACTCGGTCGTGGTGCCCATGGAGTGGTCGGCCGCCTACGACGCTGCCTACGTCTTCAGGCCGGACCCTTCGCTGGACCAGGACCTGCTGAACGATCAGCTCACCAAGGAGCAGTACGTGGCCGCCCTGACCGGGGTCGTCAAGAAGCTCTGCAGAGAGGGTGGCGTGATCATGCACGGTCACGGCTCACACCGGATCGCCGCCGGGCATGGAGGGAGCCTCAATGTGCTGGTCGCGGCGTCCTTCGACAAGCGAGCAGGGACCGTGGCGGCCCTGGAGGGCATCGCCGGGGACGAGGCCGCAAAGCAGCTGAAGGCCGCGGACGGCGAGGTACAGTCGGTTTCCCGTCACCTCTGGGGCGGAGACATCGCCGATGCCACCTCGTTCGACCTCACCATCAACCTCGACAAGGTGACGGTGCAGGAAGCGGCACGGCTCATAGTCGGCGCGCTCGGCCACGATGCCGACTCGCCCGCAAGGCTCGAGGACGCAGGGCGTGCGGCTGAGTTCGCAGCCAGCTAGGCTGGCCGGGTACTCCCAATCGCCATCGCATCGGGCGTCGGGCTAGGGCGCCCGATGCCCGACTGGTGGCTGGAGGCTGCACTTCCCGCCGCTGTGTTTGGGGGGCTGCTGGCGCTCTGGGTCCTCATTCCGCCGAGAGCTGGCGAGGAGGACCTCGCCAGCAGGATCCGGCGGCGGATCTT
Source organism: Dehalococcoidia bacterium (assembly GCA_034420735.1). Lineage (GTDB taxonomy): Bacteria > Chloroflexota > Dehalococcoidia > Lucifugimonadales > CAJWER01. The sequence continues at coordinate 17,445 of DAOULA010000090.1, forward strand.
CCGCAGGCGATAGGCTAGCTCAGGACTACTTCGCCACCACGTTGACCAGCTTGCCGGGGACGTAGATCACCCGCACTACCTGCTTGCCATCCGTGTGGACGGCCACCCGCGGGCTCGACAGGGCGGCCTCCTTGGCCGCGTCCTCGCTGATGGACACGGGCACGTCCAGCCGGTCCCGCAGCCTGCCGTTGACCTGCACGACCAGCGTGATCACCTCGTCCGTAGCCAGGTCGGGGTCCCACGACGGCAGCGCCTGGCTGTGGATGCTGAAATCGTGCCCCGTCCGCTCCCACAGCTCTTCGCTGATATGGGGCGCCATCGGGGCCAGCAGCAGCAGCAGGTCCTCGACGGACCTGTCCCAGGCCTCCGAGCTCACGGAGCCCGCCTCCCACGCGCGGCCCATCGTGTTACTGCACTCCATCAGCGCGGCCAGCGCCGTGTTGAACTTGAACCTCTCCAGGTCCTCGGTGACCCGCCGTATGGTCTTGTGTACCGTGCGGTCCAGGTCGCGCACCGCTCCCTCGTCCACCGGCGACGAGTCCAGCTCCGCGCCGTCCCTCGTGCACAGGTCGAACAACCGGTTCATCCACCGCGACATGCCGTTCAGGCCCGTTTCGTTCCAGGTCCCGCCCTGGTCCCAGGGGCCTAGGAACATCAGGTAGCACCTGACGGCGTCAGCGCCCACCGTCTTCACGTACTCGTCCGGAGCGACCACGTTCCCCTTGGACTTGCTCATCTTCTGGTGCTCGGCAATTATATGGCCCTGGTTGAACAGCCGCGTGAACGGCTCGTCGAAGTCCAGCATCCCCAGGTCGCGCATCGCCTTGGTGAAGAAACGCGCGTACAGCAGGTGCATGACGGCGTGCTCCGCCCCGCCCGTGTACTGGTCCACCGGGTTCCAGGTCTTGACCGCCTCCAGGTCGAACGGCCCCTTGTCGTAGTGCGGGCTGGCGAAGCGCAGCTGGTACCACGACGAGTCGACGAACGTGTCCATCGTGTCCGTCTCGCGCCGCGCGTGTCCGCCGCAATCGGGGCATGACGTGTTCAGAAAGCCCTCGTGCCTCTGCAGGGGCGACTCGCCCGTCGGCAGGAACTCCGCGTCCTCGGGCAGCAGCACCGGCAGCTGGTCCTCGGGCACCGGCACAGTCCCGCACTCGTCGCAGTAGACGATCGGGATCGGCGTGCCCCAGTAGCGCTGCCGCGAGATCAGCCAGTCGCGCATCCTGTACTGGACCGCCCTGCTGCCCCAGGACTGCTCCTCGATGTGATCGGCCATCCGCTCCTTGCCCTCGCTGCTCGGCAGGCCGTCGAACATGCCGGAATTCACCTGCGTCCCCTCGTCCACGTACGCCTCGGACAGCTCCCCGCCGTCCCAGTCCGGCGGCGCGACGACGACCCTGATGGGCAGGTCGTACTTCGTGGCGAACTCGAAGTCGCGCTGATCGTGCGCCGGCACCCCCATCACGATTCCCGTGCCGTAGGTGAGCAACACGTAGTCGCCGATCAGGATGGGCACGCGGTCCCCGTTCAGCCTGTTTATCGCGTACGAGCCGGTGAACACGCCTGTCTTGACCTTCTCGGTCGACATCCGCTCGATCTCGGTCTGCCGGCGGGCCTGGTCGACGTAGGCCGCCACCTCGGCCCTGTGCTCGGGGGT
>DAOULA010000091.1:0-3309 GCA_034420735.1 Dehalococcoidia bacterium
ACGGCGTGCTCGACGACCGAGAAGCTGCCGCGCTGACCGTATCCCAAGTATGAGTCAATACCCGCTCCCGCCAGGAGCTCGCCTCGGCTCGTCTGGCTGACGTACGCGTGGACCGCATTCGACATGATCACCTGGTCCAGCACGGGCTTGATGGGCTCGGTCACCCACGCCTGCAATGGGTGACTTTCGATCGGCAGCCGGAAACCGGCCAGGTCCGCTAGCACTCCGGAGCTGCCCGCGGTCACCACGCCCACCTTCTTCGCCCCCACGTAGCCCTTAGTCGTGTCGACTCCGACTACCCTGCCGTTCTCCCGGCGGATGCCGATGACCTCGCAGTTCTGGATGATGTCCACGCCGCGAGCGTCCGCAGCCCGTGCGAAACCCCAGGCGACGGCGTCGTGCCGGGCGGTGCCGCCGCGGCGTTGCAGGGATGCGCCCGCTATCGGGTAGCGGGCTTCGGGGGAGATATTGATCATCGGCACAAGCTCCTTGACCTCCTCCGGGGTCAGGAGCTCGCTGTCTATGCCGTTGAGGCGGTTGGCATAGACGCGCCGGGCGATATCCCGCATTTCGTGGTGGCTGTGGCCAAGACTCAGCAGGCCGCGCTTCGAGTACATCAGGTTGAAGTTCAGGTCCCTGCTGAGGTCCTGCCAGAGCTTGAGCGAGAACTCGTAGAGATGGGCGGCCTCGTCCCACAGGTAATTGGACCGCACCACCTCGGTGTTCCGGCCCGTGTTGCCGCCGCCGACGTAGCCCTTCTCCAGCACGGCCACGTTGGTGATGCCGTGCTCCTTGGCCAGGTAGTAGGCGGTCGCAAGACCGTGACCGCCGCCACCGACGATCACGACCTCGTACTCAGACTTGGGCTGGGGACTGCGCCAGGCCCTGGGCCACTTCTCGTGGTGGCTCAGGCCGTTACGCAGGATGCTCAGTATGGAATAGCTCATCTATGCGGTCTACGGACGCCTTGCCGCTACATGATAAGCGGAGAGTTCCCGCAACACCAGTGGCCCGGTGCTTCATGCCAGGTATATGGCTATCCCAGCATGCGGGAATACGACCTGGAGGCTGCCTCTGCGTTCCCTGGAGATGGTCGTTTCGTAGTCTATGCGGTCGGCGTCGCCGGCCGGCAACCTATGGGGACACGGTTGGCGCCGCTCTTCCTGCGGGCAGAGGTGGATGTCGGCCCGACTGTCCCAGAATCCGACGAGCCTCATCGGGAAGTACAGCGTCTCGGCAGCAGCCCGCAGGTCGGCGAGGATCTCGCTGGGCCGCGACCCGCCCTCCGTATCGATGGTTATCGTCACGCGGTCCATCGCTAGGAGTAGCGGCTCTCTTGTTGCTTCCCGCCGGCCATTCGGCTCTACAGGCTAGCTGCGCCTGGGGCGATCGCGGTCGGCGGTGTCGAGCATGATGGTTACGGGGCCGTCGTTTTGCAGGGCAACGTCCATGTACGCCTGGAAGCGGCCTGTCTCCACGGTAAGCCCGGTATCTCTAAAGAGCTCCAGCGTCCTGGCGAAGAGGGACTCCGCGTCCGCCGGGGAGGCGGCCTTGGTGAAGCTTGGACGGCGCCCCTTGCGCGTGTCGCCGTAAAGGGTGAACTGGCTCACCACAAGGAGGTCCGCGTCGATGTCCAGGGCAGAGTGCTGGAACTTGCCCTCGTCGTCGGAGAAGATGCGAAGGTTGACGGCCTTGTCCACTATGTGGGCAGCCTCGGCCTCGGTGTCGTCGCGGGAGATTCCGACGAGGATGACCAGGCCAGTCCCGATGGACCCGGCAGTCTCGCCGTCGATGGTGACCGACGCGCCGGTTACCCGCTGAAGGAGGGCCCGCATTGGAACGGCTCCCCTAGCTCGAGGAGACCTTCTCCTTCTTGGACTCCGCCTTCGTGCCCGATTCGGACTTTGCCTCGCTCTTGGCGCTTCCGGAGGTGTCCTTCTTCTCGGAGGAATCGTCCGAGCTGGACCGGGAGCGGCCGTTCGAGCCCTTGCCGTAGTCGTTCACGTAGAAGCCGGAACCCTTGAACACGACCGGGACCGCGCGAATGAGCCGCCGGGAAGTGCCGCCGCACTCGGTGCAGTCTGCCACCGGCTCCGAAGAAAAGCTCTGCCGGAGCTCAAACTCGTGCCCACAGGTTTCACACTGGTAATCGTATCTTGGCAAGCGGGGCCTCCCAGTCAGACAAGCGATTGGCAGCCACCCTCCGTGACTGCCAATCCACCATCCCTAAACTAGCACCACGCCAGTACGGTGTCAAGGAGCGCACCGGCCTGCCAGTCCGATTGTCGGGGCTTCCGCCCGGGCGCCTGCTACTTGCCGGACTCGGCGTCCGAGGGGGCCTTTCCCCCGCCTCCGATGTCGTCCAGGTCGAGGGTGGAGACGAAGTCCGTGAAGGCCGACAGGCTCTTCAGCTCCTCCTCGCGAAGGGGCTGGGGGCCCTGTTCCTCTTCTTCCTGTGCGGATACGGGGTTCCCTTCCTCATCCATTTGCACGGCGGCCCGCTCGATCACCTCGTCGTGTGCGTAAATGGGCGCTTCCGTCCGTACCGCGAGCGCCAGCGCGTCGCTTGGGCGCGAGTCGACCTCCAGCGACGCTCCGTTTACCTGGAGCACTATCTTGGCGAAGAAGGTGTCGTCCGTGAGGTCCGACACGATTATGCGGCTAACGGTGGCGCCGAGAGTCGCAATCGTCGATTGCAGGAGGTCGTGGGTGAGAGGCCTCGCTACGGGAATATCCTGTAGCTTGAGGGCTATGGAGTCGGCCTCGGAGGAGCCTATCCAGATGGGGAGGAATCGATTAGTTTCCTTGACCTTGAGGATAACTACGCGCTGCTGGTAGTTTACGATGTTGACGCGAATGCTGTCGATCACCATCTCGGTCATGGATTGCTCTGTCATCGAGGCCCTCCTACGTACCGACGCTCAGAGATTGTAAGGCCGTCGCGGAAAGGGTGTCAAACAGACGGGCTACCTTCTCAAAGCACCGGCGGCAGGTCAGACTGCCCGCTCGGCCAGCGTCCGGCGAGCGCTAACGACGCTCTTCGTCCGCCTCTTGAGCTCGGACCTTGCAAGCATCACGGACCTGTCGCATGTCCGGCACCTGATCCTGATGTCCGCACCGAGCCGCACGACTTCCCAGTCCAGCCCACCGCAGGGATGCGGCTTTCGGAGCCGAACCACGTCTCCAAGGCTCAGGTCCATCACCATTCCCAACCCTCCTCGGACAGTACGTCGTCTATCCGACTGCGGTAGCCCAGGGCAGCCTGGCGGGCCTCTTCGGCAAAGGACGCCGGGTCTTTAGAAGCGTAGA
>DAOULA010000092.1:0-16151 GCA_034420735.1 Dehalococcoidia bacterium
CCCGGCGCTTCGCCGTCGTACTGGTGGCTGCCCGTCAGGGTCAATGCAGAGCGATTGCACTGCGACAGGGACACCTTCGTGGAGGCGCTATCGGCAGAGGGTGTCCCGGCGACCGAGATCGGATGGGGACTCATGCCCCACCGCATGGAGTGGTTCAAACACCGGCGGGTGTTTGGGACGAGCCGGTATCCGTGGGCGTCGGCCGACTACCGCGGGGACGGCGACCGCGAGTTCCCGTGCCCGAATGCCGATGCGGTCATGAGGGACTATATGAAGCTGCCCGTGCACGACAGCTGGGGCGAGGAGGAGATCGGTGACATGGTCACGGCGTTGTCGAAGCTGGAGCGGGCGTTCAGTCGTTGAACCATGGCACGGATGTGAGGGCGTAAGCGTGCCTTCAGAAGGATGAACAAGATTCTGAGAAGGGGCGGCGAGGGCGGATTGACCGCCGGCAATTCGGTGCTATAACCTCCCCCGTATTCAACATTCAGGAGCTGGAGATGACGATTACCAAGGCGAACCTGGAGCAGTTCGAGCAGGAAGGCTACTTCGTGGGCGAGGGCATCCTGGACCCGGACGACGACCTCCAGCCCGTGGTCGACGAGTATGACGGGCTGCTCGACCGCCTCGCGAGGGAGTGGCATTCGGACGGCACACTGAGCAGCGCCTACGAGGACTTGCCCTTTGGGGAGCGCCTCAGCCATATCGCCCGCGAGACCGAGGGCTCCTACTCCGGCTCGATCGACATCTCACTGCCGCAGAAAGGCATTGAGCCCACCACCCCAATGCACCACGGGCCCGCGGTGTTCGATCTTCTCAGGAACCCGAAGCTGCTGGACGCCGTCGAGCAGTTCATCGGCCCCGAGATCTTCTCGAACCCTGTGCAGCACGTCCGCATCAAGCCGCCAGAGAGCTTCCTGCCCGAGTCTGCCAGGATGGGGTCGCTGTCGGGCCGCACCTTCTGGCACCAGGACCTGGGCGTGGTGACCGATGAGGCGGACGACACGGACATCCTGACGGTCTGGCTGCCGGTCACGGACGCCACCGAGGAGAATAGCTGCCTGGTCGTGGGTAAGCGGAGCCACGAGAGCGGTTTGGGGCTGCACTGCTATACGGGCGATCCCAAGAAGCAGGGGATCCCTGAGGACCACCTGGTTGGCGAGCGGGTGCCCGTTCCCATGAAGAAGGGCGACGTACTGTTCATGGACAGGCTGACGATGCACGCGTCGCTGCCCAACGTTAGCGACGAGATCAGGTGGAGCTTCGACCTGCGCTACAACCGGACGGGCGACGCGACGGGCAGGCCGTGGTTCCCAGGGTTCGTTGCACGCAGCCGTGCGAACCCCGACTCGGAGCTGCGGGACGCGGACGAGTGGGCGGAGCTATGGCGCGAGGCCCGCGCCAGACTCGCGGAGTCAGAGAATCCGGGGTTCCAGCGCTGGGACCCCAACGACCCCCAGTGCGCGTAGGGATGTAGGAGCCAGTCAAACAACGGTCAAGCAAATCCACAGGGGGAACCCAGTCAAACAACGGTCAAGCAAGTCCACCGGGGATGCCCCAGTCAAACAACGGTCAAACAAATCCGCCGGGGAAACTCCAGTCAAACAACGGTCAAGCAAATCCACAAGGGGAACTCTCAGTCAAACAACGGTCAAGCAAATCCACCGGGGAAACCCCAGTCAAACAACGGTCAAGCAAGTTCTCTGGGGATTCCCAGTCAAACAACGGTCAAGCAAATCCACCGGGGGAACCCAGTCAAACAACGGTCAAGCAAATCCACCGGGGGGGACTTCAGTCAAACAACGGTCAAACAAAATTCTCTGGGGACTCCGTGGGGAACTTTCGCCTAGTCAGGCAACTGGGCTGTGGTTGCGAGAAGCTGCCCAGAAAGGCAGATAGGTCCGGCTTCTGGTTCCAGCTTCGGGGTCTCGTATTACTATGACCTGTGAGTCCAGCGCTTCCCTGAGCAGCCTCGACGCCTGGGCGGCGCTCTCCTTGGATATGTCGAAACGCTCTCGTAGGGAAGTGTTGTTCATGGGCCGTCCGGTTACATGGCGCAGGCAGGCGTGCATGTAGCAGGCCCGAACACGCTCGGCCTTGTCCATTGCAGATAGGGTCTTGTGGGCGAACAGCACGGACCTGGTGGAATCTCCGGGCGCTTCGAACAACGGAGCGGGGAGCTGGAACTTCTCCACCTCTGCGACGACTCTGTCAATCCCGCTGCCCCGCTCCTCGCAGATACGAAATCGGCGCATCAGCGATGCCAGGACCTCATTGCGCGACTTTGGCGGCGTGTCCACGAAGCGCCGCGTGTCCACCAACGGCTCGCCGGGGTTGGTGATCTCGATGCGGTCGTCGAAGATCTCCACCATGGGGCCTGCTCCGGTGATGGAGAAGTCCTGGTGGATGAGCGCGTTTGACACCAACTCGCGCACGGCAATCTCGGGGAACATAGGCACGGTCGTACGCAGGGACTGCCGTATCACCTCGTTAGAGGGTACGAGGGCCATGATGTGGTCGACTATTCCCGTGAAGGCGACGGCGTATCCCGTGGCGTCTTCGCGTTCCGTAGAGGCGTCGATGCGCCCTGCTCCACTGTACTTGACGATCCTCATGGCCTTGCGATTGAGGCCAGGGAAGTCGCCCAGCTTCCTAGCAAGCAGGATGGCGCCCAGATTAGTGATGTTCCAGCCGCCCGCGTCGGACCGCTCGATCAACTGGTCTTGTTGGAGTGAGTCCAGGATCGCGGCTCGGCCATCCGGGAGTGGTGTTTCAAGCAGATGAAAGTAGGTGGGGTAGTCGAGCTTGAGCAGCACGTCCTCGTCGCTGACTCGCACGGCGGCTATGCCATGCTCGAAGGACACCGTGTCGAAGATACGCCAGAGATCACGCTCCTTCTCAGGAAATTCACGTAGCTTCTTCGTGACGCTGCCGACGCGGATGAATTCTTCGTTGCCGAAAGCCACGGGGCTCTGGGACGCGCGGTCGATTTCCAACAGCACGGCCCGGCGCCCTTCCACCTTCACTTCGTGGAAGCGGAAGTCAATGCGCGGGCTGAGTTTCCTGAGCAGCCAGTTCTCCAGCGGCTCGTTGCCCTTCTTACTCGTTGCCGACGAGAAGGTGGTGCCGACTACCGCGTGAGTCTCATCTTCTATGCCCCAGACGATGTAGCCGTGCGGTTTGCCGTTGAGGGCTGCGCCGTTCGCCAGGGCGGAGATGAGCTCGCCAATGCGCTGCGGGTTATCGTAGCTCGTCTTGAATTCGACCCATTCAGTCTCGTACGGCAGCTTGCATAGCTCCCGTACGAGGCCGACGAGGTATTCAGTAGCCTTGGGTGGAGCCATAGGCAAGGAGGGAGGGTGGCGCCCTCGCTTCTGCTAGAGGTTGTACTGGGGCTCGATGTAGTCGTCGAGCTTGTTGTAGATCTGGATGCGGGCCCGCTGGGTGTCGGCCACTATGATCCTGGAGCGGTGGGGGTCGTACTCGAGGCCCACCGGCAGGGCGAAGCGCCACTCAGGCTCCAGCGTATAGACGCGGCGGCGCGCCTTTATCACGTCTGCGTTGGCGTCGACCATCATCTGCTGCCACATGGCCATGCGCTGGGCGTCGCCGATGAGGCTGGTCACGAACTCGCCGTCGGGTGTGAATATCTGGACGCGGTTGTTGGCCCAGTCGCACACGTACACATCGCCGTCCGGGTCGACTGCGACGTCCGAGGGGCGGTTGAGCTCGCCCCTGCCTGTGCCGTAGCTGCCGAATGTCGCAATGTACGCGCCGTCGGGCGCGAACTTCTGGACGCGGTGGTTCTTGTGGTCGGCCACGTAGACGTTGCCGTCGTGGTCGACGGTGATTCCCCAGGGAGAGTCGAGCTGTCCTTCCCCGCTGCCATGCTCGCCCCACCCTGTGATGTACGTCCCGCCTGAGGTGAATTTCTGGACGCGGTGGGAGGCCCCGTCGACGATGTAGAGGTTGTCGCCGGCGTCGGAAGCGATGCCCGCCGGGCGGTTCAATGCGCCTGGGCCAGTGCCCGCCTCGCCCCAGTGGCCCTGCAGATTGCCGTCTGCGTCGTGGACGACGACCCGGTTCAGCCACTCGTCGGTGACGTAGACGTTGGTGTCGCTGTCGAGCGCGATGCCAGTGGGCCAGATGAACTGGCCGTCGCCCTGGCCGTACTTGCCGAACTCCTTAATGAGCTCCTCGGTGCCCCACTCGGGGCCGACCGTGTACTTGCCGACCTTGGAGGGGCTGCCGGTCCGGTCCCACGGTGCGTCCGGGATTATCTCGCTTGAGCGGGTCAGGAGGTACACGGTGTCGTCCGTCGAGACTGCTACGCCGATGACCATGGCGAGGTCGCGGCGCCCCGCCGCGTGAGAAAAGTCGTAGACCCTGTTGCCGACTACCTGGGTGAGCATCGCACCTGCCTCTTCCTAGCTCGCGGCCAGCACGTCCAGCTTCTCGAAGGTGCCGTTGACGATGGGGACCGGGTCCATACGCATCCAGTCCTCCAGGATGGTCGTGTAGAGGCCTCGGAAGTCGTAGTTGGGCACCGGGTCGCCCTGCTCCAGGTCTTCGAGCTTGATGGACGGGTATTCGCTGTACTGCCCGCCTTTGACGGGCTCGCCGATCAGGAACGCGGCTCCGGCGGCTCCGTGGTCGGTGCCCGACCCGTTGTCGTGGGTGCGGCGGCCAAACTCGGAGAAGAGCATCATGAGCACGTTGTCCGCGGCGTTGTGCTGCCTGAGGTCGTCGAAGAAGTCCCGAATGGCTGCGGACAGCTCGTCCCACAGGGTGTCGAGCATGCCCTGCTGGTTGGAGTGGCTGTCGAAGCTGCCGTGGTCGGCGTAGAAGATACGCGTACCCAGCCCGGCCAGGTGAATCTGCGCGATGCCCTTGAGCTTGCGTGCTATGGGCGTGTCGGCGTACTCGACGGTGGATGAGTAGCTCTCGGGCGCCTGCTTCAGTATGTCTGCGCCCTTGAGGGCGTCGAGCCCGGTCTGACCCAGGAAGTCCATCACCGGGCCGCTGCCGATGGCGGGTGAATAGAGTCGCTTGTACCGGTCGACGATGCGCTCCCTCTGCTCCCTGTCCGAGATGCCTGTCATCAGCCCGTAGCTGTCCAGGTCCTCTACGCAGGCCACGGGCACGCCGGGGAGCGAGAGGGCGCGGAACATGCTTGGGCCCATGCTGACGGCGGTGACGACGTTCTCCTTGTCGGGGTCGAGGTCGCGCGTGACGCGGCCCAGCCATCCCTCGGTGCCGAGGGTGTCCGGCTCGCAGGTGTGCCAGATGTCCATCGAGCGGAAGTGGGAGCGCGGCGAGTTGGCGTAGCCGATGCCGTGCACGATGGCGACCATGCCCTCGTTGTAGAGGTCGCGGACCGGGGCCATCTTGGGGTGGAAACCGATCTGGTCGTCCAGGGGCAGCACCCTGTCCTCGGAGATCGCCACGGTGGGGCGGTAGTCATGGTAGAGGGGGTTGGCGTAGGGGACGACGGTGTTGAGGTAGTCGTTGCCGCCGGTGAGCTGCACCACGACGAGCACCGGGTCCTTGTGGCCGTTCTTCATGGCTGGGCCTCCTCGTTGTCAGTAGCAGGCGGTCCTGTCTGGGCCACCGCGATTATACCCCGATCAGTCGTCCGAGAACATTCCGAACAGGTTTAGCAGTATGATGAATATGTTCAGCGCGTTCAGGTAGAGGCCGATGCTGCCCATGACAGATACCTGGGTGGCGGCCTGGGTGTCGCCGGCTACTGCGGCCTGCTGGGCAAGCTCCTTCATCTGCTTCGTCTCCCAGACCGTCAGCGCCAGGAACAAGGGCAGCAGCGCCAGGTTTATCAGCAGGAAGAGCCCGCTGGACTGGATCAGCAGCATGTTCACGAGGCTTACGACGATGATGCCGATGAGCCCTATGAACAGGATCGGGCCCCATCGCGACAGGTCCCGCTTGGTGGTCAGGCCGACCGCGCTCATGGCGACGAAAACGCCTGCGGTCAACATGAAGGCCATACCTATGGTCTCGGTCGTGAAGGCCATGAGGATGGGCGAGAGGAGCAGCCCTTCCATGCCGGTGAAGGCGAGGTAGAGGACCGTGCCCAGGGCGGTGTTGCCGCCGGTTACGACTCTCTGCGCGGCGATCAGCGTGCCGAACAGGACTCCGAAGGCAAGGAGGTAGCCGATTATGCCGAAGCTGAAGATCGCCTCTCCGACGCCGGCCCTGTCGCCTATCCAGATCGCCGCTCCGGTCGTGATTATGCCGAGCGCGACAAGGCCGTACATGCGCGCCATGGCGTCGGTATAGATGGCGCTTACTCTGTCCCGGTCTGGGACGGAATATGCCTGGTATTGCATTCCCATGCTCAGTCTCCTATCAGCCCTGGACGCAGGGCGACGCTAGCTCACGAGCTCCGCGGTCACGCTGAAGTCTACGTTGCCCTTTAGCGCGCCCGAGATTGGGCAGCCGTCCTTGGCAGCCTCGGCCGCCGCTGCGAATGTCTCGGCATCGATGCCCGGAACGTCGCCCCGGACGGTCAGCGAGCTGGTCGCGACCTTCCAGCCGCCCTCGATCTGCTGGAAGGTGACTTCGGCGCTGGCCTCCAGCTTCTTCGGCGGCGTGCCGGCCCTTCCGAGCCCCGCGGACAGCGCCATGCAGAAACAAGAAGCGTGGGCCGACGCCAGTAGCTCCTCTGGGCTGGTGCGACCGCCCGAGTCCTCGATCCTCGAGGCCCACGAGACCAGCATCTCACTGAACGCGCCGCTTGATATGGCGCTGACGACGCCCTTGCCCGAGAGCAGGTCGCCGTCCCAAACCGCCTTCGCCCTTCGAACTGCATCCCCCATGAGTCTTCTCCTGAGTGTCTGTCTTGGCTCAATCCTACCATAGGGCGAGTTGTCGGTATGCTACCATCGGATGGTGGACCGCACACACATCCGCAATTTCTGCATCATCGCTCACATCGACCACGGGAAGTCGACGCTTGCCGACCGCCTGCTGGAGATCACAGGCGCCGTCGACGCCCGGCAGATGGTCGAGCAGCACCTCGACTCGATGGAGCTGGAGCGGGAGCGCGGCATCACCATCAAGGCCCAGGCAGTCCGGCTCGACTACGAGGCGCAGTCGGGCGAACGCTATCAGCTGAACCTGATAGACACGCCGGGGCACGTCGACTTCTCCTACGAGGTCTCACGCAGCCTGGCGGCATGCGAGGGGGCGCTCCTGATCGTGGACGCCACCCAGGGCATCCAGGCCCAGACCCTTGCCAACGTCTACCTGGCCATCGAGCACGACCTCGAAGTCATACCCGTTATCAACAAGATCGACCTCGACGTGGCCGAGCCTGAGCGGGTTGCGGAAGAGGTGAAGCAGGCGTTTGGGTTCAGGGACGACGAGATCCTGATGGCGTCGGCCAAGGACGGCAAGGGCGTCGATGGAATACTGGAGGCGGTGGTGGAGCGGATACCCCCGCCGGGCGGAGACGACTCCGACCCGCTGCGGGCTCTGATCTTCGATTCCAAGTACGACCCGTACAAGGGCGTCGTGGCGTACGTCCGCGTATTCGACGGGACCGCTCCGGCCGGGTCGCGCATCAAGATCATGTCGAGCGGCGCGACGAGCGACACCCTGGAGGTTGGCTGCTTCAAGCCGAACCCGACCAGGGTGGACGGGCTCAGGGCGGGAGAAGTCGGCTACATCGCCACGGGGCTGAAGTCCGTGGGCGACGCGCCCGTGGGCGACACGCTGACCCTCGCGGAAGGCGGCGCGGACTCTCCCCTGGACACGTACAGGCCGCTCAAACCCATGGTGTTCGCCGGGCTGTACCCGGCCGACGGGGAAGACTACCTGGAGCTGCGGGATGCCCTGGAGAAGCTGCGGCTGAACGACGCGGCCCTGTCCTTCGATCCCGAGAGCTCGCTGGCGCTCGGTTCGGGCTTCCGCTGCGGCTTCCTGGGACTGCTCCACATGGAGGTAGTCCAGGAGAGGCTGGAGCGCGAGTACGAGATCAACCTCCTGGCCACTTCACCCAGCGTGGCGTACCAGGTATTGACCACGGATGGCGAGGTGCGTGAAGTCGACAACCCGGCCAAGCTCCCGCCCGCCGACAGGATCGAGGAGGTACAGGAGCCCTGGGTGGACCTTACCGTGCTCACGCCCGCTAACTTCATCGGGACCATGATCGAGCTGGTGACCGACCGCCGGGGCGAGCTGAAGAAGACCGAGTACGTCCAGTACGGCACTTCAGTGGACGATGGGGCGGGGAATGGACGGAAGCCCGGTGTGTCCCAGACGCGGGTCATGCTCGAATTCGCCATGCCGCTCTCAGAGATGCTGGTGGACTTCTACGACCAGTTGAAGTCCAGGACCCAGGGCTACGCCTCGATGGACTATTCCCTCGGCGACTACCGGACAGAGAACCTGGTCAGGCTCGACATACTGGTGAACAGCGAGCCGGTCGACGCCCTGTCCATAATAGTGCACCGGAACATGGTGCATCCCAGGGGCAAGGAGCTGGTAACGCGGCTGAAGGACCTGATACCCAGGCAGCTCTTCGAGGTGCCGATACAGGCGGCGGTCGGCAGCAAGGTGTTCGCGCGCGAAACGGTGCGGGCCCTGCGCAAGAACGTGCTCGCCAAGTGCTACGGCGGCGACGTCACGCGGAAGCGCAAGCTGCTGGAGCGGCAGGCCGAAGGCAAGAGGCGCATGAAGCGCGTGGGGCGGGTAGAGATACCGCAGGAGGCCTTCCTGAGCATCCTGAAGGTGGACCACTGATGCGACAAACCAATGAACTACCGCTGACTTCGATTCTGGCGAAGGAGGCCACGGCGTGAAAAGCGGCGCTACTACTGTATCCGAGTACCTCGAGGAGTTGACCCCGGAGCGTCGTGAGGCCGTCTCCGCTGTGAGGGAGGTCATCCTCGCTAATCTCCCTGATGGCTACGAGGAGATGATGGACTTCGGCATGATCGCCTACTCGGTGCCCTTGGACAGGTATCCGAACACCTACAACGGGCATCCCCTGAGCTACGCGGGCATCGCATCGGAGAAGAGCTACGTCTCTGTCCACCTGATGAACATCTACAGCGACGCAGAGACGGAGCGATGGTTCGTGGACAGCTACAAGTCCACCGGCAAGAGGCTGGACATGGGCAAGTCCTGCGTCCGCTTCAGGAAGCTCGAGCACCTGCCGCTCGAACTCATAGGTGAGGCTGTCGCGCGAACGCCTGTCGACGAGTGGATTCGGATCTACGAGGCCGCGCGCCCTCCGAAGAAGCGGGGCCGGTCGAAGCGGCGATAGCCTTCAGGGTCGGGCGACCGGCCAAGTCTCAGAAGGAGGTCCGAGCTTGGTTCTCCTGATGGTAGGGGCGGGGGGCCTGATTGGGGCTTCGCTGCGCTACCTCGTGTCGACCTGGGTCCAGGGGGCCTCAGGCAGCGGCGAATTCCCCTACGGCACCCTGGCGGTGAACGCGGCGGGTTGCCTCGCGATCGGTCTCGTCGCCGGGTACGCCGAGGCCCGGCAGCCACTGAGCTCCGAGGCGCAGGCATTCCTGGTGGTTGGCGTGCTGGGTGGGTTCACGACCTTTTCGGCCTTCGGGATCGACACCATCAAGCTCGTTCGCGACGGCGCCTACCTTGCCGCTTCAGCCAACGTGGTGCTGCAGGTCGCAGTCGGTCTGGCTGCCGTAGCGATTGGGCTGCGTGTGGCGCAGTGGGGCTTCGAAAGGCTGGCGGCCGGCCAGTAGACTAGACGAGCCGACGGCCGGTGTGTCTGTCATGCTCAGAACAGTGTGCTGGGTGGCTGTCCCACCGGCTCGATGACCTCGGGCCCGTCATTGGCCGCTGAGTTGACGAGGTCCGACACCTCGTAGATTTCCATCGCCTCGTCGGGGTAGGGGACGAGGACGCTGGCGAGCATGTCGGGGTCTTCGATGGCGGGGTCCAGCCAGAGCGGCTCCATCTGCCTGGGCAGGACCACCGGCATCCGGTCGTGGACGGGTTTCAGAAGGTCGTTGGTGGCCGTGGTGATGATGGTGCATGAAGGGATGCGGTTGCCGTCCGGGTCCTTCCACACCGACCATAGCCCCGCGAACGCGAACGGCTCCCCGGTGCGCAAGACGGCGCGCATCGGCCTCTTCCTGGCCCCGGTCCTCTGCCATTCGTAGAAGCCGTCCGCGAGCACAAGGCACCTGCGCTGCCTAAGCGCGTCCCGGAATGCGGGTCTCTCCGCGACCGTCTCGGCCCTCGCGTTGATCATCCGGCTTCCGATGGACAGGTCCTTGGCCCACCAAGGGACGAGGCCCCACCGCATGAAGCCGCCGCGCCTCGCTTCGCCGCCCACTACAGTGAGTACGTCCTGCGTGGGGGCGATGTTGTACGCCGACTCGAAACGAAGCAAGTCCCCGTCGAACTCGAAGCGCCTCGCGAGGTCCCCGAGGTCCGCTATCAGGCTGTATCTACCGCACATCTTGCACTCCGCCCTGACTTTGCGGAAGAGATCGCCTGCGTGCCAACATCAAACCGGCTGCGCCTCGGCTGCGTCCGGTCTGGCGGCGCTGCCGTCATTTCGCCGTTCCCCTCTCATCAGTTCCAGCAGGTCACGGACTGCTCCGGGCCGCTTTGCCGCCAGGTCTGTCGTTTCGTAGGGGTCGGCGTCTATGTCGTACAGCTCTATGTCCTCGAATCTGCCCGCTTCCAGCTCACGAGCGATCAGCTTCAGTCCTCCCGAGAGCACTGCCATCTCGTTGGCCCGGAAACACCAGTAGATGGTCCTGTCCTCCGAGGTCGAGCCTGAGGAGAGTCCGAGGGATGCTCCTGCGTCGATGCCGTCCCAATGCGGGTCGTCGGCGGGTTCGCACCCCGCCAGGCGGGTGAGGGTCGGCATCCAGTCGGCGACGTGCATGGGGTCGGTGACCCTGCCGGTCTGTAGTGTGCCGGGCCAGCTAATGACCGAAGGCGTGCGGATTCCGCCCTCGTAGAGTTGGCCTTTCTTGCCTCGCAAGGGAAGGTTGCTGCCTAGTCTGGGCGACGGCTCCTGGTGGCCGGGGTACAGGCTGGACTGCCCACGGATGTCGCTCTCAATCGCGCCGTTGTCCGAAGTGAAGATTACGAGCGTATGCGCTATCTGGTCGGTGCGGCGCAGGGACTCGACGAGACGGCCCACCGCGTGGTCCATCTGGCTGGCGTATGCGGCGTACTCCCGGAAGGACCGGTCCTTGCCTGAATCGGGGTCGTACTCGCCGGGTCCGTAGCGGTCCAGCCACTCCTGGGGCGCCTTCACCGGCACGTGGACGGCGGTGAACGGCACGTAGCAGAACCAGGGGCTGTCCCGCGACTCCATCCACTCGACGGCCTCGTCGACTATAAGGTCGGTGACGTGGCCTCGCTCGTCGGTGGGCTCTCCATTCCGGTGCCAGGTGCGCGAGTAGGGGCCGCTCTTGTAACGGTGGTTGTATGGGTCGACACCGCCCGCCAGGCTGCCGTACGACCAGTCGAAGCCGAAGGCGTTCGGCACATGCGGAGGCGCGGAACCCAGGTGCCACTTCCCGAACAGGCCCGTTTCGTAGCCACCGTTGCGCAGTGTGGACGCGAAGGTCTCGTAGCCGTCGGACATGACGGGGTGGTTGGACGGCACCGTTGCGTGGGGCCCAAACCGGCTTGGGTATCGTCCGGTCAGCAGCGCGGCCCGGGTGGGCGTACACATCGGCTGAACGTAGTGGCGGTCGAGCTCGACACCGGTCTCCACCAGCCTGTCGACGTTGGGCGTGCGTATGGGGGAGCCATGGTATCCGACGTCTCCCCACCCGAGGTCGTCGGCAAGGATGAATAGTATGTTTGGCCCATTTGCGCTCATGGCAAGTACACCTCCACGGCGTCGCCATTAGAGCATAGAGATGCTGTGGCGCTGGGGCAATTGGGCAGGGTCATCATGGAGCCGGCGATCTGCCCTGGAGAGGGGATCGGAGCCGGGCCCGATCAGATTCGCTTGTGCTATGTGAACGGGCCGCGCTACAATGGACGGCAGGGTGAAGCAATGTCAACGTATGCAGTAGTCGAGTCAGGCGGCAAGCAGTACAGGGTGGCCGAGGGCGACACGATCCGCGTGGAGGCCATCGACGAGGCTGACGGCGGCCAGGTCGAGATCGGCGACGTGCGGATGATCTCCCGCGACGGCGAAGTGATGCTGGGCTCGCCCACGGTGGAGGGCGCGAGCGTCACCGCCGAGGTCGTGGGCCACGGCCGGGGCAAGAAGGTCGTCGTCTTCAAGTACAAGTCGAAGGTCCGGTACCGCCGTCGCACGGGACACAGGCAGTCATACACCGAATTGAAGGTAACCGGCATCTCCTACGCCGGTTCCGGGGAGCAGGGCACCAATGGCTCATAAGAAGGGCGGCGGAAGCACCAGGAACGGCCGTGACAGCCAGGGGCAGCGCCTCGGAGTGAAGCGCTACGCCAACGAATACGTGACGGCAGGGTCGATCATCGTGCGGCAGCGGGGCACGCGCATCATGCCAGGCACGAACGTCGGGCTGGGCAAGGACCACACGCTATTTGCCCTTGTCGACGGCATGGTCAGCTTCGAGCATCAGACGCGCGACAAGAAGAGGGCGAGCGTCTACCCACTGGAGGAGGCGCGGAATTGAAGCCCGGCATCCATCCTGTCTACCACCCGGAAGCGGTCGTGAGATGTTCCTGTGGAGCATCGTATACCACCGGCTCCACCAAGGAAGAGCTGCGAGTCGAGATATGCAACCAGTGCCACCCGTTCTATACGGGCGAACAGAGGATCGTCGACACTGAGGGCAGAGTGGAGCGACTGAAGCGCCGCTTCAACCTTGAGTAGACGGGGCACGCCCGTTTAGGTCCAGCCGAAGGGGTGAGAACATCTCACCCCTTTTTGCTACCACGAACAAGATGGCTTCCAGCACACCTACATATGGGGGACAGGCGGTAATCGAGGGCGTCATGATCCGCGGGCAGCGCCATGCGAGCATCGCGGTCCGCAGGCCCGACGGCACCCTTGCCAAGAAGTGCGAGCCGCTCGGCCAGCTATACACCGGCCGGCTGCGGAAGGTCCCGGTGCTACGGGGCGTGCTGGTGCTTGCCGAGACGCTGACCCTTGGAATGCGCGCCCTGATGTACTCCGCGAACGTCGGCGCCGAGGCGGAAGGCCAGGAGATAGGAAAGGGCCAGATGGCGGCGACGCTCACCTTCTCCATGGTATTCGCGATCGGCATATTCTTCCTCCTGCCTGTGGTGGCAAGCCGCCTGGTGGAGGGGCCGCTGGGCTCCGATATACTCAGCAACCTCGTCGAGGGACTGATACGCCTGGGCCTGTTCGTTGGGTACATAGTGCTCATAGGGCGAATGGACGAGATCAGGCGAGTCTTCATGTACCATGGCGCCGAGCATATGACGGTCCACGCGCAGGAAAACGGCGACCCGCTGGACACGGAATCGATACGGCAGTACCCAACGGCGCACCCCAGGTGCGGCACGGCTTTCCTGCTAACTGTGATGGTCGTCGCGATCGTGATCTTTACCTTCGTTGGCAGGGATCCCCTGTGGTGGCTGGTGCTATCTCGCATAGTGCTCGTTCCGGTCGTGGCGGCGGTCAGCTATGAGCTGATACGGTTCAGCGGGTTCCATTCGTCCAACCCGGTGGTGAAGCTCATCACGGTGCCCAACATCGCCCTGCAGGGCCTGACGACGCGCCAGCCGGACGACGACCAGATCGAGGTTGCCGTAGCTGCCATGGAGCAGGCCATCGAGGCAGACCAGGGCAGGGTGGAAGTCCCGGCGTGACGCTGACCTGCCAGAGCACGGAGGCCATCACGTGAACGGAATCGACCTCAGGAGCGACACGGTAACTCATCCCACGCCCGAAATGAGGCGGGCCATGTACGAAGCCGAGGTCGGCGACGACGGCCTCGAGGGCGACCCCACTACCAGGCGGCTCCAGGAGCTTGCGGCCGAACGCCTGGGCATGGAGGCAGGCCTTTTCGTATCCAGCGGATCGATGGGCAATCTCGTGGCGGCGCTTTCCCACGTTGGCCCGGGCGACGCCATGCTGATAGGCCAAAGGTCCCACATGTCCTGGAGCGTGGACCAGGCCCATGGGCACCCGACCTACGGTCAGGTAGCGGTTCGCATGGCCGACGAACAGGACGGGATGCTCCCACTCGAGGACGTGGAGCTGGCCCTGAAGGACGAGGCGGAGTCGGGCGGCCGCATGAGCCTGGTGTGCATCGAGAATACGCACAACGCTACCAACGGTATGCCGTTGGAGCTCTCGTACACGGCCGCGGTCTCCGAGACGGCGAAGCGCCATGGAGCGGCGCTTCACGTTGACGGCGCGAGAATCTTCAATGCTGCCGTCGCCCTCGGCGTTCCCGCCTCGAGGGTGGTGGAGTCTGCAGACTCGGTGTCGTTCTGTCTCTCGAAGGGCCTGGCCTGTCCGATTGGCTCGGTACTGTGCGGCAGCGAGGAGTTCATCGCCGAGGCCCGGAAGCAGCGCAAGATCGTGGGCGGTGAGATGCGCCAGACTGGGATCATCGCCGCCGCCGGCATCGTCGCCCTGGAGGCCATGGTCGACAGGATGGGCGAAGACCACGCGAACGCCGGACGGCTCGCCGATGGCCTGGCGAACATCGACGGTGTCGACGTCGACCCCGACCGGGTCAGGACCAACATAGTCTTCTTCGAAACGGGCAAGAGGTCGCCGGACGAGGTGGTGGCCGCGCTGGCCGATAGAGACGTGCACTGCTTCAACATCGACGGCCGCATCCGCATGGTGACCCACTACGAGATTTCGAGCGACGACGTCGACGCTGCCCTGGGCGCAGTGAAGCAGGTGATGGAGGGCTAGCATGGGTGACTCCAGAGCGGTGATACTCGGCAGCGCCAGGACTCCGATCGGCAAGATGAACGGGGCTTTAGCCGGCGTTCCGGCTACCGAGCTGGGAGCAGCCGCGATCCAGGCTGCGGTCGAGAGGGCCTCCATAGGACCGGACGACGTCGACTACACGATCATGGGCAACGTGCTATCCGCCGGTCTGGGCCAGGCGCCCGCCCGGCAGGCAGCGATCGGCGCAGGTATTCCCGACGGCTCGTCGGCCCTCACGGTCAACAAGGTGTGCGCGTCGGGCATGATGGCGGTTGTGCTGGCGGGAATGATGGTCCGGTCGGGCGACGCGGACATCGTCGTAGCGGGCGGTATGGAGAACATGAGCCGCGCGCCCCACATCCTGGAGGGGAGCCGGTCCGGCCGCCGCCTGGGAGACTGGAAGATGGCGGACTCCATGATTCACGACGGCCTGACCTGCTCCTTCAACGACACGCACATGGGTACTTTGGCCGAAGGTACGGCTACCGAGTTCGAGGCGACCCGCGAGGAGCAGGACGGATTTGCGGTCAGGAGCAATCGCAGGGCCGCAGCCGCATCGGCGGATGGCAGCTTTGCCGCGGAGATCATCCCGGTCGTGACCAACGGCCGGCGGAGCACAACGACCGTCGAGGTCGACGAAGGCCCGCGCCCCGATACCAGCATCGAGGGCCTGTCAGAGCTGCCTGCGCCCTTCTACCCGCATACGTCCGTGACATCAGGCAACGCTTCCCAGATTTCCGACGGGGCCGCAGCACTGGTCATCGCGCGAGAGGAGACGGCCCGGTCGATGGGCGTGGAGCCCGTTGCGGTGATCGAGGACCACAAGTTTGTGGCCAACGAGCCTGCGAGGCTGTTCGAGGCCCCCGCCGAGGCGATTCGCCAACTCCTGGAGCGGGCCGGCATGAGCATGGAGGATGTCGACCTGCTTGAGGTCAACGAGGCGTTCTCAGCGCAGGTCGTCGCCAACGGGAAGGCGCTGGACTGGGACTGGGACAGGGTCAACGTGCACGGCGGCGCAGTCGCCCTGGGCCATCCAATCGGTGCGAGCGGCGCCCGCATACTGGTGACGTTGCTTCACGCGCTGGAGCAGCGCGGCCTCGAGTCTGGAGTAGCGGCAGTGTGTCACGGCGGCGGCGGCGCAGTCGGCATGAGGCTTTCGAGGAGCTAGGGAACCTCTGATTAACCGAATTGGCTGGGCTCTGCCCTTCGACAAGCCCTTCGTCAAGCTCAGGAGAGCCTCAGGGCGAACGATCCTCTGGGGCCTCTTATTCAGACC
>DAOULA010000093.1:0-4290 GCA_034420735.1 Dehalococcoidia bacterium
TCGAGATGTGGTCGACCACCATCTTCAGGTCCGGGACCTTGTCGGCGATGGGTGGCACCTGCGAGAGCTGGTGGGGCCTGGTGAGCACATCGTACCTGATGCCGCGCTCCGCAAGCTCCCTGAGGCCGCGTATCGACTCCGGGCGGGTGAGCCACTCCTGGTCGGGGTCGTGCTCGACCCCGTGTCGAACGCCGACGAGCCCGGGGTGCCGCATCAGCTGGTCCAGGACGCGGCCCACTCCCGGGTCGACGAGGTCGATCCAGACGACCGCGCCCGCTATGAAGTCCTCGGTCGTGGTCAGGTCCAGCAGCCACCTCGCCTCGTCCAGGGACTCGTGGGCCTGCACGATGACCGTTTTGTCTATGCCGTTCCGCGCGAGCAGAGGGCGCATGTCATCGGGCAGGTAGCTCCGCTTCAGGACGTTGTCGCCCGGCGGCATCCAGGCGTAGTGGAGCTTCTCTAGGTCCCACAGGTGGTGGTGGCTGTCTACGGTTACCTGGGACATGCGGCTAATCCCCGTCGAACCAGTCGACGTCGAAGGCTTCCTTCATGGAAGTCCACCACTCGCCGGGCCTGGCGGCAGGCGCCCTCTGCTGGAAGGTGCGCATCAGGTCGTCCCACTCCTTCGCCCGCCCCGTCTCCATGTACTTTGCGAAGTCGCGGACGGGCTCGAAGTCGTCGGGAGTCTCCAGGTACATGAAGAGCCGGTTGCCGCTGATGAAGATCTTCATCTTCGTGATTCCGAGGCCCCTGAGCCCCTCGATCACGTCGGGCCACACGTTGCGGTGGTACTCGAGGTACTCCTCGATGACGGCCGGGTCGTCCTTCAGGTCCAGGGCCATCCCGTAAGACTTCATCCGTGCGCCCCCTGTCTAGCGGTAGTGGCCCCGCGCGGGCAGGTCCCAGACGGCCTCGAGCGCGCCGTTCCGTATGGCGAACATGTAGTCGTGAACGTTTACGGAGCCCGCAACGTCCATCGGCACGCACCAGATCCTGTCGCCGAGATTCAGCCCATGGTCGAGGTCCTCGGGCACCTGTATGCCGCCGTGCTCGGCGCTGAGCCCGCGGCACACCGCGCCCTCGACGCCCTCCACGCCCGGGTTGCCCGCGTCGCCGCCGATGGCCTTGCGGCCGCCGTCCGTGATGATGTTGCCGGGTTCCGGCATGCTGGTGACGCAGGTCATCACCCTGCCCGCGCTCTCGAACTGGGGACGGTGCGCCCTGTACTTCTCGTCCATGAGGGCGTACGACCCCGCCGGCACCTCGGTCACGCCGTCGACGGCTCCTACGATCTCGTAGTTGTGGGTGCCGCCAATACTCAGGACGTCCACGTTCAAGCCCGCGGCCTCGACGGCCTCCCTGGTGTCGACCATGACGCCTGCCCACTTGAGGGACTCAGCCTCGAGCTCGTCCCGTCTGCTGTCGAGCATCGCGCCTTCGTAGGTCATCAGGCCGGCGAATGCGAGCCCGTCAGCCCCGTCGACTGCCCGCGCCAGCTCGACCGCGTCGCCGGGTCCAACGCCCATGCCGTTCTGGCCGGTGCTGACGTATACGGCCACGTTCAGCGTCACGGAGGCGGCCGAAGCAGCCTTCGACAGGACGCCGATCCCCGCAACGCTGTCTGCGCCGACGGTGACCTTCGCGGCCTGGGCCAGGGCTGCCAGGCGCCTGGCCTTCAGGGGGGTCGCAACCACGTTCGCGACGAAGAAGTCGCCGAACCCGTACCTGGCGAACACCTCCGCCTGGCCCACAGTCGCGGTTGCCAGGCCCCCGACGGTGCCGCCGGCAGCCAGCTGCTTGTGGGCTACCGTCGGGCTGCCATGCCCGCTGACGTGTGGGCGAAGGCTTGCGTCGCTGTCGCGAAAGAACGAAGCCGCAGTCTCTATGTTTTGGTCCAGCTTCTCGACGTCGACTACAAATGCCGGTGTGTCGAGCTCCACCTCCGGCGTTCCAATGGGCTTGAATATGGGTCGTTCCATGAAATTGACGCTCCGAGGGAAGTTAAAGAGCCCTGAATCCAAGGGGCCACAGGGCGGGCTAGAGAATAGCACACCGGCTTCTAAACAGTCCATTGAGGGCAATAGGCGGTAACAGTCGAGAATCGATGGATGCGCCGGCTCCAATTCGCTCTCTGCCCTGCGGGCGGACACGTGGGTCCGCCCCGACCAGGTCACGCCTGGTG
This sequence comes from Dehalococcoidia bacterium, assembly GCA_034420735.1. Lineage (GTDB taxonomy): Bacteria > Chloroflexota > Dehalococcoidia > Lucifugimonadales > CAJWER01. The sequence goes on from DAOULA010000093.1 coordinate 2,183, forward strand.
GATATGGCGCAGACTGCGTGGGTGGTGGATTTCGAGGATCCCAAGTCCACCACCTTGTGGCTACGCTGGCCGTAGGCAAGGCGAGGGCGGGTTTCAAACCCGCCCCTACAGAGTGACACCCGACAGATATAGCGCGATTGCGTAAGCGGTGTTGGGGGGGGGTGCAAATCGTTTGGCCTGCAGTCCACTGCGTGTTACCATCCAGTCAGAGGCAGGTCATAGCGGAGGGCTAGGCATACTCGGCGCAGCGGCACAGGACTCACACCCCGCCGGCGGCATCTCCCTGCTCGAAGGAGAGCAGGTGGACTCTACCATCAGCCTGGACGGCATGCGCGGAAAGGACCGCTCCGCCACCCTCGTACTGACGGACAGACGGCTGATACACATCGGGGCGGAAGGACGGAGCCGCACGGCCTCCTTCGTAGCCATTGCCGACGTCACCTCGGTGGAGGTGACGAACATGAGACGAAGGAGCCTCACAGGGCTTGCCTGGACGGCAGCCTCGCTGCTCGTCGCGGCTGTTGTCTGGACGATACTGGACCATCCCGTATTCTCGCCCCTTGCAGGTGTAGTCCTGGCGGGAATGGGGATCTACCTGGCGGCCGACAGGTTGTGGGGCTACGACAGCGTCCGGGCCACCTTTCGCTCGGCCCAGGAGCAGATCGGCATCTCCATCGAGGACGCGGGAGGCGAGGCCGGCGCCCAGATCCAAGCCCTGACAACCCGCCTCTTCGAGCTCAAGGACAGGGCTGCGCCAAACGTCCGGAGATTCGCGCCCCGCTGACGGGCATTCCGAGGGCGCTCAGCCGAGCCGCAGCCGGGGCTCGATGTCCATGCCCCACTGGTACTCCGAGCCGCCCCTCAGGTGGAACCAGCCCGCAGCGCCTATCATCGCCCCGTTGTCGGTGCAGAGCGCCGGAGCCGGGACGATCCCGGGGACCGGGGATGCCGCCAAGAGCTCGCGCCTCAGAGCCGTGTTGGCCGCGACGCCGCCGCCGAGGACAACGCCCCGAACCCGGTACTTGCGGACGGCCTCGACGACGCGGGCCACGATGGAGTCGACCACGGCATCCTGGAACGCCGCGGCCATCTCGGCCACTTCTCCCTCGTCCAGCTCCGAGCCCTCCGCCGGCGGGTACCACCCTCTCTCCTCCGCCCGCCTGACCAGGGCCGTCTTGAGCCCGCTGAAGCTGAAGTCCAGCGAGTCCCTGACACGCGGCCTGGGCAGCTTCGGCTCCGTGCCGGCGCTCGACTCGGCAGCCTTCTGGATGGCAGGGCCGCCCGGAAACCCCAGCCGCAGCACCCGGGCCGCCTTGTCGAAGGCCTCGCCGGCGGCATCGTCGCGCGTACGACCTACCAGCGTGTACTGGCCGTGCCCGCGCATGAGTACCAAGTCGGTGTGCCCTCCGGATGCGATCAGGCACAGGAGCGGGAAGCCGGGCTCGGTCTCGGGGTCGGCATCTTCAAGCCAGGCTGCATATACGTGCCCTTCCAGGTGATTGATGCCGACTATGGGAAGCCCCTCGGCCAGGGCCAGCCCCTTCGCGGCGTTGACGCCTACCAGCAGCGACCCCGCGAGCCCGGGGCCGTTCGTGACGGCGATGCCGTCGAGCTTGCCCAGCGCCAGACCGGCATCGTCGAGGGCCTGGCGCACGACAGGGACCAGCGTCACGAGGTGCTGCCGGGACGCCACCTCGGGGACTATGCCGCCGAATTGCGCGTGGAGCGCCGCCTGGGAAGCGACTACGTTCGAGACGATGCTGCGCCCATCCTCCACCACGGAGGCGGCCGTTTCGTCACACGAGGTCTCTATGCCGAGTATCTTCATGGGTGCGTTGCCAGTCAACGAACACATTCATAGTAGTCCAACCCCGCGGCTGCGCGCCATACACCGGCTGTGATTGCAGCCCGCCGCACGGCAAAGCCGCCGGGCAATGCGGGCGCCTCAAACACGGGGTATCCGTCCCCGATTCCGCCAACTAGGGGACCTCTGATTAACCGAATTGGCTGGGCTCTGCCCCCGTATCGGGTACGGGGCAGGCTCTTCGACCCTTCGACGGGGCCCTTCGGCAAGCTCAGGAGAGCCTCAGGACAGGCAAGCTCAGGGC
>DAOULA010000094.1:0-9177 GCA_034420735.1 Dehalococcoidia bacterium
CGACCATCTTGCTGACAAGGTCGATTCCCGCCCGGCTGAATCTCAGCCTCCTAAGAATGTTTCCCGCAACTTCAGCGCCTTCGGTATGGTGTCCGAAGAACCGTATTCGCCCCGAGGGCTCGACGGTCTTAGTCGCGGGCTTGGATATGTCATGAAGCAATCCGGATAATTTTAGCAGATTGAGCCTGCTGTGACCGTCGCTCCCGTGCCGGGCGAAGTGGCTGCGGGCCTCCACGGGGATGTCGTCACCGAGAAAATCGGTGCAATCGTCGGACTGCAGGAGCCTTTCGACCTGCCCCGTCGTCTCTATGCAGTGGTCGAATACGTCCCAGTAGTGCTCCTTGGGTTGATCGACGCCCCTGGCCTCCTCGAGCTCCGGCACGATGCGGCAGAGCAGGCCCAGATCGTCCATCTCTCTCAGCCATCGGACCGTGTTCCTGCCGCCCAGGAGCCTGAGCAGCTCCTCCCTGGTCCTCTCGGGTGCGACCGATGAGACCAGGCCAGCGTTGGGGCCCATCCAGGAGCGCGTAGGGGAGTCGATGTCGAAGTCGAGCTGTGCGGCGAGTCGCACGGCCCTGAGCAGCCTCCCCGGGTCGTCTGCGAAAACACGCGGCGACAGGGCTCGGATGAGCTTCCTGTCGATGTCTCGAGCGCCTCCGTGAGGGTCGATGATGGCCGGGTCGTCCGAGATTGGCATGGCCATGGCGTCGACCGTGAAGTCCCGCTGTGAGAGGTCGTTCTCGATGGAGCCCCGGACGGGGCAAAGGTCTACGCCTGGACCGCCGCCGGCAGAGGCAAGCCTGAAGATGCGCCGGTCGGCGTCCAGTGGGTGTGACATCCATCCCAGGGCGGCAGCGGCGTCTGCCGCTATGCGTCCGGCATCGCCTTCGACGGCGATGTCAAGGTCGAGGCCGTCTTTCCCTAGCAGCGCGTCCCGGACAGCGCCTCCGACCAGGTAGGCAGTCAGTCCCCTGGACGCGAAGAATCCTCGCAGGGGCTCCGCGGCGTTGGGTAGGAGGGGCCGGTTGGCGGCTATGGTAGGCGGCTCGGCTTCGGATACCTGGATCATGATCGGCGGTCGTTATCCTCCAACGGCCGCCGGCTCTTCCTCGGCGATCTCAGGCTGGGCCTCATTCTTGATCAAAGACTGGTGGGCCTCGAGGTGGTCGAAGTACAGGATGCCGTCCAGGTGATCGATCTCATGTTCAAGGGCCTGGGCCAGCAGGCCCTCGGCCCTGATGCGGAAGACGTTGGCGTGGCGGTCCAGACCCCTGGCCTTGACCCAGATGGCCCTGGTAACGTAGCCGTGGTATCCGGGCACGCTCAGGCAGGCCTCCTCGATCTCCCTCTCCCCCTCGCGGTGCACGATCTCCGGGTTGACATACACCCGGGGCTCCTCTTCCTCGGGGAGATGGATGACGATCACCCGCTGAAGCACTCCTATCTGGTTGGCGGCAAGCCCGACGCCGCCAACCTCGTGCAGAGTGTCGATAAGGTCGTCGGCCAACTGCTGCACGGACTTGTCGATCCTGCGCACCTTCTTGGCCTTGCGCCTTAGTGCAGGGTGGGGGAATTCGAGTATGGCTCTGACGGCCAAGGTCAACGCTCCGGGGGACGCTTTGGCGAAATCTGACTGACGCTACAGCCTATCAATTATATCTATGGCCGAAGCGGGGTGTAAAGGAGATGTGCGAGAGCGTGGCGTCGACTCTCGATTCTGAGAAGCGTCCGTTCGCAGCCGGGAGGCTAAGTAGCCAGGGGGTCTGAACGTGTGTCCTTCAGATAGTCGGAGAGGTGCTGGCGGAGGATCACGCGGGCTCGGTGGAGACGGGACTTCAGCGCTGAGACGGAGATCTCCAGCGCGTCTGCCGCCTCCGCGTTGGAGAGACCTTCGACGTCCCGCATCACGACGGCAGCCTTCAGGTCCGGCGCCAGGAGGCCGATGCCCTCCCACAGCTTGTCCCTGAGCTCTGAATCCGCCGCGCCGCGCTCCGGAACCTGGGACCAGTCGACGATCTCAACATCGTCGAGGCCCATCTGCGTGACCTGGCTGCCCTTCTTGTTCTTCCTGAGCCTCATGAGCGCGGCGTTGACCGTTATGCGGTAGAGCCATGTGCTCGGCCTCGCCTCGCCCCTGAACCTGTCCCACGCCCTGTATGCGGAGAGGAAGGCGTCCTGGACGACGTCCTCGGCGTCGTGGGGATTGCCCATCATCCGGTGGGCCACGTTGTACACGAAGTCGGTCTGCTCCTCGACCAGGGTGTCGAAGTCGGTGCCCGATCCGGCTGCTGTACTCTCTTCCTGGAGAGCCATGGCCTGCGGCCTCCCTCTATGAATCCAATTGTAGAGAAGAGCATCATAGAACGAAAGGGCAGGCTTGCGGGGAGCATGTTCCCTGCGGCGCTTTCGTAGCTGGGCGGAGGGACCCGCAGACTTGAGACTATTTGGACTGTTCGGACGACGCGAGTTGGACTGCGGCGAGGTGCGCAACCTGGCATCGGACTACCTCGATGACGAGGTCGACAGGTCCGTCCGCAGCAAGATTGCCTCACACCTTGCGCAGTGCGGCGTCTGCACGGCCTTCGTCCAGACGCTGAAGGCGACCATCGGCCTTCTTGGGTCATTCGAGCGAGAGCAGGCGCCGCCGTCGCTCCGCGGCTACGTCCGAAACCGCATCCAGCGAGAGACCTGGGGATAGGCTTACTCAGCGGCGACGTACTTGGACGGGCACTTGACTGTCACGAAGTGGCTCTGGAAGAGCCCGTCGTCCCCGTATGTTCCCTCGAGTGTGAGTTCCGAGTGCTCGTTGAAGAACAGGTCCGGTATGGTGCCGTCGTGCTGGGCAGTAATGGTCCGGGCGCCGTCGGTTAGTGAGAACGTCGCTACTGTCGAGCCCTCGGGCCGGTCGAACGACCCCTCTACCAGCTTCCCGTTTACCCGGACCGTACGGCCGTCCTCGGTTGCGCCCCGTTCTATCAGCTCGCCCACGGTCAGGTAGTATGCGGTTGCGCTCTGGAATGCCTGGAACCCAAGGAAGCCGAGCGCTGCCGTCAGCACCGCCGCCGCGAGGAGTACCTTGACCCTGTGGGCCGTGAGCACTCCCTCGGCTCCTTCTCGTGGTTCGACGAGGCCGGGTGGGGCCTGAGTAGTCTGCTCCATCGCCGGTAGGACTCCTATTCCTGCTCTCGCTGCCCTTCGATAATCGCCCTCATGGCGGCGATCTCCCTCTGCATCTCCCTCTGTCGCCGCGACATCATGAACGCGTAACCGAAGAAGCCCGCCCACGTCACAATGTACACGCCGAACAGGTACCCGAGGTTCGGGTCCGGGTCGTCGCCCGGCTCAGGGTCGGACTGTGGCGCCGCTGCCTCGGGGGGAGCCGGCGGGTTGTCGAAGTGTGCCTGAATGCCAGTCTGCCCCAACAGAGCCACGGACAGCACTATGGCAGCGGCCAGGGCGAGGATTTGGGATGCTCTTTGCAAGTGCTACGCCGTCCGCCTGTACAGCTCGTCTGCCGCCGCTTCGGAGCGCCTGAGCGCGTATCTCTCGACGAGCACGTAGGCATACAGGAGCACGAACGCAACCATCGAAGCCAGCAGCACCGCCGCCATGCTCGAGTCCATGGCCCCGGACTCCGCAGCCGGTCCGACCACGAGGGTAGGGTGCGTAGTGCGCCACAGCTCGGCGGCGTAGTAGACGATGGGCGCGTCGATCGCCCCTATGATCGCGACCACCGCTCCGTACCGCGCGCCCTGCGAACCCTTGGGTCCGTACGCCCGCAGCATCAGGTAACCCACGTATATGAACCAGAGGACCAGCGTCAGGGTCAGCTTGGGGTCCCAGGTCCACCAGATGCCCCAGGTCGGCTTGGCCCACATCGCGCCTGTGACGATGCCCAACGAGGTCAGCAGCACCCCTATCTCGGCGGCGGAGTAGGCAAGGCTGTCCCACTCCTCGCGCCTGGTTATGAGATGAAGGGCGCTGGCAACGGCCACGACGACGATGGAACACAGGCCGAGAATCGCCACAGGGACGTGGTAGTAGAGGATGCGCTGTGAGACGCCCAGGTTCGCGTCAGTTGGAGCGTAGAAGAAGACGAGGTACAGGGTGATTGCCATCGTCGTGGCTGCTGCCACGAACAGGGCCCCTCGAACAAAGCCGCTGAGACTCGCCCGCCCGGCCGGCAGGGCGGTAGCAGCGGAATCTGTGGTCATCGATTGCGTTCTCCCCAGCGGTCACTCGTCGCCCAAGTATAGCATGCAGGGCCCTGGGCATTGAGGTTTACCAATTGGTGAACGCGCCGTCGTTGCGTCTGAGCACGGGCGGCCATCCGTAGCTGTCATCGGCCCGGGACTCGGCCACGGCCTCGTCGATCTCCACCCCCAGGCCGGGCCTGTCGGGGGCCCAGGCGTATCCGTCCGACCAGTCGACCTGCACGGGGAACAGGTCGGTGTCGACGGTGCCAGGCTGCTTGGGCATCTCGCATACGCCCACGTTGGTAGAGGCCATGCAGAGGGCCACGCATGCCGCCGCGCTCACGGGCCCTAGCGGGTTGTGCGGGGCTATGTCGATGTAGTGGGTCTCAGCCCAGTGGGTGATCTTCAGCGCCTCTGTCAGCCCTCCGACGTTGCAGATGTCGATCCGCGCATAGCTGATCAACTCCTCCTCGATCACCTCCCGGAAACGCCACTTGCTCGACCACTGCTCACCCGCGGCGATGGGCAATCGCACGTCCCGCGCGAGCGTCCTGTAGCTTCCCGCGTTCTCAGACCGCAGCGGGTCCTCTATGAAGAATGGCTTGAACGGCTCCAGGTCCTTGCACATGGCCGTGACGTGCGCAGTGTCCAGCCGCGTGTGCACGTCGAAGCAGATCTGGATGTCGGGACCGACCGCCTCGCGCACACGTCCCATCTGCTCCACCGCCAGCCGCATCGACTCGACCGGCTCCAGGACAGCCTCGCCCTGGGCCTCGAACTTGCCGGATGTCTCGGGCTGGCCCCACCTCACGAACTTCCAGCCCTCGTCCACCTTGCTCATGCAGTTCTCGACCAGCGCGTCTATATCCGGGCCCTGGCAGTGGGGGTAGCAGACCACCTGGTCCCTGACCGGCCCGCCGAGCAGCTTGTAGACGGGCATTCCGAGGGCCTTGCCCTTGATGTCCCACAGGGCTATGTCGATGGCGCTGATCGCGCACGAATAGACGCCGTCGGCCGGGAAGAACCCGCCCCTGAACATGTGCTGCCAGAGCCGCTCCGTGCTGAACGGGTCCTCGCCCACGACCAGCTCGGAGAGGTGCTCGACGGCCTTCGCGATCGACGGGCCCCAGAACCTTATGCCCGACTCGCCCAGCCCGTGAATACCCGCGTCGGTCTCGACCTTCACGATGAAAGAACCGCCTTCGATCTGGAGCGACCTGATACCGGTGACCTTCATGGCAGCGACCTCGTTCCTATGGTCGGGCTAACATAGGCGACCGACCGGGCAGGGTCAAGGTCTGGTACCCTGTTGCCGTCATGACACCCGGCATCTACCTCGATCACGTACTCATCGCCGTCCGAAGCTTGTCGTCCGCGGCGGACTCGTACCGGTCGCTCGGGTTCAAGGTCACGCCCGAGGGCCGGCACCCCGGACGCGGCACACACAATCGCCTCATGGTTTTCGGGCCCGAGTACCTGGAGCTGATCGCGGTGCACGACCCCTCGACCACGCCGTTCCGCCCGAGCATGTCGTCGTTCCTCGAGTCGCGCGAGGGTCTGTACATGTTCGCGCTGGGCACGAGCGACATCGAAGCGACCGTGGACGCGATGCGTTCGCGCGGCGTCGACATAGGCGCCCCGGCGCCGGGCCGCAGGGACGCGGGCGAGACGCCCGGCTACACCTGGAGAAGCGCCAACCTGGGCGGCGCGCTGCCCGGGAGCGAGTGCTTCCTCATCCAGCACGACCACACTGTCGCCCAGCGCTACACCCAGCCGCCGGACCCGGCCGTCCACGAGAACGTCGTGACGGGCGTCCGCCACGTCACACTGGCTGTCCGCGATGCCGATGCCGCCGCTCGACGCTGGCAGGATGTCCTCGACGTGGAGGCTGGCGACCCGGCCCCGGTGGATGGCGGCGTCAGGCGGCGCATTGCCCTCGACAATGCCTCCATCCACCTGGAGTCGCCGTCGGGCCCGGGCGCGCTGGCCGACTTCGTCCGCAACTACGGTGAAGCGCCGTTCGAGCTCGGTCTGGAGACGCGCGACATCGAGGCCGCCATCGCGTCAATGCAGGGGAGCGGAACGAGATGCGGCGAGATCGTCGAAGGGGAAGACGGCCCTTCGTCCATCGTAGGCCCGTCCTCAACGGCTGGCGTGAGGCTGCGACTGGTGCAGGCGTAGCCGGAGCGCCGGGGCTACGGGCTCGCCAGTATCATCCTGGCGGCCAGCACCGATGGAATCTCTGGGAATCTCGACCACGACAGGGCACGATCGCTATCCGAGCGCATCTCCGCCACAGGCTCTTCCAGCGCGTCCATCACGAAGCCCGCGTCGAAGAACGTCTTGAACAGCACGCTCAGGGGACGGTCGAAGTAGTAGTGTGGGGCGGGCTGGTCAGGTATCCCGACCGCAAGTCCGGCAGTTGGCGTGATGTACTCGGAGACCTTCGCGTAGTAGACCGTCCGCAGCTCCCCGTCGCGGTCCTCCTCCTCGGCGGCTCGCTTGGCTGACGCCATGTTGAAGCACGGGTGAGGCACCGTGAACACGAACCGCCCGCCCGGCTTGACCAGACGCGACAGTGCGGAAGCCAGGGGCCGTATGTCTGCCATGTCCATCAGCGCCATGCTGCACACCGCCGCGTCGAACCGCCCCTCGCCGAGCGCCATCAGCTCCCCTTCGTCGGTCGCATCGATCCGGCGCAGCTCAATGCTGTCGGCGTACTCGGCTTTGCGCTTCCTGGCAATGTCGAGGAAGGCTTCGGTCGCGTCGAAAGCGACGACGCTGGCTCCCAGCTCCGCCAGCCGTCGCGCAAAGATCCCCGCGCCGCAGGCCGCCTCGAGCACCGTCTCGCCCGCCGAGATGTCCAGCAGCCGCTCGGTGGTAGGCGCGACCAGACTACGATGGGTCCGGTTCCCCTCCTCGCCCATCTGCGAGTCCCACCACGGAGCGATCTGCTCCCAGATGGATGTAGCTTCCCGGTTGAGATCAGAGAAGTCTTGCGTCATGGTTGCCTCGTGCCCTGCGAGTGTGTCACCGGGCCGCCGGCAGCGGCCCAAGACCTGGGGGTCCTACAGCGCCGCGTCCCTCGCCTCGGCCAGGAAGGCCATGTCCGCCATGGCCTCGCCGGTCTCCGCGCCGGACATCGACGCCACCAGGTACCCGGCACCGGCGTCCCGGTAGGCGCGAAGGGCGTCGCGCGTGTCCGCTGCCGAGTCGGTCGGAATCGACGCGCTGGCGGCCATGACTACTTCTCCGGGATCGCGCCCGGCCCGCACGCAAGCCGCATGGAGCCGGGCCCGGGCATGCTCCACGTCGGCGGGGGACATCCCGTTGGGAAGCCAACCGTCGCCGACCCTTGCCGCGCGGCGTACTGCTGCTCTCGATACGCCGCCAATCCAGACCGGCGGGTGCGGCTGCTGCACGGGCTTCGGGTAGAACACCTTGTCGTCGATGGCGAAGTGCCGGCCCGAATAGCTCGCCGGGTAACCCGTGCACAGCGCCTTGAACATGTCGATATGGTCGTCCGTAACCGTGCCCCTGTCCGCAAATGGCGCGTCCATGCCCTCGAACTCCTCGGGCATCCACCCGACGCCCACGCCGAAGATGACGCGCCCGCCCGACAGCACGTCCAGCGTCGTCACCATCTTCGCGTTCAGTACAGGGTGCCTGAAGGGCAGCACGACTACGCTGAACCCCAGCCGGATTCTCGACGTCACGCCCGCCAGGAAGCTCATCGTCGTCACCGGCTCCAGCACCTGCTGGCTGTCCGGTATGGGCGGCCCCGAGCCGAAGCGGGCAGGGTACCTCGCGGCGATGTCGGTCGGGAACACGGTGCGGTCGGGCACCCAGATGGAATCGAACCCCAGCCGCTCGGCCTCCTGGGCGAGCCGTACGAGGTGAGCGGCCCTTTCGCCCAGCGGGACGCCGGGGATGGCAGCGCTCCTGATCGACAGGCCGATGTTCAAGAGCGAAGCGCCTCGGATACTCGTCTCATGGCGTCGCGCGTGCTGCCCCTCAGCGCGAGCGACGGGATCTCGTTGAATACCTTCAGGCACACGAACACCGGACCCTCCAGCTCAGCTATCCGCGGCAGCTCGCTGACCAGGTCCTCGAGGTCGTCGAACGTGAAGCAATGCGGGAAGCCGGCGCTCTCCGCCATGCCCGCAAGGTCGAATGTGCCGGCCCCGGGCACGGGCTGGCCGCCCGTCGTGTAGTAGACGCCGTCCTCGAACACGAAGTGCACGAGGTTGGCGGGGGCCTGGCCGGCGATTGTGACCAGCGTCCCCAGGTTCATCAGCACCGCGCCGTCGCCGTCGAGCACGATGACCCGCCGGTCGGGCCGCGCCACCGCTATTCCAAGGGCGACGGACGATGCCTTGCCCATCGCCCCGAACACCGGTATGTCCAGCTCCGGCCTCTCGGAGATGCCGCTCCAGTACCTGTTCGGCGTCATCGTCGAGACGACCACTGCGTCGTCCCGCACGTCATTGATGGCCTTGGCCGCATCCAGCCCCGAGAGCATGGGCGCACTCCTGTCGGTGGTTTCGAGCGGGCCAATTGTATGTGGCAAGGTTCGCCCCTTCAAGTCCGCGCGGAGTATAATGCGGCTTCAAGTTGGCGCAGGAGGTCTACGATGATAGGCAACCGGGTCGTCGAGAACGCCGCAGCGGGGCGCAAGTCATACGGGTTCAACATCACCTTCCCATCGGCCCCCGTCATGGAAATCATGTCGCGCGCCGGCTTCGATTTCGTGCAGTTCGACGCCGAGCACGGGCCCTTCACGCCCGATTCCCTGGATGACCTGTGCCGGGTCGCCGACGGCCTCGGGCTCACCCCGATGGCCCGGGTGCCGGACATCGAGGACTCGACCATCCTGCGCTTCCTCGACCGGGGCATCCTGGGCATACTTGGGCCCCACGTCAGCACGCGCGAGAAGGCCGAGCGCCTGGTCCGCGCCTGCAAGTTCGCGCCCCAGGGCGCC
>DAOULA010000095.1:0-3270 GCA_034420735.1 Dehalococcoidia bacterium
CGCGTAGCTGCCCAGTGGCGTGGAGGCCCGGCCGCCAGCCTACGTGGTCTCCGCATCGCGCACAACGACCTGCAGCACGGCAACGTCATGGTCCAGAGAGACGGGAGCATCCGCCTGGTCGACTACGATGGTATGTTCCTGCCCCGGTTCCGCGGAGAGCGCAGCCCCGAGTTGGGCCACAAGAACTACCAGCACCCGGAGAGATCGTCGGAGCACTATGACGAAAACGTGGACAACTTCCCCTCCATCGTCATCTACCTCAGCCTTCTCGGCATCGCGTCCGATCCCGGCCTGTGGGACTTCCACGACGAGGACAATCTGATTCTCACCAGGAAGGACTACGCCGATCCACGGGGCTCCGAGGTCTTCGGTCGGCTGAAGAGGTCCCCCGACCAGGCCGTGGCCAGGCTGGCGGAGCGTCTCGAGGAATACTGCGCCCTGCCCTTGGAGAAGGTCCCCGACCTGGAGACTGTCCTGCAAGATATTCCACCCAGCGCGGCGGTGCCGCCGCCGGCAGCGCCGTCACCGACCGTTCCACAAGCGTCAACGCGATCGACGGTATCAGCCGCCTCTGGCAGCTCATACCGGCAGACGCTTCGAGCACGTCAACCTACACCGGGCCCTCCCACACCACCGCCGACCGGACAGCCACCTGTCGCGCCGCGAACCGCAGGACCGGCGCGGGCGGTCAGACCGCCTCCTCCGGGCTCGCCTTCCAACCCGCCTGCGCCTGCTGTTTCCATGAAGGACGGTTGGGATCAAATCAAGGAGGCAGCGGGCATCTGCGTCTCCGCACTGAGGCGCGGCGCCGCGTCCGGGGAGCTCAGGAGAGTTGTGGTGGGAGTCGTGGCCATAGTTCTCGCAGTCATCGCTGTTGTGGTGGCGCTCATCGTCTGGGCGTATGCACAGCGGGGGTGGTACCCGATACCGTAGCGGTGGCTCGGAAAGGACCGGCTCCCTTCCTACGGCCGCCCCCCGGCAAGAATGTGGGGGACGATTCCGACAAGGAGGATGCCAATCCCTGCCGCGGTGACTATGGTGGTCGGACCTTCGAACCCTAGGATCCCCCCAACCATCGCAAGTACGATCAAGCCGAGCCCCAGCTTGTTGATCCAGCCGCAACCCATCTTGCCCCAACCCACCCTGTCGGTCCAACCGAGCAACACCCGGCTCAACGCCCTGCGGGGGCCCGGTCTTCCGAGAATGAGAATGGCAAGTCCTCCGAGCAAGATCGCGCCGCCCGCATACATCACTATCCCCAGGGCGAACATCGCCGTACCGGGCCCATATTCGTAGAGGAATATCTCATAGAGCAGGAGCTGGGTGATCCCACTGGAAACGCCGCCGAGGAGCCCGACCGCCGCCACGCCCAACCCCAGCTTGTCGGTCCAGCCCAGCCTTGCGGTCAACTCCGGCTTGCCTGCGAGCCCCAGCAGCTCGGCGACGAAGCGGACGCCGACAATGCAGATGCCGCACACAATGAGGATGACGCCGAAGAACTGCAGGAGGTAGCCTCCCGCTTCCGGCTCGTCCGTGGGCATGAACTCTCGGTCTTCTGGTGCGCCCAGGAGCCTCAGGAGGGCAGAGATTGCTGAGAAGGTGACTCCGCCGAGAAGCCCGCTCGACACAATCATGACGACGCCGACCACGATAACGCCAAGCCCTAACTTGTAGGCCAGGCCCGCACCCTTGATCAGGTCGGCCGCTGACGTGCCAGTCCCCTGTGTCTTCATCAGTATCTGCTTCCGGTTTTGATGTACGCGCCAGGAGGACTATCAGAGCTCGGCGCTATAGAAGTTTCTTGTCACGTCTTCCCTTGCGTGGAGGTGACGAGGGCGTGTCTTGGGTCCGCATCTGGCCCGGAGCGTGAAGTCCCCTGACCTGTCCGCCTCCGTGTGAAGGTGACGAGGACCGGTTCCGGGGCCGATTCTCGCTCCGACCGTGAAATCTCCCGTAGATGAGAAGGAAGGTGCCGACCTGGGAGAGTATGACCGCCGGCCATGCGACCACCGCGCCGTTCCGGAAGATGATCTGGAGCACCACGGCGGGACCGATCAAGGCAACCCCGACGGCAACGCTGGCCAGCCCCCATCTGTCCGGCCAGCCCCAGTGCGCAGTCCTCGACACATACTTGTCAAGAATGCGCTTCGGCATGCCAATCGCAGCGGCACGACGACTGGAGTCCCCAAAGACGACAGTGGCAAGCCCGGCCAGAAAGACTATTCCGCCCAGCGTCCTGATTGCCGCACCTATGCCAACGGACTCTTCCTCCAGTATCCAGCCGAGCGCAACCAGTAGGATCCCAACCACCACCCCAACCGCTCCAAGACTGCCGATCGATCTCTCTTGGAGGGAAGCGAGAATCCTGGCCACACTCATCTTCAGTGGGTGCATGTCCGCTCTCCGACGGCGTTCCTCAGCCTGACGTCGCCGTTCGACACGAAAGGCAGGTGACTTTGCCGCAAGTCTGCCTTCCCTTTACCGGACACTATATTGCAGATGCAAACCAATATGCAACGCGAGTACGGGTACGGCTTCGCCTACGGTGACGAGAGGGGAGACCGTAGGCTCAGCATCCGTCGCTTCTGCTGGCCGGAGAAGTCCCGGTCTTTGCGATGAATTGAGCCGGTCGAGAGAGAGAGGCGAACACCTCCTGCCGGGGATCGAGGGCGGGGAGCGGCTCGGCCTCTACTCGTCAGGTCTGCTCCCGACCTCTCCCCCAGTGGCTTTCCCGAGCTCTTGCAGTCCCGTCTGCAGGTTACCGTGTATCTTCCTCGTGACGTCCAGGAAGACCCTCTTCTCCTCCTCGCCGATCCCGGCGTTGACCAGGGAGTTGAGGTCCTGGAGGGACTCGATGAGCCGGGGCATGAAGGCCCATCCCTCTTCCGTCAGCTCCAAACGCACGACGCGCCGGTCGTCATAGGGGCGTGTCCGCCGGATCAGGCCCTTTCCGACCAATCTGGCTACGTGCCGGCTTATGGAGGCCTGGTCCAGGTGTATTGCCTCCACGAGTCTCTCGGTCGTGTTCTCCTCGTTCTTGGAGCAGTACATGAGGACGGCGGTCTGCACGGGGCTTATGCCGAAGGGGGCGAGCGCCTCCCTGGACAGCCTCGTCAACATGGCCGTCATGCCGGCCGCCAGGTACCCCAGAGCGGGAAGTATCTCCTCTTCGCGTTCCATGAAATCGCTCATCACCGTCTCCTGCGGCTGTATTTCTCCATTGCAACATATCTGGACATCAATGTAGCACCGCAGCGGTTGGATGGGAAA
>DAOULA010000096.1:0-27858 GCA_034420735.1 Dehalococcoidia bacterium
AGGGCGCGCAGAACCACTCGGTCACCATCACTCTCCACCTAAGCCGCTCGGCCGAGCTGGCGGGCGTGAGCATGTCGACTAACCCGGTCGAGATGCCCACCCGCATGGGCCCAAGTGCGCAGGACAACGACATCGCACAGCTCAAGCTGCTGCTGGCACGCGACTGGCAGTACACGAAGTCCCTGCTGGAGCAGCAGATCAGCCAGCTGCCCCTGGAGCAGCAGTCGGCGCTCAGAGACGTGTTGCTGCGCCAGGACCTGAACTACCGCTTCCTCATCTGGGTGCTCGACATGTCCGGCGCGCCAGGAGGCTGGGCGCCGTTCTGGATCTCTCAGCCCCCCGGGGGACGCCAACCGTAGCGCGACCGCCCGGACGTATGACCCGCATGGCCCGCGTCGTTGACGTGGGCCATTTGCTCGTATAGATTCTCATCCACACGCAGGCACGGCGGTACAGCCGCTGCCGGCCGGATGGAGGAGAGCCATGAAGCTCCTGGTCGTGACGGGCGGTCAGCACCCATACGCAGAGAGCACCCCGGTACTGGAGAGCTTCCTGCAAGAGGCGGGGCACGAGGTCGACGTGACCGACGAGACGAGGGTCCTGGCGTCGAGCGAGCTAACTGGCTACGACGTGCTCGTCTTCAACACCCTGCGCCGGAACGAGACGACCCTGGCCGAGGACGAGCGCGTCGGGATGACCCAGTTCATCGGGGGCGGCAAGGGCTTCGTGTGCATACACATATCGGGGGCCCTCGCAGACGCCTGGCCCGAGTACCACGACGTCAACGGCGGAGGCTGGATATTCGGCCAGAGCACGCACCCGCCCTACGGACAGTTCCGCGTGAACGTGTCGGACTCGGCCCATCCGTGCGCCGGCGGAATCGAGGGCTTCGTTACCAACGACGAGCTGTATACGAACCTGGGATGGCGCGACGGCAATCACGTCTTCCTGACTGCAGACCTCGACGGCACGGTCAAACCGATGGCGTGGACCCGCTCGTACGGCAACGGCAAGGTCTTCGCCACGACCCTGGGCCACAACGGCCTGAGCTTTCAGACGCCCCAGTTCCAGCGCCTGGTGCTGAACGGCGTCGACTGGGCAGGCAGCTAAGCCGGCGGCGCAGATTCGCGCCCATGCCTGGAGAGCCAGAACACATCGCCATTCCGGAGGACGGCCTTTGTGCAGGAGCATCAAGACACTGCGGCGGACGGGAGAGCCCGCCTCTCATGACGAGATAGAGGCGGCAGCCCTGCAGTTCGTGAGGAAGATCAGCGGCTACCGGAGTCCGTCAAGAGCCAACAGGGCCGCGTTCGATGCCGCGGTCGCAGAGGTAGCCGAATCTTCGACCAGGCTGCTCTCGTCCCTGAGGCCCGGGGCCAGGGCCAAGACCGGCTAGTAGACCGACACCCTGGCATCGACCAGGGTAACGAGCCTCTGGTCCTGGTGGGCGCGGACCCACTGACTCGGTAGGGTCGGACCCACGTGTCCGCCCGCGGAGTGCCAGACTGCTCTCCCCTGCGCCAGCCGTGCTACCATGGCTTAGGGGGCCTCTCGAGCCGCCACAGGGAGTATGAAATGAAACCTCGAATCCTCACAGTACTCGCCCTGGTAGCCATGGCGGCGGTCTTCGGAGTGATCGTCGCCGGCTGCGGGTCCGACGGCTCGGACGAAGCGGAAGAACAGCCCGCAGCCGCCGTTTCGCAGCCGCCAACCCCCACGGCCGCTCCCACACCGGCTCCCGCGCCTACCGAGGCTGTGGCGCTGGAGCTCGACTCGAAGTGGACCAAGTACATGGACCCGGGTGTCCGGCCCGCTCCGGACCTGGCGGGCATCACCGGATGGCACAACACTGCCCCATTCACCCTGGAGGACAAGCGCGGCCAGGTGGTGATGGTCAAGTTCTGGACGTTCGCGTGCTACAACTGCGTCAACACAATGCCCTACGTGAACTCGTGGCACGACAAGTACGCGGACAACGGTCTCGTGATCGTCGGCGTGCACTACCCTGAGTTCGATTTCGAACGGAACCTCGACGCCGTGATCGAGTCCGCCAAGGAGCGGGGCATCGAGTACCCCATAGCCCAGGACAACGACGGGGAGACGTGGCGCGCCTACAAGAACCGGTACTGGCCCACCATGTACCTGATAGACAAGAACGGCAACATACGCTACACGCACATCGGCGAAGGCGCCTACGGCGAGACCGAGCGCAAGATTCAGCAGCTGCTCGACGAGCCCGGCCCCACGTAGGCACTTCGGGCCGGTCGCCGGAAGCGCGCAAACCAGCACCGACTGGCTGCGGTCAGCTTTCGCCCAGCAAGGCAGAGAGCCCCCATCTCAGTCTTACCCCTCAGGAGACAATTGCACAACCGTCGTTCCGGCGCAGGCCGGAACCCAGGGGGGCGGGGCTCAGCTATAAGGGCAATGCCTCCCATGCGGCATTTGGGTCCTCATGTGGGGTTATTCAAAGGTCCCCTCAGGGGGAAGAGGCATGCCTCCCTTCAAAGAATCTTGATATTCCTCCGTTAAGCTGTACTAAATCACCGGTGGAACCGGACACTCTGGAGGTGCAGATGAGGAAGAGATGGATAATCGTTTCAGTAGTGATGGCGGCCCTGGCAATCGCTCTCACCGGCGGCGCGATCCTGGCGCAGGACGAGGGTGAGGACGGCTCCAAGAGCTTCGCAGGCCGGGTCGCAGAGATCCTCGGCCTCGAGGAGGACACCGTCGCCGACGCCATGGAGCAGGCCAAGGAAGAGATGCGCGACGAAGCCATCAAGGCCAAGCTCGACGCCCTCGTGGAAGCAGGCGAGATGACGCAGGACGACGCCGACGCGTACCTGGAGTGGCTTGAGTCCAGACCCGACGTTAGCTTCGGTGGCGGATTCGGCCGGGGAGGCCACGGGAAGAGAGGCTTCGGCCGGAAGCACGGCTGGGGCTGGGGCAAGTCCAAGTCATCGACGACTACAACAGACACATCCGGCGCATAGACCTGTAGCGGGCCGCGCCACCTCCTCCTTAAGAGAGGCCTCGCTTCGGCGGGGCCTCTCTCTTTGTCGGCGGGGTCCAGGTCCCCAGGGCCACCCGCACCCGCGACCTGCCCAGCGTGCTCGAACGTGCGGACGACATGCCCCTCTTCCCCAACCTCTTCTCCTCTGTTCTCTCCGTGTCCTCAGTGGTGAGCCCCTCTCCCCTCCGCACCCTCGCGATTCAATTGCCCCGCAGCACTGATGTTGACGGGTTCCCGGTCACGCCTTAGTATGCCTCTGAAGGGCGCGGTTGCCGCGCCCTTCCCAACGAGACCAACCAGGAGAAACCATGAGAAGCAGGGCAGCCATCCAGATTGGCGTGGACCAGCCCCTACTCGTCGACGAGCTGGAAATACCGGACCCCCAGCCCAACCAGGCCACAGTCAAGCTGCTGTCCAGCGGAATCTGCCATTCCCAGATCCACCAGATGCACAACGGCGAACAGCCCCGCCCGATGGTCTTCGGGCATGAGGGTATGGGCGTCGTCACAGGTGTTGGGAGCGAGGTGACGCACCTGCGCGAGGGGGACCACGCCATAGTCACCTGGGTACCGAGGACGCCGGTCAGAGGACGGCCCACGCCAGTACCCAGCGGCGCTACGTACCGCGAGGACTTGGTCCACGGAATCGTCTACACCTGGGCGGAGGACGCCCTCGTGAAGGCCGACTACGTCGTGCCGATCTCGAAAGAACACCCTACGGACGTGAGCAGCATCGTCGGATGCGCCGTTCTCACCGGAGCGGGCGCGGTGCTGAACACGGCACGAGTACGCCCCGCCGACTCAGTCGCGGTGTTCGGCGCCGGCGGCGTGGGTCTGTCCGCCATCCAGATGGCGGCGATCCTCGAGGCGTACCCGATCATCGCTGTGGACATAGCCGACGAAAAACTGGCCTTCGCCAGGGAGTTCGGCGCGACGCACACGGTGAACGCCTCCGAGACCGACCCTGTGGAGGCCGTCGCGGAGCTCAGCGGCGGCGGCGTCGATTTCGCCTTCGACGCCATAGGCATTCGCGTGACCAATGAGCAGATACTGCCTGCTACGAGGGGCGGGGGGCCGGGCGCCGACAACCACGGCGGCATGGCCGTACTGATCGGGATGCCGGGCAAGGAGATGACCGTCGACCCGGGCCACTTCATGTTTCACCAGCGCCGGTACCGCGGCAGCCTGGGGGCGACGTACCCGGACAGGGACTTTCCCATGTTCCTGCGCTGGCACCAGGAGGGCAAGTTCCCCCTCGACAAGATGGTCACCCGCCGCTACCGGCTAGACGACATCAACGAGGCCTGCGACGACCTGGAGTCGGGCGAGATCCTGGGCCGCGCCATCATCGAGTACCAATAGCCTCTTCCCCCGGAGAAGGCACTTGCATAACTCCGTCATTCCGGCGAAAGCCGGATCCAGGGGATGCGGATGGGGATCGGATAAAACTGGCAGGGAGTCCACCAGATGTCTAAGCGCCCAGTTACAGCAATAGTCGTCGGCGCCGGCAACCGCGGGATGGGCTACAGCAGGTACGCCCTCAACAATCCCGACGAGCTCCGCATCGTTGGCGTAGCCGAGCCCTCGGAGCTGCGGCGGAGGATCGCCGCCGAGACCTTCAGCATACCCCCAGGGATGTGCTTCGGCTCGGCGGAGGAGCTGGCCGGGCGGCCGCAGATGGCCGACGTGGTCATCAACGGCACCATGGAAATGGAGCACGTCTCGACGGCGATTCCCCTCATGGCCGCCGGGTACGACATGCTCCTCGAAAAGCCCTTCGCCACGTCGGAGCCGGACATGTGGGAGCTCGTCCGCGCCAGCCGCGAGCACGGGCGCAAGCTGATGATCTGCCACGTGCTCAGGTACGCCCCCTTCTACCGGGCCATCAAGGAGCGGGTCGCGGCCGGCCAGGTGGGCGAGGTCATCAACATCCAGACCAACGAGCACGTCAGCTACCACCACATGGCGGTGGCGTTCGTGCGCGGCAAGTGGAAGAGCCAGGCAGAGACCGGCTCGTCGTTCCTGATGGCCAAGTGCTGCCACGACCTGGACCTGATCATGTGGATGAAGAGCGGGGTGAAGCCGACGGCGGTCTCGAGCTTCGGCGCGAACAACCAGTTCCGCGCCGACAGGGCGCCCGAGGGCGCGGGGACGCGATGCCTGGTGGACTGCGAGATCGAGGCCGGATGCGACTACTCTGCCAGGAAGCACTACCTGGACAATCCCGACAGGTGGAGCTTCTACGTCTGGAAGGCCCTCGATCACCCTGACCCTACCCCGGAGGAGAGGATAGAGCTGCTGAACACGAGCGACTACGGGCGCTGTGTCTGGCGCTCGGACAACGACCTGGTCGACCACCAGTCAGTGGCAATCGAGTTCGAGGACGGCGCGACCGCGACCCACAACATGGTCGGCGGAACAGCTCGACCCACGAGGACGATACACATCCTGGGCACGACGGGCGAGATCCTCGGGGTGTTCGAGGACAGCAGGTTCGTCGTGCGGGGGCTGGACCCGCGCCCGGGCCGCGAGTACTCCGAAGAGGTCGTCGACCTGAACGTCACAGGCGACATGCACGGCGCACGCGGGGGGCACGGCGGGGGCGACCAGAGGCTCGTCGGCGACTTCATCAGCTTCGTAAGCGGCGAGCCGCCGTCGATCTCCTGCACGACCATCGAGGACTCGATAAGCGGCCACCTGGTGGGTTTCCGCGCCGACCGCGCAATGATCGAGCGGAGGGTCGTCGACATCGACGAGTTGAATGGGGCGCTAGCGGCGCGGTGAGAGCCCCGCTACGTTCGTCAGTGGATTACTTGATGCTCCTCTGTCCGTGGCTCAATAATGGAGCGACTGGACAGGAGGCAAACTCGATGGCTGCGACACGCGAAGAATTCTCCAGCCAGGCTTCGCCGGACCTGCTGGCGAAGATGCGCGAGATCGCCCAAGACGACGGACGACACTTCCAGGAGGTGCTGGAAGAGGCCATGTGGGTCTATATCGAGAGTAGGGAGAGGCCTAATGTCCGCCCGGAGGTGATGACTCACTACCGGGCCAGCCTCGAGAGGAACCGGCGCCTCATGGAGCTTCTGGCCGACTCGTGATCGAAACGGGAAGACAGAGATGAAGTACACCGTGATCATCGAAAGGGGCCCCACCAGCTACGGTGCATACATCCCGGACCTGCCTGGGTGTGTAGCAGCGGGAGACACCAGGGAGGAGGTAGAGTCACTTATTACAGAGGCGGTCGCAGACCACGTCGAGTTGATGGCCGAACATGGCGAGACCATTCCCACACCCGCCAGCACAGCCATCGAGGTGGAGGTCCAGCACTCTAGCGCCATTGGGAAGCTCGCGGTTGAGGCCGGCAGGTGAGCCACCAGGCGCGCCCCTTTGCTGCCGACTATTTGTGAGGTAACCGAGGAGGCCTTTGGAAGCAGTTGACTTGGGGCAAACCTTGATGTTGGCATTCACAGGAGCGGCGGCTCCCGCCGCTACCCGGCGCCCAGGCCCCGCAGGTACTCAGCAGTCTCCCTGACAAACTCCTCGGGCGGGGTTGGCGGCGTGGCTGACTGGTGGAGGGTCACGTAGCCGTCGTAGCCGATGTCCCTTAGCGCGTCCATTATGTGCGGGAAGTCGATGCCCTCCCCTCCCCACATCGTCACCTGGTCGAACCGCACCTCTCCCCTGCACCACGGGTTGGCGACGCTCTCACCGTCCGGCGACTCCCTCAGGTTCTGGAAGTAGACGTTGAACATGTGCGGCGCGAGAGCCCTGATCGTCGCGGCCCCGTATGGCTCGGCGCACTGCACCAGGTTGGCGGGCTCGTAGATCATCCCGAAGTTCTCCCTGTCGACCTTGGCCACCACCGCCAGGCTCTCGTCGACCTGCTCGAACAGGCTCTCCGTGTGACACTGGTGGGCGAGCCGCATCCCACGCTCGTTGGCCTCGTCGGACGCGCGCTGCGCCCACGGTATGTCGTCGTAGGACTTCATCCCTATGCGCAGCAGGTCCGAGTCGAGCGCCTCGGCAAGGTCCAGGTATGGCGTGATGTTGCGCAGAGCTTCGGGGCAATCGTCCGTGTTCTCGGGTATCGGGAAGTCGCCCGTGATCATGGAGACTGCC
Organism: Dehalococcoidia bacterium; assembly: GCA_034420735.1. Classification (GTDB taxonomy): domain Bacteria; phylum Chloroflexota; class Dehalococcoidia; order Lucifugimonadales; family CAJWER01. The sequence continues at coordinate 7,132 of DAOULA010000096.1, forward strand.
AGGCCCCTGGACTTCAGCCATCGTCCCTTCTCGCGCACCTCGTCCAGCGGCGTCTGGATCCCGAGCTGCGACGCCCTCATGCACAGGGCACGGTAGCCCGACGACAGGGCGACCTCGGCGAGGTCCTCCAGGCTCATGGCCGGGATGCGCTTTTGCGTCAGCTGCTCGGCTACCCTTACCGACAGCGAGAGCTTCATGACAGTGGTCCCTTCCAGCCGCTGCGTATGGCCTCGCAGAGCTTCATGGTCTCGACGGCGTCGTCCAGGTTCGACCACGGGGTGCGGTCCTCGAGGATGCAGTCGACGAAGTGCTGGGTCTCGTTGTAGTCCGGGCCGCCGGCCGTCCTGAGGTCGAGCGGCTCGGGGCAGGGCCTGCCCGACCACTCCATCGGCTTGTCGCCCACCTCCGCGATGTACCGCTCGAAGTTGCGGTCGGCGGTGGTCAGGTCCATGTAGAACGAGAGGTCCTCGGCGTGGGTCTCGGCCCGTTGTATGCGGAATCCGACGCCGTAGTGGGAAGTCATGTAGCCGATGGCGCCCGTGTCGAACTTGATGGCCGCGTTGTGGCGGTGAGAGCCGGGCCGGGGGCCGTCCTGCACCACCGAATGGACCTCGACCGCGCGGGCGGCCTTCTCCCGCGACGGCCCGGCGAGCCACCGCAGCAGGTCTACGTGATGGATGGCGTCGCAGATGATCGGGTCCGGCGCGATGGCGGCCGTGCCCCCGTGCCCGAGGCGAGTGAGCGGCTTGTTGTAGGCCGCGCCTACGTGCACCGCGCCGCCCCGGTCGTGGACCTCCTGCCTGATGGCCAGGATCTGCGGGTAGTACCGCCGGTTGAACGAAACGATCGCCTTGCCCTTGCTCTTCTTCTCCGCCTCCGCCATCGCCGCCGTCTCTCCGGAGTTCATGCCCGGCGACTTCTCGACCGACGTGTTGATGCCCTCCTCCAGGCAGGCGCGGACTATGGGCAGCAGGTGTCCGGGCATCGTTACCACGTACACCATGTCGAGCTCCGTCCGCTGCAGCATGTCCTGGTAGTCCTGGAACACGGCGTCGGGCTTGTGCGCGGCCGTGGCCCTCCCCAGCCTGTCGGGATCGATCTCGGCTATAGCCGCCAGGTGGAGACGCGGCTCGGCCGCAATCTCCCGGAAATGGCTCTCCGCGTGTCCCCCGCAGCCGATTACGCCTACCTTTAGCTCATCCACATCAGCACCTCCATGGCCCGCGTATCATAGTCTGCATGCCTCACTCCGTCCAGACCGCCGGGACGGCTGCGGCCGGGCCCATGCATCCGGACGCCCTGCCCTGGTTCGCCTTGACCCTCCAATCTGGCGGGTGATAGCATTGAACCAGACTACGTAGCTCGTACCCAATGGGGGTGCCCCTTGACGACGACCAAGCTCATCGACGTAACGTCCGCCGCGGCCCAGCAGCTCGAGAAGGTCCTGGCCGAGCAGGGCGAGGAGAGCTCGCTGCTGCGCATCATGGTAATGCCGGGGCAGCACGGCGGGTACCAGTACATGCTGGGCGTGGAGCAGGAAGCCAAGGCCGACGACATCGTGATCGAGGCCGAGAACATCAGCGTGATCGTCGACGGCGAGAGCGCGCCGCTGGTCGATGGCGCGCAGATCGACTACGTGGACGGGCTGATGCGGAGCGGCTTCGTGATCAGCAACCCCAACATGGCGGCATCCGGCGGAGGGTGCGCCTGCGGCGGCGGCGGGGGCGGTGGATGTGGCGGCGGCGGTGGCGGCGGGGGCTGTGCCTGCGGCGGCGGCGGAGGGGGCTGCGGCGGCGGCCACTAAGTCCGCGCGATTCCAGCCGCGTCCAAGGATGCCGGGGGCTGTACGCCCCGCCCGGCAGGCTGCTCATGATCACGGTTCTCGGATGAAGCCGCCGCTTTGCGTCTCCGGCGGGCGGCACGACGCAAGTCAAGCCGGCCCTCCACCCCTCTGGGTTCCCGCCTTCGCGGGAACGACGGTTGTGCAGCCCACTGAATACTTGCACGGACGCTCTACATGCTGCTGAGATCCCTGGACCTCATCATCGAGCGGCCCGTCGACGGCCTGATCACTATGGGCGCTCTGCTCCTCGCGCTGGTGATAGCGATCACCTTCCACGAGTTCTGCCACGCCCTTGGCGCGAGACAGCTGGGCGATCTGACGGCCACTCACCAGGGGCGGCTGAGCCTGAACCCGCTGGCCCACCTCGACCCGCTCGGATCGATGATGATCCTTCTCGCGGGGTTCGGCTGGGGCAAGCCGGTACCGGTGAACGTCTACAACCTTCGCCCCCCGCTGGGCGCTCTCAGGGGCATGTCCGTAGTCGCCGCTGCGGGCCCGATCTCCAACGTGTTCATGGCCGTTATCGTGAGCCTGCCCATCAGGTTCGGACTCGTGGAGCTGTCGTCGGTCGGCTTCTTCGCGTTCGACGGCAGGACGGACGACCCTGTCGCCTACCTGCTCCAGTCGATCATCATCCTGAACCTGGCGCTTGCAGCGTTCAACCTGCTCCCCATCGCACCCCTGGACGGCTTCAAGGTCGTGCTGGGGCTGCTGCCCGGCAGGGCCGCGGCCGAGTTCTCCCGCCTGGAGCCGATAGGTCCGATCATCCTGCTGGGACTGATACTGCTCGACTACGCCCTGCCAGGGCCCGGCATCCTGTCGGCGGTCATCGAGCCGGTGTTCAGGACGCTGGCCAGGCTCGTGTTCGCTGGACACATATAAGCCGAATCTGCTATCAATAGCAGGCAGCGGGTTTCGCGACAGCGTCTTCCCCATGAGGAGACCTTCGTTGAGCCGTCATTCCGGCGAAAGCCGGAATCCAGAGGGGCGGGGCGAGCCTGGACCACGTCGTTTCCGTTGACCGCAACATAAACGAGACTCCTGGAGGAGCTTACGACCTTGGAACGCATAACGATAATCGGAATAGGCCCCATCGGCATGTCCATTGGCCTGGGGCTGAAGGCGGCCGGGCTCACGGACACCGAGATCCTGGGCACCTCGGGCGACCGCAAGACCCTGAACTACGGCAAGGAGATCGGCGCCTTCGACGAGATAAGCGGCAATCTGCGGTCGTCCCTTCGGGGCGCGCAGATGGTCATCCTCGACTCCACCCTCGGCGAGGCAAGGGAGCTCATGGAGGCCATCGGCCCCGTTCTCGAGAGGGACTGCCTGGTGACGGACACCGGCCTGGCCAAGGTCAAGATGGTGGAGTGGGCGGCGGAGTTCCTGCCCGACCACGTGGAGTTCGTAGCGGGCAGGCCTGTGTCGAAGGAGTACATGAAGTCCGTGGAGGACGCCAGCGCCGACGCATTCAATGAGGGCGTCTACTGCATCGTGACCTCGAAGACGACGAGCCAGTCAGCCGTGAAGACCATCGTGGGCCTCGCCGAGCTGCTGGGCGCCAGACCGCTCTTCCTGGACGAGCACGAGCACGATTCCTACACGTCCGCGGCCCTCCATCTGCCGGTCCTGCTCTCCGCGGCGCTGGTCAACTCAGTTTCGTCCGGCCCTGCCTGGCGCGAGATTGCCCGGATGGGAGGAGGAGAGTTCGGCCTGGTCTCCGAGCTCTCGTCCGGCGACGCGGAGGACAATGCCCTTGCCTGCCTGTCCAGCCCGGACACGACGATCAGGTGGCTCGACCAGGCCATCGAGGAGCTGACCGCCTACCGCGGGCACATAGAGTCGGGCGGCGAGGAGCTGGGCCGCAGCTTCGACAAGGCCCTCGACGACTGGGCGAAGTGGAAGACGGACACGGTGGTTACCGACGACTCGCCGGACCTTCCCTCCGCCGGCGAGACGATGTCGGGGCTATTCTTCGGGCGCCACATCTCCAGGCGCTTCAGAGACCTCACCAAGGACGCAGACTCCGATGGGCCGAAACGATAGGCGCTACCTTAAGACCATCTGCATCGATGGCGAACTGCCCTTCGACAAGCTCAGGGCGAACGAATCGCCTATGGTCCCGTTCGTGCTGAGCTTGTCGAAGCACCTTGGGCCGCCGGCGCACGCAGCAGCACCATGAAACAGCCAGTAAGACCTGCGCCTCGCCTGGAGGGCGAAGTCAAGCTTCCGGGCGACAAGTCCATCTCCCAGCGGGCTATCCTGCTCAACTCGATCGCCGGCGGCACGGCGCGCGTCTCGAACCTGTGCGAGGGAGACGACCGCACCTCCATACTTGGCTGCATGAGGGGCCTGGGCGTGGAGATCGTCGAGCACCGGTCCGGCAGCGGGGCTGACGAGTACTTCGAGGTCCGCGGCCGGGGCAGCGACGGGCTCGTCGAGCCCCCGGCTGTACTGGACGCGGGCAACAGCGGGACGGCGGCCCGGCTCGTGACCGGGCTCCTGGCGTCGCAGCCCTTCTTCAGCGTACTCACCGGAGACGAGTCGCTGCTCTCCAGGCCGATGGACCGGGTCATTCAACCGCTGCGACAGATGGGCGCCGACATACGCGGGCGCGGCGGCGATTCACTCGCCCCCCTTGCGGTCAGGGGCGGCGGGCTGACCGGCATCGACTTCGCCCAGCCGGTAGCCTCGGCACAGGTGAAGTCCAGCATACTCATAGCAGGGCTCCACGCAGACGGCGAGACGACCCTCAGGCAGCCAGCGATGTCGCGCGACCACACGGAGCGCATGATGAAGGCGATGGGGGCGAATATCGATGTCGCCGACCTCGATGTCACGGTCACGCGCTCAGAGTTGCAGCCCGTCGACATAGCCGTGCCGGGGGACATCAGCGGCGCGGCGTTCTGGCTAGTGGCGGGCGCGATACACCCGGACGCGGAGATAAGGCTGTCCGGCATCGGCATCAACCCCACGCGCTCCGGAGTGCTCGAGGTGTTGAGCAGGATGGGCGCTAATATATCGATCGAAAACGTGCGGGAGGAGAATGACGAGCCGGTCGCCGACATAGTAGCCCGGTCGAGCGACCTGCAGGGAGTCGAGATCGGCGGCGACCTCGTACCGCTTGTCGTGGACGAGCTGCCGGTGCTGGCAGTGGCGGCGTCCCAAGCCACGGGCGCCACCGTCATATCGGACGCGGCGGAGCTTCGCGTCAAGGAGTCGGACCGCATCTCAGCCACCGTCGACGGACTGGCGCGGCTGGGAGCAGACATCGAAGAGCGCGAGGACGGGATGACGATCAGGGGCGGCGCCAGGCTCAGGGGCTCTACCGTAGACAGCTACGGAGACCACCGGATCGCCATGTCCATGGCGGTCGCCGGGCTATGCGCGGAGGGCGAGACGACCGTCGAAGGAGCCGAAGCGGCCGGTGTCTCCTACCCCGGCTTCTGGGACACGCTCGCGTCCATCTCGCATGCCTGATGCGGGAACAGGGCCAATATGGCGCAGGGGGCCTGCTGGTGGTCATCTCCGGGCCGTCCGGCACGGGTAAAGACTCGGTGCTTGCTCGAATGAAAGAGGAGCCGCTCGGCTGCCACTACGCCGTTACGGCGACGACAAGGCCGAAGCGCGAGCACGAGTCGAACGGCAGGGACTACATTTTCGTATCCAAGGAAGAATTCCGGCGCATGATCGCGGATGACGAGCTGCTGGAGTGGGCCGACGTCTACGGGGAACTCTACGGGGTACCCAGGGCCCAGGTGACCGAGGCCCATGCAAGGGGGGAAGATGCCATCGTCAAGGTCGACGTGCAGGGCGCGGCGACCATACGGAAGCTGGCGCCGGAAGCTGTGCTGGTATTCATAGCCCCGCCGTCCATCGAGGAGCTGGAGCAGCGGCTCCGAAGCCGCCGGACAGAGTCGCACGAGTCACTGGAGACCAGGCTGGGGATGGCCGAGAAGGAGATGGCCGACGCCGCGTGGTTCGACCACGTGGTGGTCAACGAGACGGATAAGCTCGAAGGGACCGTGAGCGCGGTGGCGGAGATCATCGCTCGAGAACGACAGGACAGGGAGCAACGTAACCGATGAACAACGGCGTGTCTCGCGCCTGGCTTGTGGCCGCAATGGCCGTGATGGCGGCGGTCGTCCTCCTGTCGGGCGCCTGCGACAGCAGCGAGGAAGAGAGCGAGCCCTCGATTCCCATCGATGTCAGCCGGCCGGGAGATTCCGGGGCCGCTGCCAGCCCAACCTCGGGCGGTCAACCGGCGGACCAGGCCACGCCCGATCCCAACGCGGAGCCGACGCCGCGAAACCGGATAGCGCTGCTGCTGACTCCCCAGCCCAGCCCGACCATCCCGGCAGTGCTGCAGGGCCTGTACGGCAACCCGGTCCCGACGCCGGTGCCGCAGGGAGAGCTCGACCCGAAGTTCAAGGAGAGCTACCGCCAGGGCGAGCTGTATATGATCGAGGGCCGAAAGCTCGGCGACCGCAGCGACTACCAGGCTGCGGACGAGCAGTACCGGGCCGCCGCCGGCTCGTTCTCAGAGGCCATCGCCATCCACCCGAAGATCACTGAGAGCTACACCAGCCGGGCGTCTGCCTACCTGGAATTGGCCCAGTGGGAAGACGCGATCGCCGATTTCGAGGCTGCGGCGAAGCTGAACCACTCCCTGGTGTCGCCCTTCGCGGGCCAGGCCATCGCCTACAGGATGATGGGGCAGGAAGAGAAGGCGGACGAGTACGTGGAGGCGGCCATCTTCAACGGCCTGGACAAGAACATCCTGAACCAGTACCTGGACGGCACGGTTAAGAGGCTGAGGCTCCGACCGTAGAGGTTGGAGGCGCGAGCAACACCCCCTCGACCCCGTATCGAGTACGGGGCAGGCTCTGACCTTCCCCGCCAGGGGAGAAGGGCCCTCAGGGGCCCCAGTCAGTGGTGGTCGTTACCCCAGTACGAACGTGAGCCCCGCGATGATGACCAGCACCACCGAGGAGATTGCGCCGATGCGGATGAGCTCCGGCTTCACGTAGGGGTATTCCGCTGTCGCCGCTTCCTGGACTCTCGCGGCTCGCCTGGCAGGTCTGGCGGGCGCTGTGGAGGCCATCGAAGGCGCTGCGGCCGCTGCGGCCTTCGGCGTCATCGCGGCGGCCTCTTCGTCCTCCTGGCGTCGCTCGGTTGGCGCGGCCTGGAAGGTCTGCGGCGCCGGGCGGCCCTTCTTGCGCCGGTTGCGTACTCTCGCCTGCCTGGATGCGGCTCGCTGGCTCTTGCTTGGCACTGAATCGTCTCCTGTCGTCAAGTTATAGATTAAGGGCAGACGCGACGCCAGGTCAAATGTCGGACCCCGGTTATGATTGCAACGCCATCGTTGTATAATCTTGCATATCGAAGCTAGGAGGCATGACCTTGGCCAGCATAACCGTGCGCAATCTGGACGACGGGCTAAAGCGTCGGCTGCGCATCCGGGCGGCCGAGAACGGGCGCTCCATGGAACAGGAGGCCCGGGACATCCTGCGTGCAGCCCTTGACGAGGAGGCTGCACCGACCAGAAACCTTGGAACAGCAATACATGAGCTGTTCAGACCATTCGGCGGAGTGGAATTGGAAGTTCCCCCCAGGGAACCTATACGCGAGCCCCCACGGTTCAGCTGAGGGCTGAGCTCATGCTCGTACTCGACTTCGAAGGGTGTGGTCTGGAAGTCATCGACCCCTGGAACCCCGGCGAGAAGCCCTGACCCGACGCTCCTCTCACGGCGGACCTGCCGAGGTTCAGGCGCGGGGGTGTGACTTCTGGTACTCGGCGCGGACGTGCTCGCTGGTCAGGTGCGTGTAGACCTGGGTTGTGGTGATGCTGGAGTGGCCGAGAAGCTCCTGAACGTGCCGCAGCGGCGCGCCTCCCCTGAGCAGGTGGGTCGCGAAGCTGTGGCGGAGGGTGTGCGGGCTGACGCTCTTGGTTATGCCCGCCCTGGCGGCGGCCCCCTTCAGTATGGTCCAGAACCCCTGGCGGGTAAGTCGAGCGCCCCTTCTGTTGAGGAACAGGGCACGGTCCGATTTCTTCGAGTACAGATGGGGACGCGCGTTATCGATGTAGCCGCCAAGTGCCTCGGCCGCCCCCGGATGTATGGGAACGATCCGCTCCTTTGAACCTTTGCCGAAGCACCTTACGTAGCCCTGCTCCAGGTCCACGTCGTCGACGTCGAGGGAGACGAGCTCCGACACCCTGATGCCGCTGGCATAGAGGACCTCTAGCATGGCCCTGTCCCTCATCGCCTCGGGAGACGGGTCGTCGGGAGTGTCCAGCAGCGCGTCGACCTCCTCCACCGACAACGCCTTGGGGAGGGACCGGCCTACCTTGGGAGCGCTCATGTTGTCGGTCGGGTCCTCGTCGATGACGCCCTCGTGGAATAGGAACCCGAAGAAGGACCGCGTGGACGCGGCCTTTCGGGCCAGCGTGGTGTCCGAGTACTCCTTGCCTCGAAGGTGGAGCAGGTATTCGGAGACGTGCTTCGCACCCACGGACCGCCAGTCAATGGCCGCAGCGTCGTCGCCGGAGGAGTCGTCGAGGAACTCGCAGAGCTGGCGGGCGTCGCTCCTGTATGCGGACAGCGTGTTCCGCGAGACGCCGCGCTCGACGGCCATGTAGCTCAGGAATCTCTCGATCTCCAGGTCCATGGGGTCCCTCGTTTCCCGTATCCGGTACAATCGTAGCCATAGCCGCCCGATACCGGTACGGGAACTTGGGTCACTGTCCGGGCAACTTCCGACAATTCCTTGACGCCAAGGGAGGGCGAACGTAGAATCTGCGCGGCAAGGTAACCATGATAGAAATCAACATCAGTCCCTTCCTGTTCTCGACGGACTTCGTTTCGACGCTGGCTCTCAGCTGGCATGGCCTGTTCAGCTTTGTCGCAGTGGCGACGGCAGTGGTCCTCGTGGCCCGCTGGGCCCCGCTCAAACAGGTAGACCCGGACGCCATTCTTTCCATCGCGGTGTGGGCGATCATAGGCGGGGTCATAGGCGCGAGGGTCGTCCACGTCGTCGACCACTGGACCGCCGTGTACTCGCAGAACCCCATGCAGGTTCTGGAGATCTGGACGGGCGGCATAGGCGTCTGGGGAGGAATCCTGGGCGGATTCATCGCGGGCGCGGCATACGCGCTGATCGCGAAGCACCCGGTTGGGGTGATCGCCGACCTTACGGCGCCTGCGTTGCTCTACGTCCAGACGATCGGCCGCATCGGCGACATCATCAACGGCGAGCACTGCTCGGAGGCGACCGACCTGCTGTTCGGGTTCATGTGGACCCACCAGGAGACGGCGGCTCGGAATTGCGCCGACGGCTATGCGACGGCAGTCCATCCCGCGGTAGCCTACGAGATGATCTGGAACATCCTCGCGCTGGTCGTGATCTGGCAGCTCAGGGGCAGGCTGAAGCCGGACGGCATGTTGTTTGCGCTGTACCTGGGCCTCTACGCCATAGGGCGGTTCGGGGTGACCTTCTTCAGGGAAGACAGGATCTGGACGGCAGGGCTGCAGGAGGCGCAGTTCATCGCGCTGCTGATCCTGGCGATCACCATTCCCATCCTGCTCGCGAAGGCGAGGTTCACCGAGAGGGTCGAGGAGGACCCCCTGGTCATCGAACGGGGGACCAGGGCCGAGCGCCGGAGGGCCCGCTAGGAGGCTGTTTCAGAAGTCCCTTCTCCCCTGGCGGGAGAAGGTTAGTGCCTGCCCCGTACTCGATACGGGGATGAGGGGGAGTCGTTCGTGCCGACACTTTCACCCTCACCTCAATCCTCTCCCGTCAAGGGAGAGGAGGTCTATGGAAAGACCCGCTAGGACAGGGGCGCCAACCCGGAGCGCCTGACGTCCAGCACCCGCAGCTCCATCCGGGTCACCCCGCCCCACTCATTCAGGCCGACGTTGTAGACGGCGTCGACCACGTCGCCGGCCGATATGTCCCGGTCGGCCTGGTTGAAGGCGATGGCCTCCCACATCCGGCTGTTGTGGACCAGCGACATCTTGAGGTGGGCTTTCGTGCGCCCGACGGTCCGGCTCTGGGAGACGCGCATGCCGGTGGTCAAGAGCACGGGAGCCGGATTGCCCTCGCCGAATGGCGCAAGGGACTCCATGAAGTCCAGGGTGGCGGGGTCGACTATTGCGGGACCGGCCTCGCAGTCGATCTCAATGGATGGGACGGCGCTTGCCACAGAGCTTCGCGTCGAGGCGATGTCGAGCATCTGGGCCCTGAGCTCGTCCAGCCCGGGCGTCGGCACGGTGAACCCGGCCGCGGCCGGATGTCCGCCGTAGCGGACCAGCCGGTCCTCTACGAGGCCCAGCGCCTCCATGACGTCGAACTCCGGGATGCTCCGCATGCTGGCGCGGGAGACCTGGGGCCCAACGGCAACGGCGGCAACCGGGCGGTGGAAGGCCTCCGACAGCCTGTTGGCGACCAGTCCAAGTATGCCGGGCGCCCATTCCCCGTCCTCGACAAAGATTATGGGGTCGGCTGACGAGCCGTCGCGCTCGACCTGGTCCATTGCCTCCCGGTAAGCGAGCTGGGACAGCTCCCGGCGCCGTACGTTGGCCTCCTCCAGCCTTTCAGCAAGCGACTCGGCCTGGTCCTTCGTGGCTGCTGTGAGCAGGTCCAGGCTCAGGTGCGGGTTCCCCAGGCGTCCTGAGGCGTTCAGCCGCGGCACGAGGCTGAAGGAGATGTCCCTGGAGTCTATCTTGCCCTTCTCCAGGCCGCACCTGGCGATCAGCGCCTCGATTCCCGGATGGCTCGTGGCGTTCAGCAGCTCGAGGCCGCGCTTCACGATGTAGCGGTTCTCGCCGGTAAGGGGGCCCACGTCGGCGACGGTGCCCAGCGCGGCGATCTCCAACAGGTCCTCCGGGACCGGCCTTCCGAGGTCGTCGTAGAGGGCCTCGACCAGCTTGTAGGAGAGACCCGCGCCGGTCAGGCCCAGGTATGGGAATTCGGACTCCTCCCTCTTGGGATTCACAACCGCTGACGCCCGCGGGGGCGGCCCGGACAGGGTGTGATGGTCCGTGACGATGGTGTCGATTCCCAGGGCGGATGCCAGGTCCACCTCCTCCACCGCCGTCGTCCCACAGTCGACCGTGACCATGGCGGTCACTCCCTGTGCCCGGATGCTGCCGATTGCGAGGGGGTTCAGGCCGTGTCCTTCCGACGATCTGTCCGGCAGATATGGGACGACCCTGGCTCCGAGGCCCTCTAGCGCCTTCGTGACCACGGCGGCCCCGGTCAGGCCGTCGGCATCGAAGTCGCCGAACACCGCTACGATCTCCCCACCCTCGACGGCCCTGCGAAGGCGGTCCACGGCCTGGCGCATGTCGGGCAGGAGGAACGGGTCGTTGGTTAGCCTGCGGTCGGCGGCGAGGAAGGCATCGGCCTGCGGTCGGGTGCGAACGCCCCGGTTGAAGAGGAGCCTCGCCTGGAAGCCTGGGAACCCTATCGACTCGGCGAAGCCGGACGGCGGGTCAGGCTGCACCCTCCACTCGCGAGGGGGCACACCGTTCCCTGGAGGGCGGCTTTGACCCGCGCGGAGGGGACCGGATGCCAAGCTAGGCAGCCCCGTTTTCGACCGACCTGAGGATGAGGCTGGCGTTGTGGCCGCCAAAGCCGAATGAGTTGCTCATGGCCGTCCGGATCCTGCCGCGCCGCGCCAGGTGGGGCACGTAGTCGAGGTCACAGTCCGGGTCCGGCACCTCCAGGTTTATGGTGGGAGGCGCGGCCCCTCGCTGGATGGCCATGGCCGAGACGGCCGCCTCCAGCGCTCCGCTCGCCCCCAGGAGGTGGCCCGTCATCGACTTGGTGGAGCTGATGGGTATCCTGTAGGCCTCGTCGCCGAACACGGCCTTCATGGCCATGGTCTCGTTCCTGTCGTTCAACGGCGTCGAGGTGCCGTGTGCATTGATGTAGTCGACGTCTTCGGGACGGATTCCCGCGTCCTCCAGTGCGATCTTCATCGCCCTGGCTCCACCCTCGCCCTCCGGGGCGGGCTGGGTGATGTGGTGGGCATCGGCGGTGGAGCCGTACCCTATCATCTCCGCGATCGGTTCTGCGCCGCGGTCTTGTGCGCTCTCCATGCTCTCCAGGACCAGCACAGCGCCTCCCTCACCCATGACGAAGCCGTCCCGCTCTGCGTCGAACGGGCGCGAGGCCTTCTGCGGGTCGTCGTTGCGCTTCGAGAGGGCCTTGCAGGCGTTGAATCCCGCCACGCCGATGGGGCACAGGGCCGCCTCGCAGCCGCCGGCCAGCGCGTAGTCGGCAACGCCGCGCCCAACCATGTCGTAGGCGACCCCGATGGCGTCTCCGCCGCTGGAGCAGGCGGACACGGTCGAGAAGTTCGGCCCCTTCGTACCCAGCACCATCGATATCTGCCCCGAGGCCATGTCCGGGAGCATCATCGGGACGAGGAAAGGGCTGACCCTGGAGGCGCCCCTGGAGTCCATGACGCTGATCTGCTCAGAGAGGGTGATGATCCCGCCGATACCGCTGGCGACGATGACCGCAGTCCGCTCGGCGTTGCTCGCATCGATCTCCAGGCCCGCGTGCTCGGCGGCCTCGAGGGAAGCGGCCACTCCGAACTGGACGAACCTGTCCATCCGCCGCGCTTCCTTGCGTCCGACGTAGTCCGTGGCGTCAAAGCCGGTCGCCTCGCCGGCTATTCGAGTCTGCAGGTCCTCCGCGTCGAAGAGGCTGATGCGGTCGATCCCCGACTTGCCGGCGAGGAGGTTCTTCCACGTCGCCTCCCGGGACAGGCCAACGGGGCTGACCATGCCAATCCCCGTCACGACGACCCGCCGGGAACCATTGGAAATACTATGTGACTGTTGGGTCATCTTTATATCTGGAATGACCGCCTAAGCAGGCGGGATCGAGCGTACGACCGTGTAACAATAACACAAGCCTCTATCATGTGCGCCATTCAGCCCAAATCCACCATCTAACTGGCCGTAGGCAAGGCGGGGGCGGGTTTCAAACTCGCCCCCCCGTATCGAGTACGGGGCGGGCCCTGCATGGTGACGCCCGACACATATGGGGCCATTGCGTAGGCGGTGGATTTGGGAACGTCTTGTGCCTGAAGAGTCCTACTGTGGTAATATAGAATCCTCAAAAGGGGGCTGCATGCGTAACGTCATTACAGCATTATTCGTAATGCTTACCGTTATCGTTCTCGCGTGGCAGTCCGGTGATTCCGTCTTTGCCGACGACTCATCAGTGCTCGTCATAGGTATCGGCGGCAATATCGAACCCCTGACCGCCGACCGCATCGCGCGCGGAATCGACGAGGCGCGGGGCCAAGGGGCATCCCTGGTGGTCATCCGGCTGGACACCCCGGGCGGCCTGCTCGACTCGACGCGTGAGATTGTCGAAGAGATCCTGGATTCCGACATCCCAGTCGCGGTATTCGTCGGACCTGCCGGCGCTCGCGCAGCGTCCGCCGGGACCTTCATTACGGCGGCGGCCAATTTCGCAGTCATGGCGCCCGGCACCACCATAGGCGCGGCCTCGCCGGTCAGGTCGGACGGTGGGGACATTCCCTCCACCCTCTCCCGGAAGATCAGCGCCGATACGAGCGCCTTCATTCGCAGCATCGCCCAGGCCCGCGGCCGCAACGCCGAGGCTCTCGAAAACACCGTGCTGAAGTCCACGGCGTACTCGGCCGAAGAGGCCCTCGAGCTCGGAGTAATCGACCTGATCGCCCCGGACATGAACTCCATGCTCGAACAGCTCCACGGTCGCACGACGACGACATCGACCGGGCAGGTCACGCTCTCGGCCGAGGGCGCGAGCGTGAGCGACCTCGACAGAACCCTCCTCGAGCGTGCACTTGGAATCGTCGCCAATCCCAACGTGGTGTTCGCCCTGTTCCTAATCGGCGGCATCGCTCTCCTGGTCGAGGCGCTCATGCCCGGCCTGGTCGGTCCGGGTATCCTGGGGGTGATCTGCATCGGCCTGGCCTTCGTCGGGTTCTTCAATCTGCCGGGCAGCTGGCTCGGCGTGGCGTTGATCGCCCTCTCTATGGGGCTCTTCTACCTGGAAGCGAACGCGCCTGGATTCGGTGTTTTCGGCGTGGGTGGGATCGTGAGCCTTGTCCTAGGAGCCGTCTTCCTGTTCGGGAACTTCTTCAGCCCTTCGGACCTGCCTGAGCCCAGCTTCATGGTAAACCCGATCATGATCGCCGCGATGACCGCCCTCGTAGCCGTGACTGGTGTATTCTTCATCCGCTTCGCTCGGACCGAGGGCGGCACGTCCAGCGGGTTCCAGACCGAAGAGGCCATGCTCCTCGAAGGAGAGTGGGGTATTGCCACTTCAGAGCTCCGGCCTTCCGGCAAGGTGTTGGTGGCGGATGAAGAGTGGTCGGCCTCGACCGACCCCGGCGTCACGATCAAAGAGGGCGAGGAGATTCGAGTCGTCGGTGTTTACGGTAAGGTGCTCAAGGTCGAGAAGCTCTAGGGAGACATCGCCGAGAGTACCGATATTAGTGCGGGTCCCAATAGTCAAAGACCAAGGGGGGGATAAATGGCAGGCTTTCACACAGTAGGACCGAACCATGCCCTGATCGTATCGGGTGGAAACAGGCAGCCGAAGATAAAGGTGGGCGGCAGGATGTTCGTGCTGCCATTCGTGCAAAAGGCGCAGATGCTCTCGCTGGAGGTCATGACCCTCCAGGTAAATACGGCGAGGGTCTACACGAAAGAGGGCGTCTCGGTCTCAGTCGACGGCGTCGCGCAGGTGAAGGTCGGACGCGGCGAGGAGGCGATCAGGACCGCCGCCGAGCAGTTCCTCGGCAAGTCGGTCGGCGAGACCGCCGAGGTCGCGCTTCAGACCCTGGAGGGCCAGCAGCGCGCCATTCTCGGCACCATGACGGTGGAGGACATCTACCGCGACAGGGTCACCTTCGCCGAGCAGGTGCGCGACGTGGCCGCCACCGACATGACCAACATGGGACTGGAGATCGTCAGCTTCTCGATCCGCGACATCCAAGACGAGCAGGGATACCTGGAGGCCCTCGGAGTCCGGAGAACGTCGGAAGTCAAGCGCGACGCCGCTATCGGTGAAGCAGAGGCCGCACGGGACTCGGGGATCAAATCCGCCCAGGCGGAGCAGCAGCGAGAGGCGGCGAGATTCTCCGCCGACACGGCTATCGCAGAGTCGAAGCGCGACTTCGAGACGCAAAAGGCCGCGTACGACCAGCAGGTGAACGCCCGAAGGGCCGAAGCCGAGTTGGCCTACTCGCTGCAGGAGGCGAAGACCCGGCAGCAGATCCGCGAAGAGGAGCTGCAGGTCGAAGTCGTCGAGCGCCAGAAGCAGATCGAGATCCAGCAGCAGGAGATCCTGCGGCGAGAGCGAGAGCTGGATGCGACCATCCGCCGTCCCGCCGAGGCCGAGCGCGACCAGCTGGAGCTGATCGCCGAAGGCAACAGGCGCCGCGCCAGGGTCGAGGCCGAAGCCGAGCGGTACAAACTCGAGACGGTCGCCGAGGGCGAGCGCACCCGCGTCATAGCGGAGGCCGAGGCCGAGGCGGAAGCCATCAAGCTGCGGGGCGAGGCCGAGGCGTCGGCCATCAAGGCGCGGGGCGAGGCCGAGGCCGAGGCCATCAAGGCGCAGGGTCTGGCGGAGGCCCTGGCAATGGACAAGAAGGCCGATGCCTGGAAGCAGTACGGCCAGGCCGCCATGATCCAGCAGCTCTTCGAGTCGCTCCCACAGGTCGCGGACGCCGTCGCTCAGCCGCTCGCCAAGACCGACAGCATCGTGGTCATCAGCAATGGCGGCGACGACGGAGCGGGAGCCGGGGCCAGCAAGGTCACACAGGACGTGTCAGCCACGATCGCGCAGCTGCCGGCCCTGGTACAGTCCCTCACCGGCGTCGATCTCATCAGCACCCTCAAGAACCTGCCCGGCGTCGTGTCCGACGTACCCGCCGCCGATGACGCCTCCAGCAACGGAGAAGAAGCCACTCCGGACGGCGACAGCTAGGTAGAGCAGGGACCCGGCGCGGCAGCGTCGAACGAACAAGGGACCGAGGGGCGCCGGAAACGGCGCCCCTTCTTCATATCAATGGGATTGGCTTGCAGGCCCCTGCTCTGCCCGGTTGTAGGCGTACTCGGTCAGCCGGGCCATGGGCTCGCGCACGCTGTCCACGTGCCAGCGGATGTGGTCGACGGTCGCCCGCAGATCGACGAGGGAGTCGCCCACCGCGCCCCAGTCGTCCGGAGAGCCTACGAGGCCGTCCAGCAGGGCCGCCAGCTCCCTCTGGGCGCTCCACAGGTCGCCCAGGTCGGTGCTCAGCAGGGCAAGCTCGCCGTCGTAGTCTTCGGGGAGCCCCATCTCCTTGAGCTTGATGACGACACTGTGGGCGGTGACCGCCGTCTGACGTGCGTGCCGCAGGTCCGGTTGCATCTTGCCGTCGTCCAATTGAGCCCCCTTTGGAGGTCGCCGGTCAGCGGGAGACGCCGGCGTAGTGAGTGATGTAGGAAGTCCAGTCCTCGCGGATCATCTCCAGAGCCGACTGCTGCGGGGTCTCGGCCATGAGGCTCACCTGCTCGAAGATGGACTTCCAGAAGCCGTCCACCTCCTCCTTCCAGTGCGCGTATTCGAGGCCGTGCACGTCCCGCTGCATCGCCTCCAGATGCTCCTCGATTTGCTTTAGCAGGTTCTGAACGGTCCGCGTGCGTATCCTGTCATCCGTGTTCATGCAGCTATGCCCGCCTTCCCCATGAGGGGACCCGAAATGCCGGGCTCGATCGTCTCGGCCATGCGAATGGCGTAGTGGTCCGTCATGCCGGCGAGGTAGTCGACCACGGCCCTGTCCCCGCTTCCGAACTCCGGCGGTATGACATCGCGGTTGTCGTCGAGGTAACGGTAGAGGAGAGCGACGATACGGCGGGCGGCCGTCGACTCCTCACCGGCGTCCTCGACCGCATAAACCCTCTCGAACATGAAGCCTCGCAGCGCATTGAGCGCCCCGCGAACGGCCGGGCTCATCTCTATGCTCGGCCTCGACGCCGGGTCGAAGTCCTTCTCGCCGCTGACGGCCCAGGAGGTCTCGATGACGTCGGCCACCATCGTGTGTACACGTTCGGAGTGTCTCGAACCGAGTACCTCCGATGCCTCTGATGGCAGGTCCTCGTCCTTCAGCAGCCCGGCCCGGAAGGCGTCCGCAAGGTCATGGTTGAGGTAGGCCACCGCGTCGGAGAGCCTGCACACCTGGCCCTCCAGCGACAGCCCGGCCGGCACCCTGTCGCCGAAGAAGTCCCCCTGCGGCTTGGAGTGGAGGGCGATGCCCTGGCGCACGTGCTCGGTCAGGTTCAAGCCCCTGCCGTCCCTCTCCAGGCGTTCCACCACCCTGAGACTCTGGTCGGCGTGGCGGTATCCCCCGTCGTGCAGCCTGTCGACCTCGCTCTCCCCCACGTGACCGAACGGCGTATGCCCAAGGTCGTGTCCGAGCGCGATGGCCTCGGTAAGGTCCTCGTTGAGGTTCAGGGCCCTGGAGATGGTGCGCGCGATCTGTGCGACCTCGAGTGTGTGGGTGAGCCGGGTCACGTAGTGGTCGCCGGTTGGTGCGATGAAGACCTGGGTCTTGTGCTTGAGCCGCCTGAAGGACTTGGAGTGGACTATCCGGTCGCGGTCCCTCTGGAACTCGCCCCTGATGGGGCAAGGCTCCTCCGGTATCTCGCGTTTGCTCCCACTGGACCGGACAGCGTAGGGAGAGAGGGCGTCTTCCCTGGCCTCCACACGCAGCCGCGCGGGTGATGACTGGGGTGATGCTGCTAGCGGCGTTCGGGGCATTGTTCGGGAGTGTGGGCGTATGGAGAAGGCTGCCGCATAGCTGGGCGATTATAGCACGGGTCATACGTGGGAGCCGCTCCAACTGATAGACGTAAGTGTTCAGAGTCGAGGGGAGGTGGCTTGTCCCTTCCCCCCGAGGGGGAAGGTTAGGATGGGGGCTCTCGCCCTGCCAAAGGGCAAAGCTGCCCATGTCACACGAAGTCTGAACAGTTACTGATAGACTGTAGATATAGATGCGAGGGGGAGGGTGAGATGGACGAAATGCTGAAGATGTACGGCGCGCCGTGGTGCCCCGACTGCCGCCGGGCCAAGGAGTTCCTCGGCGAGCTGCGGGTCAAGTACGACTGGATCAACGTCGACCACGACCCCGAGGGCCTGAAGTACGTCGAGAAGATCAACAACGGCAAGCAGATCATCCCCACGCTCCTGTTTCCGGACGGCTCCACCCTGGTCGAACCGACGAACGCCGAGCTGGCCGAGAAGCTGGGCATCAAGCCCAGGGCCGAGCGCCAGTTCTACGACGTAATAGTTGTGGGTTCCGGCCCGGCGGGCCTCACGTCGGCGATATACACGGCGCGCGAGGGCCTCGACACCCTGGTCATAGAGCGGAGCGGCGTGGGAGGCCAGGCGGGCGTCACGGAGCGGATCGAGAACTACCCAGGCTTCCCGGAGGGTGTCGGCGGCGCCGAGCTTGCCGATTCACTACGCACCCACGCGGAGCGCTTCGGCGTCGAGGTCCTGCCCGCGCAGGTCGTCGGCGACATAGCAATCTCCGGCGACTACCGGGTGGTCACCACGGAGTCGGGCGACGAGTACGGCGCAAACACCGTCATCGTCGCCTGCGGGACCAGGTACCGCCGCCTCAACGTTCCCGGCGAGGAAGACCTGATAGGCGCGGGCGTACACTTCTGCGCCACGTGCGACGGGCCGTTCTACAAGGGCGAGGATGTCGTAGTCGTCGGGGGCGGCAACAGCGGTGTCGAAGAGAGCATCTTCCTGACCAAGTTCGTGAACAAGGTCACGGTGCTCGAGCGATCGGACCGGCTCAAGGCGAGCCGGCTCCTGCAGGACAAGGCCGCGGCAAACGACAAGATAGAGATACGCCTCGAGCGGGTCGTCGAAGAGCTCCAGGGCAACGGCCGGCTCAACGGCATCGTCGTGCGCAACACGGGTACCGGATCGACCGAGATCCTGCACCCCGCGGGCGCGTTCATATTCATCGGCCTCGATCCCAACACGGACTTCCTCAGGGGCAAGATCGATCTCGACGACTTCGGCTTTATCAGGACCAGCAAGACGCTGGAGACCAGCATGCCCGGCGTGTTCGCCGCCGGAGACGCCCGTGCCGGGAGCACGAAGCAGGTCGCCAGCGCGGTGGGAGAGGGGGCGACCTGCGCCCTGATGGTGCGCCAGTACCTCCAGGAGCTGGAGGCGTAACGCCTGGAGAGAGCAATGCCTGAGATAGTCTCAATTGGCGAGTGCATGATCGAGCTGTTCAGCGACGAGCCCATGGGCTCTGCCCACACGTTCCAACGCGCCTACGCCGGGGACACGAACAACGTCCTGCACATGGCGTCCAGGCTCGGGGTCTCCTGCGGGTACGTCACCCGCTCCGCCGACGACGCCTTCGGCGACTTCCTGCTGAACGCCTGGCGGGAGAACGGCATCGACACGTCCGCAGTCAAGCGTGTGGACGGCTTCACCGCCGTGCACTTCATCTCCCTCCTGCCCGGCGGCGACCGCGAGTTCATCTACTACCGCAAGGGAAGCGCCGCCAGCACCATGACGCCCGACGACCTCGACCCGGGCTACATCGGGGCAGCGCGCGTGCTGCACGCCGGGGGCATAATCCAGGCGGTCTCCCCCAGTTGCCGTGCGACCGTCCTGAGGGCTGTGCAGATCGCTAACGAGAGTGGCGTGACCGTCTCGTTCGACACGAACCTGCGGGCAAACATGTGGACCCCCAGCGAGGCGCGTGAGGCGCTGGACGAGGTGGTCCCATACGTGGACGTGCTGTTCATCAGCTACCCGGATGAGACGAGCGCGCTGCTGGGCGTCCATTCGCCGGAGGAGGCCGTGGACTTCTTCCAGCAACGGGGAGTGGCCACAGTCGCCGTTACATCCGGGCCCGACGGGGCTCTCGTAGCTGCGCCGGACGGTGTCCTGAGAGCTGCGGCGATAGCGCCAAACGGCGTCTCCGATACCACGGGAGCCGGGGATGCTTTCGTGGGAGGATTCCTGCACTGCCTCGTGAAGGGCCTCGGCACCGAGCAAGGCCTGAAATGGGGAATAGCCTCGGCCGGCCTCAAGGTTGCGGGGCGCGGAGGCATCGCGAGCCAGCCGTCCCGCGAGGACGTGGAGCGCTTCGTCGACGCCGTGCAGGTCGATCGGTCCTGAATCCGCCCCAAGTCCACGACTCAATTGGACGCGCTTCCCCAGGGCAGTGTGCGGCATATCTACCAGGCGTCACCCTGTAGGGGCGGGTTTGAAACCCGCCCTCGCCTTGCCTACAGCCAGGTTGCCGTTAGCCGGTGGATCTGGCCCAGCCGTACGTGTTCAGACTCAAGGGGAGGCGGCTTGTCCCTTCCCCCCGAGGAGACCCTTGCACAACCGTCATTCCGGCGAAAGCCGGAATCCAGGGGGCGGGGCTCAACTATGAAGGCAATGCCTAACATGCAGTGGATGGGCCCCAGTGGGAGGTTATTCAAAGATCTCCCGAGGGGGAAGGTTAGGATGGGGGCTCTCGCGCTGGCGAAGGGCAAGACTGCCCATGTCTCATCAACTCTGAACACTTACGGCCTAGCCTTGGCCCTTGACAACGACCCGACAATCCCCCATAATCGAACACATGTACGAAACAGATGCACCGACAACTGAATCAACCGAGCGGAAGCCGCCCACACTCGCCGACATCGTCCGCGAGAAGACCGACGACGGCGCGCGCATCATCGACTTCTGCCTCGACGTCATGGAGGACAGGGTCGAAGGCGCTGAGCTATGCCACCGGATAGACGCCGCCAAGCAGCTCGATAAGCACAGGTCGAAGGCCGCCGCCAAGTTCCTGGCCGAGT
>DAOULA010000097.1:0-61293 GCA_034420735.1 Dehalococcoidia bacterium
CAGCAATCAGCTCACGGGCGCCATTCCCGTGGAGCTTGGCAGCCTCTCCAATCTGGGGACGTTGTGGCTCGGCTACAACCAGTTGGAGGGCGCAATTCCCGCCGAGTTGAGCAAGCTGTCCAACTTGACGGACCTGTCTCTCTCCAGCAACCAACTGACAGGCGCAATTCCCCCCGAGTTGGGCAGGCTGTCCCACCTGACGCGGCTGAAACTCTCCAGCAACCAGCTGACAGGCGCAATTCCTGCCGAGTTGAGCGAGCTGTCTAACATGACGACGCTGGATCTCGCCGGCAACCTACTGACGGGCACGATTCCCGCCGAGCTGAGCAAGCTGTCCAGTCTGACGACGCTGTCTCTAGGCAACAATCAGTTGACGGGCACGATTCCCGCCGAGCTGAGCAAACTGTCCAACCTGACGGGTCTGTACCTCTGGGACAACCAACTGACAGGCACGATTCCCTCCGAGTTGGGCAGCCTGCCCAACCTGACGGGGCTGGGTCTCTCCAGCAATCAGCTCACGGGCGCCATTCCCGTGGAGCTTGGCAGCCTAGCCAATCTTACGTACCTGGACCTCCACAACAACAAGTTGACGGGCGCTATTCCCCCCGAGCTTGGCAGTCTGTCCAACCTGACGACGTTGTGGCTCCATGACAATCAACTGACGGGCGCAATCCCTACAGAGCTTGGCAGCCTTGTAAACCTGATGGAGCTACGTCTCTACGGCAACGAGTTTACGGGCGCAATTCCTGCTGAGCTAGGCAACCTTGTCAATCTGACGTGGCTGACTGTCTACGACAACCAGTTGACGGGCGCAATCCCTGCCGAGCTGGGGAGCCTTGTCAAACTGACGGGGCTATGGGTCGGCGGCAACCAGCTGACGGGCGCAATTCCCGCCGAGCTGGGCAGTCTCCACAACCTGGAAGGGCTGGGCCTCACCGACAATCAGTTGACGGGCGCAATTCCTGTCGAGTTAGGCAACCTCGTCAACCTGATGTGGCTTGACCTCAGCGGCAATCAGTTGACGGGCGCCATTCCCGCCGAGCTGAGCGGACTCCACAACCTGCAAGGGCTGTGGGTTGCGAGGAACCAGTTGATGGGGTGCATCCCCGACGGACTGCGAAACGTAGCTGACAACGATCTAAGCGAGCTTGGTCTGCCGTTCTGCGAGGAAGAAGAGGAAGAGCCGAGCGCCTGCGTTGTCGGTGGTGCGGTCGCGGATGCTGCGAACACCGGGCTGGTGGCTGACTGCGAGGCGTTGCTGGCGTCGCGGGATGCGCTGGCGGGGACAGCGACGCTGAACTGGTCGGCGGACAGGCCGATAGCCGAGTGGGACGGCGTCGTCGTTAGGGGCACACGGCAGCGCGTCACGCGGCTGAGCCTCCAGGACGGGGGGCTGACTGGGGAGATACCGACCGATCTCGGCGGCATGTCGAGCCTCACCCACCTGCTCCTCCATAGCAACAGGCTGACCGGCCCCGTTCCGGCCGAACTGGGCGGTCTGACCAACCTGGAGTGGCTGTCGCTGTACGACAACGACCTTTCGGGCTCGATACCGGCTGCCCTAGGCGGTCTGTCGAACCTGGAGCGGCTGTACCTGCACGGCAACGGGCTGACGGGGAGCATACCGGGCGAGCTGGGCGACCTGCCGTCGCTGACGAACCTGTGGCTGAGCGGAAACGAGCTGACCGGGTCGATTCCAGCCGAGCTTGACCGTCTGGCCAACCTGGTGCGGTGGAGGCTTGCCGGCAACGGGTTTACGGGCTGTGTGCCACAGGGGCTGGCCGCGATCCCGGACAGCGACCTCGACGAGCTTGGCCTGGAGGCCTGCAGCGCGCCCTGAGCGACCGGCTGCGGGCCCCTAGCCGCCGTTGGTCCTTGCGACCAGGTCGCGGACGCGGGCGTCCATGTCTGCGAGGCCTGACATGAGGAAGCCCATGTCTGCGCCGACGGTGGCGATCAGACCGCCACGCTCCAGCCAGTATTCCGCTATCTCGTAGGTGGACGTGAACATCCCCCAGGGCACGCCGTGCTCTTTGCACTTGTCGAGGATGTGCTGGATCATGGCCGTGTGCTCGTCGTTCCACTCCGACGGCAGTATGCCCATCGTGAGGCCCAGGTCGCCGGGGCCGACCATGATGCCGTCGACGCCCTCGACCGTGAGTATCTCGTCGATATTCTCGACGGACTTGACCGACTCGATCTGGGGCCATACGAGAGTCTCGTCGTTGGCCACCCTGGAGTAGCCGGGCGAGCCGCCGTACTTGTCCGCGCGCAGGGAGCTGCCCCAGCTCCTGTTGCCGCGCGGCGGGTACTTGGCCGCCTCGACAGCCCGCTCCACGTCGGCGGCGGACTCGGTGAGCGGGACGATGACGCCGTCCGCCCCTATGTCCAGCGCCTGGTTGATCAGCCACGGCTCGTTGAACAGCACGCGGACGACGACGTCCTTGTGCCCCATCGAAGTGACCATGCGGCTCAGCATCGTCTGGTCGATGGCGCTGTGCTGGGTGTCGATGAGCACGAAGTCGAAGCCGGACTCGGCCACGGCCTTGTTCGCGGCCCGCACGTCAAGGCCCGCCAGCGTCCCCACGATCGCCTGTCCCGCCGCCAGTTTTTCTCGAATGCTATTCGCCAATTGTCCTAACCTCCGTGGGTCGCTGTGCCATCTTACGCGAAGTTGTCATGATGGGGCCACATGTAAGTGGCCCGGTCTTGCGGCGAGAAGAGGGCGGGTTTCAAACCCGCCCCTTCAGCCGGCTATCGATCGCTTAGCTGGTCGATTAGGTGTCATACCAGTCCACCGTGATGCTGCGATGTATGTTGGGCTGATGAGGAGTGCCCCGGCTGCCCAGAGCCACGCGGCCTACGTCGGCGGCCGGGGACTGGATTCCGGCTCAAGGCCGGAATGACGGATAGCCAACTGCGTCTTGAACAGTTCACGACGTAGTCAAAACGAAATGGTATTACTCCAGCCAGAAGGCGTAGAGGCGGGCCTGCTGCATCGTGAACCTGAGCCTGACCGGCTGCTCGAAGCTCGGCGGCGTGCCGTTGTCCCAGCGAAGCTCGGCGCGGACGTGGTCGCCTGTGACGGGCACGGCGGTGGCCCTGTCGAAGCCGCCGACAACCCGGAAGTTGTCGGGGCCGATGGGTGGGCCCGCGGGCTCGGGCGGCGCCGTGCTGTCGGCGTCCAGGACCTCGGCACGGATCTCGCCCCAGGCCGCGTCGACGTTGACGAAGAGGCGCTCGCCCCGCCA
This sequence comes from Dehalococcoidia bacterium, assembly GCA_034420735.1. Taxonomy (GTDB): domain Bacteria; phylum Chloroflexota; class Dehalococcoidia; order Lucifugimonadales; family CAJWER01. The sequence continues at coordinate 3,252 of DAOULA010000097.1, forward strand.
TAGGAAGGGCTTGGTCACCACCTTGCCCACCTCGGGTGCGTCGAGCGAGACGAAGCCGTCCAGCCTCAGCGTCGCCAGGTTCATAGCGCCGATGTCCTCGAAGACGGCGGGGTCGATCTCTAGCCTGAAGAGCTCCCTGTTCCTGTCGTAGGTCTCGTACAGGTGCCTGTAGCCCGGCATCCGGTAGCCGTTGTAGTAGACCCATATCTCGTCGCCGCGCACGATGGGCGCGCCGCAGATGCTGATCTGGCTCGTGTCGTAGGCGGTGCCGTCCCACGGCTGCACGGGCAGGAAGAGCTCCCTGTCGGCGACGCGCTCCCAGTTGTAGAGATCGCGCGAGACTGCCAGCTCGGCCTGGTTGATCCGCGTGAAGTTCATGTGCGGGGCGGGTATCGCGCCGAAGGGGTTGAACAGGTTGGGGAAGCCGACGTACAGCCCCTCGTAGGGCATGACGGGCATCAGGTAGACCTCGGCGATGTAGTCCTCGTCGTCGACTATCGGCGGGGTGAAGTAGGCCGGGTCGTCGACGATCTTGCGTACGCGGCGGCGGCAGTTCTCCCAGTCGACCTCGTCGGAGTGGAGGACGAGCCGCGGCTCGGAGAAGTGGTCGAAGTCGCTGCTGGTCGTGACCCAGACCGAGCGTCCCCACTGTGTCGCGAGCTTGATGGTGGCGACGAACTGCTCGGTGTACGGGTCGTAGAAGAACTTGGAGGTGTCCTTGCTGGGGATGGGAGGCGTGTCGAGCATGGTCCAGTCGAAGCCGTCCGGCGATACGCCGAGGCGCCTGTCGTTTGCCCCGAACAGCCCCTTGTACCGCCGGCCCGGGTCCGGGTCCCTGTCGTCTCGGAGGATGTGGTAGAGGCCCAGCCCCGCCTGGAAGTGGAGCTCGCCTCTTTTGTCGGAGGGGTCCAGCGCGATGTTGTTCTTCTTCGAGCCCTGCCACTCGTAGAGGCCGAGGTCGGGCTTGTCCCAGTGGACGCCGTCGGCGGAGGTGGCGTAGTGGTTGAAGTAGGCGTCGGTCTCGCCGTAGTGACCGTTGTACCACCACTCCCACAGGTCCTTCTCAGTGTTCCAGATCGGGACCGACCACGAGGCGACGCGGACCTGTCCCATCTCGCGGTCGCGCCGCAGCACAGCGCCCTTTCGATCGGGCTGGTGCAGGGTGCGCTCGATGGCGTACAGGCGCTCGATGGCGTGGTCGTCGATGAAGAGCTGCTTGTGGGTCCTGGCGTCGATCAGGTCGTGGGTCATGGGTAGCCTCCCGCGGGACGGTTCGGGGGATTCTACATGATGGGGCCCGAAGCCGCGCCGCTCAGTTAACTACCGGGTAGTCGGGCGGCCCCCAGTCGACCTGCGGGTTTGACATCATCAGACGAACGAAAAGGGGGACGAGGAATACGAGTATCCTCGCCCCGTCGCGGACCTGGGCGCGGTTCACGGAGCTCTGCCAAGTTGCGCCGCCGTGAAATAGCTGGATGCGAAGGACGTAGAGCCGGTCGAACAGTGTGCTGAGAATAATCCCAGTCTCACGTCTTGCGAGAGCGTTGTGGACGTCGCGCTTGGTCCTCTCGAAGGTGTGCTCCCAATTCTCGTAGCCGAGACCGGCATGGTGGTTCCAGAATGGCTGGAAGACGAACTTATTGTCGAGCAGCACCCTGATGGAGTTGGAAAACCTGTTCCAGATGGCGTCGTAGATGATGTCTTCGGAGTCAAGGGACAGGATGGTGTGGAAGTAGTCGCCAAACCGATCGCGCTCGGACGACTCAGGATCGCGGGGCCTGTCCCGTGCGTATGCGGCGTTGAATGCAATCCAGTAAAAGATGAAGGCCGCGTCGTCGTCTCCTGCCCCGCTCTCCTTCTCGGCGCGTTTCAGCCAACTCAGGGCGCGGCGCATCCGGAGCGAAAGGTCTGGCGGTAGAGTCTCTCGGACGCGCTCCCACTCCGCGTTCAATACCTCGTGGGTTACGTCCTGGATATTCTCAGTATCCACTCGCGTGTACCTTGTAGGGGCGAGATTCTAGCATACCCGGTCGTCTGAGAGTGCCGTGGGCGTATTGTAGTCACGGTATAGTCTTGTATGTGACCTTCCTACCCATGACCATCGGTCACGCGGCACGGGAGCTCGAGACGCCTATCCCACACAGGGACCCGTTCGACGAGATGCTGCTGGTCCAGGCCCAGGAGGAGGGCCTGAAGCTGCTCACCGTCGACCGCCAGATGGTGGACCACCCGCTTGCGATGACGCCCTAGCCCACCTGCCTTCCATCGCGCGGGCGGACCCGCGTGTCCGCCCCTACCGGTGGGCGCTAGGCGCCCTGGGTCTGGAGGAGCCTCTTTGCGATGTCCCTCGCCTCGTCTAGCGTCGCGGCGAAGTGGTCATCCGGCACGCGCTGGAGGACGTTTAGTGCGTCCAGGTTTTCGGCGGGGTGGCCGGAGAGGCCCATGACGATGCACTCGGTGTCCTCGGCTATCGCCGTGTCGATCATCTGCTCGACGACCAGGGCGGCGCTGTCGTCCATGTAGACGGTGTCGGAGAAGTCCAGGATCACGACCTCGTGGTCCCGGATGTCGACACTGATGGTGTTGATGAGCTTGATGGAGGAGGCTACCGAGAAGCTGCCCCTGAGGGCTACCAGGCCGACGCGCGCGGAGAACTCGTCGATCTCTCCCATGTCGTCGTACTTGGCGAAGAAGGCCTGGTCCAGCAGGGGCACGGAGACCACGCTGTCGAGCTCGAGCCGCTCGAACTGGCGCGCGCTGGCCATTCCGGCGGCGATCATGCCGATTGCAACGGCGGTGACCAGGTCTAGGAAGACCGTGAGCCCCATGGTGATTAGCATCACCACGAGGTGTTCCCGCTGGACGCGATGGATGCGGGTCAGGAAACGCCAGTCGATGATGTCCCAGCCGACCCTCATCAGGATTCCCGCGAGGACAGCGTGGGGGATGGCCTCGACATATCTCCCCAGCCCAAGCACGAGGGCCAGCAGTAAGCCGGCCCGTATCGCTCCTGAGACCTGGGTGCTCCCGCCCGCCCGTATGTTGACCACCGTGCCAAGGGTGGCCCCCGCGCCAGGCAGCCCCCAGACCAACCCGGCGGCTATGTTGCCGATTCCCTGGCCTACCAACTCCCTGTTGGGGTTGTGACGCGTCCGTGTCATGGAGTCGGCCACGAGCGACGTGAGGAGGCTGTCTATGGAGCCGAGCAGAGCGATGATCAGCGCCGGCTGAACGGCATTGACGAATGCGTTGGCCGTCAGCTCCGGCAGCTGTATTTCCGGCAGGCCGGTCGGCACGTCGCCGATTATCGGCACGTCCTTGAACAAGTCCAACGTTAGGTAGGTCGCCCCCAGGACACCCAGCAGCGTTCCGGCAATCAGCGCGCCCAGCGTTGGGGGTAGGAACTTGCTGAGCTGCCTGGGCCAGAACACGCCCACTAGAAGAGTGACGATGGCGATCGACAGTGCGCCCAGGTGGACGTCACCTAGCGCGTCCGGCAGGGCGCGGACGGCTCCGACCGGTCCACCCGCTGCGACAGAGTGGCCCAGGAAAGGCAGGATTTGCAGCAGGATGATGATGATCCCGATCCCCGACATAAACCCGGATATCACCGAGTAAGGGGTGAAGGCGACGAACCGTCCGATCCTCAGCACGCCGAGGCCGATCTGGAGCAGTCCGGCCAGGAGGACGATCGTGAACGCGCCGGCCAGGTTGTCGGCATGGGCGGCGACGATGACCGCCATGACGACGGCCATTGGGCCGGTTGGGCCGGATATCTGGGAACGGGTCCCTCCGAACACGGCCGCGAAGAAGCCGACGGCGATAGCCCCGTATATTCCCGCGAGGGCGCCCAGTCCCGACGCTACGCCGAATGCCAGGGCAACCGGGAGGCCCACAACTGCCGAGGTGACACCCCCAAAGACATCACCGCGGAAGGTCTGGAGATCGTAGCTCAGGCTGGGTACGAAACTACTTAGCCTCTGCGACGTGCCACCCCCCGGTCCACCGCGTAGGCTGGCCGCGTGCTGGCGGCGCCCAGGCAGGGACAAACATGATACCGTGTATCGTTTCCGCCTGACAAAGCGTCCGAATTATACAAGGTTCTTCCGAGAAAAGGGGTGACGAGGAAAGAGGCGTCAAGCGGGTCGCTCCGGGCTCCTCGCTCACAACCGATATGCTACTATTGCCGCTCCCAATCGAGAGGGCCGAGAGGCGAGGGCGATCCCAACATGGCCGCCGACACCCACTCCGTAAGGTTCGATCCCGACCAGCCCCTGATGCTAAGAGACGGGACGATCACTTACGTGGACATATTCCGCCCCGACCATCCCGGCAAGCTGCCCGCGCTGCTCCAGCGCACCCCCTACGGCAAGAGCACGCCCCACAGCCGGGGCTATTCGCTGGACGCAGTCCGCGCCGCGATGGCCGGGTATGCCGTGGTGATACAGGACGTCCGGGGCCGGTACACGTCGGACGGCGAGTTCTACCCGTTCGTGGACGAGATGAACGACGGGTACGACTCGGTGGAGTGGGTGGCCGGGCAGCCGTGGTGCAACGGCAGGGTGGGGATGTACGGGTCGTCTTACGTGGGCGCCACGCAATGGCTCGCGGCCAAGTCCAAGCCCCCGTCGCTCCAGGCAATAGCGCCGGGCGTGACGGCATCGAACTACCACGACGGCTGGGCGTGGCGCGGTGGCGCGTTCGAGCTGGGGTTCAACCTCTACTGGACCATGAGCTCCCTGGTTGCGGAGAACTGGCGCAACCTGTCGACGCGACTCTACCTCTCGCCGAGGCAGTACGAGATGCTGGTCGAGGCGAAAGACAACGTGATGGACAGCTTCCTGCATCTCCCTCTGAACGACCACCCCGAGCTTCGGGGGGACATGGCGCCGTACTACTTCGACTGGCTGGGCCACCCGGAGTACGACGAATACTGGAGAGGCATATCGATCGAAGAGGCGCACTCGGAGATCACTGTCCCAGCGTTCAACTACGGTGGGTGGTACGACGTATTCCTGGGCGGCACGATCCGCAATTTCACAGGGATGAGGCAGGGCGGCGCCACCGAGGCGGCGAGGGACGGCCAGAGGCTGATGATCGGTCCCTGGGTCCATTCGGGCCTCGGAGACAGCGTTGCGGGCGAGCGGAGCTTCGGCAGCGTGGCTTCGTCGGCCTACGGGATCGATCTGCAGGGCCAGCTGCTCAGGTTCTTCGATCACTGGCTGATGGACGAGGACAACGGTGTGCGGGAAGACCGGCCGGTGACCATCTTCGTCATGGGCGAGAATGCGTGGAGGGAGGAGGACGAGTGGCCGCTCTCAAGGGCCGAGAAGGTACCGTTCTTCATCCACAGCAACGGCAAGGCCAACTCGCTCCGGGGCGACGGCAGGCTGGAGAGGGATGAACCGAGCGGCGGCGAACCCCCTGACGTCTACGTCTACAACCCCCTGGACCCTGTACCGACCAGGGGAGGCCCGGTCATCTGCGATGCGGGAGTGGTGCCCGCCGGGGCATACGACCAGCGGCTGGTAGAGTCGAGGCACGACGTACTCGTGTACACGACCCAGCCGCTGGAGGAACCGCTGGAGGTGACGGGGCCGGTCACAGCGACCGTCTATGCGTCAAGCTCGGCTCACGACACCGACTTCACCGCAAAGCTGGTGGACGTGGGCCCGGACGGCTATGCAAGGAACGTTGCGGAGGGGATCGTCCGGGCGAGATCCAGGGAGGCCGGGCTGCCGTCGAGCAATATACGACCGGGCGGGGTCTACAGGTACGACATCGACATGTGGGCCACGAGCAACGTCTTTATGCAGGGGCACCGGGTCCGCCTGGAGGTGTCCAGCAGCAACTTCCCGAAATACGACCGCAACGCGAACACCGGAGAACCGGTCGGGAGCGACCTGGCCGTCGTCTCGGCGCTGCAGACCGTTCACCATAGTCCCGAGTGCCCGTCCCACGTCACCCTGCCCATAGTCCCGCGTGGCTGACAGGGTGCGCTCAAGCCACGATTCAGCAATGGGCCGCCGTGGTATCATCAGACGAGAAGCGCCAGCGGGGATGATCGATTGACAACGGCAGTCAGGCATAGGGAAATCAGCGACATGTTTCTCGACCACGCTGTGGACGAGTACAACAGGGGCGACATGCTGCAGGCATCGGAAAAGGCTTGGGGAGCCGTAGCCCACCACGTCAAGTCGGTTGCCAAGGACAGGGGTTGGCCCAACAACTCTCACCAACAGATCAGGCAGATCACGTATCCGCTTACAAGGCTCACCGACGACCCTGAGCAGAGTCGCCGGATGTTCTCGACGCTCGAGGCCCTTCATACCAACTTCTACGAAGAGAGGTTTCCTGAAGACTATGTGTGGGGAGGCATATCGGACGCCCGGGCACTGATAGGCGCCCTGAAGAGAGCCGAGCCACGCTTCCCCGACCATTTGCCTAGAGCGCCCAGTCGGCGCAACTAGCGGGAGTGAGGGAGCAACCTCCCACGTCAGGCCTCCCTCGGTGACAGGTGAAAGCGGCCTTCGGGGTCGGCGGCTGCGCGGTCGCCGGTGAGGTACCACCCCCTGCGGAAACAGTCGTTGTATCGTGGATCGTCGTCCCAGTAGCGGGAGAACATTGACGGCCACCCCGGGCGGATGGCGAGCCTTCCCTCAGACCCAGCGTCGAGCGGCACCAAGTCCGGTCCCAGTACGCCCATCTCGATCCCCGGCACGGGCGAGCCTATGGAGCCCGCCACAGGGTCGGTGCCCGGCGGATTGGCGCAAACGACCGCGCCCGTCTCCGTCTCCATGTAGCTGTCGCGCACTGGGACTCCGAGTGCACGGCTGGCATTGGAGGCCAGCTCTACGCTGAGGGCTTCGCCGCAGGAGACCACCTGCCTGAGCGAACCGGAGACTTCCCCGGCCTTAACCAGCTCTTCGAGGAACGTGGGTGCAGTGAACATGGCCGTGATGCCGTACTCGCGAAGCAGCCCCAGAGAGCCCCCGGAGTCGAGCGGGCCCTCGTGCACCACCTGGGTGACGCCGTTGGACCAGGGCGCCGCGATCCCGTGGGCCGCCCCACAAAGCCGGTGAGGAGCGGCGGTGCACCAGTAGACGTCGCCCTCGCGCAGGTCCAGGACATCCCGCCCGGTGGCGAGATGCTGGACGATGGCCTGGTGGCGGTGTACGACGGCCTTGGGCTTGCCCGATACGCCGGCGGTGAAGTGGACCGTCGCATCGTCCAGCTGGCTGGTACGTGCTGCGCGGTATTGCGCGGGCGCCTTCGCCATCTCCTCCTCGTACACGAGATCGGCGATGTCCGGCGGGCCCGGGTCGCGCCCGTTCTTGTTCACTATCACGATGTGCTGGAGGTCGAATAGCTCGTAGACGATGGCGCCCATCCGGCGGCGGAGGCCGGGCCGGGTGACGAGGATCTTCGCGGATGTCACCGCCATGCGGTCGCGCACCTGCTCCGGTCCCAGGCCGGGGGAGAGGAATCCCGCGACCGCGCCGGACTTGAGCGCACCCAAGAAGGCGAAGTAGAGCTCCGGGATTCGCTCCAGGTATATCAGCACCCGGTCGCCCCGCACGACTCCCAGGCTGTCCAGCACGTTGGCGAACCTGTCCGACATTGCCTTGATATGCCGGAAGGTGTACCGCTCGACCTCGCCGTCCCGGCCGACCCAGACCAGTGCGGTCCTGTTCCCCAGGCGCCCGCGTGCATGGCGGTCGACGATCTCATGGCCGGCGTTCAGCCACCCGCCCGGCAGCCATGCCATGCCGTCGTACGCCCTGTTCCAGGGTGAGCCCGCGCTTTCGTTCATCCCCATCGCGCCGCCCATTATACGGAAGAGGCCAAACGGCTCCGCCTACATGGACACAGGGCCGCGTGCTGGATACCATATCCTGGTCGATGGAACGAAACACAACGCTGGCGGAGAGATATGGCTGAACAGGAACAGGAAGAGAAGACGCTGGAGAGGGCCATGGTGGTCGTAGCCCATGCCGACGACGCGGAGTTCGGATGCTCCGGCACGGTGGCGAAGTGGTGCGCCGAGGGTGTGGAGGTCGTCTACGTCATCTGCACGGATGGCAGCAAGGGCACGGGCGACCGCACGATCACGTCCGAGGAGCTGTCGGCGATACGGACGAGAGAGCAGATCGAGGCGGGCAAGGTGCTGGGCCTGAAGGACGTGGTGTTCCTGGGCTACCCTGACGCGTACCTGGAGCCCACCCTGGAGGTGAGGCGCGACATAGCGCGGGAGATCCGGCGTCACCGGCCCGACGTGGTGATCTGCATGTACCCGATGCGAAGTCTGGACGGAGGAGGCTGGGGCGTGGGCCATCCGGACCACATCGCGTCCGGCGAGGCGACCCTGGCAGCCATATTCCCGACGGCGCGGGATCACCTGACTTTCCCGGAACTCCTGGAGGAGGGCCTGGAGCCGCACATTGTCTCGGAGGCCTGGGTCATGGGGCACCCTGACCCGGACCACTGGGTGGACGTAACGGGGCACATGGATACGTCGATCAGGGCTCTCGCGGAGCACGCCTCGCAGATCGGGGGCAGCAGCGTCGAGGAGATCGGCGAGCGGATGAAGATGTGGCGAAGGGAGCGCGCCAAGGGCCATGGGATGGAGCACGCGGAGTCGTTCCGGCGCATCTCGTTCCAGCGGCGTCTGCGGCTGATGCCCCCGTCTGCCACGAAGCCGTAGAGGTTCCGTCGTTCCTGCGAAGGCAGGGACCCAGAGGGGTGGAGAGGGATGGCGCCACACGTTCCAGAAATTGGTGTGGGCCAACGTCCGGGGATGGATTCCCGCCTGCGCGGGAATGACGATTAGCAGATTCCGCCTCCGCGGGAACTGCGGTTATGTCGCCTCCGACAGGAGCAGGGAGCCGGTTACGAGGCCCCAGTCCTGTGAAACGGCGACGGACCGGCCCTCGATGAAGAAGTCGCGGTCTATGTCCATCTCGGGATAGCTCACGTGGAGCCGGTCGGAGACGGCCCGCTGGAGCAGGAGCGCAAGGTTGTCTCCTGAGCCGTTGTTGACGGCGAGCCTGAGGACCGTCCTGGCGTCCTTCGCCCGGCTGAGCCTGCGGCGTATCACGCCCAGGGCTGCGTCCGAATCGCGCGTCCACCTGGCGTCGATGGACCTGATGCGGTCCCCGTACAGCCGCCGGCTGCCCGCGTCTTCAGCACGGAGGATGACTGGGTCGTCGTAGGTGATGGCGTTCAGCGTGCGGAGCTGGAGCAGCGTCAGGTATCCCGGCGTCGAGCCGAACGTGACGCGTACCAGGGTGCCCTTGCCGTTGTAGGTTGCCGTGTCCGGGTACGCCACCGATATCTCACGGGTGATGTCGTCGCCCGAGCCGTCCTGCCGGGTGTTGGCCCTGTAGTCCAGGTTGGGGATTGGCCTGAGCTGCCCTCCGAGGGTGTCGTAACCGGCCGCCTCCGCCAGGAAGTCCTTCGTCTCGAGGGCGCGGAACGAGGGCTTCTCGGCAAGCGTCCACGCAGCACGGAGTCCATGGTTCGTATAACCCCTGATTCGCATGAAGACCATGTTCTCGACGTTGCCCCCGCCGTCGTCCCACGCGAGGTCTGAGAAGTAAGGACCTGCGCCTCCGCTCCTGCCGGTCACCGCAGCCAGAGGACGCCCGTGGATACCGGAATCCCGGTGGTCCCTGCCCTCCAGCCTCCAGCGGCCGTGCCCGTCCACGTACACAAGGCCGTCCTCCTCGTCCTGCAGCCTGTGTATCTCATCGAGTGCCTTCACGTCCCATATGCTTGGACTGAAGGTGTCGGGCACCAGCACGGACCCGCCTTCAATCTTGCGGCGGCCGGCGTCGACACCCGCGTAGTCGAGGATATGGTGCAGGATGTCGCCGGCCGACTGGGGGAGCTGTGCGGTCGCATAGGTGTACAGGGTTATCGTGCCGAGCCGCTCCATCTCGTCGAAGGCTCTCACGTGGCAGTACTGCGCGCCGCGCCTGGGCCTGGGCTGTATCGCGTCGATCCGTCCGTGGAACAACGACACCCAGCCGCCGAATCCCCGCCAGAGGTGGTCCGCGGCGCCCTCGCAGAACAGGCCGTGGCCGGTGGCCGAGGAGTTGAACGACGAGACAGCCTCGAGCACGGCTCGGTCGTCCACGAAGACGGCTATCGCGTCGCCGTGCGTGACCACCTGCAGGAACTTCTCATCCTGCTCGTCCCAAGCGTGGGGAGCGGAGGCGAGGATGGTCTCGGGTGATCCCGAGGGGGCCTCTCTCACTTCGATTGTCTCGCCGGTGACACGCACGTACAGGTATCCGTCCGCAGACCGCCTCAGGCACAGCCCGCCTCGGCGCGGCGACGCGCCCCTGGTGAACCAGCAGCCGAAGGACACGTCGGGCGAGCCGAAGTCGATGGTCGCTGTGTGGGTCGTACCCTGGGACCCGGCGGCGCGGACGCCGCTGCCCGTGGGGGCTGTCTCGAAGGCCCCGCCGTCCTCCGTCCACGAGAAGCCGGAGCCGGTGCCGGGGGGCCGGGAGTCGAGCCGGTCGCCCGGCGTGCCCGACAGCGAGTCGAATGGGTATGCAGCCCTGACCCAGACCCGCCGCCCGGGCACGAGGCTGCCCGATAGGGGCGAGGACGTATTGGGTGGGCTGTACCGGTGCGTGTCGTTCCTGAGCTCGAGGTCGAGCCGTGCGGACTCCATGTATCCGGACCTGAGGTCGCGGAAGTGCTCGAGGGTAAGTCCGAGCACATCTCGGGTTACGTCCTCGTTCGGGTCCGAGAATGCGCCGTCGTCGTTCCAGTCGACCGATACGAGCCACTTGGCCTGCATGATTGGTTGCTCCTTCTCTTGTCGTCGTTCCCGGCGAAGGCGGGAATCCCAGAGGTGGGGGCACAGAACCGTCATCCCGGCGAAAGCCGGAATCCAGTTTTCGGCAAGACGCCCCGGCGGGCGGACACGTGGGTCCGCCCCTACGTAGGGGGAGAGCCCCCCCTCTATGCCGTTCCCTGGCTAGATGTCGATTCCGCGCCTGACGTCCTCCATGATCAGGCGCTTGATCTCCCTGGCGAGCACCCTCATGCTGCGCTCGTCGTCCAGGTAGACCACCCCGCCGCCGAGACCGGCGGGACCGCGGCCCCCCGGCGCGGAACCCACGCCTGCGTGCTCCCCACGTCGAGCGCGGGGCTGGCTGTGTGCGATCGACGGTCCCGCGAGGCCGGCTACGTCGGCCGTAAGGGATGAACGCAGGTCGGATAGGGCATCGCCGTCCACAGCTCTATTCGCCATTGGCTGCAGCCGGAAAGTCGAGCGCGCCCCCGTGCTCGCGGACGCTGCGTACGGACAGGTACGCCATCATCGCCTCCACAGCATCGGCGGGCGTCTCCTGCAGGGTGTGCCAGCTCCAACCCGTGAGCGCCATGACGCGGGCCTCCTCAAACTCGTCGGGCACCCTCCCTGCGGCCATTTCGCTGAACAGGCGCTCGGTCCGCTGGCGCTGATCCTCCAGGTCCCACAGCTCGGCCAGCGCAATCCGGACCGAGGCGAATGCCGCGGCGAGATCGCCGGCGTCGATCCGCTCCAGCGAGGATGTCTCCACGGGCAGGCCGAAGCTCCAGCCTTTCGTAAGCGAGACGAGCACCTCGTCGGCGAGCCCGTCCTGGGCATCGGCGCCCTGCCGGGAACGCGTCCAGCCGCGCAGGTGCCGCCAGCGAGGCCTGGTCTCTATATCCCACCATCCGCCCGAAGGCAGTCGTACGTGCATTTTTCCCTCCGTCTTGGCTTGGTGCGTGCTTCCGATCGTGCCTAGAAGCTGTCCCGGCTTACCGTCCCGTCGACCTGTAAGGCGGCGGCCCATTCGACCCTGCTGCCGACCCGGCTGCGGAGCCGGTATGAGACTACCCAGCATGAGCCGGAGTACCTCACTGATCCCTCGAAAGCGCCCCTGGGGCCGTATTCGAAGGGGGCCGCCGCCGGGTGAGAGCGGAGCGGGCCCAGCACGGAGTCGGGGCCGCCGGGCTCACTGTCGTCGAAGATGCCCGAGAGCAGCACCGCCACGTCCTCGATGCCCGGTATGAACCTGGCGCCGGCGTCGCCCAGGGCGGTGACCTCGTTCAGGGTCCGGTCGCCCGGCAGGCCGCGCACGTCGGTGATGAAGGGCGACAGGTCGCGGCGCTCTCCGACCGCGTCGAAGATCAGGAACCTGGATACCCTGGAGTCGAAGTAGGCCAATGCCGCATCCTCCCGTTCTGGTGATGGGCTGGCCGCGAAAAAGAAGAAGGGACAGCCCTCGCGGGGTCTGTCCCTCAGTGGGATTATAGAACGAGAGTTCTCAGTCTGTCAAATGGCCGTACACAGCCTCGCTGTCTTTGGGTAGCTGGGTGAGCCTGACGAGCCCCGTCCGTTCATCGCTCCTATGTTATGGTTCAACGGCAATGACCATGAGCACGGAGTACCACAAAGCGACCTCGCGGGACTTCCTAGCCAGGGCCTCGCGCTATCTGGCTGAGGGCGACCTGCTGCAGGCCTCCGAGAAGGGCTGGGGCGCAGCGGCCCAGGCTGTCAAGGCCGTCGCCGAGGCTCGCGGCTGGAGCCACAACGGCCACCGGCAGCTCTACACGACGATAGATCGCCTTGTGAGGGAGACCGGGGACGAGGACATCGCGCCGGCTTCACCTCTGCGGGCGCCCTGCACATGAACTTCTACGAAGGCTGGCTCTCCGTCGAAGCCGTGCAATCGCACATCGCCCGCACCGCCGAGCTGGTAGAGAAGCTGGAGGCCCTGCACGCCTGAACGGTCACTGGAAGTTGATTCTTCTCTCGGGACCTACCCGTTTGGTCGTGCCACCTACGCGGAAGTGTGCCGTGCCCTCGCCGTACTGGAAGTCCGAGTTCAGGATTTGGCCGTTGAACGGAGAATATCCAGGGGAGCCATAGGCAGGCTTGATGCCACCGGCAACCGGCCGCTGCATCGTGATGTACCACTCCGGTATGTCGATGGGCCGGATGGGACTGCCGTAGATTTCGAGAGTCGTGTACACGGACGCCGTGATGGCGGTCATCCCGTTGTCGTCGTACGGGAACTTCAATGAGCCCGCCCAAACGGTCGTGTCGGCGGTGTAGTCGGTGAGCCAAACGCCGTACCATTCACCATCTTCGTCGGCCCCGTCGGGGGCTATCCACATGCGATAGTCGCCAATGCCCCATTCGTGGGCCGCCCGGACACCGATAAAGTCCCCTTCGTGGCCGGAGGACTGCATCCAGCCGCCCTCCGCGGGTCTGGCCCATGCAAGGTCGCGCTCGCCCCAGCGGGAGAAGATCAGGCCCTTGCCGCGCCCGCTCCTCCGGTTGGGATCATACACGTCCGTTTGCAGGCCGAAGTAGAACCCGTGCTGCCCTACATCGCCGCTGCATACCATCAAGTAGAGACCGTTCCTTTCGGAGAAGTTGCCCGGATCGGAATGGATGGTGAAATCGAACACGACCTCGCGGAGCTTCCTGTCGCGCTGGGCCCAGTCCCACCAGATGGAGACCATGTGCTCCGGGGACTTGGCTACCTCGTAGAGATCGGCTCGCCCCGGTATCCGGGTGGGAGTCGGTGTGGGGGTGATGGTCGGGATTGGAGTGGGCGTTGCGGTTGGGATCCGAGTTGCTGTTGGCGCCGGCGTCTTGGTCGGAGTGGGCGTAGGTGTATGGGGCGGCGTTTCCGTTGGTGTCGGAGCGGCTTTTGCCGTCGGTGCTGCTGCCTTCGGCTCGGGCGTGGCCGGTGCTTGGTCAGCACAGGATATGGCCACTGCCATCAGCGCGGTCGTCACGGCCAGTGCGGTTCGCACAATCCTAGTGCCGTCTCGTGGTGTTGGTACTCACTGCCAAGCGAAGTATACACAGGCCGCCTGGAGGCAGAACCACGCCGTGGGTATGACCTACAAAGTGGTAGGCTTCGCTTGGCACGGGGAGGGTATCACTGGATTGCCGGGCGTCGAAGACGGCTGGAGAGCGCCGGCTACAGATTCACGCGGCCTCTATGTCAGTTAGGGTGAAGTCCGCGCCCTTGAACAGGAGGGGTTCCCCACTGGCTTCCGAGAGCGCATAGGCGAAACAGTCACCGAAGTTCAGACCTGCAGGATGGTTGCCCTTACCGAAGCGTCTCCACGCCCTGCGCGCCGCCTGCGCGTGGCTGGCGGTCACAGGCACCAGCTCAATCGGCGCTCTTTCGACGAACAGGTCAAGCTCGTGACCGGCCGCCGAGGCTGAGCGGCTTTCGAGGACGATGGAAGTCTCCAGGAAGCTGGCGACAGACATGCGGCAATGAGGAGCTTCCGCTATCGCCCTCTCGTACCGCTCGGCGTCCGGCTCGCCAAACAGGACCGCCAGGACCGCCGACGTGTCGATGATCACTTAGGCAGCCCACGGTCGTCGTACAGCAGGTCGCCATGCTCCACTGCCGATGGCCCGTCGCTTAGCAGGCGAGCGCAGCGTTGTCCTATCTCGTGCAATTCCCGAACCCGGGCCTCGACGCTTCGCTCGCGCCTCTCGCGCTCCAGGCGCTCCTCGAGGGCGACTGTGATCGCGCCAGTCATAGTCTCGCCAGTAAGGGACGCAAGCTCGCGTGCCAATTGGCATGTCGCTTCATTCTTAATGTTGAGACTCATGAGACTTCGCCAGGGTAGAATTGCTTTGATTCAGTCTACCATAGACTGTCTGCTTGCCTTGGGCAACGTCCGGGTGCCGACATTCATCTACTACAGGGATGCCAGGCGTTGGCATGAACTCCGATGTCGGAAAGCCCACGCATGGCTTTGTGGGATGGCGCGGATTGAATTCAGCGTCCGGGGGTGTAGACTTGTCCGGCCGCCCGCTTTGGGATGAAGGCTTGGGAGTATGACATGCCAGCAGATTCGGTCGACAGGATCATCGACGCGCATATACACGTGTGGCCGGCGGACAAGGAGCGGTATCCGCTCTCGCCCGGGTTCGAGGAGGCCGACCTGTGGATACCGTCGTACGAGGCTAAGGACCACCTGGCGATGGCGGGACCGCACGGCATCGGGCGCATCAACTTCGTGCAGATGACCTGGTACGGCACCGACCACGGCTACATCCTCGACCTGATCGCCGCCGAGCCGGACCGCTTCGTCGGCACGGGCATCGTTCCGGCTGTCACGGACATAGACGTGGGCAGCCCGGCAAGGCAGATGTCCGCCCTGGCGCGAGGCGGCGTATACGCGTTCAGGGTTCGGGGCGGGAGCGCGAGGCCGAGCTTGCTCGCGGAGGGTCCGAGGTGGCTCGACCACCCCGGTTACCACGAGATGTTCGAGGCTGGGGCGAAGGAGAACCTGGCGATCAGCTTCCTGATGGACCCCGTGGACATCCCCGAGGTCGACAGGATGTGCGCGCTGTACCCGGACACGCCGGTGATCGTCGACCATCTCTGCCGTATCGGGGCCGACGGCGAGTTCCGAGAGGAGGACGTTGCGGCGTTCTGCGGCCTGGCAAAGCACCGCAGTGTTCTGGTCAAGGTGGGGCCGTTCAACCACCTGGGCTCCAAGGTCAAGCCGTACCTGGACGTGCTGCCGCTGGTGGAGCGCACCATCGGCGCCTTCGGGCCGGAGCGGTGCATGTGGGAGAGCGACAGCCCCGCGCTGCGGCCGGGCAACTACGACGCCGATCCTCCGGCGGACTTCGAGGCGGGACTGGCGTTGATTCGCGACCACGCCGGGCTGAGCTCGTCGGACAGGGACCACCTGCTGTTCGGGACCGCCGAGCGGTTCTTCTTCGATGGGCGGCCGCGCCCGGAGAAGAGATGAACCGCAGAGGGCGCGGAGAGCGCGGAGACAAGAGAAACCATTAAGGAAGGACACGGGGGCCCATGAGCACCAATACGGCGGATGTGGTGATAGTTGGCGGAGGGCTGGTGGGGGCGGCTACGGCCTACTTCCTGTCGGGCGAGGGCGTCGACTGCGTGGTCGTGGAGCGGGACGGCATCGCCAGCCACGCATCGGGCTACTCATACGCCGCGCTGGGCACGTTCGACGAGGCGGGCATGGACGGCACGCACTTCGACGTGGCCTCCCTTGGCATGCGGCTGCACCACGAGCTGGCCGAATCGCTGCTCGACGAGACAGGGGTGAACGTGGAGTTCCGGGAGCGGCCGTCGCTGACACTGGCATTCGACGAGGACGAGGTCGTCGCCGCTCAGTCCCCGGAGGGCTTCGAGCTGGACCGTCGCTCGTGGGAGGTGGACACGCAGGGCTACACCGTCCGGTGGCTGACGACAGAAGACGCACAGCGCGTCGAGCCGCGGATCAACCCTGCGGCTCTGGGCGCGGTGTACACCGAGGGCACATGCGACGTAAATGCTCAGCGCCTGACACTGGCGCTCGCGATGGGCGCCGAACAGCGGGGAGCGCGCATCGTGAAGGCGAACGTCACGGGGCTGTCCAAGGACGGCGGCCGGGTCCGGGGCGTGACGCTGGACGATGGCGAGATCGAGTGCGGCAGGGTCGTTGTCGCGACCGGGCCATGGAGCGAGGCCGCCTCGGACTGGCTGGGCGTGCCGATACGGATGCAGCCCTGGAAGGGGCAGATACTGCGCCTGCGCCTGCCTGGCCCGCCGATTCGCGCGTCCGTGGGCGGCGGCGACCACTTCGCCTCGACCAAGCCCGACGGCCTGACATGGGTCGGCCCCACGTTCGAGGATGCCGGGATCGACGAGACGACGGCGGACTGGGCCCGCGACGAGATCATGGCGGGTGTGGTAAAGAACGTCCCGTCGCTGGCTGATGGCGAGGTCATAATGCATACCGCCTGCGTCCGCCCCCTCTCGGCGGACAGGAAGCTAGTGCTCGGGGAGGTGCCCGGCTTGGAGGGTGCCTACGCCGCGACTGGAGGCGGACGGCTCGGCCTGATGCTCGGCCCGGGAATGGCCCGGCTCACGGCCGACCTGGTGGCCAAGGGGACGACGACGATACCGCTCGACGAATTCGACCCGGGCCGCTTCGCCGCTGCGAGTGCGTGACCTGGGGCGGGCTGCCACGCCGGGGCCCTACAGCAGAGGGTCCCCCTCATCCCTTCGGCAGGCTCAGGACAGGCCCGGTCTTCTCCCGCCAGGGGAGAAGGAGCAGGAAGGCTCAGCCCTCGATTTCGCTGAGGACCTGCTTGACGTACTCCAGCGAGCGGCGGTCGTTCGTGATCTGGTCGCCCTGCGTCATACCCTCCACGGCGAGGTAGCCGTCGAACCCCGCGTCGTGCATGGCGGAGATTGCGAACCGGTAGTCGATCTCGCCGTCGGGCAGCGGCACGCGGATGAAGATCGAGTGCTCGTTCTCCGGTATGTGGACGCGCTGCAGGTTCTTGCAGTGCCAGTACTTCGACCTGGGGGCAAGTGCCACGATGGCGTCCTCGGTCGACTCCTCGGGGATGTCGTAGCACCAGTAGACGTTGCCCAGGTCCGGGTTGGCGAACACGTGCGGGCTGTCGATCAGGTCCAGCATGTATAGGGTCGACCAGCTGTTGTCGGTGATGGACTGCTGGTGCACCTCGATGGAGACGTCGATGCCCAGGTCGCCGGCGCGGGCGCCGACCTCCCTGAGCGCGGCGGCCGTCCTATGGAAGGCATCGGCAGACGCCATGCGGCTCCCTCCCTGGGAGACGGGTTCGCCGACAAAGGCACCGGCCATGTCAGGGTTCCTGGGCGGAGTGCTCGTAGTGGCGTTGACGACGACAGCACCCAGCCACGAGGCAACGTCCACGGTCTTGTCCAGCATGAGCCTGTTGTGGGCAGCCACGTTGGGCTGCGAGACGCCCCCGCCGCCCCTGACGGCGACGCAAGGCGTGCCGTAGTCCTCCAACTCGCGGCGAAGCTCGGCGACGGGCCCCTCCTCGGCGTCCGGCCCTCCTACCATGTCGACGCCCAGCTCGACGGCCTCGAAGCCGATCTCCCTGATCTTGCCGAAGAGGCGGGCACGAACGTCACGCTCAGGCAGGCCGCGCGGGTTGCCCCCGTACGGGTAATAGATGCTGCGGCGGAAGGCATATGCGATTTTCACTGGTGGATGCTCCTAACGTGGTTCCTGTTCTGATACCTCGTGGCGATGTATCTGGGACACGGCTGTTGCGACAGGAGGCTCAAAGTGAAGCTCCAACGCCTCGCGCAGGTTGGTCAGCGATTCATCGACTGTTCTGCCCTGACTAGCTAGGTCTACGTCTGCTGCCCGCGCCACATACCAGTCGCCTTCCTGCCATACACGCGACAAGTTCAATCCTCGATTAGTCATGACTCGCGAGTCGAGCCTCTAGTCCCGGCAGACGCATCTTAGCACGAGGCATAGGGTGAGCGGGCGGAGTGAACTGCTGCTTCGTGCGTGGCGACTCGCGTAGCCGGGGGGCTGGACACCGGCGTTCGCCGGTATGACGGATAGCGTATCGGCGGCGTGGTGAGCTTGACACGCCTTGGTCCCCACATCAAGATGGTGTGGCGGAGGTCGCATGATGCTGGACAGCGACAAACTGACTGAGATGACAGACCGGGTCCAACTTACCGGTGAGCGTATCCCACTGCAGAATCGGGGCGAAACGGTTGCCGTTCTGGTGCCGCCATCTGATCTCCGCGTCTTGGAGGAGCTGGAAGACCGGCTCGATCTGCTAGATGCGCTGGACGCGCTGGCTGACTACCGTGCTAACGGCGGTGTAGATTTCGAGGAGCTTAGGGCCGCCCTCGAGCGTTAAGGCTCACCAGCGAAACGGAGATCTCTCCTTCGGCAGGCTCAGTAGCTGTTCAGGTTTGATGCGACATAGACAGCGTTGCTCCTAGGCAGCGCGAGAGCCCCCATCTCAATCTGCCCCCTCGGGAGACCTTCGCGTAACCTCCCGTGAGGACCCATACTCTGCATGACAGGCATTCCAGCTGAGCCCCACCCCTGGATTCCGGCTTTCGCCGGAATGACGGTGTTATGCAAGGGTCTCCTCGGGGGGAAGAGGCCGACCGCCTTCCCTCGACTCCGGTTACCTACCACGCTCGGAACGAATGTGACTTGGAAGCCTAGGTGGCTAGATCGAAAGCCTCTGCCGCCATGTCTGCTATGTAGCGGCTGATTGTGAGGGCCGAGGTTGCGCCGGGGGATGGGGCGTTGAGGACGTGGATGGCGGTCGGGGTCTGGGATATGGCGAAGTCTTGCACCAGGTTGCCCTTCCTGTCGATGGCCTGGGCGCGGACTCCTGCGCCGGGTGACGTGAGGTCGTCCATGCGTGTGTCGGGCACGAGGGTCTGCAGCGACTTGAGGAAGGAGCCCTTGCGCATGGAGCGGTGCTGCTCGCTGATGCCGGACCTCCAGTAGGTGGCGGACATCCTCCAGAAGCCTGGGTAGGTCAGCGTGCCCAGCGCCTGGCCCAGGTTGAAGCTGGTCTTGCGGTAGCCCTCGCGGGCCAGGGCGAGGACCGCGTTCGGGCCCGCCTCCACGGAGCCGTCGATCCGCCTGGTGAAGTGCACGCCCAGGAACGGCAGCTTCGGGTTCGGCACGGGGTAGATCAGCCCGTGCACCAGGTCCCGGCGCTCCGGGCGTATCGAAAAGTACTCGCCCCTGAACGGGACGATCCGCAGTCCGGGCTCGACGCCCATCATGCGGGCCACCCGGTCGGCGTGCAGGCCCGCGCAGTTGATGATGCGGCGGGCGGAGATGTCGCCCCGCGTCGTCTCGACGTGTGCCCCGTCCGCGCGCTCGTCTATGCCCAGCACCTCCGCGCCCGTCAGGAGGTCGCCGCCGTTCTCCCCGAGCTTGGCCGCGAAGGCATTCGCGACCGAGCCAAAGTCGATGATGCCGGTGTTCGGCGAGTGGATGGCCTCGACCCCGGCGGCGTGGGGCTCCAGCTCGCGCAGGCGCTCCGGGCCGACCATCTCCAGGCCCTCTGCGCCGTTGGCGGTGCCCCTCTCATAGAGGTCCTGGAGGCGCGGTCGCTCCTCCTCGTCGACGGCGACGATGACCTTGCCGCACATCCTGTACGGAATGCCGCGCTCGTCGCAGAACTCGCGCAGCAGCCTACCGCCGGTGGAGCAGAAGTTGGCCTTTTGCGAGCCCGGCGCGTAGTAGATGCCCGCGTGGATGACGCCGCTGTTGTGCCCGGTCTGGTGCCGGGCGACCTCGGCCTCCTTTTCGAGCAGGACGAAGCGCCGCCCTGGGTAGCCGCGGGCGAGCGTCATCGCCGTCGCAAGGCCGATGATACCGCCGCCGATCACGGCAACGTCGTAGGTGGTCGAGCTTATGGACCGCACGTCACCCCTATCTGCCAGGACTGCTGTCCATGATACCCTTGTGGACCTTCTGGGAGAGTGTGCCCTTTACCGCTGCCAAGTCCGATCCAAGCCGCATCTGCTCAGCTTCAAGGGTAAAATGAAGCTCCGCTATGGCCGCCTGCAAGTCTGCTACGGCCCCCGAGAGATTGTCACCGAACCCAAACTCGTTCAACTCAGGAGCCTCGGCGACGTACTGGTCCCCCTCTACCATCAGTACGACGTCAATGGGTTCCACGACGCGCAGACGCCTGTCGCGCAGACTGTCCAATGTGAGTCTAGCCGGAGCTTCCGTGTTGCCCAAGGTGCGAGGGATTCACATCCTGCGGATCATGTGACACGATGTCCACTGCTCTGAAGGACTCTCCATCGTCGAGTCTCTCCTACGTCAGGACATCTCAAAGCGAAGTCTTGGCTTTACGGCTTGGCTCCCTGACATAGTGGCCGCTCCGACCTGTGACCGGTGCGATTCTTCGAGGTAGAGGCTGACGGCCTCCTCCATCATTGTCTGGGTCTCTCCAATCGTATCTCCTACCGTTACACAACCCGGAAGGTCTGGGGCGTATGCACTGTATCCTGTCTCGGTTCTCTCGATCTTGACCAATATGCTCTCCATACCTACCCCTCCTCCGTCTCTGACAACCCCGCCTGCTTCAAGATGCTGTACCAGGTCCCTTTCGCCAAGTCCTTGCCTGGTCTTCCTATTGGAATCACGACTATCCCTGACTTGAGTGGGTGATTGTAGACTCTATGACTCCCTTTCGTTCTAACTTCGTACCAACCATCCCGTTCGACGAGGCGAATGGCATCGCGCACCTTACGGGTCATTCGTGCTTCTTGATTGGATGTACGACAGTGCGCAGACTATCCAACGTTAAACCTCGACGGCGAGAATACGCCGACAATATATAGGCGCAAGTGTATGATGACAACCATGATAACCCACCGCCGGGTCGACGTTGAGCGCGACAGAGACGTGCTCCTGGAGCTTCACAGCCACGCCAACTACGCCCCCCTTCAGCGCGTGGGTGGGCCGGCCCCGTAACGGCTCGTGTTATCCTCGATACGGTGCGGCTGCCACCGGCAGCACATCCCCCAATACGAAGGAGAACAACGTGACGACCATTCTCTGCTATGACGACAGCTACCTGAGGGAGTTCGACGCGACCGTCGTCGGCGTCGCCGACAAGGGCGTGGTGCTCGACCGCACGGCCTTCTATCCCGGCGGCGGCGGGCAGCCGCCCGACACTGGCGTCCTCAGCGCCGGCGGGCTCGAGTATCGGGTGCGCAAGCTGTCGAGGTCGAGTGGGAAGCTCGTCCACGAGATCGAGGGCGAGGACTTCCCGGCAGAGGGCGAGGCCGTTCGCGGCGAGATCGACTGGGAGCGCAGGTACCAGCTAATGCGCACGCACACGGCGCTCCATATCCTGTGCGGCGTGGTGTGGCGGGACTACGGCGCGCACGTTACGGGAGGCGACATGAAGCCGCTCACGGCGCGCATGGACTTCGAGCTGGAGAGCATGTCGGCCGACTTCGCTCGCGAGGTCGAGGAGCGCATCAACGCCGAGGTCGAGGCCGCCAGGGACGTCGAGATCCGCACGCTGCCGCGCGAGGAGGCGTTCCAGATTCCAGACCTGATTCGAACGAAGATCAACCTGCTGCCCGCATCCATCACCGAGGTCCGCACCGTGGACATTACGGGCCTGGACCTCCAGGCCGACGGCGGCACCCACGTCGCAAACACGAGCGAGGTGGGCAGGATCACGGTCACGGGCCGCGAGAGCAAAGGGCGCATCAACAAGCGGCTGAGGATAGCGGTCGACTAGCCGTCCGCACCCTGCGAGTGCCCGCCCTACATGGAGGGCGGGTTTGAAACCCGCCCCTACCGAGGCTTGTCCCCAAACTTGGAATACTATTACTTGTAATCCTGCAAGGCACGGTGTAAAATGTGCGGCGTTCATTCCGGGGATGCACTGTGCTTCATTCCGGAAGAGGCGACTGTGAAAGGGGACTGAATGAGCGACTTCATCATTTCTGCCGAGGGAATAGAAAAGACCTACGATACTGGAGCGGTCCAGGTCAACGCGCTGAGGGGCGTGGACCTGAACGTTGAGCGGGGCGAAATCGTTTCGATCATGGGGCCCAGCGGGTGCGGCAAGACGACGCTGCTGAACTGCCTGTCGGGCCTGGACGACGTGGACGGGGGACAGGTGCTCATCGACGGGATCGTCCTGAACGACCTGCCCGACGACGAGAGGAGCGAGTACCGGGCCCGCCGGATGGGCTTCGTGTTCCAGATGTACAACCTGCTCCCCGTTCTGTCGGCAGTCGAGAACGTGGAGCTGCCGCTCCTCGTGTCCGGGATATCCGCGTCCGAGGCACGGTCGCGATCACTGGAGATGCTGGACATGGTCGGCCTGGCGGACTGGGCGCAGCATGCGCCGGGCGAGCTGTCGGGAGGACAGAGGCAGAGGGTGACGATAGCCCGAGCCCTGGTGAACTCGCCGGCTATCGTTTGGGCAGACGAGCCGACCGGTGACCTGGACAGCGAGAACGCTGCGGAGATCGTGTCGCTGATCCAGGAGCTCAACCGGACGAACGGCCAGACATTCATCGTCGTGACCCACGCGCTCGAGGTGGGGGAGAGGGCCCGGCGAATCGTCCGGATGCGCGACGGGTCTATCGAGGACTACGGCCTCGGCGCGGGGACAGTATCGAGTGACGCAGGGCAGGAGGCCGCAGGGTAATGGAGGAGCTATTCGGCCTGTCCATGACGACCCTGATGTACGTCCTCCTGGGCGTGGTCCTGGCCTCCATGGCCGTGCTGGCCGTACTGGCGGCGCGGAACAGGATCATGCTGAAGATGGGCCTGCGTCCCATTCCTCGCAGGCCCGGCCAGACCGCCCTCATCGTCATGGGGGTGATGCTGAGCACCGTGATCATGGCCGCCGCTTTCGGGACGGGAGACACGCTCAGCTATTCGATCCGCAACGGCGCGGTGGAGTGGCTCAATGAAATCGACGAGCTGATCGTGCCGACCAGGGCCGGGGAGGATGCCCAGTTTGGGGCCGCCTACGTCACCGAGGAGCGGTTCCAGGAGCTGCTGGTTCCCCTGTCCGCGAACGACAAGATAGACGGCATCATGCCCCAGATCGCCGAGAACGTCTCCGTCCAGAACACGAGGACGGGGCTCAGCGAGGGGCGCATGAACCTGGTCGGCATCGACCCGGCCATGCTGGGCGGGTTCGAGGGCCTTCGCTTCGAGGATGGAGGGGAGGCGCGGCTGGAAGATCTGGGGGCCGGCGAAGTGTACGTCTCCGAGCCCAGCGTCGACGAGATCGAGGTACAGGCGGGCGACGAGCTCGATGTGTTCCTGGAGGGGCGCGTTGAGCGGCTCAGGGTAGCCGGAATCGTCAGCAGCGGGGGGTTCGCGGGCATCGAGCCGACGATGCTGGCGCCGCTCGACATGGCCCAGGAGATGCTGGACCGGCCGGCCCAGATCAACACCATCGTCATATCGAACAGGGGAGATGCCCGCACCGGCGTCGATCTTAGCGAGGACGTTACGAAAGACCTGCGGGTGCTGTTCAACAACGCCGAGGTCGCGGGCCGGCTCAAGGACCTGTTCGGCCGGGAGGATGTAATCGGGGCCGTAGACGCGAAGGTTGCGGCCCTCGAATTGGAGGTAGGCGACGGCGCGAGCGACGAGCTGGACAACCTGAGAGGACTCGCCGCCGAGCTGCGGAAGCCCGAGCTGACGGACGAGCTGAGCGCCCTGCTGGCGGACCCCGAGGTGACCCAGGCTGTCGTGGAGCAGATGGAGGAGTCCGAGCTGGACTCGGCGGCTACCGAGGCATACACACTGCTATCGGAGCTGGCAGAGTTTCGGGTCCTGGAGGTCAAGAAGGACATCATCGATGCGTCCGAAGAGGCGGGAACCGGCGTCACTTCCATCTTCATCCTCTTCAGCTCGTTCTCGATCATGGTGGGGATCCTGCTGATCTTCCTGATATTCGTGATGCTGGCCTCGGCGCGGAAGTCTGAGATGGGGATGGCGCGGGCCGTCGGGGCCAAGCGGCGCCACCTCGTAATGATGTTCGCCTTCGAGGGCACGGCGTACGCGATAGTATCCGCCGCCATCGGAGTGGTGCTTGGACTGGGCGTGAGCATGCTGATGGTGACGGTGATGAACCAGATATTCTCCGGGCTGGAGGAGAACTTCACCCTCACGATCCACTTCGAGCTTCGAAGCGTCGTGGTGGCCTACTGCCTTGGGATGGCCATTACATTCGCGACTGTCGTGGTGTCGGCATACAGGGTGAGCCGCCTCAATATCGTGGTCGCCATCCGGGGCCTGCCCGAGTCGATCATCCCCAAGGGCGAGGCGCCGTTCAGGGAGCGGCTGTTCGGCCTGCTTAGGTCGATCGTGCTTCCCGCGTACCACCTGGTCGCGGCGTTCAGGTCGCTGTTCAGGCGCAGGGTGAGGGAGTTCGGCAGGGGTCTGGGGCTCTTTGCCGTGACGATTCTGCCGCCCGTGTGGCTCGTCGCGGTGGCGCTGAGCCTGCTCAGGTTCATCCAGCCTTACCTGCTGAAGGGCTGGCTTGTACTGGTCGGGGGCGTCGTGCTCACCTACTTCGGGGCCGTCGTATGGGAGCGGTGGTCCTGGTTCGGCGCCGGTGTATCCCTCACGATCGTGGGGCTGGGCCTGATGCTGAGGTGGTGGCTTGGGCGAACCGGAATGCGGCCCGAGACGGTCGACCGGATTGCATACACGGCCGCGGGCGTGGCCATGCTCGTCTACTGGGCGCTGCCGGAGTCCGTGGTGCGGCCCATCGTTGGGGAGCTGGAGGGGGACTTCGACATAATGTTCGTCTCCGGCGTGGCCATGGTCGGGGCCGCAGTCTGGGCGGTGATGTACAACTCCGACCTGCTGGTCCGCGGACTGTCGGCGGTGACGTCCCGCTTCGGTCGCGTAAGGCCGGCGCTGGTTACGGCGGTGGCCTACCCCATGAGCTCCAAGTTCCGGACGGGGCTGACGCTGGCGATGTTCGCTCTCGTGATATTCACGCTGGTAATCATGTCGGTGCTGACCGAGGTGTTCACGACGCAGTTCGAGGAGCCGCGCAAGGTGTACATGGGCTTCGACGCGGGCGGGTCGATCAACTTCAACACGCCCGTCGAGGACATACACGCGGCCATAGACTCGGCTGAGGGTGTGTCGGTGTCGGACTTCGAGGCGGTGGGCGGTGTCACCAACGTGCCGGTCGAGATGCGACCGAGCGGGGGAGAGGGCGGGCGCTGGCGCTCGCGCACGGCGATGCTGCTGGACGACGGCTTCCTCTCGTCGGCCGACATCGAGCTGAAGACGGTCGCCGAAGGGTACGGGCCCACCGCTGAGGACGTGCTGAGGCAGATGAGGGACGACCCTTCACTGGCCCTTGCAGGCGGGTGGCTGGTGCCGAACAACGCGGCGGAAATCGCCCGCGACTCGGACGAGCAGCGCCTGCTCGGGGACCTGCACTACGATTCGTCGAGCATGGAGGCGGTGGACCTGGACGTGCGGGAGCCGTTCACGGGCGTCGAGGTCTCGATCACCGTGATAGGCCTGGTGGACAGGGTCCACGCCGATGCATTCAGGATCATGGGCTCCAAGAGCCTGATCGACGGCGTCGCCCCGTTCCCCATCCCGGTGACTGAGTACCGCTTCCGGGTATCGGACGGCGCGGACGCCAAGGCCGCGTCGAACGCGCTGGAGGCGGCCCTGCTTGAGAACGGGATGCAGGCGGAGGTGTTCGAGGAGACCATCGACGAGCAGAACGCGGCCGGCCAGGCCTTCTTCAGGCTGTTCACGGGCTTCATGGCCCTGGGGCTCCTGGTCGGCGTGGCGGCCCTGGGCGTGGTGAGCACGCGGGCGGTGGTAGAGCGCCGCCAGCATATCGGCATGCTGCGCGCCATCGGCTACAAGCGGCGCATGATCGCGCTGAGCTTCCTGCTCGAGTCGTCATTCATCTCGGTGCTGGGGTCCATAATCGGGCTGGCGCTGGGACTGCTGCTTTCGTTCAACGCGGTCACCAGCATCCGGGCCGAAGCGGGCATAGACGGGCTCAGCTTCTCGGTCCCGTGGATGCAGCTCGGGGTCATCCTGGCGCTAACCTTCGGGTTCTCGCTGCTGACCACCTTCCTGCCGGCCCGGCAGGCTTCGAGGGTATATCCTGCGGAGGCGCTGAGGTACGAGTAGCAGGGCCAACCTGGGCTTCGCCTGGTTCTCGTCCCCCCGGCCGGGGCGCTGGATCAGGCGTTGCCCTCGACCTGGACCGTCACGATGTCCACGCCGTGAAACTTCTGGTGGCGCACGTTAGAGGCGTAGGACCGCAATAGCCGGAGCGAAAGATCGTCGAACGCTGCTATGTGGGCTTCGTCGGTCAGATACGCCAGCTGGTCTTCGACGTTCTCCGTTCGCGTAGTGGCAACGAACTCCAGCTCCACCATCGTCACCTCCGGCCGGGCGTTGACGATCAGCCGTGCACGCTCCGAGCCGTCGGCTTCGTCCTCCCGGTCCATCAGGCTGGCGAGAGTCTCCTCGCCGGCGGCGCGCAACCGCAGCGTGGAGGCTTCGTTCCATGCCAGCTTGGTTGCCAGCCCTGTAAGAAATTCATCGATCGCGGGCAGCGAGGCCATGTCCAGCGTGACCTCCAGGCGCGAGCGGCGCATGTTGATGGCCTCGAGCAGGAACGTCATGCCGATCGCGACCACGGCGCCGATTGTGACTCCGTTACCGAGCAGCCCGCCCAGCTCATCGCCAAACAGGTCGCTCATGACGGGGTGATTGTGGAGTCCCAGGCCCAGTGCGCTGGCGAGCGCGACCACCAGCACTCGCCTGGGATCGAGGCCGTCGCGCAGGATAGTCTGCCACCCGCTGACGAAGAGCATTCCCATGGCCAGCATCAGGTAGGCCCCCAACACGGGCCCTGGAATCATCAGCAGGAGGGCGGCTACCTTGGAGAAGAAAGCCAGCACTAGCGATACGATCGCCACGCCGATGCCTACCCGGCGGGCAGCCACACCGGTTAAGTTGATCAGCGAAAGGCTGAAAGAGGAATAGCTCATCGGTGGCAGCGTGCTCGTGAAGCCGGCCAGCAGCATGCCGATGCCGTTGACGCCCACCATGCCCTGGACCTGGCGAAAGTCGATCGCCCGCGGCCTTCTCCAGGAACCCTGCTGAATGGCGATGCCGTCGCTGATCGTCTTGATCCCGAGCACCAGGGTCAGTATTGCGAAAGACGGCAGGAGCGCCCAGAACTCCTTGCCGGGCCGGAGATCGAGGCTCAATGGCGGCAACTCGGGAATGCCGAACCATGCCGCGCTGATGATCCTGTCCGCGTCGATCAGACCGAAGGCGGCAGCAACCGCGCATCCGGCCAGGATGCTGATGAACGGACCGGCAATGCGCCAGCGTCCACTGGCGCGCAGTGTCACGATCACCGAGACTAGCAGCGTGACCCCGGCGACCACGGGGCCGGAGACCTCCGGCGCGCCGGCCGGCAGGTCCTGCACGCTGTCGAACGCGATTGGCAGCACGCTGACGGCGACCAGCATAGTCACCGTTCCCGAAACGACCGGCGTGAAGATTCGACGCAGCGCCGGGAGCCACCACGCGAGGGCGACCTGTACCACGCTGCAGACGACCAGCAGGCTCATGAACGTCGATGGCCCGGCCGCGTCGATCGTAGCCACCATGATCGCGATGAACAACGCCGCGGAAGAGGTGAGCACGACGTAGCCTGAGCCGAACCGCCAGACCTGGAGCGTTTGCAGGGTGGTGACTGCCGCGCCGGTCAGCAGCGCGGCGAAGACGCTCCACGTCAAGTAGGTGTCGTCGAGCCCGGAGGAGCGGACAGCTACCGCCACATTCAGCACCGTCGGAGCAAGCACGAGCGCGGCGCCCTGGAACCCGACCGCCAATGCGATCGACGGTGAGCAAGCCTCATCGGGCTCGAACCTTATGGACTGGTCGGCACTGCTGGCAGCCAATTGGCTGGCCTACCCCTCTATTCGGGCAGAACTACGGCGTACGACCTCTGCCCTGACACCGTTCTTGCAGGTCCTTCCGACGCAACTCCGAGATGGTCGTCCTAGACTACGGCGTCTTCCTGGCCCTTTTGCGACAGGGACTCTGGGGGATCGAGGGGCAGCTCGACGATCATCTCGGTGAACTCGCCGGGCTCCGTCTCCACCCGGATGCTGCCGCCGTGCTCCCGCACGATGTCGCTGGACATTGCGAGGCCTAGCCCCGTGCCCTGGCCGGTGGGCTTGGTTGTGAAGAAGGGATTGAAGATCTTCTCGACGACCTCATCCGGCATGCCGTTGCCGTTGTCCCTGATGCGGATGGTCACGTGCTCGTCGTCGCGTTCCGTCTTGAGAGTGAGCGTCGGGAAGTACGTCTCGGTCATGCCGCGCCGCTTTTCGTCTGTCGCGTAGCAGGCGTTCCCGACCATGTTCAGGAACACCCTGCCCAGGTCCTGCGGTATCACCTCGAGCTCGCCCACCTCGGGTCCGAACTCCCGCTCGATGGTGAGGTTGAAGTCCGGGTCGGTGGCCCTAGCACTGTGGTACGCCAGCGCCGTGTACTCGTCCAGGAGGCCGTTTATGTCGATGGACTGGGTGTCCCCGGAGCCGCGTCCCATCATGAGCATGTCGTGGACGATGCGGTTGGCACGCTCGCCGTGTGAGCGGATGCGCTCGAGGTTGCTGGACAGGTCCCCGGAGATCTCCTGCAGAAGGCCGTACTGTTCTTCGTCGACCTTGTCTTCGACCTCCTCCATGACCTCCTTGAACTCGACCAGCAGCTCTTCCGATACCTCGGAGAAGTTCTTGACGAAGTTCAGCGGGTTCTTTATTTCGTGGGCCACGCCCGCGGTCAACTCGCCGAGCGCCGCGAGCTTCTCGCGCATGACGATCTGGTCCTGGGCTCGCTGGAGGTCCTCAAGGACGACCTCCAGCTGGCCGTTCTTTTCCTGGAGCTCTTCGGCGAGCTTCTCGACAAGATTCAGGCGCTGCACCTCCAGGGCGTGGCGGCGGAACACCTCGAGTGCGGCTGCCATGTCGGCTACCTCGTCGCGTCCTCCGATCTCCACCCTGGCCTCGAGGTCCCCTCCGGCCATGCGGCGCATCCAGTCCGACAGCATCTGGAGGCGGCGCAGCAGTATGCGACCGACGAAACCGAACGCTATCAGGAGGGCGCCGGTGATGCTGATCGCCGTGATAGCCAGAAGGAGCGTGCGGCCCGTCAGGATCGCCTGGGTGGAGGCCAGCGCGGCTTCGTCGGCCCCCGTGCGTGCGGCGCTCACGAGGCCGTTCACATCCGCAAGTACGTCGACAGAGATACCGCGGTTCGTGTCCAGGTTGTCCTCCTGGGCGTCTATGATGCGGAGCCTTGCGACGAGCAGGTCGAAGCCGTTGTCGTTTCCAGTACCCAGCTCGAAGAGCCGCTGAATGGAAGGCTCCACCTGACCGTGAAGGGGGGACTCCTGGATCGCCGACATGCTCCGCTCTATGCTGCCCTTGGCGGACTCGAAACGCTCTCGCAGGGGCTCGATCAGAGGAGCGTCGGACACTGCGAATGCACTCTCCAGGAGCTGAATAGCGGTGATGGCATCCGCGTGTAGCCCTTCCAGGTACCGGTAGTGGGCCAGCTCGCCGTCCGAGAAGTGGTCCCCCCGGTCTGCAGGAGGATCGCCAAGTTGCCTATAGCCGGTCATCGTGTAGAAGAACTGGTCGTCGACGGCGGGAATCATGATTCTGTCCAGCCGAATTCTCAGCTCAGTCAAGTCCGCTCTCAGGGCTTCCCTGCGCCTGGTCAGCTCGAACAGTCCCACCATGCCGTCTTGTATGTCGTGGATGCTGCTGATGAGCGTGTCGACGTTGGCGCGTATGCGTTCGAAACGGGCCGCGCTGTCGTCCTCCTGGGCATCCGTTGCGCTCGCCGAATCGTCCCCAAACGACCCAGGGAATAACGCACTCCCTCCCTCGCTCTCGACGCCCAGCAGGCCGAGCTGCTCTTCGAGGGAGGCGTATGCCTCTTCGATGCTGGCGGAGACCAGTCCCAGGTCCTGCGGAGTAGTGGCGGCGGTGAGCCGGGGCGCGGCTGCCACGAGGGTTGCGCTGTGCTGGGCGACGCCGAACGCAGCCACGACCTCCGGGATGCTCTCGTCGTTTACCTGGCTCTGGGAAACCCCGACGCTGTTGAACGAGAACCACCCGACCAGGCTGGCGGCCACCGTCATCACCACAGCGCCACCGATGCCCAGGTAGAGCTGGGTGGAGATTCGATAGCGCAGTTCGAGAAAGGACGGTAGCCTGGCGCTGATTGCGGAGATGGTCGTCATTGGCTGCCCTCCCTGCTCAGCCGCTCGACGGGCTGGTACTTGCCGTCCGGGCCGATGACCGTCAGGAACACCGATTCGGACCCCTGGTTGTCGTTCTCGTCGTCGTACTGGAGCATGAATCCGTCGATGTCAATGTAGCCGGAGCTGTACATGCCATTGAGGAAGCAGGCGCGGTCGACATCCCGGCCGCACCTCTCGAGACCGGCGATTGCCAGGCGCCCGGCAAGATAGCCCTCGAGGGAAACAAAGCCGGGGATTATCCCAGGGTCGTAGGCGCCCAGTGCGTCCATGTATGCCCTGACGACCGGCAGCGAGTCGTTCGTGGGGAAGGGCACCACCTGGGTTACGTACACGCCTGCGCCCTCCGGGCCCAGCTCTCGGGCCAGGGCGTTGCTGCCAACAAACGAAACGGTCAGGAATATAGGGTCGAGGCCCGTGTGGCGGGCCCACTTGATGAGGGCTGCCACCGGCTGGTATGCGCCGATCATTATGATGGCCTCGGGGTCTCCCGCTTGCAGGTCGACCAGGGCCGTCTTCACCGCCGTCGTGTTGCGGGGATAGAGCCCGATGGAGGCGGGCTTCATTCCGCGCCGCTCAAGTGCAAGCGTTGCCCCGCGGTAGCCCGCCCTGCCGAAGGAGTCGTCCTGGTACATCACCGCTATGCGCTCTATGCCGAGGTCCTGGGTAAGGCGTTCTACCATCTCCTCGGTCTCCTGGTAGTAGGAGGCCCGGAGGTTGAGGATGTTGTCCCAGCTGTCGTCCCTCAGGAACTCGGCCCCCGTGAAAGGTGCGATGAAGGGCACACCTGCCTCGGCCGCGACCGGCGTGGCGGAGCGTGACGTGGGCGTGCCCACCTCGCCTATCAGGGCGAACACGTCCTCCTGCTCGATCAGCGTGACGGTGTTCGTGGCCGCGGCCTCGGGCTCGTAGGTGTCGTCGAGGGACACCAGATCGATGGTCCTCCCGTGAACTCCGCCGGCGTCGTTGGCCTCCTTGAACGCCGCCAGGATACCGGCTTGCATTCCATTGCCCAGGGCCTGGGCGGGGCCGCTTAATGCCGCCGACTGGCCGAATACGATCCTGTCTTCGTGAATTCCGTGGGAAGACGGCGACGGAGGAGCTGCCTGAACGGCGCTCTGTGACGCCGCAGTTGGCTCGGGCGTACTCTGTGCGACATCCGCATCGCCGCCGCACGAGATGGTGACCGCCAGAAGGGCGACGGCTGCGAGGACGGCAGCCACCAGGGCCGGAGGCGTGGGCAGCGCCATACGCCCGTACAAGAGGGGGATTGTTCCCCGGGCGCTCACTCGTCTCTGCGTGCCACCAGGGTCAGGTGGTTCTTGCCGTCTTCACGCTCGTAGGTCACCTCGTCCATCATCGTGCGTACGAGATGCACGCCGAGTCCCCCGATTGGACGGTCTTCCAGCGGAGCGTCTACGTCCGGGACCTTGGCGTCCGTGAGGGGGTCGAACGGGATGCCGTCGTCCGTGATCTCGATGGTCAGGTCCTCGTCCTCAGAAATCAGCACGACCTCGAGGTCGTGTTCGTCCTTGCCGTCATCGAACCCGTAGTCGATGATGTTGAGCACCAGCTCTTCGAGCACCAGGTGCACACGGAAGAGAAGGTCGTTGGACCAGCCCTCCTTGTGCCCAAGCTCTTCCACCGCATCGGTGATGCGTCCCAGCTCGTCGTGACTGCGTTCTATGTTCAGGGTCAGTCTTGCGCTCATTATGCTTGGCGGTGGAAGGTCACGCAGGTGATATCGTCCGACTGGTCCGTGTCTCCGGCGAA
Organism: Dehalococcoidia bacterium; assembly: GCA_034420735.1. GTDB lineage: Bacteria > Chloroflexota > Dehalococcoidia > Lucifugimonadales > CAJWER01. The sequence goes on from DAOULA010000097.1 coordinate 35,692, forward strand.
GGCGTGAACGGCCTCGAAGACGGCCTCTGTTGCGGACTCGGAGTCGGTCGGCGGCGACGGCTCGAAGACCTTGCGCAGGCGCTCGATTCCGAACTCCTCGCCATCTTCGTTCATAGCCTCCGTTACGCCATCGGTGTAGAAGAAAATGGTGTCGCCGGGTGAGAGAGTGGTAGAAGTCTGTTGGTAGTGGATGCCCGGGATGATGCCGAGGGCTATCCCGCCGGTAAGGGGCAGGAGATCCGAGCTGCCGTCGGCATGGACGACGAGCGGAGGGTTGTGCCCGCCGTTGGCATAAGTGACCTTGTGGGTCTCCGGGTCGTACATGGCATACACGACCGTGACGAACATAGCGGTGTCGTTTTCCTCGTTGAGGAGGTCATTCACCTCGCGCAGCACGTCTCCGGGGGTCTCGCTTCCTATGGCTGCCCCTTTTAGAAGCGTCCGGCTCGACATCATGAAGAGTGCGGCGGGGACGCCCTTGTCGGAAACGTCTGCCACGGCTATCCCTATACGTCCGTACTCGAGGCGAAGAATGTCGAAGAAGTCGCCTCCCACGTTGCGGGCGGGCTCCATGTTCGCGGCGACCTGGTAGTCGTCGCTCTTGGGGAACTCGGTGGGGAGTATGGACTGCTGGATGCTGCTGGCGACGTCCAACTCGTTCTGCAGCGCCACCAGCTTGTCCCTCGATGAGAGCGCCTCGCGCCACTCGTTGAGGTTGCGCATGGTCCGGTCGATCGTGATCGTAAGGTCCTCGAAGTCGACCGGCTTGGTGACGAAGTCGAATGCTCCGCGGTTCATCGCCGTGCGGATATTCTGCATGTCGCCGTAGGCGGAGATGATCACGGAGCGAACGTTGGGGTCCACCTGCGGGATCTGCTCCAGGAGAGCAAGGCCGTCCATCCTGGGCATGTTGATGTCGGAGAGCACCAGGTCGATGTCGCCGTCCTCGCGCAGCCTCTCCAGGGCCTCTATTCCATTGCCTGCGAAGACAAAGCTGTAGTCGCCCGCCCTGATCCTGCGCCGCATTCGCTGCAACATCAGGGGTTCCAGATCGGGCTCGTCGTCGACTACGAGAATCTTGCAGGGCTGCTTCTTCAACTAGGCCCTCTTGACTAGCTGGGCAGGTCCGATGCGAACGTGGGAAGAGAACGCAGTCGGATACTGGCTGCGATGCCCAGCGGCATCAGCCCCCGAACGAGGCCAGCGCATCGGCCTCTGAGTCGTGGATGGAGACGATCTGGTCGATGCCGCTGATCTCGAACACCTCGCGGATCGGCCCCTTGGCCGAGCAGAGGGCGAACTGCGCCTCCTGCCCTCTGAGGGCCTTGGCTGTCTGCAGGATTACCCTCAAGCCCGCGCTGCTGATGTACGACAGTTCGCTGAGGTCAAGCAAAACGGCTGTATCTGAGTCTTCTATTGCGCCTTCCAAGGCTTCCAGGAATAGGCGGGCGTTGGCGCCGTCGATGCGCCCCTCGGTGGCTGCGGTTAGAGTGCCGCCTTCCCGTCGTGCCTGTATGGTCAGGTTGTCGGTCTCGGCAACGGTCCAGCTGGTCAACGCTCCGCCCTCCTGTCCAGTGTTGGATTCCATGAACATCTCCCTCTCTGCATGTCTCTCGCCAAAGGCTGTCTGTTTATTCGTGTGTGTGATTGCATACTATATCGCGAGTACGTTCAACACACAAGTCTAGGACTAGATTGTTGGAATTCTACTTCCTGAATACCTGAGCGCCTAGGCTGCACCCAGCACACGGGTCAGGTTTTCGAGCATGTCGTCGACCGTGGCGCTGAGGTCGTACTGTGGGGCCCATCCCCACTCCTCCCTCGCAGCCGTGTCGTCCAGCTTGTCGGGCCACGAGTCCGCTATGCCCTGGCGCAGATCGTCGATCTCGTAGCTGATCTCGAACTCCGGCCTTCGTTTCCTGATCTCCTCGGCGAGCTCGTACGGAGTGAAGCTCATTGCATTCACGTTGAAGTCGGCATGATGCAGCAGACGGCTGGAGTCAGCCTCCGCGACGCCGATCAGGGCGGATATGGCGTCCGGCATGTACATCATGGGAAGGCGTGTATCCGGCCCCAGCCAGCATGTGTAGCGATCCTCACGTATCGCCCCATAGAATATCGCAACTGCGTAGTCGGTCGTACCCGACGTGGGCTCGACCTTCCAGCTGATGATGCCAGGCAACCTCACCCCCCGGACTTCGAGGCCCAGCTTGGTCGAGAAATAGTTGCCCATCAGCTCCCCGAAGACCTTCGAGATGCCGTACACCGTATTCGGCTTCTGCACCGTGTCGTTGGGTGTGTTCTCGTGCGGCGTCTCGGGGCCGAATGCGGCGATCGAGCTCGGGACGACGACCATGTCGAGGTCGTTCGCCGCCGCAGCCTCCAGGACGTTGTTCAGCCCGTTGAAGTTGACCTGGTAGGCCTCGCGCCGGTTGCGCTCCGCCAGGGCAGAGAGCATGGACGCCATGTGGAATACCGTGCCTACCTCGTACTTCCTGAAGGCGCCGTCGACCTCCTCATAGTCCGTCACGTCCACGTAGTCGGTCGGGCCCGACCCGGCCTCCCCGGAAAGGGGAGTGGTGTGCCCGGTCGCAACGACGTTCTCAGGGCCGTACCTGGCTCTCAGCGCCGGGACGAGCTCGGTCCCGATCTGGCCGCCTGCGCCCGTCACCAGGATCTTCTTCATCTAACTCTCCGCCGCGGGTTGTCTGCTTGCAGTAAGGCGCCGCTGAGTCTACCACGAGGGCAGGGCGGCTGGGCCGGTCTGTCCGCCGGTTCTGAGGCTGGTCCGGGTCACATCTCGCCCAGTCTGAGTATCCGGTGAAGGGAAATATGGTGGATTAGCCACAGAAGACCCAGGGTTATGATAGCGAATACCAGCACCATCGCGCCGTACGTGATGGCCAGGGTGTTCCAGTCGACCTCCATGACGAAGGGCGGAATGACCCGCGTCCCCCAGTCGTCGTGGCCCAGGAACGGCATGATGACGGCCCCGAGGCGGCCGCCCATCCACATTCCGAGGGCCATTCCCACTGCGACGACCAGGATCTGCTCCAGCCAGACCATCGCCAGCATCTGCCGTCCCGACAGGCCCACCGTGCGCAGCAGGGCAAACTGGAGCTGCCTGTTGCGGAAGGAGACGTACGCGTGGATGGCGAATCCCAGGCAGCTGAGGAGCAGGACGGCGGAGAAGGCCAGGAACAACAGGGCCCGCCAGCCCGCCTCCACCAGGGGGTCCACCTGGGCCTCGTCGAGCCTGATGGACCGGTCGAAGACGATGTTGCTGGTCACGTTCCTGGCTTTGCCGAGAGCCTTCACAAGCTCGGCCCGCTCGTCGCCGGTCGTGGATGACGACATCCACATCTCGTTGGGCAGGAGCTCGCGGCTATACGCTGCCATGTTCGCATAGCGAGTCAGCGAGTTCAGATCGGCAACCAGGTACCTCTCGTCCTGGGTGGTCATGGTTGGGAAGAGGTCCACGGTTGCGGCCAGTCGCACCGGAACACGGAAGCCTCCGACCGAGACCTCGAACTCCTCCCCCTCGTCCCTTCCCGTCTCCCTGGCAAATGAAGTGCTGGCCAGGACCGGCACGTGCTCGCTTTCCGCCCCGCGGAACATGCCCCTGGCGGTCCCGGCCGAGCCCTCCGACCAGGAGAACAGCGCGGCCTCCGACCCGTTGAATGTCGCGTCCGAGACCCGCAGGGTGTCGGAGCCGGCGTCGGGGGAGGCCCGCATGACGGTCCATCCCTCCGTCTCGCCGAATCCCTCGAGCACGGTCTTGCCTGTCCAGGCATCGATTGCCCAGACCTCGTCGATGAGTATCGAGCCCGCCTGGAGTCTCCTGTCGCCCGTCTCCTCGATACGCAGGGAAACGAGGTTCAGCGGACGGCTGAGCTGCATCGACTGGCGGACCCCGAACTGGAGGCTCACCTCCATGTCGACCCATTGATCGGAGTCCAACGTGCCCAGGGTGTACGTGGTGAACTGGCCCTGGGCGTTCTGGAGCCTGGCTGTGAAGCGCACGCTGGGATGGGGGCGGTTGGCCTTGACCCGGGCGCCGATGAGATAGGCCTCGTCTGGCATGATGATGCCGGTGGGTGGCCCCTGTGCGGGGAGCTCGGCGATGAGCTCGGCAATGGGCCTGTCGGCGAAGTCGTCCCTGAACCATGCCACGTCCATCACCGTCTCGGGGTCCACCGCGAGCATCTCGTAGCTGGTGCCGAAGGTCTTGCCCATTTCGCTGCCCCTCTCCCGAAGGACAGGGGAGAGCGCGTCGACGTCCGTGAACCGCTCGAACGGGGTTATGACGGCCCTGTGCCGCTGCGGAATGGTACGGTTGAGGCCGTACTGCCGCGTGTAGTCCCACCTCGTTCGGTACACCGGCCTGACGCCCTGCACCCGGATGTCGCTCCCCGTGGCATAGAGGATCCGCTCTTCGAAGCTCCGCTCCAGCGTTGCGCCGAAGCTGGAGGCGAAGATCCCCAGGCCGGCGGTGAGGATGAGCAGCAGCGAGAGCCTCGCATAGTGGGTCGGATTCCTGGCCATCTGCCAGATCCCCATCGCAAGACCCGCAGGTAGGATCCGGGAGAGAAAACGGCTGGCCAGTGACATGACAAGAGGGAATAGTCTCAGGAGCGCCATGCCGGCCGCAACGAGCATCAGCCCTGGCAGGGCGAGCAGCAGCTGGTCCACCGCCACGTCTCCCAGGACCTCCTTGGCGACGACGGAGCCCTGCTGGCCGAGCTGCCTGAAGAGGTAGATGCTGACTATCACCAGCAGCATGTCGATGTAATAGCGCTGGAAGGCCGGGGTGTTGGCGGGCCTGGCGGCGCTCTGGCGCTGCCGCGTGACGTTCATTCGGGAGGCCTGCACGGCCGGCGTCATCACGGCCGCAAAGCTTAGTATGCCCCCCAGCGCGCTCATCAGGTAGGCGGGCAGGGACAGGGTCACCTCGAGCCTTTCACCGCCGGTGAGGCCGGAGAAGGCCGGGGTCAGGCCGAGGAAGCTTGTCACGGCGGCGGCCAGGAGAGGTCCTGCCGCGATTGCCAGGACGACGATGGTGAGTCCCTCCAGCGCAAACACCGCCAGCATCTGGGAGGGGGTTGCACCCCTGCTGCGCAACAGGGCTACCTCGCTGCGCCTCTCCTCAATGGCAAGCGCCGACAGGGTCACCACGTAGTAGAGGATGACCACGCTGATGAATATCATCACCACGTACATCGGCAGCTTGCTGAAGAAGAGCTTGCGGTCGTACTCCTTGAGAGCGCTCACCAGGGCCGTCTTCTGCGAGTAGCTGGACGTGATCGCCGTGAGCTGGCTGGTCAGTTCTTCCAGGCTGTCCAGCACGGACCCGGTGTTGCGGGCGGTGACCCTGTCGTTGTCTACGTCGAGCAGCCAGGCGTATGTGGTGGAGAGGCGGCTGAAGGAAGGCCCCAGGGCCTCGAGGTACGCATTCTCGGAGAGGTAGAAGGGTGCGGTGCGGAAGCTGCTGCCCGTCGACGCGTCGAGTACCTTCTCCTCCAGGTACCATACGTCGTCTTCGAAGTCCTTCTTGTCGAAGATGCCTGAGATTACGACGGAGATCACCGGCGTCGCGTCGGACCAGAACGGAATGGCAGACATGCTGTCGCCCACGTCGAGGCCGAACATGATCGCCACGTCCCGCTGCACCAGGGCCTCGATCCTTGGGGTCTCCCCCGGGGCGCTGAGCAGGCCGTCCCTGGGGAAACGGCCGCCCGGGCGTATCGTTACGTTGTCCTCCAGCGACCGGACGAATGCAAAGTAGCTGCGCGAGTTGTACTTGCCTGCTTCCTCCTCCTTGCCGGGCTGTGTCAGGAACATCGTGGGGGTCTTGCCCGCGTGAATCGAGCCCTGCACTATGTGGCCGACGCGGCTGTTGACGTACCCCTCCACCAGCCCGGACAGGACGTCGTGTTCCGACCTCGTCGTGGGCCCCCGGTCGCCTGTTATCAGGATGTCGAGCTCCTGGTCCTCGTGCTGGGCCAGGGTCTCGTTCAGGGCAAGGTCGCGAAGGGCGTCGAAGTATATGATCGTCCCGGAGATGATGGTCGAGGCCAGCAGCACGCCAAGCACTACGGATAGCAGCACGCGCCAGTGGGCCAGGCTTCGCTTGGCGACCAGCTGCCACGCCGACAGGAGCGTTGCGACGAGGGACGTCAACGCTCATCCCCCCGACCAGTCGAGCCGGGAGGCTTGTCTTCTTGGCCTGGGTGCCGGCCCGGCTTCGCATCGCTCTTCATGCCCGCCGCCGCGAACACCCGCAATGACTCTCCAAACTCGCGGCGCTGCCACCGGCGGACATCCTCGCACTCCAGCTCAGAAGGAAGGCTGTCCGGCCTTGCCGCCAGGCGTCCCAGGCTGACCGCCGGCCAGATCAGGGGCGGCTCGAGCCGGAGCTTTGCGGCCTCGTCGGAGCGCCAGCCCTTCAGGAGACGGAGCCGGTCACGCGCCCTGGCCCTCTCCTTTGGGCTGAGTCTCTCGCCGTCGGGCCGGGGCTGTCTCGGACGGCGGACAGGGGGCGCACCCAGCCCCTCCCGTATGGCGCGGCGGACCTTGGCAACGCCCGGCCCGCGTCCGTATCTCCCTATGCCCTTCACTTTCGGTATGTCGGCCTGCGGGTCCGCCGCCAGCGCCGCGATCACCGAATCGGAGAGGACTTTGAAGGGAGGCCGGTCGAGCATCAGCGCCTCGTTCTCACGGAAGGAGTGAAGAGACCGGAGGACGGCAAGGCCTCGCCCATCCAGGTCGCGGCTGCCCTTCACGGAGAGAAACCCCCACTCCTCATCGGGCGGAGTATGGCGGACTCGGGCGAGCCGATCGGTCTCCTCCCGCACCCACTCCGTCCTGCCCAGCCTGGCGAGCTTGCCGTCGAGGACCCCCTTGAGACGGGCCAGGTGGGCGACGTCCTGCGCTGCGTACTGGAGCATTTCGTCGGTAAGAGGCCGCCGAGACCAGTCGGCGCGCTGCAGCTTCTTGTCTTTGCTCACCTCGACGTCTAGGTACTCCTTCAAGACAGCTGCCAGTCCCAGCTTCTCCGACCCCACAAATGCCGCGGCGATGCTGGTGTCGAACAGGCCCCTGATGTGGAACCCCCAGTCCCGGTCGAGGCTCCTTATGTCGTAGTCGGCGGAGTGAAATATCTTCCCCACGGACCGGTCGGCCAGGAGCCTGCCCAGGGGCGCAGGATCGTCGATCGAGAGCGGGTCGATGACATGCACGGCGTCATCCGTCGCAAGCTGCACGAGGCAGATACGTTCGGGGTAACGGAAGAAGCCGTTGGACTCCAGGTCGGCGGCAACGAGCGGCTTCCGCATTGCGGAATCGACTATGGATGCGAGCCGGGAGCCCGCTGTCACCACCTCTACGGCGATTCCGCTTCCAGGCAAGCCCCGGCCTCCAGCAGGTCTGGTGTCCACTTTGGCGATTGTCACGCTCTAGATTCTACGCTTCAAGACCGTCTCGCGAAAGGGCGGAGACTCCCCGGTACATCCGGGCTGCCCAGGTAGGCCAGGACGCCGTCAAGAGTCATCCGAGCTCACCTTGACTTACGGCGGTGGTGCCGTTTGGGTTTGCTCTGCTATGCGCTGCTATCAGACGCGGCTTCCTTTCGGCACCTGGGCCGTCGTGCTGATAACATGCCCCAAAATCCTGGTAAGGACAGGCAAATGACAAGACCCTCGTCGAGTGGAGACAGCGTCGTAGTATTGTACATGGGAGGCAGGCTGCCTTCGTGGGACGGCCTCACAGCGGAAGAGCAGGACGAGTACTCACGCGAGCACGTCGATCTCATGCTGTCCGTGGCGCGCGAGCACGGCCTGGTGAGCCTGGAGGGATTCAAGCTGGTTGCCCCGGTCGGGGACTGGCTGCGGTTCTGGGCGATCGACTTCCCGACCTTCGAGGGGGCCGAAGCCTGGATCGCCGCCGAGATGGAGCCTCCCTACGGCCGCTATGGCTACTACGAGTATCATCTTGCGCGAAAGGTGCGGCAGGAGGGTTCGATAACGAGCGCCCCGGAGACGCTGTCCGCCGCGCCATCGCAACCGCCCGTGTTGAGGGCCGACAAGAGCAGCGTCGTGGTCGTCATGTTCGATCGGTGGCTTCCCGGCGCGGACATCGTGCCGCCGGGGGAACGCGGAGATGCAGCGCACGACGAGCTCATGAGCGCGGTTGAGCGGGAGCACGGGATGCTGCGGCTGGACTTGTACCAGCTTGTGGCTCCCCAGGACGCCTGGCACCGCGCCTGGGTTATCGAGTTCCCGACCCTGGAAGGGGCGGAGGCGTGGATCGAGGCGGACTCTCGTCCTCCCAACAGCCGGTACAGGTCGAGGACATACCACCTGGCGAACAAGTGGGCGCCGGACTACTTCGCGAGCTGGGTCCCGGGAGCACTTTAGAGGCGAGAATAGATAGGTCTCAATACCTGCCCCTGTGCCCTGATACCAGGCCCTGAAGGAGCCTGCCAAGTAATAGCAAAAGAACCGACTATCGCGCTTGCAGATCAGCTTTGTCTGGGATAAGGTTTGTAGTAATCGGACAGGTCACTTGGAGCTTCGGCTGGAGAGGAGCGAATCATGGGAGTTTCGACGTTGAAATGGGCTGTCCTGGTCGGTCTGATGGCGGTTGTCGCATCGGCGCTGGTCGCCTGCGGAGGCGATGGCGACGACGAACCCTTCAGAATAGGTGTCATGGAGTCCCTGACGGGACCCGGAGAGACCTACGGCACAGTGGCCAACCAGGCCAAGCAGTTGGCGGTGGACGAGATCAACGCCGCGGGCGGTATCGACGGGCGCATGATCGAGCTGGTGGTCGAGGACTCGAAGTGCAACGCACAGGACGCAATTACTGCGTACAACAAGCTGACCGACGTGGAGGGCGTGAAGATCATCCTCGGAACATCCTGCAGCGGCGCGATGCTTGGAGCAGCGCCCAGGGCGGAAGAGGACGGGGTTATCCTCTTCTCCGGCCTTGCAACGAACCCGGACATAGCCGAGGCCGGCGACTATATATTCCGCACCTCGATGAGCGACGCGCAGCTCGGCATCGACACGGGCAACCTGCTCTGGGCCGACGGAATCCGCAGGCTGGCTACCATCAACGAGACCACCGACTACGCCGAGGGCGTGAGGCGCGAATCGGTAGCCCAGTTCGAGAAGAGAGGCGGCGAGGTCGTAGCCGAGGAACGCTATCCGACCGACACCACCGACTTCAGGAGCCAGCTTACCAAGCTGCTCAACGAGAACCCGGATGCGCTTCACGTAGCCGCCCAGGCTGAGTTCTCCGGCGGCACCATCGTCAAGCAGGTCCGCGAGCTGGGCTTCGAAGGGCCGATCTACTCCGACGTGGTCGTTGTTGGCGCGACTGCCCTGGAGATTGCGGGTGATGCGGCAACCGGCCTGAAGGCCGTTACGGCAGACCTCGATCCCTCCAACAACAAGGCCCAGGAAGTCCTCAAGAACTTCAGGGAGAAGTATGACTACGTTACGCTGCCCTGGTATCTCGGCTCCGCCTACGACGACGTCTACATCACGGCGGAGTGCCTGAAAGAGACAGGTGACGACCAGGACGCGGACGGTTTCAGGGACTGCATGTACGACATTACCTGGAGCGGCGCAATCGGCGACAGCTACAGCTTCGACGCCAAGGGCGAAGTGGTAGGCCTCTCCAACCTGGTCGTCCAGGTACTGCCGCTGGCCGAGAGGACCGAAGACAACCAGGGATACAAGGTCCTGGGCGGCGCCCCGATGCAGTAGGCCTACCCCATTTGGGGGGGCGATTGGACTCGGAACCTCCGTGCCCGCTCACTCGACGGGCGGGCACGGATCGTACCGCGCGAGCCGATGGGACTGAGGTTGGATAGGTGAGACGCCTGCTCGAATACCGCGACCGCCAGGAGAGGGTACTGGCGGTCGCGTTGGCTATCGGAGCAGCGGCGTACCTCGTTTGGAAGATCACCGAGTCCCCCGACCAGGCGGTGCAGTTCGCATTCAACGGCCTGTCAGTGGGGGCTGTCTACGCCCTCCTTGCGATGGGATTCACGCTGGTCTACAGCACCGTCTGGTTCTTCGACCTGTACTATGGGGCCGCGGCGGCGATGGGCGCATACGGCGTCTTCTACCTCAGGTCGAAGGAGGCCCTGGGCGGGCTGTACCACGTACAGAACCTCTACATGAACGCCCTCTTCGCAGCCGTCGTAGCGGGAGTGGTCGCCTGGGCTCTTCACGAGAGTCTCTTCAACCGGCTGCGCCCTCGATTCGATCCCAGGGTCCTTCGGGTCGTGGGGGGCGTGCTTGCCGGCGCTGCGGGGGTGTACACCGGGTTTGTACTGACCGTTACGGACCACCTGCATGTCTTGCTGAGCCCGGCGGTTGGGTCCGTGGCGGCGCTGGCCGCGGGTTGGGCGGTGTACCGGGCCCTCCGGCCGGTACTTCCCGAGGCCTGGCGGATTCTCCTGGCGGTTGCCGCCGTTGCGGGCGCGGCGGTCGGGTCCTACGCCGGGTTCTTCATTGCGAATGCACCGGAATCGAAGCTATACCTCAGCTGGGCGGTGTCGTGCCTGCTGGCGGGCGCCGTCGGCCTCGCCCTCTACAGGGGCCTGTACGTCTACATGCGCGAGCGGGCCAGGTCGCCGCTGATCATGCTCGTCGCATCGCTGGGCATCCTCCTGGCGATAACGGCGGCCACGTCGATAGTGTTCGAGAGCGCCCCCCGGCCCCTGCCGGAGGCCTTCGGCAGCGCCCCATGGGAGGTCCTTGGGGGCACCATCAAGGGGTTCAACCTGTTCACCATCGGCGTTGCCCTGGCGGGCTTCGTCGGGCTCCTGCTGCTGCTGAAGAAGACTGCGTTCGGCAAGGCGGTCAGGGCCATAGGGGACGACGAAGAGGTGTCGAAGGTTGTCGGCATCAACACGACCGTCGTCATTGCCGTCGTCTTCTTCATCGGAGCGGTCTTCGCGGCGGCGGCGGGGCTTCTGAGCGGCCACGACACCGCCATCCAGCCCAGGATGGGCCTGCTATTGCTGCTCAAGGGCTGGATAGCCTCGGTAGTGGGGGGAATAGGCAACCTGTACGGCGCAATCGTGGGCGGGTTTGCACTCGGCATGATCGAACAGTACGGCATATGGGACCTGGCAGGTGAGTGGAAGGACGTGATCTCCTTCGTGGTGCTCATCCTCTTCCTCTCCTTCTGGCCCAGGGGCCTCCTGCCGAGGAAGTAGCGCAGTTCCTATGGAATCAGGCATAGTTGCCGGTGTCGTCAGGGCAGCCCGCGAGCCTCGGGTGGTCCTGAGGCTCGCCAACGGCAACGTGGAGCTTTGGGCGAACCTGATCGTCATAACGTGGGCCGTGGTGTTCGCCGTCTGGCAGGGCGTGGGGTTCGCCATCACCCTGGGCACCGTATTCGCCATATGGGCCATCCTGGCGGTCAGCCTGAACCTCGTGGTGGGATTCACTGGGCTGTTGTCCGTGGGCCATATCGGCTTCTTCGGCATAGGCGCGTACACCGTCGCCATCCTCACTTCGGATACCAACTACGAGCAGCTGCGCACCGATGCGATCCCGACCTATGGATGGCCTTTCTTCGCCGCGCTCCCGGTCGGCGTGGTCCTGGCCGGGCTCACCGCCATAGTGGTGGGCGTCGTCTTCAACCGCTTCCGGGACGACATCTTCGTCCTTGTCTCCTTCGGGTTCGCCATCATCGCCTTCAACATGTTCCTGAATGCGCGCCCCATAACCAGGGGAGCATTCGGCATTCGCCACGTGGACAAGCCGGCAATCGGAGGGATGTCGTTCGATGGCGAGTTCGCTTTCCTGGCGCTCGCCCTGGCGTTTCTTGCCTTCGTCGTGCTGGTCTCGTGGTTCATCGTGACCTCGTCCTTCGGGCGGGTGCTGAAGGCCATCCGGGAGGACGACCAGGCGATCGAGGTCTTTGGCTACCAGGCGACGCATTACAAGCTGGCCGTGTGGGTCGTCTCCGCCATGATGGCGGCCCTGGCGGGCGGCCTGTTCGCAAGCTGGACCACCTTCGTAGACCCCAACTCCTTCATCCTGCTCGAGTCGATGCTGCTCGTCTCCATCGTCATCCTGGGCGGGCTTGCCACGATCTGGGGCTCGCTGCTCGGCGCCATGGCCTTCGTGCTCCTGGAAGAGGGCATGCGCTTCCTGCCGTTCTTCCCCACCGAGTACGTGGGCCAGGCGCGGCAGGTCGTGCTGGGAGTCCTGCTGGTACTGCTCATGCTGTTCAGGCCCCAGGGGCTGGTTGGGAGATACAAGCTGTGAGCAAGCCACATATAGACCTCGACGAGGTCTTCATCCTCAGGACCGAGGAGATCTCGAAGCACTTCGGCGCCGTCAGGGCCGTGGACCGCCTAACCGTGTCCATCTTCCGCGAATGGATAACCTGCATCGTCGGGCCAAATGGATCGGGGAAGTCCACCCTGATGGACCTGCTCAGCGGCATGCTGCCCCTCGACGAGGGGATGGTGATAATCGACGGCACAGGCCTCCGGGTCCTAAGGCCGCACGAGGCACCCGGGCGCGGGGTGACCAGGACCTTCCAGGATGTCAGGCTCTTCGACCAGATCAGCGTGTGGGACAACATCATGGTGGTCCTGACCGAGCGACGCGCCTTTCCGTCTCTCCTCGAGCGGACGAAGCCCCACCACAAGGAGAAGGCCGAGAGTATCCTGAGGAGCGTCGGCATGTGGGAGAAGCGTGACGCAATGGCCATGGACCTCTCCTATGGCCAGCGGAAGCTCCTGGAGATCGGCCGCGCCATGGCGATGGACGTCAGCATATACCTGTTCGATGAGCCCTTTGCCGGCCTCTTCCCCCAGATGCTGGAGAGAGTCAAGTCCATACTGAAGGAGATGCGGGAGCAGGGCAACACCGTCCTGTTCGTTTCCCACAACATGGACATCGTTCGCGAGTTGTCGGACCATCTCTTCGTACTGGACAGCGGCACGCTCCTCGCAGCCGGGGAGGTCGAAGAAGTGCTGGGCAGGCCGGACGTGATAGAAGCATACCTGGGACACTAGACCTATGGCACTACTGGAGCTGGTCGACGTATCCGTCCGCTACGGCGCGGTGTCCGCGCTGGAGGACGTGTCCCTGGGCGTCAACGAGGGCGAGGTGGTGGCGGTGATGGGCCCCAACGGCGCGGGCAAGTCGACCGTGCTCAAGGCGATCATGGGCCTCGCGCCTGTCGTGGAGGGGCAGGTCCACTGGCGCTCCGAGCCCCTGGCATCGGCGACCCACGAGATAGTCAAGGAAGGCATCGCATTCGTGCCCCAGGGCAGGCGGCTGTTCACACACCTGACCATCGAAGAGAACCTCGAGATGGGCTGCCTGTACCTGAACGACGGGGCCGAGAAGGCGCGCCGCATGGACTCGGTCATGGAGTTGTTTCCGGTCCTGCACGAGAAGCGGCGCGACATGGCCAGCGCGATGTCCGGCGGACAGCAGCAGATGCTGGCCCTGGGCCGGGGGCTTATGGCCAGTCCCGACGTGCTGCTGCTCGACGAGCCGACGCTCGGCCTTGCTCCCATAGTGGTCAAGGAGGTGTTCCGGATGGTCGCCCTGATAAGCGAGAGGCTCGGCACCACCATCATGGTGGTGGAGCACAACATCAAGGGCGTCCTCGACATCGTGGACCGCGCCTACGTCCTGGACATGGGCCGCGTGGTCTTCGAGGGCGCCCCCGAAACGGTGCTCGAGACCAACATCCTGACCGAGGTCTTCCTCGGCAAGGTCAGCACGGCGGTCGAGGAGTAGACCGGCCGCCCGTTCGGTACGGTTGCGCGCGTTACCCTAAGTCCGGGTAGTTGAGTGGGTGGCCCGTGGTCCCTGCATCGTACCGGGTGATGTGCCACCTGCCGATGTTCGCGCCGAGGAGAATGTCCCTGTCCCGCCCGCAGAAGGCGATGTTCGTCGGCGCGGCGATCAGCGTGCCCTCGAAGTCCTCGGCCAGTACGTCGACCTCGCCGCCCGGCGTCACGCGGTAGATGATGTCCGGCCTGTACATCGAAACGTACAGGTTACCATCGGTATCGAAGGCCAGGCCGTCGGGCACCGTCCTCGGAAACTCGGCGACTGTCTCCTTAGTACCCGGGCTTCCGTCCCCCTCGATGCGAATGCGGTCCACGCGCGGCGGGTTCACGCTCATGGCGACGTAGAGATGCTCGCCGTCCGGGCCCATGCACAGGCCGTTGGGGAACTCCCTGGGGCGCCTGTCCCACACCTCCGTCTCGCCCCCCGGCCTGATGCGGTAGACCATCCCGTCGTCTGCGTACCAGTCCCCCGACTCGCACACGTACAGGTTGCCCTCGGCGTCGAAGGCGGGGTAGTTCGGCACCCGGAAGGGCTCGTCGGCTGTGCCGCCGGAGTAGACCGACACGTCGCCGCCCTGTGTGATCTTCATCACGGCGCTGTTGCCGACGTCGCAGGCGTAGATGTTGTGATGCGCGTCCAGCGCCAGCCCCAGCAGGAATCCGCCGGTGTCGGCCACCTGCTCCAGCTCCTGCTCTTCGATGTCTATCCGGTAGAGCTGGCCCGCCTCGCCTCCAGCGTAGGCATAGCCGTCGAGTCCCCAGGCGATGCCCTCCGGGTGGTCGAGCCCCTCCACGAATACCGATACCTGCGTGTCATTGTCCAGAAGGGTCATGGCATTCTCCTCCGGGGTTGTGCGCCGCCAGGCTTGCGGGTGGCTCCGCCTATTCCGGCTCCAGCATGAACCCGTTGTTCAGGAAGGCCCCGTCGATCGGTATCGCGGTCCCGCTGATGTGGGCGGACCTGTCGCTGCACAGGAACAGCACCAGGTCAGCGACCTCCTCGGGGTACGCCTCCCTGCCCGAGGGCATCCTCTTCCGGCGCTGTTCCTTTAGGGCCGGCTCGCGCTTGTACACCATCTCCGTCATCGGGGAGAGCACCATGCCCGGGCATACGGCATTGACGTTTATCCCGTACTGGGCCCACTCCAGCGAGAGCACGCCCGCGAGTCCGATCAGCCCCGCTTTGGCCGGACTGTACGCGCCGCGCTCCGGCACCGGGGCCGTGGCCGCGACCGACGACATGAACACCACGCGCCCGCCCTCTCCCTGCGCCACCAGCCGCTTTCCGACGGCCTTGCTGAACAGGAAGCCCCCAGTCAGGTGCGTGTCCAGGACGCTGCTCCAGTCCTGGGCGGAGAGCTCCAGCACCGGCGCCCTGATGTTGTTGCCGGCGCAGTGGACCAGGAAATCGACCCTGCCAAAGTGATCGACGGTAGTCGCCACGGCGGCCTCCACGGATGGCTCTGAGGCCACCTCGACCTGGATCCCGATGGCTTGGCCGCCAAGCTCCACGACCCCGGCCGCCGTCTCGGCTGCCCGGTCGCCGTCCACGTCGGCCACCGCCACCCCGACGCCCTCGTTGGCGAAGGCCCGGCTCACCGCGGAGCCGATGCCGCCCGCGCCGCCCGTCACAATGGCCACCTTGCCGTCCATCGCCACCCTCCTCCCAGTCCTGGGCCGCAATATACGCCGCGCCCCGGTACCAGTCAATCGCGCCGGCCTTGCCTGCTGGGTTGTACAATAGTCGCCATGTCACGTGTCATGCCCTTCGCCCGGCGGGTAGGCTCTGCAGAGCTGAGCCAGGATCGCCGGGTTGTTTTGTGAACATGTACACTCTGGTCTCAACGCCGCTCCGGCAAGCCGCGTCGGAGCCGCAGTTCACATGACCAAGTGACGACCCGCGTCCCACTCCCCCGGACCTTCTGGGCCTTCAGGAACCCGAGCTACCGCTTCCTGTGGCCTGCCAACTTCATCGCCTACGCCTCCAGGTGGATGCAGATGACCCTCCTGGGGTGGTTCGTCCTCGTGGAGACGGACTCACCCTGGCTCGTCGGACTCGTGGGCTTCTTCGGGATGATCCCCATGTTCGTCCTGGGGATCCTGGGCGGCGTCCTCGCAGACTCGGTCGACCGGAGGCGGCTCCTGCTTACGACGCAGGCGGCGGGCCTCCTGTCGCTGATCACCCTGTCCGCGCTCATGGTCCTGGACGTGGCCGTGTACTGGCATGCCTACCCGGCCATGCTGGTGATGGGCGTCGCGTGGGCGCTCGACATGCCCTCGAGGCGCTCGCTCATACACGACCTCCTTGGCAGGCGGCGCGTCACCAACGGCGTGGCCCTCGACTCAATGGGCATGAGCGCTAGCATGATGATCGGCCCCGCGACCGCCGGCGCACTCATAGACAGGGTAGGCGTGACGGGCGGCTACCTCGTGGTGACCGCCATGGCCGTCACCTCGGTCCTGCTCCTGTCCAGGCTGAGGACTGGGCCCACTCGCCCTCCCCAGCAGCAGGCAGGTATAGTGGCCAACCTCGTGGACGGCCTCCGCTACGTGGCCGGACACTCGGCGCTGAGGGCCATGGTGCTGATAACCGTTCTCGCGAACCTGCTGCTGTTCCCCTATATGCACATGGTGCCGGTCATGGCCCGGGACGTGCTCGAAGTCGGACCCGTACTCATGGGGCTGCTGCAGGCTGCGCCCGGCATGGGTTCATTCGCGGGCGCAGTGGGCATAGCCTCGCTGACCCGGTTGACCCACCACGGCCGGGTCATGCTGGCGGGAACGCTGACGGCTTTCGTCGCGCTGCTGGTCTTCTCCCAGTCGACGGTCTACGCGTTCTCCCTGCCGACCCTCCTGGTCATGGGGATCGGCGTCTCCGGGTTCGGCTCCATGCAGGCGGCGATGACCATGCTGCTTGCGCCCAAGGAGATGAGGGGGAAGGCCCTGG
The DNA here is from genome assembly GCA_034420735.1 of Dehalococcoidia bacterium. Taxonomy (GTDB): domain Bacteria; phylum Chloroflexota; class Dehalococcoidia; order Lucifugimonadales; family CAJWER01. The sequence goes on from DAOULA010000097.1 coordinate 52,482, forward strand.
GCGTGGTCAGCCTGGCAATAGGCTCGGGGCCGTTCGGAGCTCTCATCGTGAGCTCCGTCGCCAACGAGTACGGCCCCCCCACGGCCATCGCCGCCATTGCCATTGCCGGCATGGTCTCGGTCGGCCTGGTGGGCCTGCTGATGCCCGCCATCCGGGCCCGCATCGCATAGAGATTCGCGAATTACCAGCTCCACCACCTATCCGGTGTGCCTCATATCTATCAGGTGTCACCTGTAGGGGCGGGTTTGAAACCCGCCCTCGCCTCGCCTAAGGCCAGCGCTGCCACTAGGGGGAGGATTCGTGAACCGGGCAGCCGTTGACCGCCCGCCCGGCGCCCCATATAATGAGTCTGCGAGTCCCGCCCATGCCCAAGTTCACAGCCTGCTGGAGCTAAATGGGAATTCCAGACGACCGCCCCCATGACGAGTGTGGCGTTGTCGGAGTGTATACCCCAGGCGAGCAGGCGGCCCGGGAAGCCTTCTTTGGGACCTACGCCCTCCAGCACCGCGGCCAGGAGAGCGTGGGCATCGCCAGCGCAGACGGCGATCAGATCCGGCGCCACACGGCGATGGGCCTCCTCGTACAGGGCTTCCAGGAGACCGACCTCCAGCGCCTGACAGGCCACATGGCCATAGGCCACACGCGGTACTCGACCACAGGCAGCAACCTCATCCAGAACGCCCAGCCCATGATCGCCTATGGGCCCGGGATCCAGATCGCCGTCGGGCACAACGGGAACCTGGTGAATGCGGTTGAGCTCCGCGACGAGCTTGCGGGCTGGGGCATCGAGTTCCACACTTCCAGCGACACCGAGGTGCTGGCGAGCATTCTGGCCAACGCCCCCGCGGACAATTGGCCAGACCGCATCGCCTACGCGATGAGGAGGGTGCGGGGGGCTTATTCGATGGTGGGCCTGACCCGCAACTTCCTGCTGGCGATCAGGGACCAGCTTGGGGTGCGCCCCCTGTGCATCGGCAAGTTGAACGGAGACGGCTGGGTCTTTGCCTCCGAGAGCTGTGCACTGGACCACATAGGCGCGGAGTTCGTCAGGGAAGTGGAGCCCGGAGAGGCGATCATCGTCGACGAAAACGGGCTCCGCACCGTATACAAGCGGGAGGCCAATGGCCGAAAGGCCTCCTGCGTCTTCGAGCATATCTACTTCGCGCGTCCGGACAGCGTCATAGACGGCAGGCTCATATACGCCAGCCGCATGGCGATGGGAAGAGAGCTGGCCAGGGAGCACCCGGTCGACGCCGACATGGTTATTGGCGTGCCCGACTCCGCAACCGCCGCCGCTGCCGGCTACTCCCAGGAGTCCGGCATCCCCTACGGCGACGGGTTCGTCAAGAACCGGTACGTGGGCCGGACCTTCATACTCCCGGACCAGCGCCTGAGGGACCTGGGCGTTCGCACGAAGCTGAACCCGCTCCCCGACATGATCAGGGGCAAGAGGCTCGTGGTGGTCGAGGACAGCATAGTCCGCGGCACCACGAGCGTGCCCGTGGTCAATCTCCTGCGCAAGGGCGGCGCCACGGAGGTGCACCTCAGGATCTGCGCCCCGCCTATCGTGCATCCCTGCCAGCTTGGTATTGACATGCCGACCCGGCGCGAGCTGATCGCGTCGAACAAGAGCGTCGACGAGATATGCGCCATCCTGGGCGCGGACAGCCTCGGCTACCTGAGCCACGACGGCCTGGTGAGGGCCGTCGGTATTGCCGAAGACCGCATCTGTTCCGCATGCTTTACGGGCAACCACCCATTCCCGGTCCAGCTCGAGATGGACAAGCTGGCCCTGGAGGTGTAGCCGGCGCTCATGCCCGGTCCCGCTCCACACACCTATAGGGAAGCCGGCGTCGACCGCGACGCGGCGGCCGAGTTCATCAGGCGTGTCAAGCCCATCGCCGAGCGCACCCACGGAACGGAGGTCCTGGCCGGCCCGGGCGGATTCGGCGCACTCTACCAGCTCGCCGGATACGACGACCCGGTGCTCGTCTCCAGCACCGACGGTGTGGGCACCAAGCTCAGGCTCGCCATCGTCCTGTCGCGCTACGACACCATCGGCGAGGACCTGGTCAACGCCTGCGTCAACGACGTCATCGTCTCAGGCGCGAAGCCGCTCTTCTTCCTCGACTACATAGCAGTAGGCAGGCTCGATCCCGACGTCCTGGAGGCCATAGCCGCCGGCATGGGCCGGGCCTGCGAGGTGTCCGGCTGCGCGCTGATCGGCGGCGAGACCGCCGAGCTGCCGGGCATGTACGACGAAGGCGACTTCGACCTCGCCGGATTCGCGCTCGGGGCAGCCGAGCGGAAGGACATTCTCGACCCGTCCACGGTCGAGGCGGGAGACGTGCTCGTGGGGATACCGTCCAGCGGGCTCCACACGAACGGCTACTCGCTCGTCAGGGCCGCGCTGGGCCTGGACGACGACCCCGCGCCCCTGCACGAGACGTACGGCGAGCTCGGCGGCACCCTCGGCGAAGCCCTGCTCGCGCCGCATACAGCGTACTGGCCCGTGGTGGAAGGACTGCGTGGACTCGTCAAGTCGATGGCCCACGTCACCGGCGGGGGCCTCATAGAAAACGTGCCTCGCGCCCTCCCGCCCGGGGTCGGCGCGGCCTTCGATACGTCGACGTGGACGCCCCCTCCGGTCTTCCCCCTGCTGCAGGAGCTCTGCCACGTCGACGTGGACGAGATGTACCGGGTCTTCAACATGGGGCTCGGCATGGTGCTCGTGTGCGGGCCCGAGCAGGCGGACGCCGTTCTCTCGGCGACACCTCAAGCAGGAATCGTCGGCGAGGTCACGCCCGCCACAGTGGACGGGCGGGTTACGCTGCAATACACAGGACTCTAGGGGCGATGGCGTGATTCAGCCGAAGATGGCGCGGCGCAGAGTGTCGTTCAGCCGTGTCTGCCAGCCAGGTCCATCCCTCCGGAAGTGCGCCGTAATGTCGGCGTCGAGCCGTATTGTGACGCGCTCCTTCGCCGCGGACTTCCCTTTGCCGTGCGTCCTGCTCCAGCGGTCCACGAACTCAGGATGCACCTCGCTTGCGGGGCGCATTTGCGAGAAGTCCTCTTCCGTGAGCTCCCAAGTGTCCGGGTCAGTGGCAATGCCGGCTTGGATTGCGGCCTCTTCGCCGTACTCCGCGGCAATCTCTTCGAAGGTCATCCTTGTTCGGTCAGTCGGGTTGGTCATAGTCCCTTGTGCGTACGACCCGAAAGAGTTGTCAACATACTATACTTGGCACTCATCTCAGTGAAAGAGGGTCCTGCTCGTGAAGGCTCTTCTCAGCGTATCGGACAAGACAGGCGTCATAGAGATGGCACAGGCGCTGCACGGCGCGGGCTTCGATCTGGTCAGCACCGGCGGCACCGGAGGGGCGCTTGCCGACGCGGGTCTGCCGGTGCAGGAAGTCGCGGCGCTCACGGGCTCCCCCGAGATACTCGATGGCCGCGTAAAGACCCTCCACCCCAAGGTGCACGGCGGCATCCTGGCGCGCCGCGACCTCGACTCCCACAGGGCGGAGTTGGATGCGCACGCCATCGACGCGATAGACGTGGTCGTCGTGAACCTCTATCCGTTCGTCGAAACGGTAATGCAGCCTGACACGACGCTGGAGGACGCCCTCGAGAACATCGACATCGGCGGGCCGACGCTGCTGAGGGCCGCGGCCAAGAACTTCCCCCACGTGGTCGTGGCGGTCGACCCGGCCGATTACGGCTGGCTCTCCGAGCGCCTGGCGGCCGGGGAGCCTGTGACGCAGGATGAGCGGCGGGCGCTCGCACAGAAGGCGTTCCAGCACGTGGCCCTCTACGACACGGCGGTCTCCCACTACCTGCGGAGCGATGCCGACGACATGCCCGAGGCCGTCACATTGGGCTACGAGCGGAAGGCGTCGGTCCGCTACGGGGAGAACCCGCACCAGCAAGGGGCGGTCTACGCCGACCCCCTTGCGACCGGCGGGATCGTGAGAGCCGAGCAGCTCCTCGGCCCGGAGCTCTCGTACAACAACTACCTGGACGGCGAGGCTGCCTGGCGGGTCGTATCGGACTACCCAGAGCCCGCCGCGGCGGTGGTGAAGCACAACAACCCGTGCGGGCTGGCCGTGGACGACGACCAGGTGGCCGCGTACCGGAAGGCCTACGAGGGCGATTCCATGTCGGCATACGGCGGCATCGTCGCCTTCAACAGGACGCTCACCGCGGCAGCGGCGAGGGCCATGCGCGGCGTTCTCTACCACGTTGTGATAGCTCCGGACTTCGAGCCCGGGGCGCTGGAGGTGCTGAAGCGGCGCAAGCAGGCCCGTGTGCTTCGCGTCGCTCCCGCGAGCGGCCCGGCGGAGGGTCTCGACGTTCGCCGCGTATCCGGCGGCGCGCTGCTCCAGTCGGCGGACGACATCTCCGTCGACCCTTCGTCCTGGGTGACGAAGTCGAAGCGGGAGCCGACCGATGAGGAGCTGCTGGACCTGGCGTTCGCATGGCGGGCCGCCGCCCACGTCAAGTCCAACTCCATCGTGCTGGCCAGGGACTCGGCCCTCGTCGGGATGGGCGCGGGCCAGCCCAACAGGGTGACGAGCGTACACCTCGCGCTCCGGGTGGCGGGCGACAAGGCCAAGGGCTCCGTGCTGGCGTCCGACGCCTTTTTCCCATTCGCCGATGGGGTAGAGCTGGCGGCGGAGGGCGGAATCACGGCAGTGGCGCAGCCCGGCGGCTCCCTCCGCGACGATGACGTGATCGAGGCGGCCGACCGGCTCGGACTCGCCATGGTCTTCACGGGTTCGCGGCACTTCCGCCACTGAGACGCACGGTGGCCGCATCGCTCGAGGTCGTCCTTCCCGTACTCAACGAGGAGCGCTCGTTGCGCGCCAGCACCGTTCGACTGCACGAATTCCTGGCCGCCAACCTCGATGAGTATGAATGGCGGATCCTCATCGCCGACAACGGCTCCACCGACTCCACCCCCGACGTGGCGGCGCAGTTGACGCGCGACTACGAGCCTGTCGGATACATGAGGCTGGAGCAGCGAGGCCGCGGCCGCGCCCTCAAACGCGCGTGGCTCGAAAGCGGCGCAGACATCCTCGCCTACATGGACATCGACCTTTCGACAGACCTGGCAGCCGCCCCGAGGCTTGTGGGATCGATCGCGTCAGGTGAATACGCTCTCGCAATCGGGTCCCGGCTTAAGTCTGGAGCGGTCGTCATAGGCCGTTCCCCTCTCCGGGAGTTCATCTCCAGGGGGTACAGTCTGCTGTTCCGGACAATGTTCTTCACCGGCTTCAGCGATGCCCAGTGCGGCTTCAAAGCCATCTCGCGGGGAGCAGCCCGCGACCTCCTTCCCCTAGTCCAGGACACCACGTGGTTCTTCGACACGGAGCTGTTGCTGCTCGCCGAGAACAACGGCTACGCAATCGACGAGATCCCCGTGCGGTGGACCGACGACCCCGACAGCCGCGTAAGGATAGTCAGGACGGCGTGGGGCGACCTCAAGGGACTGCTCCGGCTCAGGTTCGGCGGGCTGCGCCGTGCCTCCAGGGAGCTGGCGCGCAGGCGGGCCTAACCCGACCCGACGAGCGCCTGTGGGTTGGTCTTCACGACCATCGTCACGTCATCCGGAGACATGCCTGCGTTGAGCAGCTCCGCTATGGCCATCCGCATCCCCTCGGCTGGCGGCGGGTTCATCCACTGGCCGAAGTCAGATGTGACCACGCAACGCTCCGGGCCCAGCTCTCCGATCAGCGACGCCACCTCCGCAGGGGTGGTCCGGCCTCGCGACGGCATGCAGGACAGGAACGTGTGCTCGATGTAGGCCCCGAGCCGCGCCATCTCGCCCAGCTCCTCCCTCGTGGACCGGTGGCCCGGATGGGTCGCGATCAGCCGCGTCAGGCCCATGTCCCTCGCGGCACGGAAGAGCAGGACCGCCTCGGCGGGTGAGACGTGCCCCGAGGCGACGGCCATCTCGTGGCCCCTCGCCACCTCCAGGACGGCGAGCGCCTCGGGCGCCAGCTTCCCGTCGACCGCTATCTCGATCCCGGCCCGGCCGCTCTGCTGCATGGTGAAGTGGTGTGCGCTGAATGTCGGCATCCAGACGACCCCCGCGCCCGTCTTTGCGGCGGCCTCGACGGCAGCGACGTTCAGCCCGCCCACCTCGTCGTTCAGCGCCACCGAGCCGGCTACGGTCAGCCCGGGGTAGACGCGGGTCAGTATCCCGGCAACGGGCCCGGTGGGGTAGTAGTGGGACTTGAGGACGAAGCCCCCCATGCCGGCTTCCTGCGCCCGGCGGGCTGTGTCCAGCGCATCGAGCCGGAGGCCGCCCTCAGGGTCGGGTCGAGAGTGTACGTGAAGGTCCCACGAGCCCCGCAGTATCTCGTCGACCATGTCAGTTTGGCCGCTAATGTGACCCCTCAGCCGGGCCCGCGTACTCAGGGTCGCCCTGGTCGCGGAATCCGTAGTACTCGCGCTCGGGCCCGTGGTAGTAGTGCAGTCTCAGCCCGCCCTGGATCTCGTCTATCTCCTCCAGGTCGCTGGAGGTCAGGGCCCAGTCGCCCGCCCTCGCGTTCATCCGGACCTGCTCGGGCGTGCGAATGCCGACGATGCTCGACGTCACGGCTGGGTGGGCAACCGGCCATGCCACGGCGAGCTGGGCCAGGTCGCGCCCTTGGTCCCTGGCCCATGCGTCCAGTCTCTGGGCGACCTCGTATGTGCGGGCGAACTTCCCGCCCTGGTACTCCTCCCAACCGTGGCGCTGGTCGTCCTCGTCGAACCGGTGGCCGGGCCTGTACTTACCGGCAAGGAGGCCCTTCGCCAGCACCGAGTGGGCTATGACGCCGATGCCGTGCCTCTCGCACCCGGGCAGCACGGCCTTCTCCACGTCCCGGAACAGCATGTTGTACCTGGGCTGCGAGCTGTGCAGCCGGGCGTGCCCGGCGGCCTCGGCTGTCTGCTCGGCGGTGAAGTTGGAGATGCCGAAGTAGCGGACCTTCCCCGCGTCGCGGTGGCGGATGAATCTGTCGAGGGTCTCCTCGACAGGGTATGCCGGCCAGGGGCTGTGGATCTGGTACAGGTCGACGTAGTCCGTGCCCAGCTTTCGCAGGCTGTTCTCCAGGGCCTCGTCGATCTGGTCGGGCGAGTGGTCCGCCCGCGAGAGCTTGGTCGCCAGGAACACCTCGCCGCGACGGCCCGCCAGGCCCTTGCCCAGCAGCTCCTCGGCGTTTGCGTAGCCCTCGGCCGTGTCGATGAACGTCAGGCCGGTGTCGAGGGCGGCGTGTATGGTCGATATGGCCTGGGACTCCGGGATAGCCCCAAAGCCGCCGCCTATCGGAAACGTCCCGAAGCACACCACGGGAACGAGTGGGCCGTCCTTGCCTAGAGGGAGATTTCGCATCGAGCCAGCTCAGGCCGTGACTGGGGTCACTGGCCCACGGGCTCGCCCTTGAGGGCCTGCTCCCACCTGAAATTGAGGATCATGACGTCCCATATCTCGCCGAAGTCGAGGCTCTCCCGGTTTTCCCAGTCCACTCCCTCGGCAACGTCCTTGGTCATCCTGGTCTTGAAGGTGATCGCCCAGGAGAGCGCAGCCGGCCCGATGGGGTGGCGGCCCAGGGCCGCGCCGTAGCCGGAGATCTCCACGAGCGACAGCATGTCGCACCCCGAGTTGAAGAGGACGTTGTACGTCTCTCGCATCCAGAGGTCGACACTGGCCTTCTTCTCGAACACCCCGCCATGATCGTCCCCGTTGAACTCGATCACGAGGCGGATGCCCTGGGTGGGGCGGTGGTCGCGGGCCGTCGGCTCAATCGGGGTGCCTCCCAGCTCGGTAATCCTGGGCTTCTTCTCCTCGTACGCCGTCTCGCCGCTGAACATCGTCTTGGACATCGACACAAGAGCGGCCTTCTGGTCGTCGATAGATGCGCCTGAAGCGCAGCCTTCCAGGCCGGTGAACTGGTCGAATGGGAAGACGGAAGCCGCCGCTGCGGCCGCCTCCTCAGGGGACAGCTCCTCGAACGTCTCCTGGGCAGCCTCGGGCTCGGGCGTCGCAGTGGGTTCCTCGGCCTTGGGCGCTGCGGTCGGAGCAGCGGTCGCCGCCGACTGGGGCGCCGCCGTCGGGGCAGCCGTGGGTGTTGCTGCGGCCGCCTTGGGTGCCGCGGTTGGCTCAGGCGCCGGTTCGGAGTCGCCCGAACAGGCCGCGAGCATGGCCGCTGCGAGCAGCAGCGTGATGGGGAGCAGCACCCTCTGTATCGGTCGTGTCAATGTCGCTAGCATCCTAGCCCCTCCGCAGTTCCGAATCATCTCGGGAGTCCGGCGGGCCCTACCGTCGCAGCCTGCCCGGACTCTACCGGGCCTGTGGCCCGCAAGGAATGGCGGCATTGTAGCAGGTAATCGTGCCTGCCTGTCGTAGCTGGACGCGAGAGTCCCACGTGTCTGCAAGGATGTCTGCCTGGGTCCCAAATCCACCACCTACGCATTGGGCGCCATATCCATCAGGCGTCACCTGTAGGGGCGGGTTTGCAACCCGCCCTCGCCTTGCCTACGGCCAGCGTTGCCGTTAGGTGGTGGATCTGGGTGGGTGCCGCCCGGTAGCGTGCCCGGCCGTTTGATTGTAGAATGATGCCGCTCCCCATCGACCTAGCAATGCGAACGTCGAGGGAGCAATACGCCAGGTAGGCTGGGTAGAATGAAGAAACCAATCGCTCTCATCACACTTTCGCTTGCCATCCTCGCTGTCGGCATCCTGGCCGCGTGCGGCTCCGGCGATGAGGAGACCGTGGAGCCGGCTGGAATCACGAGCACCTCGGCGGAAGAGACCGCGGTTGCCCAG
>DAOULA010000098.1:0-9897 GCA_034420735.1 Dehalococcoidia bacterium
GTATGTCCTGCACCGCGACGACGTAACCGCGGGCGGCCAGGTCCCGCGCCGTAGCCTCGTTGGACTCGGAAGCCTTGTCGTAGGGCGTGCGCTGCAGCAGCACCGGGTAGCCGCCGCCTGAGGCCGGGCTGTAGACGTCCGCACGGAGCACGGTCCCGTCCCGCGTCTCCATTGGAACGTTCTCGCGGACTCTTGCGTCGAGACCGGCCAAAGGCCCACTCCTATCGCCTGTTCAACTCCGCCCGCTCCGCCGGGACCGGGAGCAGCCGCGGAAAGGCCCTCCGAGTACTCGCGAATTCTATCCGCAGCTCAGGTTCGTGGGGACTTAGTCAGGCTTTGCAAGGCGGTAGCCTACACTCGGCTCCGTAAAGATGTAGGAGGGGTTCCTGGCATCGTCCCCCAGCTTGGAACGGAGGCTTTTCACAAAGGACCTTAGAATGCGGAGGTCGGCCGAGCGGCCTTCTCCCCAGACTCGCTGCAGCAGCTGGTCATGGGTCATGACACGGCCGGCGTTCGTCGAGAGCTCGAACAGCAGCTTATATTCGGTAGGCGTAATCGGCGCCGGCCGGCCGGCCACGGTGACGCGACGTTCCACGTAGTCGATAGCCACGTCCGCAAACCGGAAGGGTTCCGGCTGGTTGGGCAGGGCCCGCTTGCGCAGCGCCGCCCTGATCCTGGCCACCAGCTCGGTGGGTGAGAATGGTTTGACCACGTAGTCTGACGCCCCCAACTCGAAGGCCTTGGTGATGTCGTGGCCCCTGCCGCGCCCCGAGAGTACTATGACAGGCACCTGGAAGGCGTCGGGAATGCGCTCCATCAGGTCGAACCCGTCGGCCCCGGGCAGCACGAGATTCAGCAGGACGAGGTCGGGCTTTTCATCCTGCAGGAGTTGGTCCATCTCTTCGGGATCGCCTGTCAGAATCGGGCGATAGCCTGCTTCTGTGAGCGTGTTGCGGACATATCGCAGCACCTGCGGGTCGTCGTCGACTACCAGGATCCGTTCCCGCTCAACCGGTGAGTCCGACGCCACCGGGGGTGCAGAATCAGGGAAGACCGCAGAACCGCTGTGGCTCTCATCGACAGTCGGAATCGTGAACGTGAACCGGGTGCCGCGGCCGTGACCATCGCTCTCGGCCCAGATGCGTCCGCCGTGGGCTTCGACTATTCCCTTGCAGATGGCAAGCCCAAGCCCATATCCCCCAGACCTCTCGTCCATGCCTTCGCCGTCCATGCGGGAGAACTTCCCGAACAGGTGGGGAAGCCGGTCGGGGGCTATGCCCCTGCCCCCATCCGTAGTCGACACAGCGACGTAGGGGTCCTGGCGCACAGCGGTCACGTGAATGGGAGACCACTCGTGGGAGAATTTGGAGGCGTTGGTCAGGAGGTTGTAAAGGACCTGGACGATCCTCTGGGTGTCCGATCTCACCGGCGGCAGATCGGCCGGCAGGTCCACCTCGACACTGTTCCTGTACCCGCCGCTCAGGAAGGCATTCTTGGCCTGGTCTACCAGCACCGCCAGGTCGGTCTGCTCGGGAGAGATCGACAGCGTTCCCGCTTCGATCCTGGTCAGGTCCAGGAGGTTGCTGATCAGGTCGCGCATGTGGTCGGCCTGCTCTTCGATTATGCGGAAGAACTGGTGCGTCTCCGCAGGGTCGAGCGGCGCCGAGGCTCGCAGGGCCGTGGCGGCCGAGCCCTTTATCGAAGTCAGCGGCCCACGGAGCTCGTGACTCACCATGCCGAGGAACTCGGCCCTCAGCCGCTCCAGCTCCTCCAGCGGGGTTGTGTCCTGGATGGTAACCACCGCCGACTCGACCTGGCCGTCGCTCGAATGGATGGGCGTGCTGTTGATCAGCGTGCTGACCCTCTGGCCATTCGGGAGGCAGATGATTACCTGCTCGGCCCGCACCGTCTCGCCGGCCTCTATCGAGCGTTCCAGGGGAAGTTCATTGCGAGGTACCTGCTGGCCGTCGATTCGCTGGAAGGTCATCATGGAGCAGAGCTCCTCGAATGACCGGTCTTGAGCGCGCTCGCCGCCGATGATCCTGCGGGCCTCGCGATTGAACTTGACCACTTCCCTGGACCGCGCGTCGAATACCAGGACACCTACCGGAGACGTGTTGACAAGGGCTTCGATGTCGGCCTTGGCCCGCTGCTCTTCGCCGTACCTCGTGGCGTTGGCAATGGCCATTGCGGCTTGGGCGGCGAACATCTCGAGGGTCTCCTCGTCGTCAGGCGTGAACTCCCGCCCACCCTCCTTCCCAGCAAAATCGATGTTGCCGTGAACATTGCCCCCACCGCGAATCTGGGTTCCGAGGAAGGTGTCGATAGGTGGATGATGCTTGGGAACGCCCACTGACTCCGGGTGGCCGGCGACGTCGGGGAGCCTGACCGGGCCATCTACGTCGTTCAGGTATCCGAGCATTCCCAGGCCGCTGGGCCAGGGCCCCACCCTTTCGCGCTGCTCCGGACTGACTCCGGAGGTTATGAAGTCCCGTACATGCCCGGACTCGTCGAAGATCAGTATGGCCCCATACCTTGCGCCGACCAGCGACCTGGCCCCATCAACGACCTCCTGCAGGACGGTGTCCAGGTCGAGGTCCTCGCTGATGCGAAGTATGGCTTCAGTCAGCCTCGCTATGCGAGACCTCAACGTTTCGTTCTCAGCCCTCAGGCGGTCGCCTTCCCTCAACCTTGCACCTCATGTTCCCGTCGCCAATGGGCAGCAAGTGTATCACGATACATTCGTGGACCTTCGCGCGGTTTCCGCAATGCACTGACAGTCCCGGGCCGCTGCCCAAGGGGCTGGAAGGACACCGCGGTAACTGGCGCGTATTCAACACCATCCGATACGTGGAATAATAAGTGCGATTTGACCGATTAGTAAGCGTCTCGCCAGAGCATTGAAGTCAACATCTCGCCCAGGTTGTCATCCAAGGCTGAGGATTCCCCCGCGCGGGAAGTCCTGGGCCGTCGCCGTGGTCATCGTCCTGGCCGGCGTAGTGCTTGCCAACTTGGTCACGGATGGCTTTGGGGGCCGACCGGCGCATGCCCAGGCAGCCGACTCCTCCGTAGACTTCGCCGAGAACAGGACCGCCCCGGTCGCCAGTTTTCTCGCCTACGACCAGGACGGAGATGCGATCAGTTGGACTCTGAGCGGCCCCGACGGCGACCTGTTCACTATCACTGACGGCGTGCTGGCATTCAGGGATCCGCCCAACTACGAAGAACCCCAGTCCAGGTCTGGGGACAACGTGTACAGGGTCACGGTCCAGGCCAGCGGCGGCACGCACGACGTGGCCGTGACGGTCACGGACGTGGACGAAACCGGAACGGCGAGCATAGACAGACGGCAGCCTCAGGTATCCCGGCCCCTCGAGGCAAGCCTGTCCGACGAGGACGAGGGAGTGTCAGGCCAGCAGTGGCAGTGGGCGAGGTCCGAAGACCGGACGACGTGGACGGACATAGAGGGAGCGACGTCGCCCAGGCGGACTCCAACGGAGTCGGACGAGGGCACGTACCTGCGCGCCACGGTCACGTACTCCGACAAGTTCGGCTCCGGCAAGGCAGCCTCGGCGGTGAGCGCACGCCGCGTGGAGGCGAGGACCCTGTCGAATGCCGCGCCCGTTTTCGTGGACAGGCGTGGGGATGAAGTCACCACTGAGACCCTGAGCGTCCGCGAGAACACGGCCGTGGGCAGGCCCATAGACCGACTCAGACGAGTATTGGCGATTGACACGGACAACGACCTCCTGTTCTACGAGCTGCTGGACACCCCCGACCTGGAGGATGACGAGGGTGTTGCGCGATTCACCATCGACAGCGCAACCGGCCAGATAAGGGTGGGCAAGTTGCTGGGCGCGGACGACGGGGAGAGGGAAGACCGGGCGACGACCCTCACCGGCGACCCTGCCCTGCCAGACGATGAGGATGCCGGAGAAGCCGGCAACAGCGAGTACGTTCTGCGGGTGAGGGCGAGCGACCCGTCGACAGCCTCGGCAACGGTGAACGTTATCGTCAGGATCACCAACGTGAACGAGCCTCCGGCCTTCGCTGAGAATGCGCCAACCTTGCTGAAGGTAGAGGAGAACCCAGAAGTCTCGGTGGAGAACCCGGATGGACTGCCGGTCATCACTCTTGAGGACGGGATGAAGATTGACGCCGGCACCTTCGCCGTCACAGACCAGGACGGTGATACCACCAAGGCGTACTCGGTCAGCGGTGACGACCGCGAGTTCTTTGCCTTCGACGGCTCCACCAACATCCTGGGCTTCAAGGCCGACCACGAGCCTGACTTCGAAGAGAAGAGGTCGTATTCGATAACCATTACGGCCCGCTCTGGCGGGCGGTCGTCCACTCTGGACGTGACCATCGAGGTCGTGGACACGGAAGACCCAGGGGAAGTGTTCCTGTCCCAGAGACAGCCCCAGGTGGCCAGAGAAGTAGCGGCCATTCCCAGCGACCCCGACGGCGGCATGAGGATCGACAGGTGGGTGTGGGAGCGGTCGGCCCCGATAGCGGTGGATGTGGACGGCAACCCTTTGGACGAGTGCAAGGACGACCCTGACACGACCGCCACAGTCGTCGGCGGCTGGACCGCGATAGCCGAAGCCTCTGCGTCGGCCTACACCCCAACGGCGGCTGACCTGGGCAGGTGCCTGAGGGCGACTGTGACCTACACAGACAACATAGGAGACGCTGAGGACCAGGCAACGGGAGTGCTGGAAGCTCCCACACAGGCCAGCAGGACCGCCAACGCCGCTCCGAGGTTCGTGGACCAGGACCTGAACTCGCCGGGTGACCAGTCGGACAGGACGAGCCGGAGGGTGCCGGAGAACACGGAGGCGGGAGTGGGGATCGGTAGTCCGGTCAGCGCCATGGACGAGGACGACGACCTGCTGATCTACACCCTGAGCGGCACGGACGCCGCCTTCTTCAGCATTTCGAGGAACATCGGCCAGCTTGTTACGAAAACTTCCCTGAACTTCGAGGCCAGGAACAGGTACAGCGTGGTGGTGACCGCCACGGATCCCTCGGGAGCCTCGGACAGCATACAGGTGACCATCAACGTCACCAACGTGCACGACCCGGTGACCATAACCGGTGCTCGCTCGGCACGGTACCCCGAGAACGGTACGGAGCCCGTAGCCTCCTACACGGCATTCGACGAGGCCGAGCATGTCATCAGGTGGTCTCTGCGTGGGGTTGATAGGGACCTGTTCACCATCAACGACGGAGTGCTGCACTTCAGGGTTCCTCCCAACTACGAGGACCCCAACTCTGCGTCAACCAGCGACCTGCTGTCGTCGAGGAACGTGTACAGGGTAACCGTCGAAGCTGCAGGAGGCACGCGCAGCGTGATCGTAACTGTCACGGACGTGGACGAGGCCGGAACGGCGAGCATAGACAGGCCGCAGCCGCAGGTCTCCAGGCCGCTCTCGGCCCGCCTGCTGGACGATGACGAGCCGGTGACGGACGTGACGTGGCGGTGGGCGAGGTCGAGGGATGGAAGGACCTGGACGAACATAGCGGGCGCCACCGAGCCGCAGCGGAGCCCGGCGCCGGCCGACGAGGGGATGTACCTGCGGGCTACGGTTACCTACTCCGACAATTTCGGCTCGGGCAAGACAGCCTCGGCGATGACGCTCTACCGTGTGGAGGCTACGACCCGGGCCGATGCCGCTCCATCCTTCGCCGGCCAGGACGACGATGAGTCGACTTCCTACATCGACATTGCCCGGTCAGTACCCGAAAACACGGCAGTGGGCATGCCCGTAGGCGAGCCGGTATCCGCATTGGACCCCGACGGGGACATCCTGCTCTACGAGCTGCTGGACACCCCCGACCTGGAGGATGAAGGCGACCATGCCCGGTTCACCATCGACAGCCTCACCGGCCAGATAAGGGTCGCCAGGGTGCTGGGTGCCGACCCCGGAGAGACCGAAGACGAGGACTCGACGGACCTGACCGCTGACCTCGGGCTGACTGCCGATGAGGATCCCGGTGAGGCCGGTAACAGCGAGTACGTCCTGCGGGTGAGGGCAAGCGATCCGTCGACTGCCTTTACCACGGTGAACGTAATCGTCAGGGTCACGGAGGTGAACGAGCCCCCCGTCTTCCCTGACGACGCACCGAACCTGCTGAGCGTAGTGGAGAACTTGAACCCGCCGGTCATCAGGGTCGGGCATAGCGTCAGCCCAATCGATGCCGATACCCACGCTGTCACCGACCAGGATGGGGATGACGCTTGCTGCACGTACTCGGTATCGGGCGCCGACAGCGACGATTTCTCGTTCGATGGCGGCGACCTGAGATTCAAGCCGGGCCATGAGCCTGATTTCGAAGACCGGAGCTCATACTCGATTACCCTCGAGGCCCAGTCCGGTGAGGGCTCCCGCAGGCTGTCTGCCACCCTGGATGTGATCATCGAGGTGGTGGATGGGGAAGACATGGGAGTGGTGGTGCTGTCCCAGAGGCAGCCGGAGGTGGGCGTCGCGATACAAGCCGTGGTCAGCGACGACGATGGCGGCGTAACCGTCAGGAAGTGGGTGTGGGAGTGGTCCGTGGAGATCACACATACCGGAAGCGAGCGCGAGTGCAGGGACGACCCTCAGACAGACTGGGCCCCGATACCCGGCGCCGCGTCTGCGGTCTACACCCCGAAGTCGTCCGACGTGGGCTGGTGCCTTCGGGCAACCGCGACCTATGTCGACAACGTCGGCAGTGCTCGGGAGACCGCTGCGGGCGTTTCGGAGGTCCCGGTAGGTAGACACGGGGCTTTTGTCACTGATCCGGGATTGGATGGCGGGTTCGTCAATGCCGCGCCCGTGTTCCCCGACCAGGACTACCACACAGAGGGCGACCAGTCCGACACGACGAGCCGGGAGGTGCCGGAGAACACCGGGGAAGGTCGTAACATCGGGGCGCCGGTCAGCGCCATTGACGATGACGGCGACCTGCTGATCTACACTCTGACCGGTCCGGATGCCGGGTCCTTCCAGATAGGGAGGAATAACGGCCAATTGGAGACCAAGGCTCCTCTGAACTTCGAGGTCAGGAGCAGCTACTCGGTGTTGGTGACCGCTATCGACCCGTTCGGCGCAATGGACAGCATCCAGGTGACCATCAACGTGACCGACGAGGACGATCCCGCCGAGATAACGGTGGAATAGGGCGGCTGGGGCTGCCAGGGACCCCTGAGAAACTATCTCAGAATAGTGTGTGCTGCTGGAGAACTGTCCTTCGACCCTTCGACAGGTCTCAGGACAGGCGGGCTCAGGACGAACGCTCTTCCCCGGCGGGGCTCTCTCCGGAGGTGGACACAAGATGCTCCGGCGCGAGGTCTCATCGCAGCTCGTCTTCGTCCAACAGGCCGCTGCGCGCAGCCCATACCCCCAGCTCCTGCCTGGTGCGCACACCCAGCTTGCGCTGTATGGCGTAGACCGCATTCCTGATGGTCATGGGGTTGTTGCCCCGCACTTCGGCTATCTCCGCATACGACTTCCCCTGGGCAAACATCCTCAGGATCTCCCTCTCGCGGGCTGTCAGCCTGTCCAGTTCGCTCGGTGGAATCGGACTGGGCCCGCTGCCCATGCTCGCGACCAGGCGCCTGGCCGCCTCTCCCTGCACCCGGAACTCACCGTTGGCCACCTCCTGCACCGTGGACAGGAGCATTTCCTTGCCGGAGTACTTCTGGAGATATCCGGTGGCGCCCGCGTTCACCGACTGAACGATGGCGCTCTGGTTGTTGGACGCCGTCAGCATCAGGACTCGCGTGTCCGGCATGCCAGTCGCTATTTCCCGGCAGGCCTCGATGCCGTTCTTGTCCGGCATCAGAATGTCCATGATCACGACGGTCGGCTTCAGCTCCCGGACCTTGTCGAGGGCCTCCCTGGCGTCCCCGGCCTGTCCCACGACTTCGAACTCGCCCGATTGCTCCAGCAACTCCGCTATCCCTTCTCGAACGATGGCGTGGTCGTCTACTATCATCACACTTACCCTGGTATCCGATGACATCTACTGGCCTCCTCTGTTCTGCTCGTACGGTACCGTGCAGCTGACGGCTGTGCCGTTGCTGGTGGAATCCACTTCCAGTCTTCCGCCGATTCGCTCGGCGTCGGCCTTCATGTTCCTGAACCCGTGGCCTCGCGCCTCGTAGTCTTCCGGGAGCCCCACCCCATCGTCGACCACCGACATGAGAAGCCGGTCTCCCCTGAAGTCAAGGCAGACGGCGACGCTTTCCGCGCCCGAGTGGCGAAAGGCGTTGGTCAGCGCGTTGTGGGCGATGGAGAAGAGCAGGCTACGCGTTACGATAGACAGCTCCGGTTCATCGCCATGCTGCACGAACTCCGCCGGAATCGACGTGATGACCGTGAACGTGTCCGCATGAGCCGCGAGGACCTCGCTCAGCTTGCCCCCACTGAATATGTCCCCGCCGTCTATCGGCTGCCTGAGGGTCCACATGGTCGTCCTGGACAGCGCCCACAGCGCCTCGAGCTTCCCGGCAAGCTCCGAGTTGGTCCCCTCGGCCTTCTCCATCGCGTCCTGAAGACCCAGCCCCAGCATGAAGGCCGACTGGGCTGTGGTGTCGTGAATGGCCTGGGAAATCTCGATGCGCTGCCGGCTCAGCTCCCGCTCCCGCTCGACTGCCCTGACCCTGCGCACCCTCTCGAATCTTGTGGTCAGGTTGACCGACATTGCAACTGCGAACATCGCCACCACTCTGTAGAACAGCTCCTTCTCCTCCTGCTGTCCGAAGTCGACACCATCTCCAGCAACCAGGCATACGGACACGTAGATACCGGCCATCATCGTGGTCCAGGAGAAGACAAGGTAGGGGGAGGTAAACACCCAGGCGAACAGCGATATCGGCAAGAAATACAAGGGAAAGTAGCGGCTGTCGTATCCTCCGGACATCGAGAGGGTGAATGTGAATGCAGCGGCGTCGATTGCGCTCAGGGCCAGCAGCGAGCGTGGACTCACGCGGCCACTGGTGCGCATTCTCCACCACGCATATCCGTTGGCCGCGATCATGCCAGACACGTAAACCGCGATGAGAACGTGGCTCCGCGCTCCGAACTCGATACGGTAGCTGGACTCGACCATGGCCCCTGCCAGACAGATAGAGCGGACCCAGAAGGAAACAGAGGCGGCGTACCGGAGCTCGTTGGCGCCCTGCCCTTCCAAGCTCCAAAGGCGCTGGGCGGCAATTCGGGGCGAGAGCTTGGTCAGATTCACTTCGCGGTCTCCATGTCGTCATCGGAAAGACACCGCCCATGGTGTCGCTGGGTTAGTCCAACTGAACGATACAGTAGCTGTGGAGGCATGCATAGATTGCTTCTGCAATGCCTAGAGATTACAAATGACAGATGCAATTCTCACTGCGCTAGAGTATTGAAATCTACACGCTAACATCGGCGGCGCGTAGATTTTGGGCAGGTCGCGTTGTCCGGGCCGTCCGGGTTGAGCAGCCCGTGCTGGCGGCTGTCCACGTCGATGTGTCCGCCCGACGCCTTGCGAGCCCTGGAAGCCGTAGCTGGTGGGCTAGAGGGCTTCGCTCATGTGCCTGCCACCCGGCAGGTGTCGCAATGCGGCTTCCACGCAGTCTGGACGTGGACCGTCACCCACCGAACGCGAATGAGGTCCAGCCGACGGCGGCGGCGACAGCGACGGCGAAGGCGGCCTGTTGCGCGACAAGCCTGCCCGTGAACCCTAGCCCGAGTTCGCGCCCAATTGTGATCGCGGTGACCAGGCAGGGCAGCACCGTTCCGGCGAGGAAAGTGGCCACCAGCAACTGGGTCGCGCTCAACGAGGCCACGGTGCCGTCCTCGGCCAGGAGCAGGATGCCGTCCTTGCGGACGGCGGCGAGCACGGTCGGCAATGCCGCGTCCACCGGCAGTG
>DAOULA010000099.1:0-62207 GCA_034420735.1 Dehalococcoidia bacterium
GTAGGTAACCACGCCGTTTTCGTCCTCGTTGCCAAGCACGAACTCCACCTGCACGCCGGTCCCATCAGTATCGATGAGCGCGTCGGTGAACTGCTTGGTCTGCTCCGCCCTCACCTCTGGAAAAGCCAGGCTCAGGTAGAGGTCCTGCCCGGGCTGGAGTGTGTAAGACCGGTCCCTGGTAAAGCTCCTGTACTCAGGGTGGGCCCGGGCGAAATCGGTCATCGAGGTGTCGACCTTGGGGTTGTCGTAGATCGGGCTGTGGGCCTCGAGAATGGCCCTCGCCTCCGGTGCGTCCACGGGCGGTCGGAGAAAGTCCAGCGACCAGCCCCAGGTCACCCTCGCCCAGCCGTGCCGGGGGAAGGAGTTGTAGTTGACGTAGGGATGAACGTCGATGCCGTTCTCTCGGGCCACTTCAGTCAGGGCAAGGGTCTTGTCGCCGCCTATGATCCTGGATACGCCGGCATCGACGCATTTGCGTATCCATACCTCCAAGTCGTCCCGGAAAGACTCTTCGAGGGGGCTGCTGGGAACTACGGGCGGCCCCCACAACATAACCTCTGTTGTCAACTCGGCCTCCAACAGGAAATCGGTATGGTGCAGTCGCCTACCGAAGCAGGCAGACGCTCAGGTCAAGGTCAGCGCCTACCACAGACGCGCAACTGCTAATGATAGAGACGGCGTCGAATTCTGTCAAACAAAAACGCGCGCCACCCCCATGGCGGCCCTAGCTAGGCCTACTTCGATGACCTCGACCACTCGTTTAGGTAGCGCGGTACTATCGCAGCCGACGAGTTTCGTCATCAGGTCAGGTGGTACACTGCCGCACGCCATGAACATGATCGGCCTGATCGTCAACCCCATCGCCGGCATGGGAGGCCGTGTCGGGCTGAAGGGCACCGACGGCGAGACCGTGCTCGCCCGCGCCCGGCTGCTTCGCGCGCCGCAGGAAGCCACAGCCCGTACCGTAGCGGCACTGAAGGTCCTCGCTTCCAACGCCGGTGACGTGCGGTTACTCACCTGTCCTGCCAGCATGGGCGAAGACGAAGCTCGCGCCGCTGGTCTGGTCCCCACCATAGTCCTAGACGCGCCCACCGGGGCCACCACCTCCGCCGACACCCGCCGGGCGGCCCGCGAGATGGCCCGGCGAGGCGTCGACCTCCTCCTCTTCGCGGGAGGCGACGGCACGGCACGCGACATCCTCGACGCCATCGGCGACTCCGTCACTGTGCTCGGCATCCCCGCCGGCGTGAAGATACACTCGGCCGTCTTCGGCGCAACCCCGCGCGAGGCGGGCCGCGCTGCCCTCGCCTTCCTGCAGCACGGCGCCGGCGCAACCCGCATGGCCGAGGTCATGGACATCGACGAGGAAGCATTCCGGCGCGGCGTCCCCGACGCCCGGCTCTACGGCTACCTCAAGGTGCCCGACGACAACGCCCGGCTCCAGGTTGCCAAGGACGGCGGCGTAGCGTCCGGCGAGCTTGTCGTGAGGGCCCTCGCCGCCGCCGTCGCCGAAAAGATGGAACCCGGCATCACCTACGTCATGGGCCCAGGCAGCACCATAGCCGCCGTGATGGACGAACTCGGCCTCGAGGCCACCCTGCTGGGCGTGGACGTCGTGCGGGACGGCCGGCTCCTCTCCTCCGACGCGGGCGAGCGGCAAGTCCTCGGCTTGGTCGACGGCGCCGATGCCAGGGTCGTCGTCACGGTCATTGGCGGCCAGGGCCACATCCTCGGCCGCGGCAACCAGCAGATCAGCCCCCGGGTGCTCCGAGCCGTCGGCCTAGACAACATCATCGTGGCCGCCACCCGAGACAAGCTCGCCTCCATCCGCGGCCGCCCCCTCCTCGTCGACACAGGCGACCCCGCCCTCGACGACGCCCTGGCCGGCCACACCCGCGTCACCACCGGCCCCGGGGAGTACGCCATGCACCGGATCGCGGGGTAGAAGCCATATCGTCATACCGGCGAAAGCCGGTATCCAGGAGCCTTGAGGTAGAGAAGGTTTGTGTGGAGTGCGAAGTTCGGGGACTGGATAGGGGACAGTTCTTGCGGGCAGGAATCCGGCGTCCGCCGGAATGACGGCAAGGACTGCTTGCCTACCTCCCGGCTCCCCTCTATCCTACGCCCACAGAAAGGGCCCGCTCTGGCGGGCCCGCAAGGGGGACAGCAATGGGTACCTTCGACGGCAAGGTGGTTATCATCACGGGCGCGGCCCACGGCATTGGACGCGCAACCGCAATCGAGTTCGCGCGGCACGGCGCATCCGTCGCCATTGCCGACGTCGATATGGAGGCCGGCAAGGAGCTCGAGGCCGAGCTGAACAGCACCGGCCCCGGCGGCCTGCTGATCGAGGCGGATGTGTCGAAGGCCGATGCCTGCAACCGCGTCGTCGACGAGACCGTCGCGGCCTTCGGCGCGGTCGACATCCTCTTCAACAACGTCGGCATCCAGTCCCCGTCCTCATACCTGAACGTCGAGGACACACCCGAGGACCTCTGGGACCGTATCCTCGACGTCAACCTGAAGAGCTACTACCTCATGGCCAAGTACGCCATCCCCGAGATGCGCAAGCGCGGCGGCGGCGCGATCGTCAACACCGCCAGCGTCCAGGGCCTCCAGTCCCAGCCCCTCGTACCGGCCTACGCGGCCAGCAAGGGCGGCGTACTCTCACTCACCCGGAACATGGCCCTCGACTACGCGTCCGAGAACATCCGCGTCCTGGCCGTCTGCCCGGGCGCCATCGACACCAAGATGGTCCGCACCGCCGCGACCCTGGAGGAGGGCGACCCCGACGACATCATCGCCGAGTGGGGCAGGAGCCACCCCATAGGCCGCATCGGCCAGGGCGTGGACATTGCGAACGTCGTGCTTTTCCTGGCCAGCGACAAGGCCTCGTTCATGACCGGCGAGCACGTCAACGTCGACGGCGGCTACATGGCCCTCGGCGCCTGGGCGGGCGCAGCCGGCGCAGCCGCAGTGGAGGAGTAGACCATTTCCTCTGTCAGGCGAAATTGACATCGCTAATCCTATGTCCTACTCTGTACGTACATCCGCCCCGTGGCAGTACGCCGCGCTCCCAGCATGGCTGGAGATCATGAGCGAGGCCTATCCCTCGGGGCTTTTCTTTGTCCACGAACAAAGGTGGACTAGGTGATTGACAAAGCGGCGATTCTAATTGATGGAGGCTACTTCCTCAAACGCCTACCGTCTGTCCGGAGCGGTATAGACACAGCAAGCCCAGAAGAGGTTGTCAAAGCAGTCGACAGGTTGGTTGGCAGCCACCTGAAGCAATTGAACGACACTTACCAAGCCTCGAATCCCTTCCGACTCCTGTATCGATGCTTCTACTATGACGCTCTACCGTACGGCAAGAAGGGACACAGTCCGATAGGTAGGCGTAGCATCGACTACGCCAAGTCCGATGTGGCGCTCTTTCGAAATAAGCTCTTCGATGCCCTCCGTGCGCGTCCCAATTTCGTCCTGAGACTCGGGCAAGTCGAGAAACCCGGCGACAGCTCCTGGATATTGAAGCCGAAGCCGCAAAGGAGCCTGCTGAAGGGCGATATGGATGTTTCCGACCTCAGGGACTCCGACTTCGTCCCTAATCTGCACCAGAAGGGCGTCGACATCAGAATCGGGCTTGACATAGCCTCCATTACCCTCAAGGAACAGGCAGACACCATCATCCTTGTCTCAGGAGACAGCGACTTTGTGCCTGCTGCGAAGCTGGCCCGGCGAGAGGGAGCAAGGTTCATCCTCGACCCACTTTGGCAGAATGTGTCACCTGATCTCCTGGAACATATAGATGGCTTGAGAAGTGGGTTTCCGAATCCGCGACGCGAGACGAGCAACAACGAGTAGGCTGCACACTTCGGCCAAGAGGTGAAGGGAATCTGGAGGTCTCGAATGCACTACCGAAACGAGCGAAACTACGGCTGCCGCATCAGCGACTCCTGGACCTACAGGGGGCTCAGGACCGCTGTGCTCGAAAACGAGCTGCTCCGGGTCGTCGTGCTCATCGACAAGGGCGCGGACGTCTACGAGTTCCTGCACAAGCCCACCGACACCGACTTCGTATGGCGCTCCCCCTGGGGCGTGCGTGATCCGTCCAAGTTCGTGCCGACGACCGGGTCGCACGCCGAACTCTGGCTTGACCAGTACGAGGGCGGCTGGCAGACCGTGCTGCCCGGCGGCGGGTTCCCTTCCCAGTACGGCGACACGCACCTGGGCCTCCACGCCGAGGTCAACACCGTGCCTTGGGACGCCGCCGTCGTCGAGGACTCCCCCGAGCGGGTGTCGCTGAAGTGCTCGGTCAGGACCGCACGCACACCCTTCTACTTCGAGAAGACGATGACCCTGGAGTCCGGCTCCCCCGTGCTGAAGACCGACGAGCTGCTGGTCAACGAGGGCGAGGAGACGGCCCACGCGGTCTGGGGAGAGCACATCGCCATCGGCGAGCCGTTTCTGAACGAGGACTGCGTGATCGACCTGCCCGGCGGCACCATCCTCATACACCCGGACAAGCTCCACCCGAACAGCAAGCTCGAGCCGGGCTTCCGGGGCCCCTGGCCCTGGGTCGACGGCGAGGACGGCAGCCGCATCGACTCGAGCGTAGTCCCCCCCAAGGACTACCGTTCGTACGACATGGCCTACGTGACCGACATGCCCGAGGGCTGGTATGCCGTCCGCGACACGAAGCGCGGCGTAGGGTTCGGCGTGTCCTTCCCAAAGGACCTGTTCGAATTCCTCTGGTTCTGGCAGTCCTACGGCGGCGGCTTCGGCTACCCCTGGTACGGCCGGACCTACAACATAGGCCTCGAGCCCTTCACCAGCTACACCAACATGGGCCTCGCCCAGGCCATCGACAACGGCACCGCCCTGGTCCTGGAAGCCGGCGAACGCGTCGAGGCCTCCTACGCCGCAGTAGCCTACACCGGCAGCAGTCCCGTCACCCGGATAACCCCTGACGGCTCCGTAGAGATGACGTAGTCGCCTTAACCGGCGAAAGCCGGTTTCCAGGTAGTAGTCGTCATACCGGCGAAAGCCGGATTCCTGCCCCAGGAACCGTCCGCCATCCAGGGGGATGGGGGGTCTCGCCTTGCTGGAGGGACGGCGCTCTAACCCATCAACCGCGAACTAAGCCCCTTGCGAAGACAGCGCACGCCGAGTACCGTAGCAGCAGCAAGAAATGGGGAGGTTGTATCCCATGACTGACGCGTCGAATGACAGCCTGGTACAGCTGGGCGGTACGGTAACGCTGCCGGGGGATAAAGGCGTCCACAAGGCATCCCTCCTCTTCGACAGGGAAGCAGGCGCCGTGAGCGTCAGGTTCGACGAGCCCGTCGCCGGTTCCGACACCTGGGAGGCCACCTCCGTCGTCATCAAGCGCAGGCTCAAATACCACGAGGTCGTCTTCAACACGGTCGACCTGCCCGTCGACTCCCTCGATCTCATCTGGAAGATGAACGTCGCCCTAAACGCGAGGATGGCCGCCGGCGTCGTCCTGTGCCGCCCCAACGACAAGAAGATCAAGGGCGAGCACGGCTTCACCTTCGCCGCGCCCGGCGAAGCCCCCGCGGGCGACTCCAACTACCTCACGCAGCTTCCCAGCGACGTCTACAAGACCATGGAGCCCGGCGACTACCCCACTGGCCCTTGAAGATCACTGATATCCGGACCTTCCACTGCTCGGACGGCGTTCGCAACGCCATCTTCCTGCAGGTACTCACCGACGAGGGCATCGCCGGCGTCGGCGAGCCGTACACCGTCGGCCCGGACGAGGGCGTCATCGCCCTGGTCGAGTCCATCAAGCCCTGGTTCATCGGCCAGGACCCTTCGCGGATCGAGTGGCTGCTCAGACGCGCCCGGAACAACATGCGCTTCCCCATCGGCCCCGTCGGCTGGTCCGCCCTGTCCGGCATCGACCACGCCCTTTGGGACATCGCGGGCAAGGCCGCCGGGCTGCCGGTGTACATGCTCCTCGGAGGTAGGCACCGCGACAAGGTCCGCGTATACCACGGCGTCAGCGGCGACACCCTGGACGAGCTCGCCGACAACGCCCGCGCCCTGATCGACGAGGGCTACACCGCCCTCAAGACCTCGCCCTACTCCGGGGACTGGCGCGCGGAACCCTGGAACGCCGTCGTCCGCGGCGCGGGCGCAAGGCTGGAGGCGCTCCGAGACGCCGTCGGCCCGGATGTCGACATAGGCGTCGACGTCCACGCGACCCTCGTCGAGCCCATGCGCGCCGAACAGCTCGTGGCCGCCATGGCACCCTACAGGCCCATGTTCGTCGAGGAGCCCGCCAGGCCCGAGCACTTCCCGTCCTTCGCCAGGCTGCGCGAGAACATCGACGTCCCGCTCGCCACCGGAGAGAACCTGTACGGCCTCGGCCATTTCGTATCGCTCATTGACGCCGGCGGCGTCGACATCATCCAGCCCGACCTCTGCTCTGGCGGCGGACTGCTCGAGGCCAGGAAGATCGCCGCAGTCGCCGAGGCCGCCTACGTCACCATCGCGCCCCACAACCCCCTGGGCCTGCTCTCCACCGCGGTCTGCACCCACTTCGCCGCCAGCACGCCCAACTTCGTCATCCTCGAGTACCACGGCGACCACGCCAAGGCCGAGAAGGCCAAGTTCGTCGACGACCCATGGAAGCCCGTCGACGGATGGATGCCACTCCCGACCCGGCCCGGCCTGGGCATGGACCTGGACATCGAGGCCATCGAGAGCAGCCCGCCCGTTCCATGGAACCGCGGCTTCCCCCAGTACGCCGACGGCAGCCCGGGGTTCATCTAGCATGAAAATCACCGGGATAACGTGCCACATAGTCGACGGAGGCGGGCGGAACATCGTCCTCGTCAAGACCGAGACGGACGCCGGCATCGTTGGCTGGGGCGAGGCGTTCAGCGTCGGCCCCGACCTGGCCGTCGCAGCCACGATCGACCACCTCAGGGACTGGATCCTCGGCGACGACCCGCGGGACATCGAGCGCCTGTGGGCAACCATGTACCAGGGCCTCCGCTTCCCTCCCGGCTCCGTGGGGCTGGCCGCGATCAGCGGCATCGAGCACACCCTGTGGGACATATCCGCCAAGGCCCTGGGGCTCCCCGTATACCGGCTGCTCGGCGGGCGCGTGCGCGACCGCGTCCGCGTCTACCAGGGCTGCACCGGCCCGACGCCCGAGGCGGCAGCCGAGAACGCCCTGGCTCTCGTCGAAGAGTACGGCTACACGGCGTTCAAGATGAGCCCGTTCCCGCCCGACGACCACCTCAGGCCGTGGAACGAGGTCCTGCGCGAGGGCCCCAGGCACATGGCCGCCGTGAGAGAGGCCGTCGGCGACGATGTCGACATCGGCCTGGACGTCCACGCCAAGGTGCTGGAGCCCATGCGGGCGCTGGAGCTCGCGAGGGCCGTCGAGCCGTACAACCCCTTCTTCTTCGAGGAGCCCATACGCCCTGAGGGCATCCGCGAGATGGCCTGGCTGAGGCGCAGGTCGCCGGTGCCCATCGCCACCGGCGAAGCCCTGTACGCCAAGTTCCAGTTCAACGACCTCGTCCGCCAGCAGGCCGCCGACATCATCCAGCCCGACGTCTGCGTCTGCGGCGGGCTCCTGGAGATGAAGAAGATCGCCGCCATTGCCGAGGGCCACGACGTCGTCGTAGCCCCCCACAACCCGATGGGCCCGCTGGCAGGGGCCATCAATCTCCACTTCGCCGCGTCGACGACGAACTTCCTCATCCTGGAGTACAGGGCGCACGACAAAGGCCGATGGCGCGAGCTCGTCAGGAATCCCTGGACTCCCGTGGGCGGCCATCTCGCGATACCCGACACGCCCGGCTGGGGACTGGAAATCGACGAGGACGCCCTGGACCGCTACCCGGCCATCGTGTGGCGCAGGGGCAACCCCATCCGCGCCGACAACAGCCCCGCCTATATCTAGGATGAAGCGGCGTACCTTCCTCATCCGGTTCGCCGGCTGGGGCATCCTCGCCCTTGCCGGAGCGGTCGGCCTGCGATTCCTGTTTGATCCCCAGCCCC
The DNA here is from genome assembly GCA_034420735.1 of Dehalococcoidia bacterium. Lineage (GTDB taxonomy): Bacteria > Chloroflexota > Dehalococcoidia > Lucifugimonadales > CAJWER01. The sequence goes on from DAOULA010000099.1 coordinate 8,041, forward strand.
GCGAAACGTCCTCACTTGCCCGCCCTCCCTCAGCTGACCTTGAAACCGAGGTCACGCCCAATTCGCGCTTCTACGTCGTATCCAAGAACGAAGTCGACCCGGTAGTCGACGCCGCTGGCTGGGCACTGGAAGTCACCGGCCTCGTCGACAACCCCATGACGCTGACCTACGACGACCTCAAGGGCGCGCTGCCCGTGGAGGAGTACGTGACCCTGGAGTGCATCGGAAACGTGGTCGGCGGCGACCTGATAGGCAACGCCAGGTGGAAGGGTGTGCGCCTGAGCGCACTGCTGGATGAGGCGCAGCTCGGGCCCGACGTCGTCGACATCTCCTTCGAGGCCGCCGACGGCTTCACCAACGCTGTATCCCGAGGCCGGGCAATGAGCGGCGACGTGCTCGTCGTCTACGAGATGAACGGCCAGCCGCTGCCGGCCGAGCACGGCTTCCCGGCGCGCATCGTCGTGCCGGGCTTCTACGGCTACAAGAGCGTCAAGTGGCTCACGAAGATCGAGCCCGTCGACCACGACTTCCTGGGGTACTGGGAGACCCGCGGACGCACCGACAACCCCATCATCAAGACCATGTCGAAGATCGTGACCCCCGTGCCCGGGTCGAGCCACCCCCGGGGTCCCATCGATGTCTCCGGAGTGGCCTTCTCGGGCGACAGGGGGATCGCGACTGTCGAGCTCAGCATCGACGGCGAGCGCACATGGTCTCCCGTCGAGAGGCTCAGCGAGCCGCTGTCGCCCTTCACCTGGGTAAACTGGGACGCCGTCGTCGAGCCGGCCCGGGAGGCCCCGATGGTGCTGAGCGTCCGCGCCGTCGACGGCCAGGGCGTCGTGCAGACCCCTGTCGAGAAGAGCGTCTACCCCGACGGCAAGACCGGACACCACAAGGTCCGCGTCCTCATCGGCCAGGGGTGAAGCAGTCTTGAGGCCAGCCGATGATCCGTGCGTGGACTACAAGGCCCTCGTACAAGAGGGCTACAACAGGTGCGCAGCCGGCTATGCGGAAGCCCGAGCGGACGAGGCGCATCCTGAGCTGGACCTGCTGCGCGAGCGCCTGGACGAAGGCGCGTCCGTGCTCGACATCGGCTGCGGTGCCGGTGTTCCCATAACGCGGGCGTTGGCCGAGAGTTTCTCCGTGACCGGAGTGGACACTTCGAGTGAGATGGTCCGGCTGGCGCGGGCAAATGTGCCGGAGGCCCGCTTCCTTCACGCTGACATCACGTCAATCGAGCTGCCCGCTTCGAGCTTCGATGCCGTGGTCGCCTTCTACTCGGTCTTCCACTTGCCCAGGGAGGAGCACAATGACCTGTTCCGCCGAATCCGAGACTGGCTGAAGCCGGGCGGATACCTCATGTGCACGCTTACTCGCTACAGTGAGGCGGCCTACACCGAGGACGACTTCTTTGGCGAGACCATGTACTGGAGCAACTACGGCATGTCAGAGTACGCTGACATGCTGACGGGACTCGGGTTCACCCTGCTGAGTACATCCGCTGTGGGGCACGGCTACGCGGAACCGGAGGCGCCGCCCGAGATTCACCCGCTCGTCTTTGCCAGGAAGCCTGCTTGACTGACCGACTACAGCGGCTGACGCCCAGCGAACCCCGTGTTCACCTCGTGCCAGAAGTCTATCCCTGCCTCGCCCTCGCGCCAGCACAGGTAGACCTCGCGCCCTTCCCTGAGTGACGGGAAGTCGACCAGCCCCGGCTCGACCCCCTTCACCAGGATGCCCTTCTCGGAGATGGCATCGGCCTTCTCGTTAATCTGGGCCGCCACCTCGTCGAGGAGCGTGCGTTGTTGCTCCAGCCGGTCTCGTGTCGTGCTCCCGCCATTGCTCCCTATGCGCTGCTCCAAAGCTCTCGTCTCGCCCCCTAGCTCCTGGGCCCTCGCCCTGAGCGGCTTCAGGTCGGCGAAGACCTGCGCCAGCCACGGGACATGCTCGCGCGCCTCATCGAGTGTGAAGTACCTGTCCGGCAACCGGCCCTCCGTCAGTAGACCCGCTCCATCTCGCCGACGGGCACCTCGATCAACGTTGGCCGACCGATCTCCAGTGCCCCTTCCAGGGCCACGTGCAGCTCGTCGGCGCCGTTCGCCCGCACCGCCCTGGCCCCATACGCCAGCCCCAGGCTCACGAAGTCCGGATTGTGGAGCCTCGTACCCAGGACGTGGCCTCTGAACTGCTCCTGCTGCGCCCTGAGCACGTTGCCGTACGCGTTGTCGTTGAACACTATGACGACGATGCCTATCCCGTACTGCACCGCGGTCGCCAGCTCCTGCGAGTTGTACAGGAATCCCCCGTCGCCGGATATCACCACGACCGCCCGGTCCGGCGCGCCTAGCTTCGCGCCCACCCCCACTGGGAAGGCGTGGCCGAGCGTGCCGTGATGGGACGCCGACAGGAAGCGCCCACCCTCATACACGGGCAGATAGTTTCGGCTGTAGTACCCAAGCTGGTTCATCCCCTGCACCACGATCCCATCGTCCGGAAGGGCGCGCCGCACCGCGTCCAGCAGCCCCCCCTGCGGTTCCAGCTGGTTGTGCGCCGCAAACCGCTCCTGGAGCAGCGACGCGATGCCCGCCTGTTCCCTGTCGTCCCGAGGCTCCATCGTCCCCGCCAACGACTCCAGCAGCGCGTCGAGAGTCGCGCCGGCGTCGCCCGTCAGTCCCAGGGTGTGGTGACCCTGGCGCGACGTCTCGGCAGAATCCACGTCGACGCGTATCACCGTCCTGCCCTCAACGTCGGGGAAGGGAGTGCGGGTGCCGATTGCCAGCACGACGTCCCGGCCGCCCAGCCACTTCGCCAGCGGCGGGTACCGCGTCTCGGCGAAGCCCATCGACAGCGGGTGACGGTCGGAGAGGGCCCCCTTGCCGCCCGCTGTCGTCACGACCGGCGCCTGCAGGTACTCCGCAAGCCGCTTCAGGCTCTCGGAGGCGCCTGAGATATGCACTCCTCCTCCCGCCCAGATCACCGGAGCCCGCGAACCGGCAAGCACCCGGGCCGCCCGATCGACCTCGGCCGGGGTTGGCGCGGCGGGCCCATGCTCTTCGGGCTCGAGAAGGTCCACGTCCTGCTGCAGGGCCAGGACCGGCTGCCCGACCTGCAGCAGCGCCGGGCGCGGCCGCCCGCTGCGCATCTGCGTCATCGCTTCGCTCACCAGCCCGGGCAGCTCTGCCGGCCACTCGGCCTGCCCCTGCCACTTGACCAGGGGGTTGAGCCAGTCTGAATCGACGGCGTCTGCATCGTGGCTGTACAGGTCAGTCCCCGTCACAACCAGCATCGGCGACGATACGTCATAGGCCGTCGCCAGACCCGCAGTCGCGTTGAAGAAGCCTGGGCCCTGCACGACGACCACCCCCGCGGGCTCGCCCGTCGCCCGGAAGTAGCCGTCGGCCATGTAGGTCGTCGCCTGCTCGTGGCGCACCGAGACGTAGTTCACGTCCTCCGCCTCCCACAGCGCGTCCACGATCTCGTACTGTCCCGCGCCCGGGATTCCGAACACCGTGCGGATGCCCTCGCGCTGCAGCGACCGCACGAGGGCCTGGCCCCCTGTCATCCTGGTCAATGTGCTACCTGTTCCTGGATATCGGGGGCATTATACGCCCTCATGGGCGGCCGGACGCGGACCCGACGTTCCGGTTGACAGTGCCTGGTGACAGGCCTACTATCCGCGTACCCGCATGGTGGGGCTTTGCGTAACCTCCACGTCTGTCATTCCGAACGCAGCGGAGCGAAGTGAGGAATCTAAAGACCCTGTTCTCGTGGCAGGTCTCGTAGCTGAAACGACACCTTGACTCGACTGCAAACACATTAGATTCCTCCCTGCGGTCCGAATGACAAGTCGACGGCTAGTTATGCAGGTTCCCAACGTGGGAGTCTCGCGCCGGAGGGCCATGATGGTTGAAGCGCTTGAATTGAAGCCGCAGCCCGACCTTGAAAGCCGTGTGAAAGGGATCGAGGAGGACGGCTACGCCTACTTTCCCGGGGCGATGAGCGCCGACCAGGTGGCGGAGCTGAAGGAAGTCATGAAGCACCTCACCCCCATTGAGGCCAGCTTCAACCGGTACACAACGCCGGACAACGGCGGCTTCCTGAACAAGCACATCAACAACGCCTTCAACCGCGACCCTATATTCCTGCAGCACATGGACACGGCCGGCGTGATCGACCTCGCCGAGGCCATACACGGCGACGACTGCCACATCATCGGCATGACCGCCTGGGTCACGGGGCCGGGGCGGCCTGACCAGCACCTTCACTGCGACTGGCTCCCGGTCGAGCTTCCGGAGGACGTGCTTGCCGACCCCCGCGTCAAGATGCCCGTCTTCATCACGACGGCCCACTACTACCTCAACGACATGTACGAGGAGCTCGGTCCGACCAAGTTCGTGCCCGGCAGTCACAAGTCGGGCCGCCGTCCCATGGGCGACACCGAGTGGAACGGCGTCACCGAGAAGAGCGTGCTGTGTAGGGCCGGCGACGCGGTGATGTTCCGCTGCGAGGTGTGGCACCGGGGCACCTCGAATCGCAGCGACGAAGACCGCTACCTCCTGCAGGTCCACTACGCCAAGCGGATGATCACCCAGAAGTTCCCGCCCTACCTGAACGAGTTCAAGTTCGACCAGGACATCCTCGCCCGGTGCACGCCGAGGCAGCGCCGGCTTCTCGGCGACCACACGCCGAGCAACTACGACTAGGCAGGCCAGGCGAAGTGCCGGACAGCCCCGCATACCAGGTCGTCCAGGACTCGCTGCCCAGGGGCAGCTATCGCGGCGCGGTCGTGGGCTGCGGCCGGATGGGCAGCACCATCGACGACGAGCACGTCGGCATGCCCCACTACCCCTGGCCCTGGGCCCACGCCCCCGCAATGATCGAGGCGTCCGGCATCGAGCTGGTGGCCGGGGTCGATGTGGACCGTGCGAAGCTCGAGGACTTCGGCCGCCGGTGGGAAGTGAGCGGCCTGTACACCGACATCCGGGAGATGGTCGAGCGCGAGAAGCCCGACATCGTCAGCGTCACCACCCGCCCCAGGGAGCGCCCCGAGGTGGTCGCGGCGCTTGCCGAGAGCGGCGTCAGGGCCATCTTCGCGACCAAGCCGATGTGCAGGTCGCTGGCCGACGCCGACGCGATGGTCGACGTGTGCAGGCGTACGGGCACGGTCCTGTCGATAGCCTGCCACCTCAACTGGTACGCGCCATACCGGGCCGCGCTGGAGCTCATACGGCGAGGCGACATCGGCCCGCTGCGCTCCATCGTCTGTAACACGCCCATGACGCTGTCGAACATCGGCAGCCACTCGCTGGCGCTTATAAGGCTGTTCGCGGGCGCTCCGGCGAGCTGGGTCTTCGGCCACATGGACGACGACGACGCGGCGGCGGGAGACCACGACCTCTCCGGCTCCGGCTACGTCTCATACGAGAACGGCGTTACGGCCATTCTGAACTCGCGGGCGCCGGCAGGTTCCTGGTCGGTCGAGTTCCTTTGCGAGGAGGGACGCATCGTCTCGAGCCAGCATCACGCCGAGTTCGAGCTCTGGACGAGGGGGAGGTCCGTCGGCGACACCAGCCTCAAGTACGAGTCGCGCCAGCTCTTCCCCTACCCGTGGCGGCCCCGCAGCTCCATGGTGGACGCGATGGAGGGGGTCGCACGAGCCATCGAGGCCGGGCGCGAGGAAGTATGCCCGGGCGAGTTCGGGCGCGAGGCCCTGGAGATCGCCATCGCCCTGAGGGAGTCCCACAGGCGCCGCGGAAGTCGCATGGACCTGCCGCTCATGGACCGTTCACTGTCGCTGGGCAAGCCGTAGCCGGCCGGAGTTGGGTACGTCCTGTTCGGGGCGGGTTTGGAACCCGCCCTCGCCTTGCCTACGGCCAGCGTTGCGCTAGATGGTGGATTTGGGAGGCCGATCCCCGTTGACTAGCTGGAATCGTGACTGTATACTTGTACAAAACAAGGCAGGTTCCGACCAGCCTTGTCGCAGAACGAAGCAACAGAGGCCCCTTGGTGGTTCTAGCGAGACGGACCCACCCGTTCCCATCCCGAACACGGAAGTGAAACGTCTCAGCGCTGACGATACTGCACTCGCAAGGGTGTGGGAAAATAGGTCACCGCCAGGGGGCTTTCTGCATTGCGGAGGTGCCGGCGCCGGACGCCATCCAATATCGAACATACTATGTGCTAGAATGGCACCGAGAGCGTCCAGAGTCGTGAATTGAAACTCGTGAATCACGGAAGGCAATAGCTTGACCACCGAACAGCCGGATCCCGCCGCTCCGCAGGACATGGAAGAGCTCCTCGACTCTATCGAGCCGATGAAGCCCTTGGTTAGAGGCGACGTGGTCGAGGGCGTCGTGATGCGAGCCGATCCCGAGGGAATCCTCATCAACGTGGGCCACAAGGCCGAAGGGATCATCCCTCCAGGCGAAATGCGGTCGCTCAGCCGCGACGATGTCAATATGCCAAACGTAGGCGACGAAATCGTCGCCTACGTTATTAGAGGGGAGAGTGCCGAGGGAGCCGCGATCCTGTCGTTGGACAAGGCCATCGGCGAACAGGGTTGGATGACCCTGCAGAAGGCCCTCGAAAGCGGCGAGAACCTGAAGGGCACTATCGTCGACTTCAACCGCGGGGGTTGCATAGTAGACGTAGTCAACATCCAGGCCTTCGTACCCATGTCCCAGCTCATGAGCGTCTCGCGCAACGACCTCCGCAGAATTCGGGAGGCACGGGAGGGAGACCAGGAGGCCCAGGCTACTGCCGAGCAGGCCGCTGGGGAACAGGATGAAGAGACTCAGGCCGCCGAGGGTCAGGAACCCCAGGAGTCCCCGGAAAAACGCCACATAGGCAAGGAGATCGAGGTCAAGGTCCTGGAGCTCAACCGGAGCCGCAACAGGGCCATCATGTCCGAGAGGCAGGCTGTCCAGGGACAGAGGGAAGCTCGCAAGGCGAGGCTCATCTCGGAGTTGAACATCGGAGAGCGCCGGCACGGCACTGTATCCGGCATCAGCAGCTTCGGCGCTTTCGTGGACCTCGGAGGCGCCGACGGCCTGGTGCACATCTCCGAGTTGTCATGGACGCCCGTCCGGTCGCCGGAGGACGTGGTCAAGGTGGGCCAGGAGGTCGACGTACAGGTCCTCAGCATCGACTCCGTCAACAACAGGATCGCGCTGAGCATCAAGAGGCTGCAGCCCGAGCCCTGGGAGACCATCCACGAACGCCTCAACGTCGGCGACATTGTGGACGCCACGATCACCAAGCTGGCGGACTTCGGGGCCTTTGCCCGGGTCGAGGGGTCGGTCGAAGGGTTGATACACATCTCGGAGTTGGCCCCAAGGATGATTCAGCACCCGAGGGAGGTCGTCCGCGAGGGCGACGAGGTCCGTCTCAAGGTGTTGCGCATAGAGCCCGATCGGCGCAGATTGGGACTCAGCCTCGCGCAGGCCGAGCAGGAAGGTTACTACTAGGCGGCTCAGTCGCCCAGGAGACGCACATGACCAGCAGCAGCAGATTCGAGAAGTTCTCGGAGAGGGCGCGGAGAGTGCTCTCGCTGGCGAATGAAGAAGCCCAGCGCTTCAATCACAGCTATATCAGCACCGAGCACATCCTGCTTGGCCTTGTCCGCGAGACGGACGGGGTCGCTGCCAAGGTACTGACGAATCTCGGCGTCGAGTTGACTAAAGTCCGGTCTGCTGTGGAGTTCATCATCGGCCGGGGCGAGCGTGCGGCCACGGGTGAAAAGGGTCTCACCCCCAGGACGAAGAAGGTCGTGGAGCTCGCGGTCGACGAGGCAAGGAGACTGAACCACCACTACATCGGCACCGAGCACCTGCTCATCGGGCTCCTGCGCGAGGGCGAGGGCGTCGCAGCCGGCGTCCTGGAGAGCCTCCAGGTGACCCTGGACAAGGTGCGCGCCGAGACCGGGCGCATACTGAGCCAGAACCCAAGCCAGGGCCAGGCCGGCGCAGGTGGAAGGAGCCAGCAGACCAAGACGCCCACGCTGGACCAGCTTGGAATCGACCTGACGGCGTCCGCCCGGGCGGGCAAGCTTGACCCTACCGTGGGGCGCGAGCAGGAGATCCAGCGTGTTACGCAGATACTGAGCAGGCGCAGGAAGAACAACCCCGTGCTCGTGGGAGAGCCGGGCGTCGGCAAGACCGCCATCGTCGAGGCCCTCGCCCAGCGAATAGCGAGGAGCGAGGCCGCGACTACGCTCCAGGGCAAGCGCCTCGTAACCCTCGACATGGGGGCCCTCGTGGCCGGGACCAAGTATCGCGGCGAATTCGAGGAGAGGCTGAAGAAGGTCGTGGACGAGATTCGCGGCAGCGGCAACTGCATCCTCTTCATCGACGAGGTCCACACCATGGTGGGCGCCGGTGCGGCGGAGGGGGCTGTGGACGCCGCCAACATCCTGAAGCCTGCCCTTGCCCGCGGCGAGCTCCAGTGCATAGGGTCGACGACCCACGACGACTACCGGAAGTACGTCGAGCGCGACCCTGCCCTCGAGCGGCGCTTCCAGCCGGTGGACGTGAACGAGCCTACCACCGAGGAGACCATAGACATCCTCCGGGGCGTGAAGGGTCGCTACGAAGAGCACCACGGCCTGGACATCGCCGATGAGGCGATAGAGGTCGCTGCGAATCTGGCCTCCGTCTACATCCCTGACAGGTTCCTGCCCGACAAGGCCATTGACCTGATCGACGAGGCCGGGTCCAGGGTGCGCATCAACTTCAGCACCGCGCCCCTGTCGGTCAGCGAGACATCCCGGATGCTCGACAGCGTGCGGCAGGAAAAGGACGAGGCGATCTCCACCCGCCAGTACGAGTACGCCGCGGAGCTGCGGGACAGGGAGTCGAAGCTCTCGGAAAAGCTGGAAGAGCTCGAAAAGGACTGGCAGGAGGAAATGGGCTCCGAGAAGCCCAGGGTGACTGCCGAGGACATTCGCGAAGTGGTCGGCATGTGGACCGGCATCCCTCTCAAGAGCCTCTCGGAGACCGACACCGAGCGCCTGGTCAAGATGGAGGAGTTGCTCCACGAGGTCGTAGTAGGCCAGGACGAGGCCGTCAAGCTGGTGGCCAAGGCAGTGCGCAGGACCCGCGCGGGCCTGAAGAACTCGAGGCGTCCGGTGGGCGCATACATCTTCTCCGGCCCGACCGGCGTCGGCAAGACATACCTGGTCCAGAAGCTCGCCGAGTTCATGTTCGGCAGCCAGGACGCGATGATCAAGCTCGATATGTCCGAGTTCAAGGAGCAGCACATGGTCGCAAGACTGGTGGGCGCTCCTCCCGGCTATATCGGCTACGAGCAGGGCGGCCAGTTGACGGAGGCGGTGCGCCGCAGGCCGTACAGCGTGATCCTCCTCGATGAGATCGAGAAGGCGCATCCCGAAGTCTTCAACGTCCTCCTCCAGATCTTCGACGAGGGGACACTGACCGACGCCAAGGGGCGCAGGGTTGACTTCCGCAACTCCTTCATATTCATGACAAGCAACATCGGCTCCAACCTGATCCAGCAGGACAGGAGCCTTGGGTTCGCCAAGAGCACCAGCGAGGACAAGGCCGCCGACTACGAGAGGATGAAGGACAACGTGCTGGAGGAGATCAAGCGCTTCTTCAAGCCCGAGTTCCTGAACAGGATCGACGGCTCGATCGTCTTCCATGCCCTGAGCAAGGAGCACGTGACCCAGATCGTCGACCTCCAGCTGGACGAGGTGAACGCCGTTCTCTTCAAGGAGAGGGGCATCGGCCTCGAGGTCACGGACAAGGCCAAGAACTGGCTGGCCGAGAAAGGCTACGACCCCGTATTCGGCGCCAGGCCAATTCGCAGGTTCATACAGGAAAGCATAGAGGACAAGCTGTCCGACATCATCCTGGCTGGCGATCTGAGCCCCGGCGACACGGCCGTGGTCGACATCGACGACAACGACCAGATAGCCGTGGAAATCAGGTCCCCCCTGCCCGCGGCCACCGTCTGATCCTGCCGGCAAGTTTTATCTGGCGGGACACCTCAGGAGGCCTCTGGTGAGCCTCTGCCCTAGCAGGGGCGCAAGGGAAACACGTTCGCCCTGAGCTTGTCGAAGGGCAGTGCTCCGCCAACCAAGACCGCCTCGAGATGCTCTCTAACGACTGGTAGACAAGGGAAGCCCGGGGCAGACATGTCCCGGGCTTCCTCTCATAAGGCCAATAGTCCGTGGGTGCCCCATGCGGGTGGCCGCCGGCCCCATTCCTGCTAAACTTGCAGGGCGCATTCGACCTCCATCATCAGATGAGCCGCGAGGAGTTCTTTGCCGAAACCCAAGACAGTCTACGTTTGCGATAGCTGCGGCGGGGAGAGCCCCAAGTGGGAGGGGCGATGCCCGTCCTGCGGCGAGTGGAACACGCTGGCGGAGTTCAGGCAGGACTCCCGGGACAGCCGCCACTGGACCGGCACGTCGGCCCCCGCCGTGGAGCTGTCCGACGTTAAGGCGGACGACGTGCCGCGGATCCAGGTCGGCTCCCAGGAGCTCAACCGCGTGCTCGGCGGCGGCATCGTGCCGGGCTCGGTAACCCTGGTGGCAGGCGACCCGGGAATTGGCAAGTCCACCCTGCTGCTCAGGTTGGCGTCGGACGCCGCGGGAGCGCTCGGGCGGTGCCTCTATGTGACCGGCGAGGAGTCCGCGTCGCAGATCCGGATGAGGGCCGATCGGCTCGGACTGACCGGCAGGGGGCTCTACATCCTGCAGGCCACAGAGCTGGGGGAGATCAGGGCCGAGCTGGAGCAGCGCAGGCCTCCCCTCGTCGTCGTCGACTCCATACAAACGCTGTCGGACGGGGGGTCGTCATCCAGCCCCGGCAGCGCCACCCAGATCAGGGAGTGCACCCGCTCCCTGCTGGAGTGGGCGAAGAGCGCGGGGGTGCCGGTGGTCATCACCGGACACGTCACCAAGGGAGGCGACATCGCCGGCCCCCGCGTGCTGGAGCACATGGTAGACGTCGTCCTGTACATGGAGGGCGATCCGATCAGCTCCTGGCGCCTGCTGCGGTCCGCGAAGAACAGGTTCGGTTCGACCAACGAGCTCGGCGTGTTCGAGATGCGGAGCGAGGGCCTCGTCGACGTGCCCGACCCCTCGCAAGTCTTCCTCGGGGAGCGCAGGAAGGACTCGGTGGGCTCGGTGGTCGTCGCGACTATGGAGGGCACCCGGCCGCTCCTCGTCGAGGTGCAGGCCCTCACCAACCCCTCGCTGCTGCCCGCACCCCGCAGGGTCGCGACCGGCGTGGACTTCAACAGGCTCCTGCTCGTGTGCGCAGTGCTCACCCGGCGGACCGGCATCTCCCTCGCCGACCAGGACGTCGTCGTCAGCGTCACTGGGGGACTCCGGGTCAGCGAGCCCGCCGCGGACCTCGGCATAGCCATGGCCGTCGCATCCAGCATGCGCAACACGCCCATACCATCGGGACTAGTAGCATTCGGCGAGATTGGCCTTGCGGGCGAAATACGCTCGGTGCCCCAGGCCGACCGCCGGATCGCCGAGGCCGAGCGTCTCGGCCTAACCCGCCACGTATCCGCCCACGCCTCGAGCAACGGCGCAGGCCAGTCGGTCGGGACATTGGGCGAGGCCCTGGCATACGCCATCCCGCGCTCTTCACGCCGGACAGCCCCCGAAGTCGGGATGGGCGTGCCCCGAGGATAGGCATGGAGACCTGGAGTTGAGGGTCGGCTACCTGCAGTGCGTCGGAGGGGTGAGCGGCGACATGCTGCTCGGAGCCATCGTCGACGCGGGTGTCTCGATCGACGACTTGCGAGCCCGGCTGGAGGGCCTGGAATTTAGCGGCTTCACCATTTCGGCCCGGAGGGACAGGAGGGGCGGCGTCGAGGGCACGCTGGTGTCCGTTGACCCGGCGTCGTCTCCCACGTTCGATACGGTGGCTGACCTGGTCGATGCGGTGGACTCGTCCGACCTCAGCGGGTCAGCCAAGGCGAGGGCGAGGCAGGTGCTGGAGCGGCTGGGAGCAGCGGAGGCATCCGTTCACGGCGAGAAAGATGCCCACCTCCACGAGCTTGGAAGCGCCGACACCCTCATCGACGTGGTCGGTGCGGTGCTGGGGCTCGAAATGCTGGGCATAGATCGACTCTACTCGTCCCCGCTGCCCACGGGCTCGGGCGTCTTCAGCAGCGATCACGGCCCCCTGCCCGCCCCGTCTCCGGCCACGACCGCCATGCTCGCCTTGGCCGCCGCACCCACCGTCCCGCCCCCCGGCGGAGCCGTCGGCGCCGGCGAGATGGTCACGCCAACCGGAGCCGCCATCGTCACGACCCTGGCCCAGTTCGGACAGCCGTCCATGACCGTGACACAGGCCGGCTTCGGCCTCGGCTCCAGGAATCCAAGTAGCTATCCCAACGTGGTCGGGCTGCGCGTTGGTGAGCTTGCGGAGGCGTCCGGTCCTGCCACTCTGAGCCTGGTCGAAACGAACATCGACGACATGAACCCCGAGGCCTTCCCCTATGTGTCGGAGCGCCTATTCGAGATTGGCGCGCGCGACGTCTGGCTCACCCCCCTCAACATGAAGAAAGGACGCGCGGGAGCGATGCTCAGCGCACTCGTAGACCCTGGGATCGAGCAGCAGGTGGTGGACCTCGTGCTCCGGGAGACCACTACGCTTGGCGTACGGGTCAGTCCCGTATCTCGTTACGAGGCAGAGCGCGAGTCCGTCACCGTGCAAACGAGCATTGGTGAGCTATCGGTCAAGGTCAAGCGACTCGGCGGCAGGAACGTCTCCCTCTCGCCGGAATACGAGGACTGCCGCCGGATTGCGCGGGAGACGGGAATGCCCCTCCTCGACGTGTACCGCATAGCGGAGTCCGAGGCCGCCGACCGGCTCCTGACCGGTGCGTCCTAGGGCGGTCACATGAGTGACAGACCTCCCAACGACGGCTACCAGCGACCCTTCGATCTCGCACTGCTGATCGCCGCTCACATCCTGCTGCTTCCCGTCTGGGTACTGCTCTGGACGGTGGTGCCTCTTGCGATCTGGCTCGGGGACAGGGGCAATGTGCTCTACGGCCAGACCCGTCTCGGCAAGGACGGGCGCCCCTTTACGATGCTGAAGTTCCGGACAATGGTCGTGGAGGCGGAGTCCGGGCCTGGTGCAGTGTGGGCCAGCGAACAGGACGAGCGGCAGACAGGGGTCGGCAGGATACTCCGGCGCTACAGGATCGACGAGGTCCCACAGGTCGTAAACATGCTCCGCGGCGAGATGAGCCTCGTCGGCCCCAGGCCCGAGCGGCCCGAGCTCCACGCCGGGTTCGAGCGGACGACCCCGGGGTTCGGACGCCGGCTCCGGGTCAGGCCCGGCCTGGCCGGGCTGGCGCAGGTGCGGGGCAGGTACTCGACGCCGCCCCGCGACAAGCTGCGCTACGACTGCCTCTACATCGAGAAGATGGGCCCGCTGCTGGACCTCAAGCTGTTGGCGGCCTCTGTCTGGGTAACGATTCGCGGCTACCCCCACTAGGCGGCCTGGAGAACCTCAGGGGCAGCAGCTTGAACATCGCCTCGATGACTATCGCAGCGCTCAGCTTCGACTCTCCGCTCACCCTCTGGGCGAACACGATGGGGTGCTCGACCACGCGGTAGCCGCGCCTCTGGCAGGCGCTCGTCTCCTCCGGCAGGAAGGCGAAGCCGCGGCACCTGAATCCCGTCATGTCCAGCGATGCCAGCACCTCCCGGCGGAACCCCTTGAAACCCGACGTAACGTCCCGGGTGCTGATTCCGGTCACCGCACGTATGCCCGCATTGCCGATCTTGCTCAGGACGCGCCGGCGCAGGCCCCACTCCTCCTCGGAACCGCCGCCCTCCACATATCGCGAGCCGACCACAACGTCGGCCTCCTCCAGGTCCTGCAGGAAACCGGGGATATACTCCGGCGCATGTGAGAGGTCGGCGTCCATGTGCACTATGTACTCGGCGCCCGTGTCGAGGGCATGCGCCAGCCCATCGACGTAGGCCGTGCCAAGTCCCTGCTTCGACCCGCGCTGTATCAGCTCGACACGGCCGCCGTACTGTCCGCCCAGCCCCTCGGCCACGTCTCCCGTGCCGTCGGGCGAGCCGTCATCCACCACGATCAGCACGCACTCAGGGACGTCCAGCGCGAAGAGACGGCGGGCAAGTACCGGCAGGTTCTCCGCCTCGTTGTACGTGGGCACGACGACAGCTATCTCGGGACCGCCTTGGTGCTCAGAACTCATCCTGACTCCTAAATCGGCGCTCGAAAGATTCTCAGGGAATCCCGCCGTACAATCAAGATATTGGCTGTGCCCAGAGCCGTTCGTGCTGAGCCTGTCGAAGTATGAACGGACGAACCCGGGGGCTCCCTGGAAGGTTGGGCGGATTGCTCTCCCGGGGGCAGGAGCGGCGAAATTGGCGAATTTGTACCAGTATAAGAAATTGTATAGAACTCGAGTAGGTGCTATAGTCGCCCAAGGCTGTCATCTGCCAACGCCAGTCAGTGGGCGACAACGGCAGCCTCAAGGCCAAACTGATCGAGGAGTGGTGATATGACAACGGCGACTATTGACAGGGTGAGAGCGTTTGAGGGCCGGCTCGAGCGGGTGGACGAAGGGCTGACACATCTGGGCCAGACCGTCCAGGGCGCCGGCAAGAACTTGGCCAGCGCCGACGAGAGGCTGGCCAGACTCGACAACAGGGTCTCGGCCATCGAGAAGGACCTCGCGTACATCATGGCCAACTCGGTGAACAAGAACGACGTCTCGGAGATCGTGGAGGAGATCGTGAAGGGCCTGGAGGGCAAGATCGTCTCCTGCTCCTGGCGCTAACAGCACGACGCATAGATTCTCAAGGCGGCGTGGCCGGGGAGATCACTGGCCGCGCCGCTTCCGATTTCGAATAACTCCAAGACCGCTGTGTACCTGATTCTGTTGGACGACGGAGTGATACTATGTCTCATCTACTCTGGGGAGATGTCCGCCTCCCAAGGCTGGGGTTCACCTTAATCGGGCTGCACGCGCTCCTGGTCTCGTCCATCCTGGTGGTGGCGGCCTGCTCGGATGGTGCTGACCCCAAACCGCCTGCTGAGCCCGCGCCCACCTTCCAGCCGGTGTCGACCGCAATGCCGGTGTCGACCGCATTGCCCGCGCCCACCGCCCAGCCGACGCCCGTCCCTTCTCCCCCACCTACTGCTCGACCCGCTCCCACTATTCAGCCTGCACCTACGGCTCAGCCCACGCCCGTTCCTAGCCCTGTAACCGTCGACCGGTCCGCAACAGTCGAGCAGCTCAGGAGGAACGCCGCGCAGTTCGAGTACTCCATCGGAAAGCGGGGCGGAACGCTGAGCTTTGCGACCATTTCCGAGCCGCTCACCTTCAACCTCGCGATCTCCAAAGATGCCTCCTCGTCGGGCGTGCTGGGGTACCTCTTCGAGGGACTGACCGAGACATCATGGCTCACGGACGAGGTCGAACCCAGGCTGGCCGAGTCGTGGGAGCGTTCCGAGGACGGCCTGACATGGACCTTCCATCTCCGCAAGGACGTGAGATGGCATGACGGCGAACCCCTTACCGCGCACGACGTGGACTTCACGTTCAACCGCATCATCTACAACGACGACATCCCCGCCAGCAGCCGACCGGCGTTCCAATTCCGTTTCCTCGACGAGTCGACCGGCATGTGGGAACAGGCGCCCATGACGGTCACGGCGGTGGACAACTACACGATCGAATGCGTCCTCCCCCTTCCCTTCGCGCCTTTTCTCCGCTCGATGGGGACAGCGATATACCCGAAGCACATCCTCGAGAAGCACGTCGAGGACGGCACGTTCAACTCGACGTGGGACATCGAGACGGACCCGGCAGAGGTGATCGGCACGGGTCCCTTCACTATCGAAAGCTACGTCCCAGGTGAGCGCGTCGTCATGCGGCGCAACGAGAGCTACTGGCTCGAGGAGGGCGCGGGCAACACGCTGCCGTACCTGGACCGGATCGTTCAGACCATCGTCCCTGACCTGGAAGCTGAGCTCGCCTACTTCCTGGCGGGCGAGTCGGACGTCCACGGGGTGCTTGGCGAAGAGTTCGCGAGGCTCGAACCCATGCAGGAGGCAGGGAACTTCACCATATACAGGCGAGGCCCCGGCTTCGGCACGACGTTCCTGGGATTCAACATGAACCCCGGCCAGAGCCAGGACACCGGCGAGCCCTATGTCTCCCCGGAGAAGCTGGAATGGTTCAGGAACAAGCAGTTCAGGCAGGCTGTAGCGCACGTTATCGACAAGGACGCGATAATCGACGATGTCCAGCACGGTATCGGCTACCCGCAGTGGTCCTCCATCAGCCCGGCCACCGGCGACTTCCACAACCCGGACGTCAGGAAGTATGAGTACGACGTAGCCAGGGCGAACGAGATGCTGGACAGCCTGGGCTGGGTCGACACGAACGGTGACGGCATCAGGGAAGACGACTCTGGCAATGAGATAGAGTTCACGCTGGTGACCAACACCGGCAACAACGTGCGGGCCAGGGTCGGGAACATAGTGCACCAGGGCATGACGGAGATCGGCCTGAAGGTAGACTACGAGCTGATCGAGTTCGGCGATCTCGTCTCCCAGCTTACCCAGACCTACGACTGGGAGGCCATGATCATAGGCTTCACGGGAGGCCCGGACCCCTACAGCGGCATCACCGTCTGGCACAGTGGCGAGGGCCTGCACCTGTGGCACCCGAACCAGCCGCAGCCTGCGACGGAGTGGGAGGCCGAGATCGACGAGCTATACATCAAGGGCAGCCAGGAGCTGGACAGGGACAGGCGTGTCGCGTACTACCACCGCGCCCAGGAGATAGCAGCCGAGAACGTGCCCGTCATCTACACGACCCTCTCGGAGCGACTCAGCGCCGTCCGAAACGTGTTCGGCAACCTCACGCCGACGCTGTATGCAATCTGGGATACCCGCTACCTGTACCGCACAGACCAGTAGCACAGCGAGCTACGCCATTCGCCTTGCGGTGATTGAATCTCCGGCCACGCCGGGATAACATCACTGCCGTCCGGCGAAAGGAGCCACGCGATGGCCGGTCCGAGGCGGCGCCCGGTGATGACGCCCAGCGAAGCGCGGCAGTTCCACGATGAAGTCCTCGTCGTGGACAGCCAGCAGCCTGGCGCGACGTCTGGCCTGCTGTTCAACGACGTGATGCGTGAGGCCCTGGGCGAGTACGTCGCCCAGGGCAAGACGAGGGGCGAGATTCGCAAGCTCATGCCTGCCCTGGCGGCGCGCGAGGTGCAGACATCCGCGGATGCGCGACGCGAGTACATGGGCCTGTGGGAGACGTCGGGAGTCGACGTGGCGAGCGGGACCTACGCCGGTCCGGAGGCGCCGGAAACCTCCTTCGAGACCTCCCTCAACGCCATATCGCAGGCCCGGGCTATGATCGACGCCCTCGACGGCCAGCTCCGGCTCATCCTGAAGGCCGACGACATCGAGGAGGCCTACCGGGACGGCGTCCGGGGCGTCATCTTCGACTTCCAGGACACGACGCCATTCGGAAGCGACCTGGGCCGCATCGACCTGTTCCACAACCTGGGGCTGCGCGTTGTGCAGCTCACCTACAACCTGCGCAACCTCGTCGGCGACGGCTGCACGGAGCGGTACAAGACCGGCCTGAGCTACTTCGGCCAACAGGTCGTCGAGAAGCTCAATGACCTGGACATGCTGGTCGACGTAAGCCACTGCAGCCAGCAGGTCGGCTGGGACGCCCTCGACGTTTCGAGCAGCCCCATCATCGTCACCCACTCGACCAGCAACGCCATCTGCTACCACGACAGGGGCAAGGACGACGACCTGGCAAAGGCGATAGCCGAGCGCGGCGGCTTCTTCGGCGTCGCCGCCATCGGGGGCTTCATACGGGAGACCACCGACGCGACCCTCGACCACTTCGTGGACCACGTCGAGCACTTGGTCGACGTGATGGGAATCGACCACGTGGGGATCGGCTGCGACAAGTGCGGCCCAGGCCCGGGCACCGAGTCGAACGTCGAGTTCCCGGACGAGCTGGGGCCGTTCGACACGTCGTTCCTCTACAAAACGGACCCGGACCCCAGGAGCACCAAGGGCGACTTCTCATGGTCGGGATTCAGACCCGAACACAGGCTCAGGGACGATCATAGGATAGATGGGTTCGACCAGTTCACAGACTGGCCCAACATCACGCTGAAGCTCGTCGAGCGCGGCTTCAACGAGGAGGAACTTCGCAAGATTCTGGGCCAGAACTACGTCCGCATATTCAGGGAGGTGGTCGGCTGATGGGCTGGAAAGCCCCGGCGGCAGCGTGATGACGAACGTACACCTCCTGCCCTTCCTGAACCACGTCTACGACCGGAATCCTCCCCGGCGCCGCTTCCGCGCCGAGACTCCCGGGGAGTGGCGCGCCTGGCGCTCGGAGGCGGGCGCCATTTTGCGGGACGTGCTCGCCCTCGAGACCGTGGAGGAGCATCGCTGGCCCGACGCGCCGCCCGCCCAGGTGTCGACCCAGGCGGACAACCCAGACTTCAGGACCGAGCGGGTGCTGCTTCCAACGCTGCGGGGCGTGTGGATGCCGTGCCTGGTGCTGGTCCCGAACACGCCTCCGCCCTATCCCGCCGTGCTGTGCCTCCACGGCCACGGGATGAGCAAGGACATACTGGCAGGCGTCCCGCGCGACGAGGCCGAGCGCGAGCGCATGGAACTGCTGCGCGGCGACTTCGCGGCCAAGTTCGCCCGGGCCGGGTACCTCACGATCTCCCCGGACGCGGCGGGCTTCGGCGAACGGGTGGAAGAGGTGTCGCTCGGCCAGACGAAGAACCACTGCCAGCACCTGTCCGTCAACGCCCTGTCGCTGGGGATGTCGCTGCAGGGCATCCGCGTCTGGGAGGTCCTGCGAGCCCTAGACTACCTGGACGGAAGGCCGGACGTGCAGCCCGACCGCATCGCCTGCGCCGGTCTGTCGATGGGGTGCGAGCACGCGATGTACGTCGCCGCGCTGGACGAGCGGGTCCGCGCGGCAGTCCTGAGCTGCGGGCCCCGCGCGATCATCCCCGACGCGAAGCACATCTCCTGGTGCGCGTGCCTCTTCTCGCCCGGCATCTTCAACGAGATGGACTGGCCCGACATCACCGCGCTCATTGCCCCCAGGCCCATACAGCTGCAGTTCGGCGACGTCGACTACATCCCGCTCGACCTCGCACGTGAGACCCACGAGATGCTCCGGCGCGCCTACTCGCTCAGCGGCGCCGGGCCCGACGCCCTCGAATACGACGAGTTCTCCGGCGCCCACGAGTTCCATTTCGAGGCCGCGCTGCCATTCGTAGACAGGTGGACAGGCGCACGGCAGCTCGCCGCTGCAAGGGAGAGATAAGCCAATGGCCAATTCGACACTAGCCATGGACGGCGGCCCGAAGGCCGTGACCACACCTGTAGGGGACTCCTGGCCGAGGGTCGGCCCGCTCGAGAAGGAGTACGTCAACCGCGTGGTCGACAACATCGAAAGCGCGTACGACGAGATCGACACGTTCGAGCAGGAGTTCCGGGACTTCGTCGGCACCAGGTACGCGGTGGCCATGTGCAATGGGACGGCTACGATCCACTCGGCGGTCTTCGCGGCCGGGGCGCGGCAGGGCCGTGAGGTCATCGTGCCATCGGTCACCTGGCACGCCAGCATCTCGCCCATCCTCCACTGCGGCGCGACGCCGGTGTTCTGCGACGTGGACCCGGAGACCTACTGCGCCGACCCGGCCGACGTCCGGTCGAAGATCACGCCGGAGACGTGCGCCATCGTCGTCACCCACACCTACGGCAATCCCGCCGACATGGACGGATTCCTGGACATCGTCGACGGGACGGACATAAAGCTGATCGAGGACGCATCCCACGCCCACGGCGCGACATGGGACGGCAGGCAGGTCGGGTCGCTGGGCCACATCGGGTGCTTCAGCCTGCAGGCCAGCAAGGCCGTCTCGGGCATCGAGGCGGGCGTCGCCACCACCGACGATCCGGCCCTGTACGACAGGATGCTCGCGCTGGGGCAGTACGGCAGGGTCGAGAAGCTGGCCCAGACCGGCGAGTTCGACGACCTGCACAACATGGGCCTCGGCGTGAAGTACCGGGCGAACCCCCTGGCCATGGCCATGGCCCGCGCCCAGATGACCAGGCTCCCTGGTCTGAACGAGGCCAGGCGCAGGTGGTTCCGGCAGCTCGACGACGCCCTGTACGAGATTCCGGGCATCCAGTCCCAGGCCACATATCCCAAGGCCACGCGTGGCGGCCTCCTGCTCTACGCCGGCACGATCGACGCGGACGTCATCGGCGCCCCGGTGTCCATGGTCCTCAGGGCCCTGGTGGCCGAGGGTGTGCCCACCACGCCTGAGATCACGCCCTACGGCTACGGGGCCATGCACCTGGAGCCGCTGTTCGCCGACTACGACTTCGAGGCGGTGGGAGGCCCATGGGCGGACCTGCCGCAGGACACACGACGGCCCATGGGACCGGGATCGCTCCCCGTCAGCGAGGGCATCCACCAGGCGCGCTTCTGGCTGACGACGCCGGTCGACCCCAGCCCCGAATGGGTCCGGCAGGTCGCCGAGGCATTCTCGAAGGTGGCCGCCAACGGCGCGCGGCTGACCGAGCTTGCCGAGTCGCAGCAGCACGACAATTCCTGACCCGGAGGTTTCCTTGCCAACACATCCGCTCCAGTTCTTCGACGCCAACTGCGGCTTCGGGCAGTATTACAACCCGCCGCCGGGCTACGACCCCAGCGCACTCGCGCTGCTCGACAAGATGGACGAGGTCGGCATTGCCGAGGCCGCCGCGTACCACTTCAAGGCGCAGCAGTACGACTTCAGGGAGGGCACCGCCGCCCTGCTGGACGAGGTCGCCGAGCACGACAGGCTTCACCCCGTCCTGATGATCGGCCCGCACCACACGGGCGAGGCCCACTCGCCCGACGAGCTGGTCGAGCTCATGCGGCACAACGACGCGCGCATCCTCAAGATGTTCTTTGGCGTCCAGCCCTTCGTGCCCGGCCCCGATCCGTTCCTGATGGGCCCGACCTTCGACAGGGTGGCCGAGCATCGGCCTGTGCTGATTCTCGACTACGCGGAGATCCACCAGGTGCAGTTCGACTGGATAGTCGACATCCTCGAAGGCTGGCCCGGGATCAAGGTCGTGCTGGTGCTGCCCAAGCTCGAGTACCACGAGCGGTACTTCTACGCGCTGTGGGAGCGGTTCGACGGCTTCTTCCTCGAGCTGGCGGGCAACCAGACGATGGGGACACTGGAGAAGATCGTCGAGCGGTTCGGCGCTGAAAGGGTCGTCTACGGCTCGCGCTATCCCTACTTCACCCCGCTCCAGAGCATGCTGCAGATCATCTACGCGGGGATCGATGAGGATGCGAAGCGGAAGATCGCGGGCGACAACATGAGGACGCTGCTGAAGGACGTGACGCTGTGAACACACAGAGCGGAATACTGCAAAGGGCGCTGGCCGGGGACCTGCTCGAGGACGTCCTCATCATCGACGTGCACGTCCACTGGGGCAAGTGGCTGACGATGCACCTCCCTGCCGCGGAAGAGGGCATAGTCGAAGCAATGAGGCGGACGGGAGTCTCCAAAGCCTGCATCAACGGCATACTCAACCCCGACGTGGCGCAGGGCAACGACCAGGTGGCCGCAGCCGTGAGGCGGCACCCGGACGACCTGATCGGCATCGCGGCGCTGAACCCATACCAGCCCAGGCCGATGATCGACGAGCTGAAGCGGTGCATCGAAGAGCTTGGAATGAGGGGGTTGAAGGTCCACCAGATGGTGTCCGCGCCCGGCTATACCCCGTTCCCCATCGACCCGCTCGACGATGAATGGACGAAGGTCTGGGCATACCTGGACGAGCACGAGCTCCCCGTGCTCTGGCACGGTGTGGTCTCGGAGGAGGTCATCGCCAGGTTCCCCAGCGTGCCCTTCATGATGGCGCACGGCAGCAGCAGCCCGGGGACCTTTCGGAAAATGGCCCGCTACCCGAACTTCCACATCGAGACGGCATCGACGCAGAACACCCGATGGTACCTGGCCGAGGCCATCGAGGCGCTCGGCCCAACCAGGGTCCTGTGGGGCACCGACGCGCCTCTGGACGACTTCGCCCACAGGTGGGGGTTCGTCCTGGACAGCGACCTGACGGAGGAAGAGCAGCGGTTGGTGCTGGGCGGCAACGCCGCCAGGCTGCTCAAACTCTAGCCGCCGCCCACGATGTTGCGGTAGGCTATCTGGGGCGCCGCTCACAACGGCTGGACTGCGAATAGGGCCTGCATGTCCGCTGGAGAAGTAAGACACACGGCAATGACACGGGTGACTGACATAGCAAGACGGCTGACGGAGGCGCCTGCCTTCGAGTCCGCCATCATCGCCATCATCATTGTCAACGGCGTGCTGCTCGGGTTGCAGACTTCCGAGACGCTGGACCGGCAGTATGGCGACTGGCTCGCCATGGGAAACCACGTGGCGCTGGGGATTTTCATCGCCGAGGCACTGCTGAAGATGATTGCGTCCTCGCCCCGCGTGGTCGGGTACTTCCGGGACGGCTGGAACATCTTCGACTTCCTGATCATCGTATTCGCGCTGATTCCGGCCACCGGAGAGCTCGCCATGGTCGCGCGGCTCGCCCGCCTGCTGCGCGTGTTGCGGCTCGTCTCGGCAATCAAGGACCTGCGCCTGATCGTCGCGGCCCTGGTGCGGTCTATTCCAAGCGTGGGACACGTGCTCATGCTCATGAGCATCATCGTCTACATCTACGCAATCATCGGCTACCATCTGTTCAGCGAGCACGACCCCGAGAACTGGCGGACCCTGGGAATCTCCGTCCTCACCCTGTTCAATATCCTCACGCTGGAGGGGTGGACGGTGGTCATGGCCACCGCGATGAAGGTCAACCCAATGGCCTGGTTATACTTCGTGACATTCGTGGTAATCGGCACGTTCGTCGTTATCAACCTGTTCATCGCGATCATCATCAACAACCTCGACGAGGAGAAGATCGAGCGCCTCAAGGACCTCGAGCAGCCCGTCTCCCGCGAGGAGCTTCTGCGCGAAATACGCACCACTAGAGATGCGCTGCACAGGCTGGAGCAGCGCATAGAGGACAGCTAGGAGGCCAGCTCCATGAGATTAGGTAGCCTCGCCCTCGGACTCGCTCTGCTGTTGCTGGCCGGACTGGCTTGCTCCGGCGAGGAGCAGGAGGACCCGTACAGGATCGGCGTGATGGAGTCCTTAACGGGACCGGGCGAGACCTACGGCACGGTGGCGAGCCAAGCCAAGCAGATGGCCGTCGACGAGATCAACGCCGCGGGCGGGGTCGATGGGCGCATGATCGAGCTGGTAGTCGAGGACTCGAAATGCGGCGCCCAGGACGCCATCGCCGCCTACAAGAAGCTGACCGAGGTCGAGGGCATCAAGATCATCCTGGGCACGTCGTGCAGCGGCGCGATGCTGGGGGCCGCCCCGCTTGCGGAGGCCGACGGGACAATCCTGTTCTCGGGGCTGGCGAGCAACCCCGACATCGCCAAGGCCGGCGACTACATCTTCCGCACACAGATCAGCGACATCCAGGTGGGGATCGACACCGGCAACTCCCTGTGGGCCGACGGGGTCCGCACGCTGGCCACCATCACCGAAGCGACCGACTACGCGGAGGGCGTCAGGCGCACGTCGGTCGCCCAGTTCGAGAAGCGCGGAGGCAAGATTGTGGAAGAGGAGCGGTACCAGCCTGACGTCACCGACTTCAGGTCCCAGCTTACGAAGCTATTCGCGGCGAGTCCCGACGCGCTGCACATTGCGCCGCAGTCGGAGTTCTCGGCGGGCACGATCATCAAGCAGGCCCGCGAGCTCGGCTACGAGGGCCCCATTTACGCCGAGACGATCTCTGTGGGGACGACCGCGCTGGAGATCGCGGGCGACGCCGCGACGGGCATGAAGGCCATCACGGCAGACCTCGACCCGGACAACGAGAAGGCGCAGGAGGTCCTGGCGAACTTCCGGGAGCGCTACAACTACGTCACACTGCCGTGGCACCTGGGGTCCGCTTACGACGACGTGTACATAGCCGCAGAGTGCCTGAAGAAGACCGGCGACGACCAGGACGCGGACGGCTTCCGCGACTGCATGTACGAGATCACCTGGAGCGGCGCCATCGGCGACGACTACAGCTTCGACTCCGACGGCGAGGTAGTGGGCCTCTCCAGGGTGGTCGTCGAGGTGCTGCCCACAGCCGAGCGGACGGCGGACCGCAAGTACAAGGTGCTCGGCCCCGCGCCGAGGCCGTAGACGGGAACGGCCTGTGACACGCCAAGTCAAGGCTGGACTGGCTCTTGGCGTAGGGGTGCAGTGATGTACGAGACGCTAGTACATTATGAGGTGGGTTGGGACAAGTCGCTGCTCTACCGGGTTCACCGCCAGGGCCAGACCCTCCAGGGTATAGGCCCCAAGGAGGGCCGGAGCATCATCTTCTCCGAATACCACGAGGGTAGTGACATTCTCGCCGTTGACGCTTGCCCGAGCCTCCCCGTAGTCCATGTAGGTCCGGCGCCCATCGGCGAGCAGGAATCTACGCTTCCCCATTGGCGTGATCCCCAATTCATGGAGCAGTCGGGCGGGCAGCGTAGTGTATGCGGCGCCGGTATCCACTGTCGCTTCTACGTCCAGAGCGTGCTGGCCGTCCATGCTGGAAATCCGCAGCGGCCAATTGAATGCTCCCACCGTAGTTGTATCTCCCTGCGCGCTATGCGTCCTATTCTAACCCATGTCCGTGCCGCGTCGATAACGGAGCGATGAAATGAACTCAGTACCTACACGTACGACTCTGTCGAAGACCGAGGCCTCGGCGTCACGCGGGATGGTCGCGACGAAGGACGTTCACGCGACAAGGGCGGGCGTGCAGATGCTGGAGATGGGCGGCAACGCGGTGGACGCCGCCGTCGCGGCCTGCTTCGCGGTGGGCGTCGTCGAGCCCGCGTCGAGCGGCATCGGGGGCGGCGGATACCTGGTCTACCAGGTCGGCGAGCGGGGCGGCGTGGTCGGTTTCCCGATGAAGGGCCCGCTGGCCGCCCGTCCCGACATGTACGAGCTGTCCGGCGAGACCTCGGTCGGCAACTTCGGCTGGGAGGGGGTGGTCGGCGACGAGAACCTCGACGGGCCCCGGTCCATAGCAGTGCCCGGCGCCGTCGCGGGACTATGCGAGGCGCACAGGCTCCTGGGCAAGCTGCCGCTCGAAGACGTGGTCGCCCCGGCCGTGTCCCTGGCGAGGGACGGCCACTCGCCCGGCTGGCACAGCATGTACTCGCTCGGCCTGATGGCGCCGAGGCTATTCGAGTTCGCTGAGCTGCGAAGCATATTCATGCCGGACGGGAAGTTCCCGGCGGGCGATCTCACCAGCCCAGCCCTTCTCAGGCAGCCGGAGCTTGCCGATGTGCTGGAGGCAATCGGACGCCACGGGCCCGGCGCCTTCTACTCAGGCGATATCGCCCGCGCATTCGCGTCCGACATCCGGGCCAACGGCGGCATAGTATCGGAGCGTGACCTCGCCGGGTACCGCCCGTTCGTGTGGGAATCGGGCCTCGAGTTCACGTACTCCGGGCATACCGTGCGCGTGCCCCCGTTCGCGTGCGCCGGCGCCACGTCGGCGATGACCCTGCGGGTGCTGGACGGGTACGACATGAGGTCGATGGGCCACAACTCCGCCCGCGCGCTCCACGCCTACATCTGGGCCGCCCGCATGGCCTACGCCGACCGGTTCGAGTACATGGCTGATCCGGCCTTCGTCGACGCGCCCTGGTCAGGGCTGGTGTCCGACGGCTACTCCGACCTGCGGCGCAGCCTGATCGACTATGGCCGCCTGGGCGACATCGAGCCGGGCGACCCGTGGGCTTTCGACCCCGGTGAGCCGGGCGAGAAGCTGCCCGGCAGCGTTCCGGCCCTCGACTCCGGCACGACGCACCTGTGCGCGATGGACTCCGAGGGCAACGCCGTCTCGCTCACCAACACCCTGATGGCCGGGTTCGGCTCCGGGTTCGTGCCGAAGGGCACCGGCGTGGTGATGAACAACGGCATGATGTGGTTCGACCCGGTGCCGGGCCGCGTCAACTCGATCATGCCCGGCAAGTACCCGCTCAACAACATGACCCCGGCGCTGGTAATGGGGCCGGACGGCGTGCGGATGGCCGTCGGCGCATCGGGCGGACGGCGCATAACGAACTGCGTCACACAGCTCATATCCAAGGTGGTCGACTTCGGCATGGGGCCCCAGGAAGCCATAGACTCGCCCCGCGTCGACTGCTCGCTGGCGGTCACGAGCGTCGATCCGCGAATGCCCGCTGACGTGGTCGCAGACCTCGAACGGCGCGGCCACCAGGTCTACGTCATCGGCGACGACCACGTGCAAGGAGGCTTCGCAGGATTCGCCAGCCCCGTGGCCATAGTCCGCGACGCGGGCTCGGGCTTCCGCGCCGGCGTGGACACCTTCCACTCCGCCTACGCAGAGGGGGTCTGACCGTCACGACAACTCACCCCGAAACGGCCGTCGTCACCGGCGCGTTCAGCTACACCGGCAAGTACATCACCCGCCGCCTGCTCGACGCGGGTGTGCGTGTGAAGACCCTGACCGGGCACCCCGACCGCGAGGACCCGTTCGGCGGCGCGGTCGAGGTCGCGCCCCTGGACTTCGCGGACGGCGATGGGCTGCGCAGGTCGATCGCCGGCGCGGACGTGCTCTACAACACGTACTGGGTGAGGTTCGCGCGGGGCGACACGACCTTCGAGCGCGCCGTCCAGAACTCCAGGGCGCTGTTCGAGGCCGCCAGGGACGCCGGCGTGGCTCGAATCGTCCACGTATCCATCACCAACGCCGGCTCCGGGTCGCGGCTGCCGTACTTCAGCGGCAAGGGGCGCGTGGAGGAGGCGCTGAAGGGGCTGGGCGTCCCATACGCCATCGTCAGGCCGACCCTGGTGTTCGGCGCGGAGGACGTGCTGCTGAACAACATGGCGTGGGCCATCCGGCGCTTCCCCTTCTTCCCCATCGTCGGCAGCGGCGACTACCTCGTCCGGCCGATAAACGTCGACGACCTCGCCGCCCTGGCGGTGGCGGAAGGCTCCCGGACCGGCGACTCCGTCACGGACGCCGTCGGGCCCGAGACCATGACCTTCGAGGCGCTGCTGCACCTGCTGGCCGCGGCTGTGGGCTCCGGCTGCCGTTTCGTCCACACGTCGCCCGCGCTGAGCCTGGCGCTGACTGGGCTCGTGGGGCTTCTCATCCGCGACGTCGTGCTAACCCGCGACGAGATCGACGGCCTGACCGCCAGCCTGCTGACCTCGGACGGCCCCGCGACCGGCACGACGAGCCTGAGCGAATGGCTCGACGCCAACGGCGAGGCCCTGGGCTGCTGCTACGTGTCGGAGCTGCGGCGCAACTTCCGACGATAGCGCCTCGGTGCAGTTGCCCAGTCCCATGAGCTGACGAGTCCCCCGCGAATTTCATTCCGAACGCCCCCACGACTGTCATTCCGAACGCCCCACGACTGTCATTCCGAACGCAGTGAGGAATCTACGAACGTGGCCCGAGAACGGCCCTCGTCCCGCTCCCGCCCTTGACATACCATCGCTTGGGCGGCACGCTCTAGGCCATTCCTGCGAAATCGATGGAGGCACTCCGATGTACACAACCGACATGTACGAGGGCATGATTGCCGAGACGGTCACCATCCGCGGCCACGGCGGCGACGTGATCAACGCCTACCTGGCGAGGCCCCTGGGGCCCGGCCCGCATCCCGGCATGGTGCTCGCCCACCACATGCCCGGGTGGGACGAGTGGTACCGCGAGACGGCCCGCAAGTTCGCCCACCACGGCTACGCGACCATATCCCCCGACCTCTACCACCGCGTCGGCCACGGCGCACCCGACGACGTGGCCGCAAGGGCCCGGTCCGAGGGCGGCGCTGACGACGCCGAGGTCGTGGGCGACCTGGCCGCGTCGATGGACTACCTTCGCTCGCTCCCCAACTCCAGCGGGAAGATCGGCTCGTTCGGCACCTGCTCGGGCGGCCGCCAGGTCCTGCTCGCCGCCTCTCGCGTGTCGGGGTTCGACGCCGTGGTCGACTGCTGGGGCGGGCGCGTCGTGATGTCCGACGCCGAGCTTACCCCGAAGACGCCGGTCGCGCCCATCGACTACACGGCCGACCTGTCGTGCCCGGTGCTCGGGCTGTTCGGCGAGGAGGACTCGGCCCCCTCGCCCGAGCAGGTCGCGATTCACGAGGAGGCCCTGAAGCGGCACGGCAAGGAGTACGAGTTCCACATGTACCCGGACGCCGGCCACGGCTTCTTCTACTACGACCGGGCCGTCTACTGCCAGGAGCAGGCCGTCGACGGCTGGCAAAAGGTCTTCGCATTCCTGGCGAAGCACCTCGCGTAGGGCTCTCCCCCCTCTCCCTTGACGGGAGAGGGCCGGGGTGAGGGTGACTGACCCCCTCTCCCTCGACGGGAGAGGGCCGGGGTGAGGGTGACTGACCCCCTCTCCCTTGACGGGAGAGGGCCGGGGTGAGGGTGACTGACCCCCTCTCCCTCGACGGGAGAGGGCCGGGGTGAGGGTAACGACTCCAAGGAGTACAGAAATGTGTACGATGATTACTGAGCAGGCCAGCGTAGTCGGCAGCGGCAAGGGCACCCCCGGCTGGATCAACGTCGACCGGGTCAACGTCTCGTACGACCACCCGGCCCATATGACCATAGAGCACACGCTGAATATAGACTTCGTCGACCGGTCCGGCACGCTCGGCGACCGGGTGGCCGTCGAGCTAACGCGCGAGTCGGCCCGCCGGCTGGTCGACCTGATAGGCGCCGCCCTGGAGCGGGGCGCAGAGGTCGACGGCCCCGAGCCCTCACCGGCGGACTAGAGTCCCTTCTCCCCTGGCAGAGAAGGTGGAGCCTGCCCTGAGCCTGTCGAAGGGATGAGGGGGACTAGCGAACTAACGATGGACCTACGCATACGGGAGGCCGTCCCCGCCGACGCCGGCCCCATGGCCAGGGTCCACGTCGACACCTGGCGGACATCCTACGCCGGCATCGTGCCCGCCGGGCATCTGGCCGGGCTGTCGTACCGGGACCGCGAGGCCGTGTGGGTCCAGATCCTCACGAGCGACCGGCCCGCCAAGTGCAACTTCGTCGCCGAGATTGGCGGCGAGATCGTCGGCTTTGCCGATGGCGGGCCCGAGCGTGAGGGCGACCCGGTCTACCGGGGCGAGCTGTACGCCATCTACCTGCTCCAGGAGTACCAGCACAGGGGCATAGGGCGCCTTCTCGCCTCCGCTGTCGCCCGGGGTCTGCTGGCCGCGGGCTTCGAGTCGATGCTGCTCTGGGTGCTGGAGGAGAACCGCCCGGCCCGCCGGTTCTACGAGTCCCTGGGCGGCGAGCAGGTCGGCCGCAAGACCATCGAGGTTGGTGGCGCGGACCTGGTAGAGGTATCCTATGGGTGGAAGGACATAACCGGCGTGGCGGACCTTCCTAAAGTTCCTTCTCCCTGGCGGGAGAAGGTTAGAGCCTGCCCTGAGTTTGCCGAAGGGATGAGGGGGAGCAATTGGAGCCCCCTTGCCCAGGCGTGAGGCCGGAGAGGGGTATACAAAATGGACTTCGAGCTGGTCACTATTCGGGTTGTGCACATACTTGTCGGCGTCATATGGACGGGCTCGGCCATCTTCATGGCGGCCATCCTGGACCCAAGGCTGAGAGCCCTTGGGCCGGACGTGCACCGGAAGGTTACCGATGCGCTCTACCTGCCGCTCCGGTTCGTGCTGGAGGGCGGCGGCGCAATCACGATCCTGGTCGGGATAGTCCTCGTATTCAGGCTGCAGCGCATCGACGACCTGTTCGACACCAACTGGGGCTGGGCCATCACCATCGGCCTCGTGACCTCGGTCATCGCCCACGGCACCGGGGTATTCGCGCTGTCCACGCTGAAGAGGCTGCGCGGCGTCGAGGACGACGCCACGGCGACCCGCCTGTCCGACCGCGCCACGACCCTCGCCCGCATGACGGCAGTGCTGGTCACCGTCGCAGTGGTAACCATGGCCGCCGCCAGGTTCGTGGGGTAGGCCCGGATCCCACTCCGTCGTTCCGACACAGTCCGTCGTTCCGGCGCAGGCCGGATTCCTGCACCAGGAACCGTCCCCCACCCAGGGGTGGGGGTCTTGCTCGTCGTTCCGGCGCAGGCCGGATTCCTGCACCAGGAACCGTCCCCCACCCAGGGGGGCGGGGTAAGGACGCATACGAGGCTGCATCAGCAGTATGACATACTCCTTGCGCAACCAGGAGAAGGTCCCCTGCGTCTACATCCTGGCGAGTAAGAGAAACGGCACGCTGTACATCGGTGTTACTTCGGACCCTGTAAAGCGCGTGTGGCAACACCAGAACGATCTCGCCGAAGGGTTCACACGCCGGTATGGAGTCCACCGTCTCGTCTGGTATGAGACGCACCCGACCATGGAGAGCGCGATAGAACGGGAAAAGCAGTTGAAGGGTTGGCACAGGAGCTGGAAGATCAGGCTGATAGAGGAATCGAACTACGACTGGGTCGACCTGTACGCGCAGATAGTCTGAGCGCCTGGAGGTGCACCCCCCACCCCCCTGGATTCCGGCCTGCGCCGGAATGACGGAATGTGGACCCGGCCGCTTAGACCGGTGCGCCCGGCTTCAGACGGCGGCCTGATGCCGGCGGGCCATGCACCGGCACACGGCGCGCTGGTGGGGGATCCCGCCGGGGCTATTCGGTTGTGTTGGCGGGTCGCGGTGCCTAAGGGGGTGAGCGGCCGGGGGTTGCTTCGCGGCGCCTGCGTGCGCGGGCGTCCCCGAGCTGGCGTCGGAGGCGGCGGGGGAGCCGGGGGCGGGTTTTTGGTTGCGCGGGAACGACGGATGGGGTAGCCCTTCCGGTTGGCATCCTGCCCGGCTGGGGCGAGCAGCCCCCCGGCCCCCCGCCCCTCTGGGTCCCCGCCCCGTGTCGGGGCACGGGGCAGGCTCTGCGCGGGGACGACGGATGCGCGGGGACCCCTGCCTTCGCAGGGGCAGGCTCCCCGCCCGGTTGCGCGTTATTGGCGATTACGTGGCACTCATTTCAATTGACATAATGCTAGGGTATGGGGGTAGGCTAAATCGACAAGGGCCCCCCTGCCTTTAGCGGCTCCGGCGATTCGCGCCGGACGCCGGACTTTTCTCAATCGGGGCCCCATGGGGGATTCGATGAAACTGAACAACACTGTCCTAACTCTAGCCCTGGTCGGAGTGCTGGCCCTCGCGGCCCTCGCGGGGGGCCTGCTCCCCGCGGGCAACCCGGTCCACGCGCAGGCCGTGTGTGATGCGGCGACAACTGAGAACTGCCCGCCTGCGTTCGCCGCCGAAACCGACACCCGTGAGATCGAAGAGAATACGCCGCCGGGCGTCAACATCGGCGCGCCCGTTACGGCCACCGACCTAGACGAAGATGGTGACGCGGACGACCGCGAGTTCGGCGAGACGCTGACCTACAGCCTCGAAGGGGCCGACGCCGACTCCTTCAACATCGACCCTCAGACAGGCCATCTCAGCACGAAGGCCCCTCTGGATTACGAGGCTCACTCCACTCCTTCCAGCGCCTACTCAGTGACGGTGAGGGTACGGGACAGCAGGGGCGAGACCGACACGATCATCGTGACGATCGCAATCACTGACGATGCGACCGAACCTCCATTCGCTCCAGCCGCGCCGACGGTGGTGTCAGGAGCGGACGACGCGGGCACCACCGACGCCGACGAATCGACCACGACCTTAAAGGTGGTCTGGCATCCGCCCGAGAACATGGGGGATCGCGCAATCATCAGCTATGCCTATCGGTACAGGAGTACGACGGACGGCAGGTGGAGTGTTGGCGCGACTACTGTGACGGACCCGACTGCCACGATTTCAAGCCTCAGGGCCAACACGACCTACTTAGTGTCTGTGCGCGCGACAAGCGCCGAGGGCACGAGCCCGTGGTCGCTCTCGGGGACGGGTTCGACCAACAAGACTGGCAACAGATCCCCCACTTTCGGCACAACTACACTCTTCTCACCCACCGTGCCGGAGAATTCCCCGGGCGGGCAGAACGTAGACCTCCCAATAGCGGCGACTGACAGCGACACGGGGGCCTTGAGCTACAGGCTCGAAGGTCCCGACGCCGCCAAGTTCGACTTCATCACCTCATCGGGACAGATACGGACTAAGCGGGGAGTGACCTATAACCACGAAGACCCAGGGTGCGGCTACGTCGACGGGGATGATCCGACTACATGCACTTACTACGTGACCGTGGCGGCTTTCGACGGCGCGGGTGGAAGTGACGCGGTAAGGGTGCAGATCGGGGTTTCCGACCGGCCTGAGGCTCCATCCAAGCCAGCCCCGCCTACGGTTCGGCCCACGGAGAGAACGATCACCAGCCTCGACGTGCAATGGAACCCACCCGCCAACGCCGGTCCTCCCATTACCGGCTACAACGTGCAGTATCGCCGCAGGGGCAGCAACGACAACTTCTCATCCGGCGGAGTCCCTGACACCACCGTCGGAGATGATGACACCACAGTTGCAGGCACCTCCACCATGATTTCGGGTGTCGACGCGACTAATGCCGATACCCCATGGCTCGTCCGCGGCACTTCGTACGAAGTGCGCGTCCAGGCTGTGAATGGTGAGGGATCCAGCCTCTGGTCGGACCATGGCACTGGGAGCACCAATCTGGGCAACCTGGAACCGGTATTTCGTGATAGACCCCCTTCCGGTGACGGCAGTGCTCGCGGCACGGCTCTATCTCTCGTGCGGACCTTGGATGAGAACACTTCGCCCGGGCGGCCTGTCGACAGGCCAGTCAATGCCAATGATGGTAACGCCGACAAGTTGACCTACAGGCTAGTCGCGGTGCCGGGGAGTGAGACACATGTGACCATGTTCAACATCAACGAGTCGTCGGGTCAAATACAGACTAAGGCCGGCGTGGCCTACAACTATGAGGCTATGACAGCCAGCGATCATCCCTGCACAGGGTTTGAAGAGGCGAGAATCCGTACCGACAGGTGTTTTGTGGTGACAGTGCAGGTCCGGGACGGCTTGAACCCAAACAAAGAGATGGTGGAGGAGCCGCCCGAATCGCCCGACGACTTCGTCACGGTATTCATCGGGGTACGCAATCTGCGGGAGCCTCCAGCCGCGCCGATAGTGACGTTGACGTCGCCGTCGGTCTTGACCACCCTCACTGTGACTTGGGACGCGCCGACGAACACAGGGCCAGACATAACCAGCTACGACGTGGAGTACAGACAAGGCAGCGGCGCCTGGTTGAACGACAACTGCGAAGGAGTCACAACGCCAGACAACTGTGACAACATCACAGGAACCACCACCACGATTATAGGACTCACCGCCGGCACTTCTTACAGTGTGCGTGTACGCGCGACGAACCTCGAGGCGGATAGCGCCTGGACGACGGTTACGGGCACGACGAACAGGAATAGGCCAGGTAGTGGTACCCCTGTTCCCAACGAAGCGCCATCTTTCACCGACCCAGATACCCCCTTGGACTTGGAGGTGGCTGAGAACACGGCTTCGGGACAGAACATCGGAAGCGCCGTCAGCGCTACTCAGGGAGCTGAAGGCGATACCCTGTCGTACAGTCTAGAAGGCACCGACAGGAACTCGTTCAGCATCGACAGGACTAATGGGCAAATCAAGACGAGGACGAGCCTGAATCTTGAAGTTAAACCCAGCTACATGGTGAGGGTGAAGGTGGTGGACGGAAGGGGTGGCAGTGCCTACAAAAAGGTGACCATAACTGTCACAGACGTGCTGGAGCCTCCGTCCGCACCCGCCCCGCCGAGGGTGACAGCGACGAGAGACTCGGGCCTGAGCCTGGATGTCAGTTGGAGTGCGCCTCGAGAGAACAAAGGCCCCGCAGTCAACGACTACGACATAGAGTATCGCGAATACAAAACTGGAGACGACCAAGCACAATGGAAATCCTGGACCCACGGAACCGATCTTGAAGGCAACACGGATACGAGCACCACGATCACGGGGCTGGATCCCCGTACTGCGTACGAAGTGAGGGTGAGGGCGAAGAACGGCGAGGGGGACACTCCCCCCAATTGGTCGAACGCTACCCGCGGTACGACGGGCGCGAGCAACACAAGGCCTGCCTTCGAAGACACCTCACCCGTCGTGACACTGAACGTGGATGAGAACACTCGACCAGGGCAGAACGTGGGTAGTCCCGTCTCAGCCAGAGACGATGACGGCCACGGGCTGAGCTACAGTCTTGATGGCCCGGACGATTCCTCGTTCGACATCAATGGGAGCACCGGATGGATACGGACGAGGTCGGGCGTATCGTACGACTACGAGTCAAAGGCCAGCTACTCGTTGACGGTGAAGGTGGACGACCGGCAGAGGAAAACCAACAGTGTCACCGCGAAGTCGGTGACCATCGAACTTCGTGACGTGGACGAGCCTCCTTCGGCACCTAAAGCGCCAAGGGTGACCGGCGTCGCCGGCTCGACGGACAGCATCCGCGTCTCGTGGGACGAGCCCACGAACACCGGGCCTCCCATCGACTACTATGACGTGCAGTATGCCCAAGCCGGGACCGGCGGGTTCCTTCAGTTGGGTTTGAGCATAGAGGACAGCAGCGTGATCATCACGGGGCTGACGCCGGGCACCCGCTACGACGTGCAGGTGCGGGCGTGGAACGCCGAAGGCCATGGAGAGTATTCGCGCTCGGGCACCGGGGCACCGAACGCGGACATCAGGAACAGGAACCCCAGGTTCACCGGCGGGACCCGCTCCTTCAGCGTCGAAGAAAACACGGATGCGGGAGTAGCCGTCGGCGTCCCGGTGACAGCTATCGACGACGATGACGATCCGCTGAGCTACAGCCTCGCAGGGACGGACGCGACGTCGTTCGACGTCGATGCAGTCAGCGGGCAGATACGAACCCGGGAAGCTGTGAACTTCGAGGAGAAGTCGAGCCATTCGGTGACGGTGAGGGCGCGGGACAACAGGGGCGGAAGCGGAACGGTCGACGTAAGGATTACGGTCACCGACGTGGACGAGCCGCCCGATACGCCGGATGCTCCTATAGTGACTGCTTTGTCGAGCACTAGCCTGCAGGTGAGCTGGAATGCGCCAGGCAATGCCGGCCCGCCCATCACCGACTACGACTACCGGCATAGGGGATCGACGGGGGACTGGACCGAGGTCACGAATACGACGATATCCGCGACTTCGGTCACGATCGACAGCCTGACGCCGAGCACGTTCTACGATGTGGCGGTACGGGCGAAGAACGCCGAGGGAACCAGCGAGTGGTCGAACGCGGGATTCGGGTCGACAAACGCTCCCGGCGCCAACAACCCGCCCGTGTTCACCGAGGGAGCAAGCGCCACGCGGAGCGTCAGCGCGACCTCGCCTTCGGGCACTTTGATCGGCGAGCCGGTCGCGGCAACGGACACCGATACGGACGATACTGTGGAGTACAGCCTCGAAGGGCCAGACGCGACATCGTTCGACATCACGGAGACGAACGGCCAGCTTCGCACGAGATCCGGCGTCAGGCTGACGGTCGGCACCGACTATGTAGTCACGGTCGTCGCCAGCGACGGCACGGACGCCGCCAGGATCACAGTGACCATCACCGCCACCGCCGCGCCGCCGAACAGGCCGCCGGTATTCGGCGAAGGCGCGAGTACGACTCGGACCGTGCGTGACGACGCGGCGACGGGCGCGAGCATTGGCGGCCCCGTCAGCGCGACGGACCAGGATGCGGGCGATACGCTGACGTACACCCTCGAAGGGACGGACGAGGCCTCGTTCACCATCGTGCCCACGTCCGGCCAGATCCGGACGAGCGCGGCGCTGGACGCGAGCACGAAGTCGACCTATTCGGTAACCGTGCGAGTGACGGACGGCAAGGGCGGCAGCGACACGATAGCGGTGACGATCACCGTCACGGCCCGGCCCGTGACGCCCACGACGCTGGGCTGCGGGACCCGGGGCGCGGTGGCGGACGCAAACAACACCGGCCTGGTGGCGGACTGCGAGGCGCTGCTGAAGGCCACCGCCAAGCTGGAGAACGGGGCGAGGATCCTGAACTGGTCGGTCTCCAGGCCCATCGAGGAGTGGGACGGCATTAGCGGCCGCAGCGGCGCGCTGACGGGGACCCCCAAGCGGGTGACCGAGCTCTGGCTGCACAACATGGGCCTGAGCGGGACGATAGCGCCGGAGCTTGGCGACCTGAGCGAGCTCAAGCTGCTGTACCTGCACCGCAACGACCTGACGGGTTCGATTCCGGGCGCGTTGGGGGACCTTTCGAAGCTGGAGATACTGCGGCTGGACGGCAACCAGCTCACCGGGCAGGTCCCGGGCGAGTTGAACAGGCTCTCCAACCTGCAGCGGCTGTACGTGCACGGGAACCAGCTCACGTCCATTTCGGACGACCTGGGGGCGGGCATGACCCAGCTCAGGCACCTCTGGGCCAATAGCAACAGGATCAGGGAGATACCGACCGGGCTGGACGAGATGCCGAGGCTGGACTGGCTGCGGCTTGACAGGAACAGCCTGAGCGGCCCGATACCGAGCTGGCTTGGGAACCTGTCGACGGTGCGGCGTCTGTACCTGCACGAGCAGTCGGGCTGGAGGGCCCCCACCGGCGGCCTGACGGGCAGCATACCGGCGTCGTTCGGGAACCTGGAGAAGCTCGAGTACCTGCTGCTCCGCCGGAACAGCCTGAGCGGGCCGATACCGGCCGAGCTGGGCCGCCTGACGAACCTGAAGTGGCTCGGCCTGTACCAGAACAATCTGAGCGGGCAGATCCCGTCACAGCTGGGCGCCCTGTCGAACCTGGAGCGGCTGTACCTGCACCATAATTCCCTGAGCGGCACGGTGCCCGACAGCCTGGTCGGCCTGAGCAGCCTGACGAATCTGTGGCTGAGGGACAACGACCTGACCGGTCAGATTCCCCAGTCGCTGGGGACCCTGCCCCTGCAGAGGGTGCGGATCAACGGCACCTTGTTCAGCGGGTGCATGCCGGCAGGACTGCTGGACGGCCCGGGCCGCACCAGCGACGCGGAGGACCTCAACCTGCCGACCTGCCCAAACTAGAACAAGCAGAAGAGGGATGATTAGGAGGACGGCCGGGCCGAATGGCCCGGCCGTCCTACGTTTTGCGGGGCCGAGGCCGAGAGACTGGTATTGCGAACTTCGGGTGGGACGTCAAGACATAGGGAGTCCATTTTGGTGGACCTGGTACATGAACGGTGAAGGAGCAGGTCAGGCTTGCTGCGAGTCTATGTAGCCGAGGCCTCCGGCAAAACTGGTGATTAGCCGGCAGTCATATTCGGGAGGGATCACTACGGCGCAGTCGAGAATCCTGCCCAGGGTCTCATCCAACCTGCGCTTGTCCTCATCCCCACTGCGGACCAGGATCGATGCCGGGTCCCCCAGGTCCGCAGCGGTCCTGGCGTATGGCTCCGTACGTGCCAGCCGGCTCATTTCCCGACCGAGGCGTCCATGCAATTCGGTCCGCTCCCCGATACGCCGCCGCAACACCTCGTACGGCTCGAACAGGCTGAAGGCCGGTACTGCCAGGTCAATTGTTGAAGATTCCGCAAGGCTAACGATGGCTTCGCAGCTCCGATGTTCCTCCTGAAGGAGAGCCAGCTCCAGCACGAAGTTGGATTCAACATAAACGATCACAGTTTCGATTCAACCTTGACCGAGCCGTCCTTGATACTGTCATACAGACCCGAGTCAAAGGCCCAATCCAATTCCGGCGCCTCTCCTCTGGATACTTGGGAAACAGCCAGTGCGTTTAGCCAGGAGCTGGTCAACAGTTCCAAACCGTAGGAGCTCAGCTTGTCCGGGTTGGCTGTGTCTCCGCGAAGTTGCAGCACGTCTTTAGTGGAGAACTTGTAGTCCGCCGGGACCGCGTCGCGTGATTCGCATCTATGCCAGAGGTAAGAGTACTCCGGCAAGACCAGCAGGAAGAACTCTGAGGTTGGGATGAACCCATCGACCAACAGGTTTCTCCGCAGCTCGGCAGCCCATTCGTCGGTTGCGTTCCTGTAGTTCTTGACCTCGACGATGAGTTTCAAGCGGTCATCCGGTGAATACACGGCAATGTCAGCAGCCTGCTTCATGCGCCTTCCTCCCAATCGATGGCTGGTGGGCTAAAGGGGACTGTACTGCGAACTTTTCGGTACGCAGTCTCAATATAGGTCAACGATAGGTCAACGCTACAAGTTCCGTCTGGCGGGGCATCTCCTATCCGTGCGTCGCTCCTGTAGCTCCAGTACGCTGGCCTAGCCAACTGATAGTAGCACCGAGACAGATTCTGTTCCTATAGAAGTCTCTCGGACAGGCGTGCGGTTCTTGGCCATCCCGCTCTGAGCGTTCGGTGCTAGACAGGTGATGATGACCACAGTTGAGACAGCCGTAACACCGACGGTAGGACGTGCTCCTCATATTCGCGCTGGCATTCCCAGTCTTATAGGAAGAGACGCGGGATGCCAAGTCACCCCGTACCGCCCACGTCTATCATGCATACCACCGAGGGAAACTCCCTGCCCAGCGTCGCATTTCTCATGGATGGACACGACAGGTGGGCGGCGGGGCTCCAGCAGGGGACCGGCTTGGGAATAGCCACCCGGC
The DNA here is from genome assembly GCA_034420735.1 of Dehalococcoidia bacterium. Taxonomy (GTDB): domain Bacteria; phylum Chloroflexota; class Dehalococcoidia; order Lucifugimonadales; family CAJWER01. The sequence continues at coordinate 46,778 of DAOULA010000099.1, forward strand.
TGCTCAATGGTCGGTCAGGTGGATCATGCCCGACCCGTCCGAGTTCATCACGTATATTTCCACGTCCCCGTCTCGGGCTGAAGTGAACGCTATGCGCCGCCCATCCGACGACCAGGTTGGGCCCCCATCCCACGCTTCACTGTCGGTCAGTCGGGTCACCTCCGACCCATCTGCGTTCATCACGTATATCTCCCTGCCTGACTCGAACGCGATGCGTCGTCCGTCAGGCGACCAGCTTGGTACCGCTTCCCAGCCTAATTCGTCAGCGAGCCGGGTCACGTTTGAGCCGTCCGCGTCCATCACGAATATCTCTCCCCGGTCCGTTGAGAACATAATGCGCTGTCCGTCAGGCGACCAGCTTGGGTTCATTTCGTCCGACCTGTTGACGGTGAGTCGAGTCACGTCCGATCCGTCCACATCCATCACGTATATCCCGAAGTCCCCTTCTCGATCTGAAGTGAAAGCGATATGTTGCCCGTCAGGCGACCAGCTTGGGTTCTTGTCGTCCGCCCTGTTGGCGGTGAGCCGGGTGACGTCCGCCCTGTCGATGTCCAAAATGTATAGCTCATGATTCCCGCGCACGTACGATGCGAAGGCGATGTGCCGTCCATCAGGCGACCAGCTTGGTACATCCTCCCATCCCAATCTGTCGGTAAGCTGGGTCACGTTTGAACCGTCTGCATCCATTGCGTATATCGTCAGCCACCCAACCAAGACTGAGTCACTGGATGACTTGAACACGATGCGCCGTCCGTCTGGCGACCAGCTTGGCTCCACGTCGGGCGCCTTGTTGTCGGTGAGACGGGTCACATCAGATCCGTCCGCGTTCATTACGTATATCTCAAAGCCCCATTCTTGGCTTGAATGGAACGCTATGCGCGCTCCGTCTGGCGACCAGCTTGGTGTGAAGATGGGCGAGGGGGGCCGAGAGGCAACATTGGAGACAGGCTTGGGAGTCGAAATAGACATCACGGAAATCGAGGGCTCGTTCTGTGTAACTGAGTTCCCCAACTCCGAAAGAACTATCATGCCTTCGCGTCCCCAGCATACGATCGAGCCGTCCGTTCTCACTCCACATGTTTGGGCTGCCCCGACGCTGAGGGATACTAACTCCTCGGCCGCTGGGGTGTACCTGTCCGAGTCAAATCCAAACTCCGCCCAGCAAGCGACAGATCCGTCGATCCTAACACCGCACGCATGACCAGGCGAATTCAGTCCCGCACCTACGCTGACTGATTCGAACTCCCCATCGGGGGACCAGGACTCCCCGTATACCTCCCCCCAGCATACGACAGACTCGTCCGTTCTGACCCCGCATGTCTGGTGTATCCCCGCGTTGACTGATGCGAACTCCCCGGGCGGAGGGGTGGACTCGCCATAATCGTTTTCCCCCCAGCAGGCGACCGAGCCGTTGGTCCTCACTCCGCATGTATGGTGTCCTCCTGCGCTAACGGACACGAACTCCCCGTCTGGCGGCGAGGACTGGCCTCCACCATCATAGCCCCAGCAGGCGACCGACCCGTTTGCCCTGACTCCACATGTATTGCCCTGTCGCCCGAAGGTAGTCGGAGATCGGATTGTTGAGGTCGCTGAGCTGACGGATACAAACGTTCCTTCCGGCGGAGTAGTCCCACCCTCATCATCATCCCCCCAGCAGGCGACGGACCCGTCTGTCCTAACTCCACATGCGTGACTGGACGCGGTACTGACGGATACGAACTCGCCAGATGGAAGCGTGAAGGACGGATGTCGAGTAATCGGGCCCCAGCAGGCGACGGAGCCGTCTGACCTGATTGCGCACACGTTGCCTGACCCCAAATCGAGGCCCCCCACGCTGACGGATGTGTACTTGCTGATAGGGGGTGTCGCCCGACCATAGTCGTCTATGCCCCAGCAGACTACCTCGCCGCCTCTCCGCAGCCCGCACGTGTGTTCTTTTCCCGCGTCGACGGACACGAACTCACCGTCCGGCGGCGGATGGTCAAGACTACCTAGACCCCAGCAGGCAACCGAGCCGTCGGTTCTCACGCCGCACGTGTGTACTGGTCCCGCGCTGATGGATATGAACTCACCGTCAGGTGGCGTGGCCCAACTGGGAGAGGTATCGCCCCAGCAGGCGATCGAGCCGTCGATCCTTACACCGCAGGCGTGGGGATAATCTTGATTCAACCCTACGCTGACGGATGCGAACTCGCCGTCTGGCGGCGTGAGCTCTTCATCTCCCACGCCCCAGCAGGCTACCGAGGCATCGGTCCTCAATCCGCAGACGTGGAGCCATCCAGTGCTGACGGATACAAACTCCCCATCCGGAGGCGTGGGGAAGTCGTGAAGGTGACCCCAGCAGGCAACTGAGCCGTCGGTTCTCACTCCACACGTATGCAGATCTACGGCACTAAGGGATGAGAACTCTCCATCCGGTGGCGGGGCAAACTCGACACCGGAGCCCCAGCAGACGACAGAGCCGTCCGTTTTGACCCCACATGTATGGTGCCACCCCGCGTGTACTGATGCGAACTTGCCGACCGGTGGAGTGGACTGGCCAAATGTATTGTTGCCCCAGCATGAGACAGAGCTGTCGGACTTAACGCCGCACGTGTGCAACGGTCCGGCACTGATGGAGACGAAGGCAGACGAGCCGCCTGACTCATCATTACCCGCGACCGAAGGTGGATCGTGAAGGGACGCCCCAGCATGCGTTGCGACCGCGACTGCGACCTTGGCAGACGCCTCTGCGCCTCCTGTGCGGACTGCGATGACCGCCTCGCCGGGCGCGACGCCGGTCACGACCCCATCCTGAGAGACGGTCGCCGTACCCGGTGCATCGCTGGTCCATACAAATCCCGGGTGGCCAGCCGCACGGCCCGAACGAGCTGTGGCCCTAGCCCGAAGCTTCCCACTCTCGCCAGCCGCAAGCGCCAGGGTCTCAGGATCGACCTCCACCGACTCCGGGCTCAGCAGGTACATCAGCTCTTCCAGCGCCTCCGCCCGCCCGGCTTCCATCTCCTCCAGGAATTGGCGGCGATCCGCAGCATACAACTTAAGATGAGCCCACAACGAGTTCATCCATCCGTCTTCCGCCTTGTGGAGATTGTCGTAGGCCATGTACTTCGCGTATGCCATAGCCTCCTGAACATTCGCCCGCTCTGCCGGGTCGATGAACTCCCTTTCGATGAACTCCGGGTCACTGAACGCCGCATTGATGAACGCGGCCAACGCGGCCATCCCGAGTTGTTCTTCCTGCGCCTCGACGCTGCGATACACTTCTGAGGCGAACCATACCGAGGCGACGAAGGCCGCGGGTCCTGCCGCCGCGAGCCCGCCAGCACCCGTGACCGTGCCTCCCACGGGTTTCAGCCCCAAGGCAGGAACCAGCGCCTTCTGCCCTGCTATGCCAGCATGGTGAAGAAGCTGCCTCTTCGCAGCGGCGTGTACCAGACCCTTCACCGCCTGGACACCCGCAAACTGTAGGATATCGCCCCTGTTTTGGACTATCCCCGCCGCGTATGCAGTCCACTTGTCGGGGCTCGCCGTCACAGCGACTTCATTCCTCGCCTCCGCAACGGCCTCCTTCCAAAGATCACCCAGCGGCAGTTTCTCCAGCCCGTCCAGGGTGTCCAGCGCTTGGTCCAGGTCAAGGGCCTGGTTGACCAGCATCGTGTAGTACACGTCATAGAACAGCAGGGTTCCGCTCACCGACTGACCGAAGAAACTCACGGCTTCGTTCGGGACTGTGGGAAACTTCGTCAGTATCCCTGAGTCCTGCACCGTCAGGCCGAATCTGTCCAAGGCCTTGCCGCAGTCGATCCCCGAATCCAAGCAGACATCCGTGATGTATCCGCCGATCTCGAGCGGGTCATCCACCTTCTCCTTCAGCCCGTGCTGGAGAGTGTGCCTCCTCTCGGGTCCGGGTGCGACGGCCTTGCGAAAGGCGAGCTCCCCAGCAACCCGCTTGTACACCGTCTTAAGCGTTTCGTCGTCCTTCATCTCCCCGAATTCGATAGCCTTGCGCAGCACTTCAATCGAAACCTTCTCCGGCAAGGCCGCCCACGCTCTCCGGCCCCCAAGTGTATCTACCGGGGACACCGTGACGACCATGGCGCCTTCGGAGGAGCTCAGGACGTACCTGTCCAGGCAGGCGCCGGCGTCCGGATCTGCCTCGGAGCCGTCGGTATGTGCGATGCCAACACATACCCTGTACTCTCCAGGAACCAGGCCGTCCGGGACCTCGACGCTGATCCTCCGTTTGTCTACATTGCCAGGGTCTACCTCTTCTTCCCGTCCATAGCGAGGATTGTCGGGTTCAAAGAGGGAGTGGTGAAGCCGCGTTGTCTGACCGTCGGCCGCGCTGGTGAAGTCAGCTACCAGATCGAAGCGCCCGCTTCGCTCGTCTCCCGCGTTTCCCACATCGACCAAGATGCTGTACGACTGCCCCGTGTAGATGGTCGGGTACTCATCCACGATCTCTTCGATCCGCAGGTGGGCGCCAGCCGTGGGAGCACCGTCTCCTTTGACAGTCACGACTGCGGAGGTAGGGTCTTCGCTCTCCAACTCCTTGCTCACCAGCCTCGTACTGGCCCTATTGGTCACCCAGAATATCCTGCACTGGACCCGGTAACCCCCTGGCGCGGTGGGCACGACCTCGTACGCCAACTCAGCACGTTTGCCCAAGCCGACGGTCGCGACTTCCGTGCGGCCCAGAGATCCGCCTCCAACAGCATCTCCCACCCGGTTCACGGACGGCGTCATGTACACGTCGACCGGCACGATCATAGAGCTTGTGACCGCCGAGACCACCGTCAGCGTCTCCCCCACACCCACCACGGCCCGGTCGGTCACACAGGATGCCTCCACCTTGACCCACAGCCATGAGAAGATGCTCAGCCTGTCTGTCGTCACGACTATCGTGCCGCTTGCCTCGTCGACCACTCCGGGCACCGGCTCCCACCCGACCGTTTCCTCGTCCCAGTGGAGCGCGTGCACAGAGGAAGCGTCCTGGCCCGGTTCGAGCTCGAACGGGATGTGGATCGTGACCGGGTCCTCCAACTCGGCGCCGCCCACCGAGAAATCGAAGGCCCTGCGCACCCCCAATGGACTGACGGGTGGTTCCAGTTCGGCTATCGAGACCGTGGTTCTCTCCCTGGTTGCCCCCTCCGGCACTACGATCCGTGCGCCGCTCTCATGGGCGACCACGGCGTCCTTCCCGGGCGGTAGTTCTATCGATACCGGTGCGCCTACTACTTGGGCGTGTGATGGGGAGCTGGGAGCAGCGGGTTCCGAATCTCCCAACAAGAGCCCCACAGCGATGCCGATTGTGGCAGCGACCAGAACCAACACAACCACCGCTGCAACGAGCTTGAGGTTCTTATCGATCTTCATTGCGCGTACACCTCAATTGTGAGCTTCCAGACCCTCTGCGGTCGCCAACGCTACACTTTCCACAATTCTGCGCCAGTCAACATCGAAGCCCGAATCGTCTCTACGCACTTGTGACGGCCGATAGTCCCGCACTATATCACGAAGACCGTGACGCCAAGACGTTCGGTTCTCTCACCACGGAACTTGCATAAGCCATCTGATGAACACGAGTCCGCCCCATCTAACGGGCTCCAGACATATGCCACGTACCAAGCCGAAAGTGGCGGTGGGGAGCTGCTCATTGGACTGCGTATTGAACGGAGTCCAAGCCGAGCACCTCTACCGGAGCTGAGAGTAGCGGGGACTCGAACTGCCGGGAAGCAGTTTACGAAGCCGCTCCGCCGTTTCGAGCCCGTCCCGAGCCCAAGCTCCCGTAGCTGGTGGGCTAGAGGGGACTGTACTGCGAACTTTCCGGTGGGAGGTCCTGATCTAAGGATGGGGCCTCTCGGTCCCAGATGACCCCTTACGAGCCTCCGCCTTTCGGGTTGGAGGCTCTCTCATTCCTCTAGGATGGTTCCATGGTACCTCCAGCAAGTCAACCTCGACTAGGAAGCGCTGGAGGGTGCGGCAGAGCGGATGTCGTGTCTGAACTCTCTCTGTCCTCGTGGGTACATGGGCCCTGGACAGCTCTCATGGGGACCTCAACTCCCCGGGCTTAATCGAAAAAGCTCTGGCCCGGGTGTTCCACCGAAGTCCGTGTCCCTTGTAATCCCTCCACCGAAGACGTTGTCCATTCCCGCTCGATAGACTTGGTCGCGGTCAATCGTCGTGCCCCCGAGCCACAGGTTCCCATCCTCGTCTATGTCGACCAGTCCTTGCAGCAGGTCAGCGGTCTGTGCGGTGGTCGGGTACCGGAAAGCGTATTGAGCACAGATCCCGTTCTCGAAGATAGCGATTGCGCCGTAGTAGTTTGGCCCCGCTTCTTCCTCCCGAAGGAACGTGACCCGCACTGACACGATACTCGGGGCGGGCCGACGCAAGAGATCTTCCTCGCTCACCGTAGGCGTCCAGGAGACGACCGAAAAGTCGGTTGAGATCGAGGGGCGGCGGCCGGGCAGCAGACCCATGTGATTCAGGAAGTCAAACACGTGGGCCATGCGGAGCGACATGCGGTCGCCCTCGTCAAACCACTTCAGGAACTCGCATTTTGCGGACCTCTTCGCGATGCGTCGATTATGAACGAGGTCGTTGCGAATCAGGCGAATGTCTCCAAGCGCCTGAAGACCTACTCGTTCGAAGACAACACCCTCACTCTTGATCGCTTCTTTCAGTTGGCTGCGATATTGCCCTTCCCAAATCGTGTTATAGACCTCTTCGATCCAGCCGGTGAACGCCAACTGTTCAGTTTCTCCGCCCTCACCTAGCATACCGTTGAGATCGAGTGATGCCCCACTGAGCGAGGGAGCAGTCGATACGTACGATGGCGCGACGGGGGTGCCGACGCCAGGCCGCATCTCTTCGGGCAGACTGTTGTACCAGGGCAGGACGTACTCGCGCACTGGCTCCATTCCCCGGAGCAGGCACAGGAGTGATGCCGTCGTTCGGTTGATCTCGTACGTGAGTCCTTCCCAAGCTCCGACTAGCTCTGGGTTAGTGGTCACTCTAGACACCTCCGGCAGTGGGCTGCTCACGTAGCCGCCGCCATCGTCCATTCTCTCAGAACCAGCCTCTAGTCTTCACAAGCGTAGACGATCTGTCCGCATCTTGCTGCGTCTGCTAGGACGGTGGCACCGCCGTGGCGGGCGCCGGTCAGAGAACGGGCCCCGTCCACCACGCCTTGCAGGATATTTGCCGGGTCTAGGGTCTCGGTGATACAGACGCTGGTCTGGCTCATTCGGGAGAGGCGGTCTCCTACTGCTTGGCGTTCGGCTTCTGCTTCCGGTTGCTTCGCTCGTGTCAAGGCTGCGCCTCCCGAGCGGAGCTAGTGATTTTGCGGTTAGTCTAGCACGTTGCCCAGCCCTGTTGAAGGACTATCACCGATATATTCACTCATAATGTCACTACTAATTCACACACAAGGCACGTAGTTTCCTCTATTGTGTTACCCGGAGGGTTCTGCATGTTTGCCGAATGAGCCTGGATTGCCGAGCTATTCGAGACAACCCTCGGCGCGTGCTAGAGTCCTCTCCGCCATACGGGAGGTAAAGATGGAGCATTGAGACCGGAGAACTTCTACCCCGCAGGCCTTGGCGCTTCCGCCGCGCCTAAGGCGACGGCCAGGGAGTTGAGAGACCAATCCAAGCGAACCGATAGGAACGGGAGGAACGGAGAGAGACAGAATGAGTAACCGGTGGTGGACCGTAGCGAGTGCCGCGGCGCTGGTATTGGCAGTGGTGGTGCTGTCCCAACTGTTGGACGCGGAACAGTTGCAGGCCCAGACAGCTCAGGCCAACCCCTACGGGGAGTTGCGAGTCAGTCACTCGTCGATAACCGTGGGGCGCGGGATTATTGCCGAAGGGTACAATTTTCGGCCCGTCGATCTGGACGCGAGTATCACAGCTACGGCTCCCCTGCAGAGCACCAGGTGTCCCAGCAGCGCGCCCGATGAGGAGATCGCAGGGGCCCAAGGTCCTGAGCCGCCGGCCGACCTGACCAGGCGGTTCTGGGGATGTAGTGCCGGCACCTCTACGGTCACGCTGACCGGCGGAGGCGTCGTCCTGGCCACGGCGTCCGTCACGGTCAAGGGCACGCCGCGGCCTACACCCACGCCGCGGCCCACACCCACGCCGCGGCCCACACCAATACCGGGGATAACTGGCCTCACGGTCATCTCGACCACCGCCAAGACCGTGAACCTGAAGTGGAACGAGTTGGCCAGTGGGACAAGATTTGAGGTCAGCCGGAAGGTGAAAGGCGCACCGGACAGCACCTACGTCGAGTTGTCCACTATGAGCGGCGCGAGTTCTATGGACAGTGGTCCATTGATCTGCGACGGCAAGGAGTACACCTACAGGGTCCGTGTCGTTCGCGGCACCCGGACGGGGCCTGCCAGCACGGTGAACGCCACGACTGCGGCATGTCCGAAGTGCGCCACGACCAATCTGGTCGATACGAACGACGCCATGAACATCCTTGACTACAGGCTGGGCAGTAAGCGACCCAAGGAGAAGGTAGTAACCTACAGGAGGGAATACCCGCAGGACCTGTGCAGGTCGCCGTTCAGTACCACCCCAAAGTACGCAGTCCTCTACAAGTTCAAGCTACCCCTGCGATCTCACCTGCGGGTCTATCTTCAGGGCAGGAGTGGGGCCGACCCCATCCTCATGCTGAAAGGCGGCGGCGTCACCGAGACCAACGACTCCAGTAGCGAGCATGGCCCCCCCGACGCCCAGATCGCGCACATGTTTGACGCAGCCACCTACACAGTGGAGGTCAGCTTGGTCACCGCTCCGCAGACCGTCCTGTCCGTGCCCCCCGCCGGTAACCGGTACGAGTTGAATGTGTACGCCCAGGAGCCCATGCCCGTGTGGGGCCATCAGCGCGACCATACGGTCGCGTACGCGCTGGGCGAGATGCCAGCCAAGCCCCCGACCGACGAGGATGATGAGGGCTTTGGCTTCTACGTCCACGACTCGGTCGCGCTTCCAGGCGGAATAGTCTCGGCTGCGAAGCAATGGCATTCGCAGGTAGGAGGGGGCACACCAATGGTCCGCTTCTGCCGCACCGACGGCCCGCCCAACGACATCCATCGCTGCCCTGCGGGAGTCAACCAGGACACCGTGGTCGCCATTGCCAAGATAGTCGAGGAGGGAGTCTGCACCACGCACGGCCTTGCCTGCGTGGACTTCACCGGTGCCATAACGGATAAGGGCCACATTGTGGTCTCTGAGATTATGTTCGAGCACCCCACGCACGTCATGGTTCCAGACCCCCAAGACCCTAACTCTGCGGAAAGAGAGTTTCCGGTGAAATGGATCACCAGATCCAGCATGGACAGGGACATCATCAACTACGACGGGCAGAGGATGTACGCGGTCTACGCCAGGGCTGTCGCCATGCACGAGTTCGGCCATCTTGCCGGCCTCTACGACCTGTACGACCTCCGGTTCCAGCGTTTCCTGATGTACGAGCCGAAGGGAAAGAGGACCGTCCCGGACGAAGATGTTAGATATCTCAAGCAGGTCTACCGGAACGAACACGGCGCCGCCCCGCACCGGGAGGACCTGACCCCGTTGGGCATAGGGGAAGAACGATGACCTCCACAGGACTGCGATTCTGGATTGGCCTCCTGGCGGTAGTGACGGTGATCGCCTGCGCCAAGCCTGCCGACCTGCCCGCTGCTGCCGAGCACCAGCCGACAGTTGCGACGCCCGAACCGACCCAGGCGCCCGCGCCTACAGCTACGGCTACGCGCATCCTTGCTCCGTCGAGAGTGACCCCCACGGGTGGCGAGACCTCGCTGCAAGAACGGATTGCGGGGGCTGATCTGGTGGTCCGTGCGTCGATCGAGTCGGTCCGGCAGGTGATAGACAGCTACAGGGTCCAGAACGCGAACACCGGTCAATACAAGCCGCTCAAATACTCCAAAGGCCTGGAATACACCCTCACTGTTCACGAGTACCTGAAGGGAAGCGGGAGCACCGAGCTGAAGGCCCTGGCCGTGGAGGGTTGGTACAGGTACCCAACGAGTGCCGAAGCCCAAGCCTCCGGGCCGGACACCCTGTCGACGCGGGACACCCAATGGGAGAACAGGGAGGGCATATTCTTCCTGCGTGAGTTCCCCGCCGAACAGACGCAACGCACGGGCCTGTATTTCCTCGGGTATCTCCACTGGCCCATGGGAACGCCCGACATGTACACCATCGCCAGCCAATACTCGAAGCGGTGGCTGCCATCGGCGACCGCCAGCAGCGCCGGCCAGACGACGGAGCGGACATACCTGCTGGACGTGCCGGTAGCAGGCCAGACCGCCCCGACCATCACGATGACCGCACTGAAGGCAGAGATCGCCAAGATCGTTGCGGAGATAGCCCAAGGGGACGGCACGGAAGCCTATGCTCACTGCGTCTATAGCAAGTACAGGTGGACCCGGAAGAGTGACTACGACCTCGCCGCCGACATGGCGTCAGATCAGCCCATCGAGATCGAACGCTATGACTTGGGGGCGGGCGTGGCCGAGGGCACGAGGGTGAACCCTCGCAAAATAAACTACGAGTCCCAGACCAAAGGGGGCCTTGAAGGCGAGGACAGCGCCCTGTTCGAGGTCGACCCGGTCGGGGTGGTCAAGACGCTCCGACCGCTGCCCGCAGGTGAATACGGGTTCACCTACCTGGAGCGGCCTCCCTACCTGGACCCATGCGACGCTCCGACTCCCGAGAGCGAAAAGCGGTACAGGCAGTACGTGGTCTACGTGACCGCGCCGTCCGGAGTGCTATATGAGGCGTTCTTCGATCCCGTGGCTGTCGGCAGCACAATCAGGGCCGACGGCACGAACGGGGTGCTGAAGCCCACGTCGTTCACCGACTCCAACGGCGCGTCTGCTACCCTCCACAGCATCTCGTATGAGGCCCCTTCGACAGGCTCAGGACAGGCTGGCACCGTGAAGCTGAAAGTCTCGCCCCACACAGGCCTTTCGGGCCAGAGCGTGGACATCATCGAGTTGGACGGGGCAGCGTCGTTGTCGTTGGACGTTGCGGACGCTACGGTGAATGCGACGGAGAACACGCTGAGCTGGAGTGTATCGTCGCAGCCGTGGGAAGATGGCGACAAGCTGATGGTGCGCATCCGCAAGGCACTGCCGCCCGCCCCGGCTCCAGCGAGCCTGACGGCCACGGCGTCGGGAGAGGAGACTGTCGATCTCTCGTGGGCTGCGGTGACCGGCGCGTCGGGCTACCACGTGCAGAACCGCGAGAGCGGGGAGGAGACGTGGGAGACTGTGAAGGCGAGGGTGACGGGCACGAAGTACAAGGCCTTGGGCCTGTCGTGCGGAACGGCCCACAAGTTCCGCGTGGGCGCGTACGGAGACGGGACGAAGCGCAGCCTGGTGGCTGGCCTGTGGTCGCCCACGGCAAGCGCAACTACGGCCACGTGCAGCCCACAGCCACCGAGGTTCGAGTCGGAGTTGTACTCGTTCGTGGTCGACGTGGAAGCGGGCGTGGGTGACGGCGTGGGGTCCGTATCGGCGATCGACGTGAACGGCGACACGGTGACGTACTCCATCGCGTCGGGGAACGATGCGGGGAAGTTCGGGATCGGCGCGAGCACAGGTGAGATCACGATAGCAGCAGCACTCGGTTCCCCCGCAGGGACGAAGTACAAGCTGAAGGTTGGAGCGAGCGACGGCGTGAGCGGGACGACGAGCGTGGAGGTGACGATCACCGTCGCAGTGGACTACGACACGGACGACGACGGTCTGCTGGAGATAAAGAGCGTTGTGCAGCTGAACGCCGTTCGGTGGGACCTGGACGGGGACGGGTCGTCCACGAACGCGGGATACGGGACGGCCTATCCCGGCGGACTGGCTGGGATAGGGTGTCCCTCTTCGAGATGCAAGGGGTATGAGCTGGCGGCGGACCTTGACTTCGACACGGATGGAAGCGGGGCTGCGGATTCAGGAGACGCCTACTGGAACACCGGTTCCGGCTGGGTTCCCATAGGGACCAAGGATGCCCCGTTCAACGCCGTCTTCGACGGGAGCGGCCACGCCATCTCCAACCTGTACGTCGACCGGGACACCACCGACCACGTGGGGCTGTTCGGGGGCACGGGCGCGAAGGCGGCGCTCAAGAGGGTGGTGCTGCGCAACGCCCTGGTTACGGGCAAGGACCACGTTGGGGCCCTGGTCGGCATCGGCGCCAACGCCGCCTCCACCATTGCGGACAGCTACGGCATCGGCGTCGTGTCCGGCAACAACTCGGTGGGCGGCCTCGTGGGGTCCACGCACGGCAAGGTGGCGGCGAGCCACTTCACCGGCGCCGTGGATGGGCGCGGCAACGTCGGTGGACTGGTCGGGGAGATGCTGTCTTCCGGCGCGTCCATAACGAACAGCTATGCGGATGCGGTTATCGACTCGACCTATGAGAACACCGGAGGACTCGTTGGGCGCTCGTTGGGCGGCACGATCTCGAGCAGCTACGCTTCCGGCGACGTGAACGCACCCGGTGGCTGGAACTCAGGCGGTCTCGTGGGCAGGAACGCGGCTGCAGTAACGAACAGCTATGCACTTGGGTATGTGAAAGCCAGGGGCGTTTCGGGCGGTCTCATAGGTCGCAACAGCGGTACCGTCACACGGACCTACGCAGATGGCAACGTGATCAGTTCAGGGAACAAGATTGGCGGTCTCGTGGCACGACAGGATGGGGGAGCCATTCGGGAAAGCTACTCCATAGGGAAGGTCGAGGGAGTCGGGGATGAAGTCGGCGGGCTGATCGGAACGTGGCGTGGCGGGTCCTACCTGGAGAGCATATGGGACACCGAGACGTCGGGGCAGACCACCAGCGACACCGGCTGGGGCAGAACAAGCTCGCAGATGCGCTCTCCCACGTCCAACACGGACGCCTACCGGCTGTGGAGCGGCACAGCGTGGGACTACGGCACGTCGGGGCAGTACCCCGTGTTGAAGGCGGACTGGAACGGTGACGGCACGGCGACGTGGCAGGAGTTCGGGAGGCAGCGGGTCCCGCGGGAGCCGACGAGGGTCCAGGCGGGTCGCGGCGCTAGGGCGGGAGAGCTTTCGGTCTCGTGGTCCGCGCCGTCATGGGACGGCGGGTCTGCCATCACGTCCTACGACGTGCGGCACATCCCTGCGGACGACGAGGGGGCCATTCCGTCGAGCTGGACGGTGCTGGAGCGGTCGTGGACGTCGGGCGGGCTGAAGTACGTCGTCACGGGCCTGAAGGCCGGGGTCAACTACAAGATCCAGGTGCGCGGAGTGAACGCCAACGGCAAGGGGCGGTGGTCGGACAGCGCGTCCCTGTCCAACCGCGCGCCGGTGTTCAGCGAGTCGTCGCCCTCGAGGACGGTGGCGGAGAACACCGAGTCCGACGCGGCCATAGGCGAGCCCGTCACGGCCACGGACGCCGAGGGCGACGACCTGACCTACAGCCTGTCGGGCGCGGACGCGGCCTCCTTCGAGATCGATGAGGCCACGGGCCAGATCAAGACCAGCGCTCCCCTCAACTACGAGAAGAGATCGAGCTATGCGGTGAAGGTGGAGGTTGACGACGGGTCCGGCGCGGTGTCCGTCGCCGTGAGCATCACAGTGACGGACGTGGAGGAGGCCCCCGTGGTCGTGGACGACGCGGTGACGACCGACGAATCGACGGCAGTCATCGTCTCGGTCCTGAAGAACGACGCGGATGAGGACGCGGACGACACCGTGGTCGTGGCGTCGGTGACTCAGCCCGCGAACGGGTCGTCCGTCCTCGACTCCGAGGGCGTGGTCACGTACACGCCCAACGCGGGGTTCCACGGCGAGGACTCGTTCACATACACCGCGAGCGACGGGGTTCACTCGGTGGCGGGTAGCGTGTCGGTGACGGTGAAGGCGGTGTGCTCGAACGGCACAGCGGTGCCCAGCCCGGCGGACCACTCCGGCCTGGTGCGCGACTGCACGACGCTCCTCGCGGTGAAGGACACACTGAGAGGCACTGTGACGCTGAACTGGAGCGAGAACATCGCCGTGTCCACGTGGACGGGCGTGACGCTGACCGATTCGTCGGACGGGGTGCAGTTCCTGCGGCTGTCGCGCCTCAGACTCGACGGCAGCATCCCGTCGAAGCTCGGGGACCTGACCAAGTTGAAGAGGCTGAACCTGGAGCAGAATCGGCTGACCGGCTCGATACCGGGTGAGTTGGGGGACCTGGCGAACCTTACGAGGCTGAACCTGGGCCGCAACCGCCTGAGCGGGTCGATTCCCGGCGATCTGGGCGACCTGTCGAATCTGAAGACCCTGAGGCTCAGCTCCAATCGGCTGACCGGCGCGATACCGGCGAAGCTGGGCGGCCTCGCCAGCCTCACGGAGCTGAGCCTCAACGGCAACCGGCTGGACGGCGCGATACCGTCGCAGCTGGGGAGTCTGACCAAGTTGATCGAGATGCGGCTCAACGACAATGGCCTGACGGGCGCGATACCGTCACAGCTGGGCAGCCTGACCAGGCTCACCCGGCTGTACCTGGACGACAACGATCTGAGCGGGTGCATCCCCACGGAGCTTGGCAGCCTCACCAACCTCGTGGGCCTCCGGCTGGCCGGGAACAGTTTGACGGGTAGCATTCCGGCGGCCATCCGGGACTTCGACCTGGAGGACCCGACGACGGCCGAGCTTCAGCGGGCGCTGAACCTGCCGTGGTCGGACGCTCCTGGCGCCCCGGTCTGCGGGCAGCCGACCATTGCGGGCGCCCTTGCCATCGCCTCGACGCCTACGAGCGGCGGCGCCTATGCCGCCGGGGAGGACATCACGGTGAGCGTGACGTTCAGCGAGGCCGTGACGGTGGGCGGGACGCCGCAGCTGGGCCTGCAGGTGGGGAGCGCCGAGCGGCAGGCGGACTACGCCTCCGGTTCGACGACGAAGACCTTGAAGTTCACCTATACCGTGGTGGCGGGAGAAGTCGACGAGAACGGCGTGAGCATCGGTGAGAACAAGCTGGCACTGAACGGCGGGACGATCAGGGACGGCGATGGGGACAACGCGAACCTGAGCCACCCGGCCCTGGCCGACCAGGGCGGCCACAAGGTAGACGCCACCGTCGCGGTGACCTTGCATCTATCGGAGACGGCCATTGCCGAGGCAGGGGGAATCGCGACGGTAACGGCAACACTGGACAGGGCCGCCGGGGCGGCGGTCACGGTGACGGTGACGGCGGCGGCTGGGTCCGGCGCGTCTGCATCGGACTACACGCTCAGCGAGAACGCGAAGCTTGTCATCGCGGCGAACTCGACGACCAGCACGGGGGTCGTGACGGTCACGGCGGTGGACAACGACGTGGACGCGGCGGACAAGACCGTCACCGTGTCGGGTACGGTGGACGCGACCGGGGTGACGGCCCCGGACGACGTGGCTCTCACCATCACCGAC